>NZ_JALQDV010000048.1:0-452954 GCF_023631045.1 Caballeronia sp. AZ7_KS35 | reverse complement strand
TGGCCGGCGGGCAGATCGCCTTTGGCCAGTGCCTCAACGCGGTATAGGGCCTGGAAGTACTCAAGCGCCTTCGCCACGCGAGCGTTCGGCATCTTCTGCTTGCCAGAGTCCGTCTTTTTCGTAGCCGCTTTGTCCGCCTTGACGAACAGCCTGCGCGCGTGCGCCATGCATCCGAAGTGCGTTGCCTTTTTGAGCGTGCGCCAGGCACTGTAGCCGTCGCTCATCAGCATGCCGCTGTAGTCGCCCAGAAACTTCTTCGGATGCTCCTGACCGCGTCCCGGCTGATACTCGAACAACACCACGGGCTCAGCGCAGTCCTGCGCGCTGCGGTAGCACCACATGTAACTCTTGCTCGACGCGGACTTGCCGGGCTCTTTGAGTACCTGCACGGTTGTTTCATCACCGTGGATCAGCGGTTGCGACAGCAACGTTTTTTGCAGCGCGTCGTACAGGCGGCCGTAGTGCAGTTCGCTGGGGCGAATGACCCAATGGGCGAGCGTGCCGCGACTCACCGGAATCTGCCAGCGTGCGAGCGCCTCCTGCATCCGGTACAACGGCATGCCGTCGACGTACTTCGCGGTCGCGACCGTCGCGATCACCGATGCGTCCGCATGGCTGCCCGGGATTGGCTGAACCGGCATCGGCGCAAGCACGACCGGAGTATGTTCGGCGTGCCGCTCGCAATGCCGACAGGCCCATTTGGAACGTATGTTTTTACGGACCGTCCATTTGACCTCGACGTGCAGCTGTTCGCTGACGTCCTCGCCGATGCGATGCATCAGATTGCCGCAACAGGGACAGCCGCGCTGGTCTTCCGGCAGATCGTATTCGATTGGTTCACGCGTCAGGTAGGCGGGCAATGGCTTGCGTCCGGCCTTGCGTCGTTCAGGCTGGCTGGCCGGGGGCAATCCGGTGACGGGCAGCGCGGGCTGGGCTCCCTCATCGTCCTCGTCGCAGGGTTCGGTCCGTGCCATCTGCTCGGCTTCATCAAACACGCGATCCTTGCGTTTTTCGCTTTTCGGTGCGTAACGCTCGGCCTGCAGCAGGCGGACCTGTTCCTCAAGTTGCTCTACGCGCTGGTTCAGTTCGTCGATGTGTTTCGCGTCGTCGGCTACACGCGCCTCGAGGGCGTGGATATAGCCCTGAACGCCCGTAGGTACGTGCTTGAGGTCGGGTGCATTCTTCATGCGCTCCAGGGTAGCGAAGCGCGGCGCGTCGTAGGTTTACCTAAATTCGTAAAAGGCGCACCTCCCGTTGTTTACGTGCAACGCACCGGGCTAGCTGGCGTGCTGGTAATGGCGCACAGGATGACGGCAAAGCGCGTCGATGTCGATACCATCGAGCAGCCAGTGAAGCTGCTGGGTCGTCAGTTCGATCACCTCCTGATGTCGTCGCGGCCACACGAAACGGTCTTCCTCAAGCCGACGCAGCAGCAGCCAGAATCCGGTGCGATCGTACAGCAGGAGCTTGATGCGATCGCATTTGCGGTTGTGGAACGCATACACGGCGTGGGCGAGCGGGTCCATCTGCATCGAGTCCTCAACCAGGGCGGCAAGGGTATTGATGCCACAACGGAAGTCGATCGGCTCGCGGTAGAGGTAGACCCTCAGGTCATCGGCGAAGCGCAGCATCAGCGACTCCTCAACGCGTCGATCATTGCTGTGAGCAGCGCCGTATCCTGTTGGCCACATTCAAGTTCAAGACTCACCCCGTTGGGCAACTGCGCCACCAGGCGTGAGGGCAACGGCGTGCGGTGCGAGGGCCGCATTGCTTCGCGTCGCGTTGAGGCTGGCAAGGCTTCGGACGTCGCCGCCCCGGAAGGCGCGAGCTCTACGACCGGTACGAACGCCGGCACGCGGACGTCAAGAGGCTTCTCCGTGCGGCGGCACTCTGGTCCGCGCTCGCGCTGGACCCATTTGCGCAACTGGTTGGCGTTCACGCCAGCCTTGAGGGCCAGCCCGGACACAGACGCGCCTGGTCTTCGGCACGCCTCGATCAGCCGGCGCTTGTCCTCTGGATCAAAGCAGCGCCGGCCGCCTTCATCGATATGCGTGACTTTGAGAGGAAGGAAATCAAGATCGTCTGGGGTCATGTTTGCGTCCGCAAGTTGTAGTTGCGGACACAAGCTTGACCCTCCTCAGGTGGGTTCGCCAGATGCGGAGGAATTACCGCTTACAGTTTGTCAGTGTCCGGCAGAAGTCCCGAATGGCTGTACACGCGCGCAAGAGCGACTCGTCATCGAGCGCATACGCAATGCGGAAGTAAGGTCCGTGACCGAATGCACTCCCATGCACGGTCGCAACGCCCATCTCGTCGAGCAGCGCGTTGACCACGGCTTCGTCGCTATCCAGACGGACTCCCGACGGCGTGGTCTTGCCGATCAGGCCTTTGCAGGATGCGAACACGTAGAACGCGCCTTGCGGCACTGCGCAGTGCAAGCCAGGAGCGCGGTTGATCTGGTCGACTACCAGATCGCGCCGGCGCTGGAATGCCACGCGCGAATGCTCGATGGAGTTCTGCGGCCCTGTCAGTGCGGCTAACGCCGCGTATTGCGAAATCGTCGACGCTCCGGACGTCTGCTGGCCCTGCAACTTCTCCATCGCTTCGATAAGCCATCCGGGGCCGGTGCCAAAGCCGATGCGCCAGCCCGTCATCGCGTACGCCTTCGACACACCGTTCATCGTCAGGACACGCTCGTGCAACCGGGGCTCGACCTGGGCAATAGTGAAGAATTCGAGGTTGTCAAAAATCAGATGCTCATAGATGTCGTCGGACAGTACCAGCACCTGCGGATGCGCGAGCAGCACTTCGGCCAGCGCCTGCAGTTCGGCGCGGCTGTAGACCGCGCCGGTCGGATTCGACGGCGAGTTCAGGATCAGCCAGCGCGTGCGCGGCGTGATCGCGGCCTGCAATGCATCGGCCGTGAGTTTGAAGCCGCTGTCGGCCTCGCACGAAACGAGCACGGACTGCGCGCCGCACAGTTGCACGATTTCCGGGTAGCTCACCCAGTACGGCGCCGGTACGATGACTTCATCGCCTTCGTTAAGCGTCGCGGCCAGCGCATTGAAGATTACCTGCTTGCCGCCGCTGCAGACGAGCGTATGGCGCCAGTCGACGTCGAGACCGTTTTCGCGCTGGAACTTAGTGGCAATCGCTTCGCGCAGCGCGCGCAGTCCAGCCACCTGCGTGTAACGCGTATGGCCCGCGCGGATTGCTGCGACGCCCGCGTCGCAAACATGCTCGGGCGTGTTGAAGTCTGGCTCGCCGGCGCTCAAAGAGATCACAGTAGCGCCGCTCGCCCGCCGTGCTGCGACGCGATCCATGACTTTGTAGGTCGCCGACGGGCGTGCAGCGGCAAGGAAACGATTCAGACCTTCAGTCGGCGCGGTCATTGCTGCTCCCTCCAGTTCGTGAGTCCCATCAATTCCAGCGTGCTGCGGCCTTCACGTAGCGCGTCCATCATCTTCGCTTCCTTGTCTGCACGAGCTTGCCCCTGCGACAGAGTCTCTCCAACGTGTGCAGCGGGGATCACGAGCACGCCGTCATCGTCCGCGACAACCAGATCGCCAGCCGCCACGGGTGTTCCCGCGATGTTGATCGGCTGCCCGACCGATGGCGAACTCGCCTTGACCGTGCCGCGCATGCAGACGCCGCGAGTGAACACCGGGAAGCGTCGCGCGGTCAGAGCCGCGACGTCACGAACACCGCCATCGATAACCAGACCGACGACGCCGGCTGCTTCCGCCGCGACCGTCAGCACCTCGCCCCAGTAGCCGGCAACAAAGCCCCCGGTCGATATGACAAGCACGCTGCCGCGCGGTACTCTCTCCATTGCGATATGGATCGAGAGGTTGTCGCCGGGCGAGCATTCGAGCGGATACGCCGCACCCGCGACCGACGCGCCAGGCCACGCCGTGCGGATGGCCGGATCGACTGCACTTGTGGAAAGACCTGATGCTTCGAATAGCGTGGACGTACCCAGTCTGCGGGCTTGCTCCAGCAGAGGCTGATCGTAGGATTGAACGATGGTCATGGTTAGCCTTTGGTTTGCAGCGTGTGATAGCCGAGTGCGGCACGCGCATCGCCCAACGACTTGCCATGGGCTATCTGTTTGCGGATGTGCGATTCGACTTCCTCTATCTCGCGGGCGATCTGCGCGACTTCGCGTGCGCGGCCGCGCGGTACGATGACAACGCCATTCGCGTCAGCCACTACAATGTCACGCGACGCGACGCGAGCTGTGCCAATCCCGATCGGCAAGTTCACCGACTCGACCTGCACGCGGTCCTTGCCGGTGCGCATGAAGCGGCCTGCCGTGAACAGCGGATAGTTGTCGCCGAGCGCCTTGTTGACATCGCGGCAGACGCCCGCGATTACCGTGCCCGCGATGCCGCGCAGCCCCGCGTACTGGGTCATGATGTCGCCCCAGACCGTGCAGTCCGTGCGGCCGTCGTTGTCGAGCACGATGACATCGCCTTCCGCCACGTCGTCGATGAAGTCGCCGACCGTGCCGGGCGGATTGCTTGCGGGTACGTATTTGACAGTGTATGCAGGCCCCACCACGGCCTTCGCATAGTTCGCCAGCGGCATGATGCCGAGCGCCTGACCATGCAGACCGAGCTTGTCCATGGCATCGGAAACGCCTGGAGTATCCAGTCCAGCGAAAAGCGCGACCAGTTCCTGATCTTCTGCGCCCGCCTTCTTCGGGTTCGTCATTTCAGAAATTCCACAAAAACGATGTCTGATCACCGCACAGCGATGGCTTCGAATTCCTTGTTGTGCATGACTTCGGCAACCGGGCGGCCAGCGCGCACGGCCGCCACCATGCCATCCTGGCGGCTTGCGATACGCTCGCCAAGATCCAGCACTTCCTCGATGCGAGCAGCCGCAACGAATACGGTGCCGCAGCGGTCGGCGAGCACGTAGTCATCTTCGCTTACGGTGACGCCCGCCATCTGGACAGGCTTACCCGAATCAATCTGGATCACGCGGTTGCGCGCGCTGATCATCGTCACGCCGCGACCGAAAACGGGATAGCCGATCGACTCACTGCCGTCGATGTCGCGGCTCAGGCCGTCGATGACAGATCCGCGGACCTGCTTTGCGGTGGCGGCATTGGCCAGGATGTCGCCCCAGCAGGAGACGCCCTCAGCTCCGCCGGCGATTACCAGTACGCGGTCGTCCGTGATCACGGCGTCGATGACCGGCGAAATCAGATGCACGGTCGGCTTGGCATCGGCTTTCGGTCCGAGCTGGATGGTGCTCGCCCGACCGACGATCTTAGGGCAATTCCACAACGGACGCAGTCCGTACGTCGCACCGGGCAGACCGAGAAAGTCCAGTGCGTCGGAAACCGTGTTGGTGTCCAGCGCCGCGAGGCGATCAAGAATGGATTTCGGGTTCATCGAGGTGGTTCCTTAGGGAAGTGTGGCAATCCTCGCGCTGTAAAGTTGATATGTAAATTTCGTATTTCGTATCTCAGTGATACTGTTTGCAGAACAGGCACAATGGGAGATTCACTTCGCTTCCCTTAGACAACGAACTAGCATGAGCAATACGATCGATTTCAGGCTGATCAGGCAGTTATGGATGTTTCTCGCCGTCGCGGAGGAGCAGCATTATGGGCGGGCGGCAAAACGGCTAAACATGTCGCAGCCGCCGCTGACGGAGCAGATCAAGGTTCTTGAGCAGTCGCTTAAACTGCAGCTTTTTTATCGATCGCGTCAAGGCACGCAGTTGAGCCCCGCGGGCGCGGCGATATTGCCCGCCGTCCGGCAATTCGCGGAGCAGGTGGAACGACTGGAACGCGTAGTCCGTGAAGTAGCTGCCGGCCAGTCCGGCGTGCTGCACGTCGGTGCTATCACTTCCGCCATGCTGGAAACGGTGCCACCCGTGCTGGAAGCGCTCAAGCGCGCTCACCCGCATCTGACCGTCTTCGTTCGCGAAATCGATAGCGTCGATGCCATCCCCGCACTGGAAGCGGGCGAGATCGACTTGGCATTTGTCCGTGTCGATGGCGAGGTGGGAAACGGAATCGCCACCCTGCCGCTAGCTGAGGACAGGCTGGCTGTAGCGCTTCCGAGGGATCATCCGCTGGCCGCCTTGTCCAGGGTGCGATTGCAGTCGCTGGCGAATGAACAACTTGTGATGTCCTCCCGACAAGTCAGCCCGGTCTACTTCGACCTGCTGACGTCGGTCTGCCGTTCACATGGATTGACCCCACACGTCACTCGTGAGGTGCGCTCGGTCACCTCGCAGATCGCATATGTCGGGTGCGGGCAGGGCGTAGCGCTGGTACCAGCGACCATGCGAAAGCTGGCACCAGAGAATGTCGTGGTGAGGCCTCTTAAAGAGAAGGTCATGGTCGTAACCGCAGCTTTGGTATGGAATACCGAACGTCACCATCCGATGGTCGACGAAGTCGTTTCATGGCTGGCAAAAGGAGTGACGCGGTCCTTAGGACACTGACGCAGATATGAACTCAGGGGACGCGAATGGCAGTTGGTCGGATGACCGCTTAGCCCCTCTCAAGCCGCCATTGAAGCGGCGTCGTCAGGAACGGCTGGTTCGGGTTGGCTTCAGCCCTTCGGACCACGGTCGTAGCAGAACAACGAGGCGGTATTCCGCGAATTTCGGCTGATGGTCATCAAGGGCCGTCAGAGATTGCATCCGCATCGAATCGTCGCTGCCGCTTCCAGCCCCACCGCGCCCGTCCAGCAACCCACAAAAAAGGCGGCACAACCAAGTGCCGCCAATCCAAAAACCAAAACCCCTACCGCACCTTACCCGCCTTCCACGCCGACAGCAGTTGCTCATACTTCACCGTTTCCCCCTTCGGCTTCTCATTGGCAAGCGCCTTCCACGGCGCGTGCTGGTCGGACAGCCACTTCGACGGATCGCTCTGCGCATTCAGCTCCGGCGCGCAAACCTTCATCCCCGCCCGCTGCAAACGGGACAACACCTGGTCCATTTCCTTCGCCAGGTTATCCATCGCAGCCTGCGGCGTCTTCTCACCGGCGACAGCAGTGCCGACGTTCTTCCACCAGAGTTGCGCCATCTTCGGATAGTCGGGCACGTTGTTGCCGGTCGGCGTCCACGCGACGCGCGCCGGGCTGCGATAGAACTCGATCAAGCCGCCGTATTTATCCGCGTTCTTCGTGAAGTAGTCGCTATGAATGTCGGAGTCGCGAATGAACGTGAGGCCGACAATCGACTTCTTGAGCGACACGCTCTTCGACGTCACGAACTGCGCGTATAGCCACGCGGCAGCGCGCTGATTCGGCGGCGTCGACTTGAAGAAGGTCCATGAGCCGACGTCCTGATACCCGTTTTGCATGCCCTCCTTCCAGTAGGCGCCGTGCGGGGAGGGCGCCATGCGCCACTTCGGCGTGCCATCCGCATTCGTGACGTTGCCCGGCTTGAGCATCGACGCCGTGAACGCGGTGTACCAGAACACCTGTTGCGCGATGCGTCCCTGCGCGGGCACCGGGCCCGCTTCGCTGAAGGTCATGCCCGACGCTTCCGGTGGCGCATATTTCTTGAGCCAGTCGATGTATTTGGTCGTCGCGTAGACCGCTGCCGGGCTATTAGTGCCGCCGCCGCGCGATACCGACGCGCCTACCGGATGACAGCCATCAGGCGTCACGCGGATGCCCCATTCGTCGACGGGCATGCCGTTCGGAATGCCCTTGTCGGCTTCGCCCGCCATGGAAAGCCACGCGTCCGTGAAGCGCCAGCCGAGCGACGGGTCTTTCTTGCCGTAATCCATATGGCCGTAGACCTTTTCTCCGTCGATGGTTTTCACGTCGTTCGTAAAGAACTCGGCGATGTCTTCATACGCGGACCAGTTGACCGGCACGCCGAGTTCGTAGCCATATTTCGCCTTGAACTTGTCCTGCAAGTCCTTGCGTGCGAACCAGTCCGCGCGGAACCAGTAAAGGTTCGCGAACTGCTGGTCGGGAAGCTGATAGAGCTTCTTGTCCGGCGCGGTCGTGAAGCTCGTGCCGATGAAGTCTTTCAGGTCAAGACCAGGGTTCGTGTATTCCTTACCTTCGCCCGCCATGTAATCGGATAGCGGAACGATCACGCCATAGCGATAGTGCGTGCCGATCAGGTCCGAGTCCGAAATCCAGCCGTCGTAAATGCTTTGGCCGGATTGCATCGAGGTCTGCAATTTCTCGACGACGTCCCCTTCCTGAATGATGTCGTGCTTCACCTGAATGCCGGTGATTTCGCTGAACGCTTTCGCTAGCGTTTTCGATTCGTAGGTGTGCGTGTCGATGGTTTCCGACACGACATGAATCTCTTTGACGCCCTGCGACTTGAGTTTCGCCGCGGTATCGATGAACCATTTCATCTCGTCCATCTGCTGCTGTTTCGACAGCGTGCTGGGTTGAAACTCGCTGTCCACCCATTTCTGCGCCTCGGGCGTTCCCGCCAGAGCCTGGTTCGCGAAGGCACCCGACACGATACTTGCCACTGCCAGCGCGACGATCCGTCTCCTCTGATGCATGGTCTTCTCCTGTGTCTTCCGTGCCCCTTCGATCTTGTCGGCGCCCGCTGGGGGCATCAGCGGAACCGGCAGTTGTCAGTCATCGCTGCATGCGTCGGCTTGCTAGCCTTTCCACATGATCGCGAGCAGCACCAGCACCGAGGCTATGAAGCCCGGCCACGAACTCGAGCCCTCCGCGCTGATCGCAAGCCACGCGAGATTCACATAAGCGGCAGTCAACAGGCCGATGAAAAGGCGATCGCCGCGAGTCGTCGCGATAGGCAGAAAACCCTTGCGTTCATGAGTCGGCGAGCACAGTTCCCATACCGTCATGCCGCCCAGCATCACGACGATGCAGCCGAAAAAAATCGCCACCTCGGGCGTCCAGTACATCCACGTGAACATCACACTCTCCCCATCGCGAAGCCCTTCGCGATGTAGTTGCGCACGAAGTAGATCACGAGCGCGCCGGGAACGATCGTCAGCACGCCCGCAGCCGACAGCACGCCCCAATCCATGCCGGCCGCCGACACGGTGCGCGTCATCACGGCAGCGATAGGTTTCGCGTTGACCGAAGTCAGCGTGCGCGCGAGCAGCAGTTCGACCCAGCTGAACATGAAGCAGAAGAAAGCCGTGACACCGACGCCCGACTTGATGAGCGGCAGAAAGATCTTCACGAAGAAGGCGGGAAACGTATAGCCGTCGATATACGCGGTTTCGTCGATCTCGCGCGAGACGCCCGACATGAAGCCTTCGAGAATCCATACGGCAAGCGGCACGTTGAAGAGCATGTGCGCGAGTGCGACGGCAATGTACGTGTCGGTCAGGCCGATGCTCGAATAGAGCTGGAAAAACGGCAGCAGGAACACGGCGGGCGGCGTCATGCGGTTGGTGAGCAGCCAGAAGAACATGTGCTTGTCGCCGAGAAAGCGATAACGCGAGAACGCATACGCGGCAGGCAGCGCGACCAGCACGGACATCACCGTGTTCATCAGCACGTAGATGATCGAATTGATGTAGCCCCAGTACCACGAGGGATCGGTGAAGATCACCTTGTAGTTGTCGAACGTGACGTGCTGCGGCAGCGTGGCGAACGTCGACATGGTCTCCTCGTTCGTGCGCAGGGAGATCGACAACATCCAGTAAAGCGGAATCAGCGCGAACAGCATATAGACGACGAGCACCAACGTCCGCATCCAGCGGCGCTTATCCTGCATGGTCGTCTCCTTGCGCAGCGGGGCCGCCTCTGCCGACGCGATTCATCCAGTTATAGAGAATGAAGCACAACAGCAGAATGATCAGGAAATAGATCAGCGAAAAAGCCGCGGCCGGGCCGAGGTCGAACTGGCCGACCGCTTTTTGCGTCAGGTACTGACTGAGGAAGGTCGTGGAATCGCCGGGTCCGCCGCCTGTCAGCACGAACGGCTCGGTGTAGATCATGAAGCTGTCCATGAAGCGCAGCAGCACGGCGATCATCAGCACGCCGCGCATCTTCGGCAACTCGATGTAGCGGAATACCGCAAAGCGGCTCGCGCCATCTATCTCCGCGGCCTGATAGAAGGCGTCCGGAATCGCGCGCAAGCCCGCATAGCACAGCAGCGCGACGAGCGGCGTCCAGTGCCAGATGTCCATCACCAGCACCGTGAGCCATGCGGCGGTGGGACTCGCCGTGTAGTTGTAGTCGAAGCCGAGACTATTGAGCCAGTAGCCGAGCAGTCCGATATCGGGGCGCCCGAAGATTTGCCAGATCGTGCCCACCACGTTCCATGGAATCAGCAACGGCATGGCGAGCACGACGAGCGTCGCCGATGCGCGCCATCCCGAAGCCGGCATCGACAGTGCGAGGCCCACGCCCAATGGAATCTCGAACAGCAAAACGCACGCAGAGAAAATGACCTGTCTGCCGAGTGCCTGGCGCAAATCCGGATCGGTCATGGTGTTGCGAAACCACTCCGTACCGACGAACACATGCTGCGTCGGGCCGATGATGTCCTGCACCGAATAGTTGACCACGGTCATCAGCGGCAGGATCGCGGAGAACGCGACGCAGATGAACACCGGAACGACCAGCAACCACGCTTTCTGATTGACGGGCTTCATCGCGCGGCCTCTTCGGAGATGCGTGTTTCGATTCGTTCGTCGTTGCAGAAGAATACGGTCTCAGGCGCAACCAGATGCAGCCAGGCAGGTCCGTCGACAATCCGTACATGCGGTTCGAGCCTCGCATTGAACACATGGCCGTCGCATTGCGCGGACACCAGTTGATAGTTGCCGAGTTGCTGTGCGCGAAGCACCCGCGCGTTGAGCGCACCCGCTCCGCCTTCATGCGAAAGCCGTACGAATTCCGGGCGAATCCCCAGCTTGAGCGCGCCGTTTGTCTGCTGATGCGCGGCCCGTAGCGTCGCGAGCGTGCCCGCGTCGAGCGGCAGGCGCTGCGAGCCGATTTTTGCGCCGTCTGCGTCGAGCTCGATCGGACAGAGATTCATGCCCGGACTGCCGATGAAATAGCCGACAAAAGCGTGATCCGGCCGCAGAAAAAGCGCATCGGCTCCGCCTTTCTGAACGACGCGGCCATTCGTCATGACCACGACTTCATCCGCGAAAGTCAGCGCTTCTACCTGATCGTGCGTCACATAGATAAGCGTGAGCTTGAGTTGCTGATGGATCTTCTTCAACTGCCGGCGCAGCATCCACTTCATCGCGGGATCGATCACGGTGAGCGGTTCGTCGAAGAGAATCGCCGCCACGTCCTTGCGCACGAGGCCGCGCCCGAGCGATATTTTCTGCTTGGCGTCGGCGGCCAGATTGCTCGCCTTGAGCGGCAGGTCGCGCGTCATATCGAGGATTTCCGCGACTTCGTGCACGCGCTTCGTGACCTCGGCGGTCGACATCATCCGATTGCGCAGCGGAAACGCGAGGTTGTCGAACACGGTCATCGTGTCGTAGACCACGGGGAACTGGAACACTTGCGCGATGTTGCGCTCGCGTGCGCCGAGCGCAGTCACGTCGCGTCCGTCGAACAGCACCTTTCCCTCCGACGGCTTGACGAGCCCCGACACGATATTCAGCAGCGTGGTCTTGCCGCAACCCGATGGCCCGAGCAACGCGTAAGCGCCGCCGTCATCCCAGACCATGCTCATGGGTTGAAGCGCGTAGTCGTCGAGCGTCGCGGGGGCCGGTCCGTACGCGTGCCCGAGATTCTGGAACTCAATGCACGCCATGAGCTGCCTCCGGGCTGGACACCAGTTGGGTATCCGCGCCGAACACGAACAGTTCGTCAGGGTCGATGAACACATCGAGCTGCGTGCCGAGCTCGATCTGATGCACGCCCTGCAATTGCGCAACCAGGTCGACCGCGCCGGTCAGCGTGCGCAAGTGCAGATATGTTTCCGAGCCGCTCAGTTCAGCGAGTTCGAGCCGGCACGCAACGGCGATCGCATGAGCGGCCTTCGCCTCGAGACGCACGTGCCCCGGCCGGATGCCGATGCGGCATGCGCCGTTCGCGGCGAGACCGTGCCGGACCGGAACCTCGACGCCGATCGGCAGACGCGCGCGGCCGTTGCCGCAGTCGCTCGTCAGCATGTTCATCGGCGGGTCGTTGAAGACGGCTGCGGCCGCGACGTTGACCGGTGCGTTATAGACATCGAGCGTGGGACCGAACTGCAGAACCCGGCCTTTATCGACGATTGCCGTATGGCCGCCCAGCAGCAGCGCTTCGAGCGGTTCGGTGGTCGCGTAGACGACCGTCGTCTTGCCGTCGGCGAAAAGCGTGGCCAGTTCGAGGCGCAATTCCTCGCGCAGCTTGTAATCGAGATTGACGAGCGGTTCGTCGAGCAGCACCAGCGACGTGCGCTTCACGAGTGCACGCGCGAGCGCGCAGCGCTGCTGCTGTCCGCCCGACAGTTCGCCTGGCCGCCGCTCCAGCAAATGGTCGATATGCAGTCGGGCCGCGACTTCGTGCACGCGCCGGCGGATTTCGGCAGGGTCGGTTTTTTGCAGACGCAAAGGCGAGGCGATGTTCTCGAACACCGTCATCGCGGGGTAGTTGATGAACTGCTGATAGACCATCGCGAGATTGCGCTGGCGCACGCTGACGCCTGTCACGTTCTGGCCGTCGACGAGCACCCGGCCGTCGTTCGGCCTGTCGAGACCCGCCATCACGCGCATCAGCGTGGTTTTGCCGGCCTGCGTGGGTCCGAGAAGCACGTTGATGGCGCCTGGGACAAGGCGCAAATCCACGCCGTACAGATACGGCTGCCCGCCAGAAACGACACTGACCCGCTCCAGTTCAAGGACCAAATCGCTCTCCTCTCGGCATGCACGACGCCAGCCGCAGAGCTGGCGCTTCAGAATGACGTCAATTGGGTTGCGCTTCGATTACATGCAGCAGCCAGAATGTCCATTTTGTTGGTTTGCGTTTAAATCGGGGTAAACCTTACGACAGGATGAAATCCGGAAATCGGCTGCGGGCTGGGGGCGATCGGCATGAGATACGTTGAAATAGAGCATTGACTCAATTTCTTTAGACGCACGTTGGACGGTCCGATTGCTGCGTAGCAAAAAGGCGGATTCGTATGCTGCCCGTCGGCACGAACGGCGCATTCGCCGAGCCTCAGAAGAGAAACCACGCCTCGGCGTCTTTCGCGAGCGGCGAGGCTGCGGTGCGTTCGGGCAGCGCGCGGAGATGCGCGCGTGCATGCTGAAGTGCATCGGAGAAACCGCGCAGTGTCTGCGTCGTCGGCCGGTCGTCGAGGCGGCGGCGTTGCACGGCCTGCGCGACGTTCCGGTGTATCAGCGCCGTCTGCGCATCGATATAGGCGATGCACGCGCGCGCGAGCGCCGTCGATAACGTGCCGATACCCATGAGCGCCGGCACGCTCGCAATGGTGCGATAACCGTCGGAAGGAAGCATCGCGAGCGCGCGGCGCGGATCGGCGAAATCGCGTCTCAGGACATCGAACAACGGCGCGGCCCATAGCTCGCGCTCGATGCCTAGCGCGTGCCGTCTGCGTTGCACGGCCGCCTTGGCCTCTTCATCCACGATCTCGCCAGCCTTGAGGAGCAACGCACCCGGATGCTCGCCCGGGCGGATGCATTGCGCGCCGATCCATCCCGCGCCATGCGAGCGCTGCGCAAGCACCGCATGTTGCAGGTGATCGGGCACGAGCGGGTCGAGCGGCACCGCGATGCACTGATCCGGCTTGCCCTTTGCATGAAGGCCGCACAACCCGTCATGCGCAAGCGCGGGACAGCGGCCGAGCGACGGGTAATCGAGCGCAAGCGTCGTGATGGTGATGGCACTGGCCTCATCGACGGGAAACGCGTGCAGTGGCGTGTCTGCGCCTCGCGGCATGCGTCCGAGCGCGATGCAGCCGACGAATACGTCGCGGTGTTCGAACAGTTCGCGTAGCGACATCGCCGGCGGACTGTTGCAGCATTTGCCGCACGCGGTGCAGTCGAACGTGTAGCTATTCACCAAGGCCGGCGCACGGAATCCTGATACTGCGTGAGGATGAAATGCGCGACGTCGTCGGAATGAAAGACACGAACGAGTCGCCCGACCCAGGCGGCCTTCGCGTCGCGCGTACGCACGGCGAGAACATGCTGATAAGGCGAGCGCGCATCTTCGATGCCGATGCTGTCGCGGCCCGGCTTCAGCTTGTTGCGCGCGGCGTCGTCGGCGTTCATCGCGACGAAGCTCGCCGTGTCGAGCGCTTCGTAGAGCTTCGCACGTTCCACCCGGCGGATCTTCAGACCGAAGCGATTGCCGGCGATATCCCCGAGCGTCGGATGAAGGCCCGCGCCGTCCTTCAGCGTGATGAGCGCATAGTTCTGCAGGAGGATCAATGCGCGCGCGGTGCCGGCGGCATCGGCCGGAACGGCGACGGTCGCGCCGCGCGGCAAGTAGGCGATCGATGCGAGCTTGCGCGAGTAGAGCGCCATCGGCAAGGTCACGGTCGCGGCGACGCTTTCGATCGCGTAGCCGTTGCGCGCGCTGCGGGCGGCGAGGCTGGCTTCGTCCTCGAAACTGGCGGCATCGATGGTACCGTTTGCGAGCGCGGCGTCGATGCGCGCGGCATCGTCGAAAGTCACGACGGCGAGCGGCAAGCCCTGCTTCGCGGCGACTTCACGCACATGCGCGACGATCGTCGCTTCCTCGCCCGGCATCACGCCGATGCGAACCGTCTGCTCCGCGGCATGCGCCGTCGTCACGAAGGAGGCTGCCAGAACCGCCCCCGCGAAAACGAATCGCGCGCGCATCAGCCGTCCCTCAGCACGGTGCGAAAGCCGATATGCGACGCGGGCAAATCCGCTTCCTGCTGCTCGCGCGACGACGCCCGGTAGCGCACGCAATAATCCTGCGCGCACAGGAACGAGCCGCCCTTGATGACCATGGCCGTGTCGTGCTTGCGCGCTGGGATCACCGCCGCCGTGTCGCCGTTCGAATGCGGCTGACGCGGACCGGTGTAAGGATCCTTCGTCCATTCCCATGCGTTGCCGATCATGTCGTACAGCCTGAAATCGTTCGCCGCATAGCAACCGACCGGCGCCAAACCCGCATGGCCGTCTTCGGCGGAGTCGAGCACGGGAAACACGCCTTGCCAGTAATTCGCCGATGGCTTGCCGCGCGCATCGCGCGGAGCGGCGTCGAGCTGCGCGCCTTCCCGCCCGGCCTTGCCCGCGTATTCCCACTCGGCCTCGCTCGGCAGATCGCGGCCGAGCCAGTGCGCGTAGGCGAGGGCGTCGGCGAGCGTCACCATCGTCACCGGACGATTTTCGTGCCCTTTCCATGTGCTCGACGATCCCGTGGGATGCTTCCACGACGCACCTTTCACCCACGACCACCACGCGAGATCGCGTGCGTTCATTTCTTCGCGCGTCGGGACATGGAACACGACAGCGCCGCCCTGACGCTCGGCTTCGGTCACATAGCCCGTCGCGTCGACGAAAGCGGCGAACTGCGCGTTGGTTACATCGGTCTGGTCGATCCAGAAGGCTCCGACCTTCGTCTTGCCATCGCCCACCGGGCGCTCGTCGTCATAACCCAGTGTGCTGCCGAAGACGAATTCGCCGCCGCGCAGGTGCACCATGCCCGCGCGCGGATCGTCGCGCCACTTGGCGGGAATGCCCGAATAGCGTTCGCATTGCTGCTCGGAGCCGAGCGGCGCCAGCGTGCGCGCGAGATTGCGCGGATCGAAGCCGTGCTCCGCGTTCACGGCGAGCGCCCCGCCGAAGCCCGCGCCGAACAACGCGAGCGTCACGGCGCCGGCGCCTGCAACGGATGTCCATCGACGACTCATCGCGCGCTCAGTAGTAGCCGCGCGGCCGCAGCGGTTCGACGCCGCCCACCGTGCTCATGTAGCTGTTCCACTGCTGCACGAGACTGTCGATGACGGACGGATTCTGCGCCGATACGTCGTTGTTCTCGCCGCGATCGGCCTGCAGGTCGAAGAGCTGCCAGTGACCGTCGGCGGGACCGGTCGGCGGCTCGGTCCAAAGCGCCTTCCAGCGGCCATCGGAGCTGCGCAGATAGCCGCGTCCATAGGCTTCGTCACCGAACGCGGCGGTGTGCACTTCCGCGGTGCCGTCGCCCTTGAGAATCGGGAGCAGCGACTGTCCGGTGACCGGATAGACGTAGCGGTTGTTATAGACCACCTTGCCCTTGTTCGAATCGACGCCCGTAAGCGTATTGATCGAAGCCGGCGCGGGCTGCGTCGGCGGCGTGATCTGTGCGACGGCGAGGAAGGTCGCGGTGTTGTCGGTGACGTGCGTGAAGGCGCGCAAGCTGGGCAACTGCGCCGTCTGTCCGGGCAAATGTGCGATGAGCGGTGTCGATACGCCGCCTTCGCCCGCGTAGCCCTTGGTGAAGCGGAACGGCGTCGCGCTGACTTCGGCCCAGCGCAGGCCGTATTGCAGACGCCGCGCGTTCTGCTGACCGTTGTCGGTGCCGAGCGTCGAATAGACCGCATCGGATGCGTTCGCGGTATCGGTCGCGGTCGGATCCGCGCCCGAGTCGATCGGCCAGCCTTCCGCGCCGTTATCGGACTGAAACAGGATGAACGTGTTGTCGTATTCGCCGATGTCTTTCAGATGCTGGATCAGCAGGCCGATGTTGTGATCGAGATTCTCGACCATGCCGGCATAGATTTCCATGTAGCGCGCTTGCGCCTTCTTCTCGGCGGCGGACAGGCTGTTCCACGACTTGTTGACCGTGCCGGGACCATAGTCGCTGTAGCCTTGCGCGGCGTTGTGCACGGCGCTGATGTATTTCGCGTTCGCGGTGCCATTGTTCGCCGTGGCGGGCGACGAGGTCAGCGTTTCCGGCGCGCCCTGATACGGATTGAAATCGGCGGGAATGATGCCGAGCGCCTTCTGCCGGGCAATCCGCGCATTGCGGATGACGTCGTAACCTGCGTCGTACTTGCCCGCATAGTTGTGCAAGTAAGGCTCGGGCACCTGCAAAGGCCAGTGCGGCGACGTGTAGGCTGCGTAGGCGAAGAAGGGCTTGCCGTCGCCCTTGTTCGAATCGATGTAGGAGATCAAGCGCTGCGTATAGAAGTCGGTCGAATAGAAGACGCTCGGACTGCCGCCTGCGCCGCCTGGCTGGCCGGGCTGTCCCGGCTGAACGTATTGACCGTCTTCCGTGTAGTTTTTCGAGCCTGCGGGTTCGTGCGCGAAGTGATTCGTCGCGGCGCCGCCGAGCAGCGCATAGCTATGCTCGAAGCCCCACTGATCCGGCGTTTGCCCGCCGCCTGTGGTGCTGCCTACGATTCCCGAGCCGATGTGCCACTTGCCCGCCATGTACGTGTGATAACCGCCATCCTTCAGCAACTGCGCGACCGAGAGCGCCCGGTCGTTCAGATAGCCTTCGTATCCCGGCAGGCCTTTGCGTTCGTCGGTTGGCGTGCCCATCGTGCCTTCGCCGACGAGATGGTGGTCGGTGCCTGAGATCAGCATGGCGCGCGTGATCGCGCAGACCGTGCCGGTGTGATGGTTCGTGAGGATGCGGCCCGATGCGACGAGCGCATCGAGATTCGGCGTGTTGATTTCGCCGCCGAACGCGTGGATATCCGAGTAGCCGAGATCGTCGGCCATGATGTACAGGATGTTCGGCCGTTTGGCGGCGGCGACCGGCGCGGTCGTCGGCGAGCTGTCGCTGGAAGAGCCGCACGATGCCAGCGCGAAGAGGCTGGCGACGGCGAGCGCAACGGCGGCGCGGCGGGTAGCGATCGAGCGGTGCAAGGTCATTGTCGTTATGGCGGTCCGTTGAAAGCGAGCGGCGATCTTAGCAACCGGCTCAAGGCCGCCAAAGATCGATTTCTGCTTTGCTTGTCGCCTTCAGAGATTTGAAAGAACCGCGATTGCGCGTCGCGCGAATGCGCTCGGCGACGCTCGAAGCACGAGGCTTCGAGCGTGTCTTCCGGATGCGCCCGATTCGTGTAAGCGCGTAGGGAAACGGTGTGAGCGCAGCGTATCGAGGGTGTCGTTCCGCGCTTTCGCCGCGGGATTTTCACCGGTTCGATGCGGTTCTTCGCAGCTCAGAAGCGCACGCGCACGCCGCCGAACGCCGCCACTTGCCGGTTCGTCGACGACGGCGTGCCCGCGTCGGCGATAGCCGCGATCTTCTGATAGCCGTTGCCGACGCGCGTCGAGGCATCGCCCGCCGCGAGCTGATAGACGCCGGAGACATAGAGGTCGGTGCGCTTCGACAATACATAGTCGACGCCGAGCGTGAACTGATGCCAGCGCGGCTTGAGTGTCGCGCCGCCGGTGCCGGGCAGACTGTTGGCGCGGCCATCGGTGAAGGTGTACACGCCGATCAGCGTCGTCGCCGGCGTAATGTTGTAGCGGCCGTTCACATCGTAGTTGTTGAACTTGCGCGACGAGCCATCGTTGTAGTCGAGCTGCGTGTGGCTCCATGCGAAGCCGACTGTCGCGACCGATCCGATCGCATAGTTGCCGCCCGCGACCGCCACTTGCTGCCGCGCGACGCCGCCGTTCAGGCCATAGAAGAAGGCGCCGCTGTAGTCGTCGCCGGACGTGGTCGATGCACCGCCGACCGCGCCGCTCGTGTTCGACGCGACATTCGGATGATCGAGCAGCAAATAGCCCGCGCCGAGTTGCAACGGCCCGCTGGCGTAGCTCGCCGATACGCCCCAAGCGCGGTTGTTGCCGAAGCCCGCGCCCGCGCCGTTGCTCGCCTGATTGCTGAACCCGTAGAGCGCATCGACAGTCACGCCCGCGAAGGTATCGCTCTTGAACTTCACGGCATTGTTGATGCGGAAGGTCTGATTCAGATTGTCGTTATCGCCGACGTGCGTGGCGGGCGACCAGAATCCCGGCCCCGCGAAGAGCGCGACGAGATCCGTGTTCGGATCGTACTGACGCCCGAGCGTCAGCGTGCCGATGCCCGTCTTCGCCACGCCCACATAAGCTTGCCGCCCGAATTCGCGTCCGCCTTGAGCGAGTGTGCCGTCGTTGACGCGATAGCCGCTCTCGAGCGTAAACAGCGCCTTGTAGCCGCCGCCCAGATCTTCGATGCCTTTGAGGCCCCAGCGGCTGCCGTTGAGCTTGCCGCTCGTCGCCTGCACGTTGGATGCGCCACGCTGATTGTTCGTATAGGCGAGGCCGGCGTCGATGATCCCGTACAAGGTGACGGAACTCTGTGCCTGAACGATGCCCGGAAGGGCGGCCAGTAAGCCAGCGGCGCCGGCGAGTGCGACTCGTTTCATTCGCTTCCTTAGGTATTAACCATGAGTTCGAGGAAGCCGGATACTACGGTCGTGCTTACCGAAGTCCAACAAAGGATTTTTCGTTTGTAATGGTCGGAGCGTCTGATTTGGATTCCGGATTACATCGGAGAAGCGATGCAGAAATCGCGAGCAGGCGCGCAACGAACACTTCGCGCCGCGCGAGGCCGGTCATATCGATATGAGGCTTCGTTGGTTAGCGCGCGGGCCGTTGCTGCATAACATAAGCGGCTGCGCGTGATGTCACGCATTCATACCGACAGGAGCACCATGAGCGCCGACGAAAGACTCGACCGTCTGATCGACCCCGAACGCACTTCGAGCAACCCGAAGGCGAACTATCGCAATGCCACCCGCTGGGGCGATCTCGTGTTCGTGTCGGGCAAGTCGGCGGGCGCCGCCATCGACGGTAAGCCGTCCAAAGGCAGGCTGGGTGACACGCTCACGCTCGAAGACGGCGTTTCGTTCGCACGCGAGGCGGCACTGGAACTGCTGCTCGTGCTGCGCGATGAACTCGGCTCGCTCGAACGCGTGAAGCAGGTGCTCGACGTGCAGGGCTTCGTGAACGCCGACGCCGCCTTCGAAGACCACGCGAAGGTGCTCGACGGCGCATCGGATCTGCTGGTCGAGGTTCTGGGCGATGCCGGCGTGCACGCGCGCTCGGTGTTCGGCGCCGTGTCGTTGCGCGGCGGGCAGCCGGTGATCCTGCGCGCCGTCGTCGGCGTGAGCGACTCATGATGTCATCGCATTCGCAGGAACGCGTTAGACGATGGCGCTTAAGCAACCCTTGTCATTTGCATAGTCGCAATCGCGATTGGGCATCCCGAAACCGCGACCTATAATCGGGCGCCCGACTGCCTGTCTTCTCTGCCCGACTCATCGAGCATGCCGAAAATCCCGCGTTTCTCATCGTTTTCCGCCACACGGCCCGGCGATCCCGCGAAGCCGGAGCAACACGCTCCCGCGTCGCCGCGACGCCGGATGCTGGGCGGCCTCGCGCTGTCGGCAGTCGTGGCGCCTCACGCGAATGCGGCGTCCGGACGCTTGCAGCCGCTCAGCGTCGAGCCGTGGACGCGCATGCCTGGCGCGCCGATTCTCGATCATCCCTATGGCCTGCCATCCCCGCGCGAATCCGAGGTCGTGCGTCGCGCGGCGCGTGCGTGGCCGGTGCCGGGAGCGGCTTCGTCGCTGACGCCGCTCGCCGATCTGCACGGCGCGATCACACCGAACGGGCTTGTCTACGAACGCCATCACGCCGGCGTGCCGGATATCGACCCGGACCAGCACCGGCTCGTGATTCATGGCCTCGTGCGCGAGCCGAAGCTCTTCACGATGGACGATTTGCTGCGGCTGCCTTCCGAGTCGCGCGTGCACTTTCTCGAATGTTCGGGCAACACCGCGAGCGAATGGAAAGGGCCGAGCGGGCTGCCCGTTCAGCTCACGCACGGGCTTCTGTCGTGCTGCGAGTGGACCGGCGTGCGGCTTTCGACGTTGATCGAGGCGGCCGGCGGGCTCGCTGCGAACGACGGCCACGCGCCGCGCTGGATTCTCGCGGAGGGCGCCGATGCAGCTGCGATGACGCGCAGCCTGCCGCTCGATCGCGTGCTGGATCGCGCGTTCGTCGTGTATGCGCAGAACGGCGAGCGGCTGCGGCCGGAGAACGGCTATCCGCTGCGGCTTCTGGTCCCCGGCTTCGAAGGCAACACCAACGTGAAGTGGCTGCGCAGGCTGAAGTTCGTCGACGCGCCGCTCGAAACGCGAGAGGAAACGTCGAAATACACGAACTTGCTGGCCGATGGTCGCGCGCGCCAGTTCGTGTTCGAGATGGATGCGAAATCGGTCATCACGCGGCCATCGCCCGGGCACAAGTTGACGACTCACGGTTACTACCCGATCGTGGGGCTCGCCTGGTCGGGACGCGGTGCGATCCGTCAGGTCGAAGTATCCGTCGATGGTGGCCGCTCATGGCAAGCGGCGCGGCTCGATGGCACGCCCGGCGATCGCGCGCTCACGCGCTTTCATGCGGGATGGGTGTGGAACGGTGAACCGGCCACGATCCTCTCGCGGGCAACGGATTCGACCGGATACATCCAGCCGACGCGCGAGGCGCTCGTCGCCGCGCGCGGGCTGAACTCGAACTACCACTACAACGGCATTCAGCAATGGCGCGTCGACGCCGATGGCAGCGTGAAAAATGCATAGGGAATCAACTCGACAACTTCGCGCCGTGCGCCCGCTGATCGTGGGTCTGACGGCGCTGTGTCTTACCGCCTGCTCGGGGCCGTGGCTAGACGGGCGCGCGTCGCAGGCCGGGTTGGACGATGCAACGCATCGCGCGGCTGTCGGCACGATCGGCACGATCGGCACGATCGGCACGCCCGTGAGCGCGGCGGACATCGCCGCGTGGAACATCGATGTCGCGCCTGACGGTCGCGGCCTGCCCGCGGGCAGCGGCGACGTGGTGACCGGTGCGCGGATCTTCGCGGCCAAGTGCGCCTCGTGTCACGGCGCGAAAGGCGAGGGCGTGCTGGGCGACCGGCTGATCGGCGGGCGTGGCACGCTCGCGAGCGAGAAGCCGGTGCGCACGGTCGGAAGCTACTGGCCATACGCGACGACACTGTTCGATTACATTCGCCGCGCGATGCCCTATAACGCGCCGCAATCGCTGAGCGCGGACGAGGTGTATGCCGTGAGCGCGTGGATCCTGAATCAGAACGGCATCGTTCCCGACGACGCCCGCCTCGATGCGCATTCGCTTGCCGCCATCCGCATGCCGAATCGCGATGGATTCGTTCCGGACCCGCGACCGGGACGCCTTTGAGCTGCGTAGCATGACGTAATGACGAATCGATGCGGCCGGTGATTTGCAAACGTAAAAGGATTGGTTGGCCATGCGTTCGTCGGCCCCTAGCATGAAGCGGTTCGGGCAATGTTGCCTGAATTTGCCGCGAGGACTCGCTCCATGCAATACAAAGGTTATGAGGTTGCACCCTCCGCTCAGGCCATGCCGAG
This sequence comes from Caballeronia sp. AZ7_KS35, assembly GCF_023631045.1. Taxonomy (NCBI): domain Bacteria; kingdom Pseudomonadati; phylum Pseudomonadota; class Betaproteobacteria; order Burkholderiales; family Burkholderiaceae; genus Caballeronia; species Caballeronia sp. AZ7_KS35. The sequence continues at coordinate 430,700 of NZ_JALQDV010000048.1, read as the reverse complement.
CGGCTTGTATGCGGCCAACCTGACGATCGAACATCGCCGGTACGCGCACGGTGCAAGCTTCACTTTCGATGCGCTCGATTACTTCTTCGAGCGCGATCATGCGATCGCCTATGCGGCACGCTGGGCGCGGCTGTGGATCGATCAGCGCAGCGCGCGCAAGAAGCGCGGATAACGTCGACGAAGCATCGGATAGCCGCATGAGCTGTCGGTCCGGAAGGCGCCCGCGATCCGTCTTTCGTCATGCGCGCCGCAGATTTGGTTAGCAGATCCAATTCGTTCCAATCTCCGCGCGGGATGGTTACGCTGTGACGGCTCTCAACCACGCATGACGCCGACCATGACCCAACGCGATCTACTCATTCTGCTGGAACCGGGCTTCACCGATCCGAAGCGCCCGGGCGAAGTGTTCATCTGCCCGGACGGTGCGCCGATCGAAGGTCTGCTCGCAAGCGATCCGGCGCGCAACGCGCGCCTCGATATCCGCCGCGTGCCCTTCGAGCGTCCCCGCAAGGCCGCGGTCGAAGCACTGAGCGAGGCGCATCAAAGTCTGCCGGTGCTGGTGCTGGGCGATGCGTACCCCGCGCCGTCCGACGCGCAAACCGTCGGCGAGAAACGCTTCGTCACCGATACGCGCCGCATTCTCGCGTTGCTCGCCGAGCGCCACGGTTTTCCCAAAGTGCATGACTGATCCGGCAAACGAGACTATTCGCTCATGCCCCGACCTATACATCTGAATCTCTTCGTTCACGGACGCGGCCATCATGAAGCAGGCTGGCGTCATTCCGGCGCGACGCGCCAGGCGCTGACCGATATCGACTATTTTCGCGATCTCGCCGTCAGGGCGGAGCAAAGCCTGTTCGATTCCGTGTTTTTCGCCGATGCCCTCGCGCTCGGCGATGGCGCGCAATTCGTCGCGTCCGGCGCGCTCGAACCGATCACCACGCTCGCGGCGCTTTCGCAGGCGACTTCGCGCATCGGGCTGATCGCGACGGCATCGACCACGTACACCGAGCCGTTCAATCTCGCGCGTCAGTTCGCTTCGCTGGATCACATTTCGCGCGGGCGCATCGGCTGGAACATCGTGACCTCGTGGGTCGGCGGCGCGGGGCCGAACTTCGGCTACGAGCAGCAGATCGAGCATGCTGAGCGCTACGCACGCGCGCACGAGTTTCTCGAAGTCGTCACGCAACTGTGGGATAGCTGGGCTGATGACGCCATCATCGATGACGCGTCGAGCGGACGCTTTCTCGATCCGGCGCGCGTGCGCAAGATCGGCTATCGCGGGAAGTTTCATCGCGTGGCGGGGCCGCTGAATCTGCCGCGCCCGCCACAGGGGCATCCGGTGCTGGTGCAGGCGGGCTCGTCGGCGACGGGCAAGGCGTTCGCCGCGCGCCATGCGGAAGCCGTCTTCACCGCGCATCTGACGAAGCAATCCGCGATCGACTTTTATGCCGAGCTCAAGGCGGGCGCGAGGGCCGCGGGCCGCTCGGAGCAGGACATCGTGATCCTGCCGGGCATCAGCGCGGCGATCGGTTCGACCGAAGCGGAAGCCAGCGCTCTGCTCGACGAACTCGACTCGATCACCGATGTCAGCGTGGGACTCGGCCGCCTGTCGAACCGCTTCGGCGGCTACGATTTCTCGACGCTGCCGCTCGATCAGCCGCTGTCCGTCGATGACTTTCCGGACCCGTCGACGGTGCAGGCCGCGCAAAGCCGCGCGGCCGTCATCACGCAACTGGTGGCGCGCGAGCGTCCGACCTTGCGCAGCCTGTTGAGGAAGCTCGCGGCGGCGCGCGGGCATTTCACGCTGTCCGGCACGCCCGAACAGATTGCAGATGTCATTGCCGACTGGACCGAAAGCCGTGCCGCCGATGGCTTCAACGTGATGCCGCCCGTACTGCCCGCGCAGCTCGAGCACTTCACCGAGCATGTCGTGCCGATTCTGCAAAGGCGCGGCCTGTTCCGGCGCGAGTACGAAGCCGCCACGCTGCGCGGTCACTACGGTCTCGCACGTCCCGCCAATCCTTATTTCAAGTCTTGATGCCGATCCGATTCCTGAAATCCATCATCGCCGCCGGTTGCTTCGCCGCCGCGTTTGCCGCGCACGCTGACGAGGGCTATCCCGCGCAGATCAACATCGGAATCCAGAAGGGCGACGGTCTCGTCGCGCTGCGGGCATCGGGCAAGCTGGAGCAGGCTTTCGCTTCGCATCACGTCAAGGTTTCGTGGCACGAGTTCGTGTATGGCGCGCCGCTCGTCGAAGCCATCAATGCGGGCGACGTCGATGTAGGCACGGTCGGCTCGACGCCGCCGATCATGGCGCAGGCGGGCGCGGCGCCATCGGTCGTGTATGTGGCGTATGCGCCGAGACTCGTCAAAAGCTATGCGATCGTCGTGCCGAAGGATTCGCCCGTGAAGGACCTGCGCGATCTGAAGGGCAGAAAGATCGCCTTCGCCAAGGGCTCGCAAGGGCACCTGTTCGTGCTGAAGGCGATGCAGGATGCCCACATGGACCCGAACGCCGCGCAGTTCACGTACCTGTCCTATGGCGATGCGCGCTCGGCGTTCGAGCGCGGCTTCATCGATGCGTGGGCCGTGCCCGATCCGCGTTACGCGGACACCGAACTGACCACCGGCGCGCGGACCATTCTCACCATCGGGGATCTGTCGGTGCCGCAATACGGCTTCTATATCGCGACGCGCGACTTCGCGCAAAAGTATCCCGCCGCGCTGCGTCTGCTGTTCGATCAGCTTGCACGTCAGACGAACGACAGCCTCGCGCATCCGCAGGATACGGCGCGCTTTCTGTCCGCCAATACGGGCGTGCCGCTCGCCGTATGGAACCGGGCGATCTCCCGCCTGGAGTGGGGCGCGAGCTATCCGATTCCCGACGACGTCCTTAGCGCGCAGCAGGACTCGGCGAATCTGGCTTTCGATACGAAGGTGATTCCGCGCCGCATCGATGTGCGCCAGGCGGTGTTGCAGATCAGGTAAGGATCGACGCGCGCGCTACGCAAGCCTTATCCGTTTAGCGCCGCTTTTCATATGCTTCGTCGAATTCGTTCGTGGCGTCGTTCGCGTCGCCCGTACAAGATGGAGAGTTATCCCTTTCTGTGGAGCTTTCCATGAGCGGCGATGCCCCGCGCCAACTGCATCTGAACATCAACGCGCTTCATTCCGGATTCGTGCCGTCGGCATGGCGTCTGCCGGATTCGGATCCGAACGTATTCCTCGACGTGAGCCACTATGTGCGCCTGGCGCAGCTGGCGGAACGCGCGTGTCTCGATGCAATCTTTCTCGCCGATAGCGCCGCGATCTCCGATCAGCTCGACATGCGCCCCATCACGGCGCTCGAACCGACAATGCTCCTCACGAGCATTGCAGCCGCGACCACGCATCTTGGGCTGATCGCGACGGCATCGACGAGTTACAACGAGCCGTATAACATCGCACGCCGATTCGCGACGCTCGATCTGATCAGCGGCGGGCGCGCGGGCTGGAACATCGTGACGACCGCGGACCTGCCGTCTGCGCGCAACTTCGGTCACGACACGGTCCCCGCCCATGCAACGCGCTATGCACGCGCGGACGAGTTCGCGGCGCTCGTCAAGACGCTGTGGAATAGCTGGGATGACGACGCATTCATCGCGGACAAATCGAGCGGGCGCTTCGTCGATCTCGACAAGGTGCATCCGGCCGATCATCGTGGGCGATTCTTCAGCGTGCGCGGCGCGCTGAATCTGCCGCGCTCGGCACAGGGTCATCCGGTTCTGGTGCAGGCGGGCGCATCGGGCGACGGACGCGAGCTTGCCGCGCGTCACGCGGAAGCGGTGTTTTCGGCCTCGCAATCGTTCGATGAATCGCGTGCATATCGCGAAGATCTCAACGCGCGCGCGGCGCGTTACGGACGCGGCGCGAACGCGGTGAAAGTGCTCGCGGGACTGACGACGATCATCGGTTCGACGGAAAGCGAGGCGCTGCGACGCCGTGACGAACTCGTCGATCTGATTCCGGTGCAGTACAGCCTGAACCGCATCGCTGGCACGCTCGGCGTGCCCGTCGATTCGCTTTCGCTCGACAGGCGTTTGCCCGACGACTTGCCGCTGCCCAATGGCGGCAACGGCAATCACACGTTCTTCAACGCGACGCTCGCGCAGGCGCGCACGCATGGCTACACGGTGCGCGAGCTCATCCGTGCGCTGGCGGGCGGCGGCGGACATCGCGTGATCGTCGGCACGCCCGAGCAAGTCGCGGATGACATCGAGCACTGGTTCAGGAACGGCGCCGCCGACGGCTTCAATCTGATGCCCGACGTGCTGCCCGATGGTCTCGAAGCCTTCACGGAAGGCGTCGTGCCGATACTTCAGCGGCGCGGCATTTTCCGTCGCGCGTATGAGGGCAAGACCTTGCGCAGCCATCTGGGGTTGTCGGTGCCCGAGGGCGCGGTGCTCGACATGCATTAGGCGGGTGGTGGGGGAGCGGTGCGCGTGGCGTAGCGATCGCCTCTAGCGCGTGCAACAGTTGTTCGGGCATCCGGGACCGAACGTGATTTCCACCCGCTGCCCACCCGGCTCGGAAAACCTTCGTGGCTCACGCACGGTATAAACGCGCCCAGTTACCCACAAATGCGAACTTTGTAAGCCGAACTGCTGCATGGCGCTCCACACCTTTTGGGCACGCTGTTCTGCCAGCTTCCTCGGCATAACCTCGATTGATTCCGCGAGGCCGACCACTTGAATAACGTCCGCGTATTCAAACTTTCGCATTTCTGCGGACCATGCCGAGAGCCGTGCCAATTCCTTGACACTGAGCGACGCAGAATTTCGCGCGAAGAGAACATCGATATTTTCTCCACGTTGATTCTGTGGGCCATCACAGGCCAGTGCTGAACCGAACCACGCGAGCAAGAGCGCCGGAATCAGGAGCTTAATTTTCAGAAAAGACACAGTACCCCGCCACGCTGTCAGCATTCACTATTGCAAGATCCGGATGCGCCTGCCCCCATTCCTTTAGCCTGAAAGTTATCGTGTACTGAGGGTCGCCCGTTGCCATCGTGTCGAGAAAATGAGTCGCCTCATGAATGATAGTTGATGCCTGCGAGTCACCTGTGCCGCTCCACGGCCGCATCGTGCAAAAGTTCAGATCGATTGCCATTGTGTGCGTGGCGGTATCCGGGGCGCATACGTGCGCCGCAACGCCATCCGTGCGTGAGTTCGGAAGGCAGCCTGTTGCATGGTCTGCTTCGCTCCCACTTCGCACTACGTTTTCGGGCCCGAAGCCGCGCACTACCTCAAGGACTTTCGTGAGTCCATCTCGAAGCCGCCTATGAGTGGCCTCGTCGTTGCGGCCGAACCATCGCCATACACGAGCCTTTTCGCTGGCGCTCCAGACATCTAACGCAGCCAGGCGCATTTCAATCTTCTGAACTGCTTCGTCCTGCGCCGCAGCGAACATCTTTCTGAATTCCGCATTCGTCATATTCGGGCAAATGCGCTCCGTGTTGACATACACATCCACGGACGAACCCTCGACCGTGTTAGTCATCGACGAATGAACTTCGAAGAACTCCTTTGCCATTACTTCACATCCTCCACCGCGACCGTCACACGCTCGGCCGCATTGGTCCTGATGCGTTGCGTCCTGCCGGCTGCGTCGGTCACGCCCTCGATGAGCGTTCCGCTTTCGCCAATCAGGCGATACGCCACGTTAGAGAGTGGCTTGCCGTTCATCTTGCTGCGAAGAACGTACGCTTCATCGAACACGGACGCCAAAGGCGCGGCAGCGATGTTGTCACTTCCAGTCGCGCAATGACGGATGGCCCCGAGACTCTCGACAAGATCTTCGTACCAAGCTTCCCCCGCGAGTCTTGCGAAGATGCGCGGATGGTCCGGACAGTCGCATATGACGACATCATTTTCTAGCGCTATCTCGCTTGCACCTAACGTCATGCGGCGCGGACCGCCTTCCTTCGCGATATAGCCGGTTGTCTTGCAGACGGGACAATATGCGGCACCGTTGATAAGCGCGGCTTGATGGCCGCTCAACGTGAAAAAGGGCCCTTTGTAATCGCAAATCTCACCGTTGTTACTTAGCTTATCGCCGACCACAGCAAACCGGCGCATCATGATTGGGCCCTGCTACCTGTTTGGTTATTCTTGCTTTTTGGCATATGTTTTCAGGCTTTTGGAAAGACGCCACTCGGTTGAAGTAGTGACGTCAGCATACGAACTCGTTGGAAAAGTTCAACGGGATGCTGGTAAAAAAATCTTCGAATCTACAAACTTCAACGTATTGCTCCGTTAAGCACGCGCGTCGAGCCTTGGTAGTACGACCGGATAATGTACGAACGTCGCAACGAAGTGGCGCGGCTGTTCCGTCGGTTGAAGGGCTTTCGTCGGATTTTCTCGTGCTTCGACAAAGTCATTCTGATGTTCATCGGCTTTATCAACTTCGCCCTCATCGTGGAAACACTTCGATAGTGTGAACACGCCTCTCGGCATTGCACCCGACGTCACATGCTTTTCGCGTCGCCATGCTTTCCATATGCATAACCGTTCGTTCACGCGCGCGCGCTGCCGTTTTATCGTGATCGCCGCGGCGCGTCATATTCGGCCGTCGAACAACGAACAGAGAGGAATGGCATCACATGGCAGGCTTCAACCGACGCGATTTTCTGGTCTCATCAGGCGCGGCGCTCGCGTCCGCCGGCCTGTCTTCGCTCGCCTTCGCGCAGGAAGCGGCACCCAGGCGTGGCGGCACGCTCAACATGTTGATCAATCCCGAGCCGCCCGTGCTCGTATCGATCTTCCAGACGACGGGCCCCGCGCTCGTCGCGAGTTCGAAGGTGCTCGAAGGCCTGCTCGCCTATGACTTCGATCTGAAGCCGAAGGCGCAGCTCGCGACCGCGTGGAACGTGAGCCCGGACGGTCTCAAGTACACGTTCACGCTGCGCCAGAACGTGAAGTGGCACGACGGCGAGCCTTTCACATCGGCGGATGTGGCGTTTTCCATCGACTTGTTGAAGTCGATCCATCCGCGCGGGCGCAGCACCTTCGCCAACGTGACGCGCGTATCGACGCCCGATGCGCGCACCGCGATCATCGAATTGTCGAAGCCCGCGCCGTATCTGCTGAAGGCGCTGTCGGCGGGCGAATCGCCGATCGTGCCGAAGCATCTCTACGCGAACGGCGATCCGCTGACGAACCCGCATAACAACGCGCCCATCGGCACCGGGCCGTTCCGCTTCAAGTCGTGGACGCGGGGCGCGAGCATCGTCTACGAGCGCAATCCGGATTACTGGGACGCGGGCAAGCCGTATATCGATTCGCTCGTGTTCAAAGTGATTCCCGATGCCGCCGCGCGCTCCGCCGCGTTCGAAACCGGCGCGCTCGATCTCGGCGGCGAGAATCCGGTGCCGCTTTCGGATCTGCCGCGTCTCACGCAATTGCCGCAGCTCGCCGTGGAAACGCGCGGTTATCGCTTTCTGGAACCGCTCTCGGAGATCGATTTCAATCTCGCGCATCCGATCCTGAAGGACGTGCGCGTGCGTCAGGCGATCGCCCATGCGATCAATCCGCAGATCGTGCAGAAGACGATCGCCTACGGTTACGCCGACATTTCTCCGACGCCGATCACGCCCGCCTCGCCGTATCACGACGGGAAGCTCGCGCCTTACGCATTCGATATCGCGAACGCGGAAAAGCTGCTCGATGCCGCGGGTTATCCGCGCAAGAACGGCGGCCCGCGCTTCCAGTTGACGCACGATTTCCTGCCTTATGGCGACATGTACCGGCGTCAGGCCGATTACGTGAAGTCGGCGCTCGCGCGTGTGGGCATCGACGTGACCGTGCGTTCGCAGGATCTGCCTTCGTTCCTCAAGCGCGTGTATGCGGACCGTCAGTTCGACTTCACGAGCATCGGCGTGAATACGTTGTTCGATCCGAGCGTGGGCGTGCAGCGTCTCTACTGGTCGAAGAACATCCGGCCCGGCGTGCCGTTCTCGAACGCGCCGCACTACAGCAATGCGGAAGTCGATACGCTGCTCGAATCGGCATCGATCGAAACGGATGAGAAGAAGCGCGTGGCGCTCTATCAGCAGTTTCAGCAAATCGTGTATCGCGACCTGCCGATCCTGAATCTCGTTGCGCCGCGCTTGGTCACGCTCGCGAACCGGCGCGTGCGCAATCACACGGTGTCGGCGCAGGGGCTGGAAGGCAATCTCGCCGATGTGTGGCTGAGCGCCTGAGGACGGACGCCGATGAACCGACGCACGCGCTTCGCCGCCATCGCGCGGCGCACCGCATGGCAGGCCCTGCCGACGATGCTCGCCATCGTGGTCCTGAACTTCTTCCTGCTGAAGCTGATGCCCGGCGACGCCGCCGATGTGCTCGCGGGCGAAGCGGGCTCCGCGACCGCCGAAACGCTGCAGGCATTGCGCGCGAAGTTCGGCCTCGATCAGCCGGTGCTGCATCAGCTCGGCGCGTATCTGTCGCATCTCGCGCACGGCAGTCTCGGCTATTCGCCGCGTTACGACGCGCCCGTCATGCAGCTGATTCTGTCGCGGCTGCCGAACACCTTGCTGCTGATGGGCACGGCGCTCGCCCTCGCGATCGTCGCGGGCATCGTGCTCGGCGCGGTCATGGCGCATTGGGCGGGCAAGTGGCCGGATCGCGTGCTGTCCGTGCTCGCGCTCGTGCTGTATTCGACGCCCGGCTTCTGGATCGGCCTGCTCGCCATCGTGCTGTTCTCGGTGCATCTCGGCTGGCTGCCGAGCGGCGGCGATATCACCGTCGGCGCGTCCTTGCACGGCTTCGCGTATGCCGCCGATGTCGCGAAACATGTGCTGCTGCCGGCCGTGACGCTCGCGACTTTCTTCGTCGCCATCTACGCGCGTCTCACGCGCGCCGCGATGCTCGAAGTGAAGCGCCAGGACTTCGTGCGTACCGCGCACGCGAAGGGGCTGCATCCGCTGCGCGTCACCGTGCGTCATGTGCTGCGCAACGCGCTGATGCCGCTCACGACGATGGTCGGCATTCACTTCGGCACGCTGCTCGGCGGCGCGGCCGTCACGGAAACCGTGTTCAGTTGGCCGGGCCTCGGGCGTCTTGCGCTCGATGCCGTCATGGCGCGCGATTTCAGCGTGCTGCTCGGCGTGTTGCTGCTTTCGTCGCTGCTCGTGATCGTCGCCAACGTGACGGTCGATCTGCTGCAGGCGTGGCTCGATCCACGCATCGTCTGACTCATCGAACCTGAAAACGCATGGCTTCCGATTCCACCGAACTCGCTTCATCCGGCCACGGCTCGGCGTGGCGGCGCCAGCTCGCCGGTGCGCTATTCGGCGCGCGGCGCGCTCAACGTGCGCCTTACGCTCGCGCCTCGCGCGGCGTGTGGCGCGCGCTGCTGCGCAATCCGTCCGCGCTCGCGGGCATCGTGCTGCTGACTGCGTTCATCGCGCTTGCGCTGAGTGCGCCGTATCTTTTTCCCGGCGATCCGCTCGATATGGTCGCCGCGCCCTTCGAATGGCCGGGCAGCGACCCGCTGTATCGCCTCGGCACCGATTCGCTCGGCCGCGATGTCGCCGCCGGCATCGCGCACGGCACACGCGTGTCGCTGGTGATCGGCGCATCGGCGGCGGCGATCGGGCTCGTCATCGGCACGCTCGTCGGCGCGATCGGCGGCTTCTTCGGCGGCGTCATCGACGATCTTCTCGTGCGCGTCACCGAGCTGTTTCAAACCGTGCCGTCGTTTCTGCTCGTGATCGTGATCGTCGCGATAGGGCGGCCGAACGTGACGGTGATCGCGCTGGCCATCGGCATCGCTTCGTGGCCGACGGTCGCGCGTATCGTGCGCGCCGAGTTCCGCACGCTGCGTTCGTCGGACTTCGTGCTCGCCGCGCGCAGTCAGGGCTTTTCCGACGCGCGCATCATCTTCGGCGAGATCTTGCCGAACGCACTGCCGCCGGTGATCGTGACCGCATCGGTGATGGTCGCGAGCGCGATCCTGATCGAGTCTTCGCTGTCGTTTCTGGGCATGGGCGACCCGAACGTCGTCACATGGGGCGGCATGATCGGCGCGGGGCGCGATTCCTTGCGCACCGCGTGGTATCTGACCGCCGTGCCGGGCGCGGCGATCGTGCTCGCGGTGCTCGCGCTCAATCTGCTCGGCGACGGCCTCAACGACGCACTCAACCCGCGCATGCGCGAACGTTCCTGACCCGAGACCTGTCCGTGGCGAATCTTCTTGAAGTGCGCGATCTGCGCGTGAGTTTCGGCGCGCATCGCGCGGTGCGCGGCATCGATCTGGACATAGCCGAAGGCGAGACGCTCGCGCTCGTCGGCGAGTCCGGCTGCGGCAAATCGGCGACCGCGCTGTCGCTCATGCGGCTCGTGCCGGAGCCGGGCCGCGTGACGGGCAGCGTCCGCTTCGACGGACGCGACGTGCTCGCGCTGAGCCCGCGTGAAATGCGCGATGTGCGCGGCCGCGACATCTCGATGATCTTTCAGGAGCCGATGACATCGCTCAATCCGGTGCTCACGGTCGGCGCGCAGATCGTCGAGACCTTGCGACGGCACGAAGCGCTGTCGAAGCCAGCGGCGATGAAGCGCGCCGTCGAACTGCTCGATCTCGTGCGTATTCCGGAGCCGCATCGACGCGTCTTCGACTATCCGCACGAGCTGTCGGGCGGGCAGCGCCAGCGCGTGATGATCGCGATGGCCGTCGCATGCCGTCCGCGTCTGCTGATCGCGGATGAACCGACCACCGCGCTCGACGTCACGATTCAGGCGCGCATTCTCGAACTGCTTGCCGAATTGCGGCGCGATCTGTCGATGTCGCTGCTGCTCATCACGCACGATCTCGGCGTCGTCGCCGAACATGCGGATCGCGTCGCCGTGATGCTCGCGGGCGAAAAGGTCGAGGAAGCGCCGGTGCGTCAACTCTTCGAGCGGCCGCGGCATGCGTACACGCGCGGGCTGCTGGGCGCATCGCTGAACGTGGCGACGGAGTTGCATTACCGCGACTGGAAGCTGCCGGAGATTCGTCACGTGCAAGGCGCCGATGACAAGCCCGCGTTCAACGTGACGCCGCTTGCGCCCGTCAGCGCGCCGGAAACGCGATTCGACAACGACGCGCCGCTGCTCTCGGTGCAACATCTGACGGTCGATTATGTGCATCGGCATGGCAGGGGCGCGTTGCGCGCCGTCGACGACGTGTCCTTCGATATCGCGCGCGGCGAAACCGTGGGTCTCGTCGGCGAATCCGGCTGCGGCAAGTCGACCCTTTCGAAAGCGATCCTGCGTCTCGTGCCGGCGTCGGGTGGCGCGATCCGCCTGCGCGGCGTCGATCTCGCGCCCCTGAGCGAACGCGCGTTGCGCCCGCTGCGGGCGCAGGTGCAGATGGTGTTTCAAGACCCGTATGCGTCGCTGAATCCACGCCGCAGCGTCGGCGACATCCTCGATACGGTGATGATCGTGAACGGCATCGCGGATGCCCGCGAACGCCGCCGACGCGCAAGCGCGATGCTCGATCGCGTCGGTTTGCCGAGCGCCGCGCTTGATCGCTATCCGCACGAGTTTTCGGGCGGTCAGCGGCAGCGCATCGGCATTGCGCGCGCGCTCGTGCTCGAGCCCGCGCTGCTGATCTGCGACGAACCCGTCTCCGCGCTCGATGTGTCCATTCAGGCGCAGATACTCAATCTGCTCGTCGAGCTGAAACACGACCTCGGGCTCGCTTATCTCTTCATCTCGCACGATCTCTCGGTGGTGCGCTATATCGCCGACCGCGTCCATGTGATGCATGGCGGGCGCATCGTCGAAAGCGGCGATCATCGCGAGATATGGCGCGCGCCGAAGCATGCGTACACGCGCACGCTGCTCGAAGCGATTCCCGGCAAACGATTCGACGCGCAGGCCGCGTAGAGCACGCATCAATACCATAGGAACGTCACGTCATATGTCGAATAAAAATCAGAAACTCGAAGCCGCGCTCGCCGCGCTGCCTGAACTGGCACAGGCCATCGGCGAAGATGCGGCCGCGCGCGAGGCGCGCCGCGAACTGCCGTTCGATGCCTTTGCGCTGTTTCGTCGATCGGGCCTCGGGACGTTGCGCTTTCCGCTCGAATGGGGCGGACTCGGCGGCTCGCTCGAAGACGTCTTCGACGTGATCGCAACGCTTGCCGCGCACGAAAGCAACGTCGCGCACGCGTTGCGCATTCACTTCGACCAGACCGAAGCGCTGCTGCTTGCGCCGCGCACGCCGTTCAATGCATTGCAGATCAAGCGCGTGGCGGAAGGCGCGATCTTCGGCGGCGCATCGACCGAAGCGGGCACGTCGCGCCCCGGCGAAATCACGACGCAACTTCGGCGCGAAGGCGATCACTTTCGTCTGAGCGGCCGCAAGTACTACGCGACGGGCACCGCGTTCTCCGACTACGCGCGCCTGAACGTGCAGGACGAACACGGCGAGGCCGCCATAGCCATCGTGCCGGTTCAACGCGAGGGGCTGCGCGTGCTCGACGACTGGGACGGCATGGGGCAGCGCATGACCGCGAGCGGCAGTCTCGAGTTCGACGATCTGATCGTGTACGCGGACGAAGTCACGCCGCGCGTGCAGACGACGCTCACGGGCCGTCACGGTGGCGCGCTGCGTCAGTTGCATCTGGTGGCGGTGGCGGCGGGCATCGTACGCAACGTCGTCGCGGATGCGGAGCGCTATGTGCTGAAACACGGACGCCCCGTGCTGCATAGCGCGGCGCCGTCGGCGCGCGAGGATGCGTTCATTCAGCAGGTCGTGGGCGAATTGAGCGCGAACAGTCACGCGATCGATGCGCTCGTGCGCGACAACGCGCGCGTGCTCGAACGATCGTCGCAAGCAATTCGCAACGGCGATGCCGGCGCCGACGCGCTCGTGCTGGAAGGCGCGCTCGCGACGGCGCGCACGCAGATCGTCGTCAGCAAGCTCGCGTTGAGCGCGGCGGAGCGCATGTTCGAAGCGGGCGGCGCATCGGCGACGGCGCGCGCGCATAACTTCGATCGCCACTGGCGCAATCTGCGCACGATCTTCAGCCACAATCCGCTGATGCATAAGGCGCGCGTGATCGGCGATTACGCGCTCAACGGCGTGACGACGCATCTGACCGAAGGGCGCGTGTTCTGACGTCTTGCGCGGATCGCTACACGATGCCGCGCCTTTCAGGCGCGGCGCGCGAGGCATCGACGGCCGTCAAGCAAGACCGGGCGGCGCGGCCCTCAGCACGTCGACATGTTTCGGCACCAGCCCGAGCTCGACGAAGGTGTCGGCGATCTGCTGCTGCTCCGCGATGATCGCCCGCGTGATGGCTTCCGTACCGAAGACCTGCCGGCTCACCGCGAGATCGACGACAGGTTTGGGCAGGCCCCAAAGCCGCGCGAGTTCGCTCGCGAGTTCGTCCGGATGCTGCTTGCCCCATTGATCGACGGCCTTGATCTCCTCGATGACGATCCGGATCACGTCGGCATTCTTCGCCACATAGCCTTGCGACGAAAAATAGTAGGCGCGGTTGCCCACGACGCCGCTCGCGTCCGCCACGACGCGCGCATTCAGCGACTGCTGCGCGGCGGCGAAGTACGGGTCCCAGATGACCCACGCATCGATCGAGCCGCGCTCGAAGGCGGCGCGCGCGTCGGCGGGCGCGAGATAGGCGAGTTCGACGTCGCGATACTGAAGGCCATGTTGGCGCAGCAGCTTCACGAGGAAGTAATGGACATTGCTGCCCTTGTTCAACGCGATGTGCTTGCCTTTCAAATCCGCCACCGTTTTGACGGACGATTGCGCCGGCACCAGCACGGCTTCGGAATGCGGCCGCGTCGGCGTGGCGGCGACGTAGGCGAGCGGCGCGCCGGCCGCCTGCGCGAAGATCGGCGGCGCTTCGCCCACGTCGCCGAAATCGATCGAGCCGACATTGAGCGCTTCGAGCTGCACCGGACCCGCGGAGAACTCCGTCCAGCTCACGGATACGTTGAGCGGAGCCAGACGCTTCTCCAGCGTTGCACGTCCCTTGAGCAGGTTCAGATAGCCTTTCTGATTGCCGATGCGCAACACGCGCGGCTGCGCTTGCGCGGCTTGCTGGGCGAACGATGCCGGCGTGACCGCGAGCGCGGCGGCGCCCGTCGCGGCCCGCGCGGTCAGGGAGAGAAAAGCGCGGCGATCGGTGGTTTTTGTTTTCGACATGGCGGAAGCTCTGGTTGGCGAAAGCTTCCGATGCTAAGACGAGCGCCCATTCGGACCAACGTAGCGATGCACATATCGCTATGGCAACGGAAGTCATAAGCATGTGCACGCGACGGCAATGCGGGCGTCGCGCCAAATCTCCACGCCTGCTTTCTTCGTGACAAAAACTTCGTTCCGTCGAAGCGGCGGCACCGATAGAGTGCCAGCCTCGCCATCGTGCCGCCGCCCGGCGACGCACACCGGCGCAACGAACAAGGAACTCGCCAATGAAAATCAGGACCTGGGGCGCGGTGCTCGCTGCACTGCTGGCAGTGGCTTCGAATGCCGCGCATGCGGACAGGCTCGACGACATCAAGAAAGCCGGCGTGCTGCGCGTCGCGGCGTTCGACAGCAATCCGCCGTTCGGCTTCGTCGATCCGAAGGACAATCAGATCGTCGGTCTCGATGTCGACTATGCGCGCGCGGTGGCGAAGAGCCTGGGCGTCAAGCTGGAAGTGCAGCCGACCAATCCGGCCAACCGCATCGCGTTTCTGAAGTCGGGCAAGGTCGATCTCGTCTTCGCCAACTTCACGATCACCGACGAGCGCAAAAAGGAAGTCGATTTCAGCACGCCGTACTTCGCATCGGGCACGCAGTTCATCGCGAAGAAGGGCGTGCTGAAATCGCCCGATCAGATCAACAGCCTGCGCATCGGCGCGGACAAGGGAACGACGAACGAACAGCAGGTGCGGGCGAAATTCCCGAACGCGACCATCGTCGCCTATGACGACACGCCGTTCGCTTTCGCCGCGCTGCGCACGGGCAACGTGCAGGCGATCACGCAGGACGGACCGAAGCTGGTTGCGTTGCTCGCGCGCGTGCCGGACAAGGCCAGCTACGAAATTCCGGCCTTCACGATCTCCAACGATTACGAAGGCGTCGGCGTGCCGAAGGGCGAGACGCGCCTGCTCGACGCCGTGAACGGCACGCTCACCAAACTCGAAACGGACGGCGAAGCGACGCGCATCTACGACAAGTGGTTCGGCCCGAAGAGCGCCGCGCCGCTGCCGCGCCTCTTCAAGATCGGCGATCCGCAGAAGAACGGTTGATCGCCGTCGATCATGCATAGCTGGCTCGATCCGAAATATCTCGCGTGGCTGGAGCAGGGATTCGCCGTCACGCTGATGTTGTCCGCCTGCGCGGCGATCTGCGCGACGCTGCTCGGCTTCGCGCTGGCCGTCGCGCGCACGTCGGGCAATGCGGCGCTCGCACGCGTCGCGGCATCGTATGTCTTCGTCTTTCGCAATTCGCCGCTGCTCGTCCAGTTGCTGTTCTGGTATTTCGGGGCGGCCGCGTTGCTGCCGTCCGAATGGATGACGTGGCTCAACACGCCGCATGCCGCGACGTTCGGGCCGTTCGTTTTGCGTTGGCCGAGTTTCGAGCTGTTCGCGGGCTGGATCGGATTGACCTGCTACACGACGGCGTTCATCGGCGAGGAGTTTCGTGCGGGTATGCGTGGCGTGAGTGCGGCGCAAGAGCAGGCGGCGGCCGCGCTCGGCATGAGCCGCTATGCCGCGCTGCGCTACGTGATCCTGCCGCAGGCGCTGCGCATCGCGACGCCGCCGCTCGCCGGGCAATACATGAACGTGGTGAAGAACTCGTCGCTGACGATGGCGGTAGGCGTCGCGGAGCTTTCGTACATGTCGCGTCAGGTCGATACCGAGTCCTTCAGGACATTTCAGGCATTCGGCACGGCCACGGTGTTCTATGTGCTGACCATCGCGGTCATCGAAGCGGCGCTGGTCGTGTGGCAGCGCACCGGCGTGCGCGCGTTGCGGCGAGTCCACGCATGAACGAGGTCGACTGGTTCGCGTCGCTGCGCTATCTCCTGCTGGGCGCGTTTCCTTCCGGACCGCTCGGCGGCGTTGCGCTGACGCTCGCGCTTTCCATTTCCTCCGCGATTCTTGCGGCGATCATCGGGCTCGCGGGCGGCATCGCGCTTTCGATGACACGCGGCGTCGCGCAGATCCTGCTGACCGCGCTCGTTGCGTTCTTTCGCGCGATTCCCGTGCTGATGCTGATTTTCTGGACCTTCTTTCTGATGCCGATTCTGCTGCACGTCAATGTGCCGGGCCTCGCGACCGTCGTATGCGCGCTCGCGCTGATCGGCGGCGCGTATCTGTCGCATTCGGTCCATGCGGGCATCGTGTCGATCGGCAACGGGCAGTGGCAGGCGGCGATGTCGCTCGGACTCACGCGCTGGCAGGCGCTGCGCGAAGTCGTGCTGCCGCAGGCCGTGCGCGTGATGATGCCGTCGTTCGTCAATCAATGGGTCTCGCTCATCAAGGATACGTCGCTTGCCTATATCGTCGGCGTGCCGGAATTCACGTTCCTCGCCAATCAGCTCAACAACCGGTTGATGGTCTATCCGGCGCAGATCTTCCTGTTCGTCGGCTTCGTCTATCTGATGCTATGCGGTGCGCTGCAAGCGCTCGCGCACGCACTGCTCTCGCGCCGCTCCGCAGAGCGCAGCCGGGTCCGCACGATGCCTGCAATGCAACGCAGAAAAGCTCGTTTGTGAAACGCGTCGCGCGGGCCTAGATTGATGTCATCGTCATTCGAAGGTAGCGAGTCATGGCGCATATCCTGACGTCTTGCTGGCACATGCTGTCCAACCGTTTCGAACGGTCGCGCGAGCGCCGCTTTCTGCGTGAAGCCAGACGCGCGATGAATGCGTGCGGGTGCGAACCGCCGCGCACTTCTACGCGCGGCGACGGAGAGGCGAGCCGCGCGGAGCGGCTCGAACACATCGCGTTATTCGCGCAGGCGGGCTACTTCAACATGGGCAATGCGGTCGACATGTTTCAGCCGCCGGTCGAACCGCCGCTGTTTCGCTGCGATGCAGGCGGCGCGTCGACCGCTCGCTCCCATCGATGAGCGCGCGCGACGAATTTACCGCTCGCGCATCGCGCGCCCACGCGAGCTGACCCATTACATAGAAAGGACTGCACTGTGGCTGTATTCGACATCGACGACATCGTCCAATCGCTTCAGACAGTCCGCCAGCAGTGGCGCGAAGCCCAGAAGCGCTCGCTCGAACCGGGCGGGCGCGAGCTTCCCGCACGCGAGGCGCTTGGCGACATCATCGGCGCACTGAAAGGCGCGCTCTTTCCGATGCGGCTCGGACCGCCCGACCTGCGACAGGAAAGCGAAAACTTCTACGTCGGCCACGCGCTCGACTTCGCGCTGCAAGGGCTGCTCGTGCAGGCGAAGCTCGAACTGCAATACAAGGCGCGTCATCTGCCGCGCGACGATCACGCCGTCGAAACGCGCGCGAGCGATGCGATACGCGCGTTCGCGAAAACCCTGCCGCGCATTCGCAGTCTGCTCGACAGCGACATCCTCGCAGCCTATCAGGGCGACCCGGCGGCGGGCAGCGTCGATGAAGTGCTGCTCTGCTATCCCGGCATTCTCGTGATGATTCACCATCGCGTCGCGCACGAGCTCTACCGGCTCGGGTTGCCGCTGCTCGCGCGCATCGTCGCGGAACTCGCGCATGGGGAAACGGGCATCGACATTCATCCGGGCGCGCGCATCGGCTCGGGCTTTTTCATCGATCACGGCACGGGCGTGGTGATCGGCGAGACGGCGGTCATCGGCAATCGCGTGCGCGTCTATCAGGCGGTGACGCTCGGAGCGAAACGCTTTCCGCGCGACGCGGAAGGTCATCTGGAGAAGGGCCTCGCGCGTCATCCGATCGTCGAGGACGATGTCGTCATCTATGCAGGCGCGACGATCCTCGGACGCGTGACGCTCGGACGCGGCGCGGTGATCGGCGGCAACGTATGGCTCACGCACGACGTCGCCCCCGGTGCTTCGGTGACGCAGGCGCTTTCGCAAAGCGGTGAGGAAGGCGCGCGTGCGTCTGCAGTGGAGGTTGCGCGGTAAGCACTATGATTCGCGAAGCGCAAGCCTGAATGCAGAAGTTCAAGCGCGCAACGCATGGAAAAGTCAACCATGCGCCGCGACGCTCACGCCTGACCGAGCACCCCGAGCCAAGCCTGACCGATGACTTCATGCGCCGCATCCGCGTTCGGCGGATGAAACGCGCCCGCGCGCACATCGCGATACAGCCGTTCCAGCTCGCTATGACGCGACAGCGAAGCCGCGCCTGCGATCTTCAGCGCGAGGTTCACCACGCGCAACGCGCCATCGACGGCATGCTGTTTCGCCGCAAGCAAGTGCGCGATCCACGGTTCGCTTTCGCCGTAACCCGTCCACCAGCGCTCGGCCGCGCGCTCGACGAGCGCCTCGATGCTCGCAAGCTCGATGGCCGCCTGCGCGACCGCCTGCTGCGTCAGCGGCTTGTACGCATAAGTCTTGCCGCCGATGGCCGGCGATGCACGCCGCTTCGCCGATTCCACCGCGATGTCGAACGCGCGCTTCGCGATGCCGTAATAGACCGCGCCGAGACCGGGCAGCACCGCGCCGAGAATGCCATCGACGAAAGGATCGTCGGGAATGCCCGCGGGCAGCACGCGGATCACCTTGTCGCGCGGCGCGATGGCGCCTTCGAGCCAGGTATCGTCGCTGCGCGTCGCGCGCAGGCCGAGCGCATCCCAGGTCTGCACCGTGCGATGTCCCGCCGCGTCACGCCGGATGAATGCATGCACGATCTTCGGCGCCTGCGGATCGGAGTCGTCGATGCCATGCACGCCGAGCCAGTCCCATGCGGGCGCGAGCGAGGTGAAGATCTTGCGGCCGTCGAAGCGATAGCCGCCGTCCGGCAACGGCGTCGCCTTCACCGACGACCACGCGAGACCGAGATCGTTGCCCGGCTCGCCATGGCCTGCCGCGAACACCTTGCCCGCGCCCGCTTCCTCGAGAATCCATTGCGCGGACTCGTCGCCGCGCCGATACAGATGCAGCGCCGCGCCGACCCAGTACAGATGCATGTTCAGCGCAAGCGCCGTCGATGGCGCGCGGGCCGCGAGCCGCACCTGCTCGCGCAGCAGTTGCGGCAGCGTGAGGCCGAGTCCGCCGAATTCGATCGGCACCGTGGCGCGCAGGAAACCGGCTTCGTGAAGATCGCGCAGGTCGTCGGAGAAGAAGCGATTCTCGCGGTCATAACCGGCGGCGCGCTGGCCGATCGCATCGAGCAGCGCGTCGGACAGCAGATGCGAGGCATCACCCGGCGCGGGCGACGCGATGACGGGTTCGAGTACGGCGCTCATCGAAACTCTCCTGTGTGCGGATGCGGGATCGGCATTACGCGAGCGCCGAGAAATACTTCTCGTCGGGCACGACGCCGGCCGCGATGAAGATGCGGTTCGTATGGTTGAACCACGACGCGGTTTCGATCGCTTCGAGGATATCGGCGTCGTCGAGGCCGAGCGCGCGCAGGCGGTCGAAGTCCTTACGGGTAATCGCGCGCGGCGATGTCGTGATGGTCTCGGCGATTTCGGCGAGCGCCAGTTGCCGCGCGGACAGATCCGCGAGGTGATAGTCGAGCGCAATGCGCCGGGCCTGCACGCGGTCGCCGAGCGCCTCGCCGAGCGCATGCGCGTGATGGATTGCGCACAGCCCGCAGCCGTTCGTGCGCGACACGATCACCGCGATCAGCTCGCGCTCGTCGAGCGGCAGTCGTCCGCCCGTCGCGCTGAAAAGTTTCTCGAAGTACTGCGTGAAGCGGCGCGCGGTATCGGCATTCAGGGACAGCGCCCGAATCCAGTTGTCGCCGCCGTGCTGCTCGACCAGTTGCCGGAGATCGTCGCTCAGCGCATCGTGCGTCGGAACATCAAGCCGTCCGATGACGTGCGTCTCAGTGCTCAGAACTTCTGCCATGTCACATGCCTCGCCTGGAAGGAGTGAAGAGAAGCTGCGGCTCATTATGCGCAGCGATCTTTCGTGCGATCCAATATCGATTTGCGATTTGCAATTCGGCGAGCGCGATGTGTCCAAACACCGATTAGCTTATGAAAAATCAGTCACACCGCTCGTCGGCGAGTGCGTTAATTTGGATGCCCGAACATAGCGCCAGGAGACTCCATACGATGTCCACTCTTGCACCTTCAGATCCGTTCGCCGATCAGCTGAATTCGGATGCCGATGCAATACGCGAACCGGTTTCCCGTTTCGGCTTGCCCGACGAGGCCCGCTTGCCGCCGCACGTCGCGGCGATCCACGCGAAGTTTCGCCGTCAGTATGGCTTCGTGCCCAACTGGCTTGCGGCGCTTTCCGTCAACCCCGATACCGCGTACCGGCTCGTCACGTTCTACGAGCATCTATTCGATCCGCACCGCAGCCATCTCACGGCAGCCGAGCGCGAGTTGATCGCGGTGGTCACGTCGGCCGTGAACGAATGCAGCTATTGCGTTTTCAATCACACGCAGGCGCTGGCGGCCGTCTCGGGCGATACCGTGCGTGCGCAGCGCATCGCGCAGGGCTTTCGCCATGTGCGGCTGTCCGTGAAGGAGGCGGCGCTCGCGGAGATCGCGGAGCGCCTCACGCGCGAGCCGGGCAGCATTCGCGATGAGCATCTGCAATGGCTGCGCTCGATCGGCTTCACGCAGCAGGCGGTGACCGAAGTGCTGGAGATATCGGCGTTCTTCAACTATGCGAACCGGCTGACCATCGCGTTGAATGTGGTGCCGGACGAACAGTTCTTTGCGGGCCGCGATCCGGCGACACTATGAAGCCGGGGCCTGTTTCCTTCCGAAAACAGGCCCCGCGTCCCGATGATCGGCGATGCTTCGCCGTCGCGTTCAATGCTGCGGCGCGTCTTCCCACGCCGGCAACGTCGCCCCGTGATACACGGAAAGAATCGACGACGCGACATTCGCCTGCTGATAGCTCTCGACCAGTGCCTTGACCCACGGCGCCTGCGCATCTTTCGCGTTCACCGCGATGAAGTTGCGATACGGATTGTTCGTCACCTTTTCCTGCGCGATGCGCTCCTGCGGAATCTGGATGCCCGCCTTGATCGCCCAATCGGTATTGACGACCGCGGCGTCGACATCGCCGATCGCGCGGCCGACGATACCCGCGTCCAGTTCCTTGATCTGCACATGCTTCGGGTTGCTCGCAATGTCACGAGCGGTCGGCAGCAGGCCGACCTTCTCGCGCAGCTTGATGACGCCGTTCGCCTGCAGGAGCAGCAGGGCGCGGCCTTCGTTGCTCGGGTCGTTCGGCACGCCGATCGACGCGTTCTGCGGCAGCGCGTCCACCGACTTCACCTTGCGCGAGTAGAGGCCGATCGGCTGCACATAGGTGAAGCCGACCGGCACGATGTCGTAATGGCGCGCCTGGATCTGCGCATCGAGATAAGGCTTGTGCTGGAACGAGTTGGCGTCGAGATCGTGCTGCGCGAGCGCCTCGTTGGGCTGCGTATAGTCGGAGAAGGTCGTGACCTTGACCGTGATGCCTCGCTTCGCGGCGTTGGCCGCGACGGTGCGCCAGACATCCTCGTCCTCGCCGGACATGATGCCGACCCGCACGGTCTGGTTCGCCGCGAACGACGGCTGCGCGCTCACGACGGCGCACGCGAGCAGGACCGGGAACAGGACAGTCTTGAATGAATGCTTGATCTTCACGAATGGACAGGCAGGCTGGTTGAAAGAAGCCGATGCTAGAGGCGCGGCGCGTGCGCGGCAAATAATATCGGGCGCTATGGATATGTCCCGTCGCATGATTTGCAAATGGTCAGCGCGATCGAGCGTGTTTGCGCGAGTTGGAGTAAGTTGACGCGGTTCGCCACTCCTTCATTCATCGACGCGATGCCACAGTCCCGACAACTCCATCTCGGCGCATTCATGCGTCCGGTGAGCCTGCACACCGGCGCGTGGCGCTATCCCGGCGCGTATCCCGATGCGAACTTCAACTTTCGACATCTGAAGCGGTTCGTTCAGACGCTGGAGAAAGCATGCTTCGATGCGTTCTTCATGGCCGATCATCTTGCCGTGCTGAACATGCCGGTCAACGCGCTCAAGCGCAGCCACACGGCGACATCGTTCGAGCCGTTCACACTGCTGTCCGCACTCGCTTCGGTGACCGAGCGCATCGGCCTGATCGCTACTGCATCGACGACGTTCGACGATCCGTATCACATCGCGCGGCGGTTCGCATCGCTCGATCATCTGAGCGAAGGGCGCGCGGGCTGGAATCTCGTCACCACGTCGAACCCGGATGCCGCGCTGAATTTCGGCCGCGACGAACACATGGAGCACGACGAGCGCTATCGGCGCGCGCACGAGTTCTACGATGTCGTTACCGGTCTCTGGGATAGCTGGGCCGACGACGCCTTCGTGCAGGACACGCAAAGCGGCCTCTTCTTCGATCCCGCGAAGCTGCACGTGCTCGATCACAAGGGCGAATATCTGTCGGTGCGCGGGCCGCTGAACATCGCGCGGCCGGTGCAGGGCTGGCCGGTCGTGGTGCAGGCGGGATCGTCCGAAGCGGGCAGGCAGCTCGCCGCCGAAACCGCCGATGCCGTCTTCACCGCGCAGCCGAATCTCGCCGCGGGCAAGCGCTTTTATGCCGATGTCAAAGGCCGGATGGAGCGCGCAGGCCGCGCGCGCGAGCATCTGAAGATACTGCCGGGCGCGTTCGTCGTAGTGGGCGACTCGCGTGACGAAGCGCAGGAAAAGCGCGCATTGCTCGACACTTTCGTGCATGACGACAGCGGTTTCGCGTCGCTGTCGATCGCGCTCGGCCACGATGTCTCGTCGTTCGATCCGGACGGCCCGTTGCCCGAGATTCCCGAAACCAACGCGAGCAGAAGTGCGCGCGAACGCGTCATCGACATGGCGCGCGCGGAGGGGCTCACCGTGCGGCAACTGGCGCAGCGTGTCGGCGGCTATTCCGGCTTGCAGATGGTCGGCACCGCGACGGATATCGCCGACGAAATGGAACAGTGGCTCGTCGAGGAAGGCAGCGACGGCTTCAACGTGATGTTCCCGTATCTGCCCGCGGGCCTGGATGATTTCGTCGCCAAGGTGGTGCCGGAGTTGCAGCGGCGCGGCATTTTCCGTCGCGCTTACGAGGGTTCGACACTGCGTGAGCATCTCGGCTTGCCGAGGCCGGCCAACCGTTTCTTCGCGCGCGGCTGATGCGCTCGGCATCGCGCGGAACGTGCGTCGGGATACCAAGCATCGTCCATCGTCGAAGCGCACGGATCGACCGTATGCTTTCGACGTCTTGCCTGCCTCAGCGCTGTGCGAGCGCGACTTCGCGAGTCACTGCATGCCACGCATCCGGCCGGTGCGAAGCGAACGCGAGTGCGAAGTTCGACGCCTGCTGTCCGACGGTAAACAACTGCTCGACGACCTTCGGATCGGAACAATGGTCGGCGCTTTCGAAGCGCGTTTCCAGCGTGTTGACGGCGGCGCCGAAGGGCGTCGGCCAGCCGCGCAGCGCATGCACGATCGAGCGCAGCGAGGTCAGCACCGTGCCCGCCGCCTGCCAGCCATAAGCGGTGACGATGCTGCCGACCGCGCGGCCGTCGAGATAAGGGCGCTCGTCGTTGCGCAGTTCTTCGAGTGTGTCGAGCGCGTTCTTCACGAGCCCGGAGATACCGCCGTGATAACCGGGCGTCGCGATGACGAGCGCATCGGCGTCGCGCACGGCTTCGATCAGTTCGCGCTGGGCGTCGGTGAGATCGCGCGTTTCGGGCGCGTAGTGGGGCAGGCTGTGCAGAAATGCGCCGCCGAACAGGCGCACGCGAGCGCCGGATTCTTCCGCGCCTTTGAGCGCGAAGCCCAGCGCGCGTTCGGTGGACGAGGCAGGGCGCGTAGTGCCGCCGATGCCGACCACGAGCGGCCGGCGAATGGGTTCGATACGGGACAAGATAACAACTCCGGATAAGGCGGAACAGCGCGCAGCGACTATTCAGCGGGCGGCTAAGACTGACCATGATAGTCGCCCGGATCGCCAAGCGGAAAGCACGAATCGAGCTAAGGATATGCGTGTACATGCCCGCGGCGCGGGAAGGCGGCTTATCGTCGGCGCCGATTTAATCAGCACGGGAAGTCATATCGCGTTCGCGCCGCACCGCTTATGCTGGAAGCCCTTTTTTATTTCGATCGCCAGAATCCATGACGCACCGACCCGCACCGACCGATATCGACATTCATCCTTTGCTCGCCGGACGATGGAGTCCGCGCGCCTATGGCGAACAGCCCGTCGCGCACGCCGATGTGCTTGCGCTGCTCGAAGCGGCGCGCTGGGCGCCATCGGCGTATAACGTGCAGCCCTGGCGCTTTCTCGTGTTCGAGAAGACCCGGAACGCTGCCGCATTCGAGGACGCCTTCGCCACGCTGGTTCCGTTCAACCATACGTGGAACCGGAACGCGCAAGTGCTGATCGCGGTGCTCGCGGATACGCTCAACGCCAAGGGCGAGGTCAATCCGAACGCGAGCTACGATACCGGCGCCGCGGCGCTGGCGCTGCTGCTCGAGGCGCATGCGCGCGGCCTCGCCGCCCATTCGATGAGCGGCTTCGACGCGAAGGCCTTGCGGGACGCGTTCGGCATCGCGGAGCGCTACACGCCGCTCGCCGTGATCTCGGTTGCGCATCATGGCGATGTAGGCGTGCTGTCCGACGCGTTGGCCGAACGGGAGCAAGCGCCGCGCAAGCGGCTGCCGGTGGTCGACATCGCGCAGTTCGGCGGGTGGAAGAACTGAGTAAAGCGGGAGCGCGCCGCGACATGGCGCGCGACTGTGCAGCGCACGGTTTCTCGTCCGGGGTGTAAAGCCCATGTCGATTCGTGTCGATAAAGACTAGTCAAAACGTGCGCCGCGTGCGCGATCCGAAAAATTCATGAAAGATAAGCCAGCCATCCAGCTCGCGCACGGCGATGCGTCGCACAAGTGCACGGGTTGCCGCGTCCCCGATAGCGACGTCATCGATCTGGCCTTCGCGTTCCAGCCTATCGTCGATACGCGCAATGGCGTCGCGTATGCCCATGAGGCGCTGGTGCGCGGCCCGAACGGCGAATCGGCGGGATCGGTGCTCGCGCGGGTCGACGAAGCCAATCGCTACCATTTCGATCAACGCTGCCGCACCGTGGCGATCGAACAGGCCGCGTCGCTCGACATGAGCGGATTCCTGTCGATCAATTTCATGCCGAACGCGGTTTATCAGCCTGAAGCGTGTATCCGCAGCACGTTCGAGGCGGCCGAGAAATTCAAGTTCGCGACCGATCGCATCATCTTCGAGACCGTAGAGGGCGAGAGCGTCATCAGCCGCTCGCATCTGGTCGAGATATTTCGTGCGTACAGACGCTTCGGCTTTCAGACCGCCATCGACGATTTCGGCGCCGGCTACTCCGGGCTCACGCTGCTCGCCGAATTCCAGCCAGATTTCATCAAACTCGACATGGAACTGGTGCGCGGAATCGACACGGATTCGGTGCGGCAGAGCATCGTGCGGGGCGTGTTGTCCATGTGCGGCGATCTCGGCATCCGCGTGATCGCCGAAGGCATCGAAACCCGTGGCGAGCGGGACTTCTTCTTCGCGCAGGGCGTCACGCTGATGCAGGGATATTTCTTCGCGAAGCCCGCGTTTCGCTCTCTGCCCGCGCCGACCGAAGACTGGACAGTCCAGTCCTGAGCGCGCGAAATTGCCGTTTCAGCGTGCTTTTCGCAAAGCAAGCTGACTTGGCGACCAAAACTCTTCAAGGCCGAAAAATTGCTAGGAGGTAAAAAACACCACTCAAAGGTCGGTTATGCCAGAGATCGTTCCACTGCCGCTCACGAAGACAGGAATCCCCGAACTCGATGTCGTTCTGCGCGGCGGGCTGCCGACGCATCGGCTGCATCTCGTCGAAGGGGCGCCCGGCACTGGAAAGACCACCATCGGCATGCGCTTCCTCATTGCGGGCGTCGAGAAAGCTGCGAAGTGCCTGTATGTCACCTTTTCGGAGTCGGAGCAGGAGCTTCGAAGCGCGGCAGCCACGCATGGCTGGGACATGTCCGGTATCGATATCTTCGAACTGATACCGGACGAGGCCAACGCATCGCGTCAGCAAACGGTGCTCTTTCCGTCGGAGGTCGAGTTCGACAGGACCATCGAACGGATCATCCGCCGCGTGGAGGAGACAGGCGCCGAGAGGGTCGTCATCGACAGCGTGTCGGAGTTGCACATGCTCGCGCAAAACAAGCTCGCCTACCGGCGGCAGATGCTCGAACTCAAGCGCTTCATGCAGGGAAGGGAGGTCACCGCCATCCTTCTCGACGACCTTCTGAGCGGAGAGGACGGAGAACTTCATAGTTTTGTCCATGGCGTTATCACGCTCCAACTGATCGAGCGCGACTACGGCGCCGCGCGCAGGCGGCTGCGGGTCGCAAAAATGCGCGGCATGAACTTCCAGAGCGGATGGCATGACTACATGCTCGTGCCGGGAGAAGTGCTCGTGTTTCCGAGCCTGATCGCCGACGAACATGCGAGTCTTCCCGGCGGAGCGCCGCTCGAAAGCGGCTTCGCGGACCTCGATCGCATTCTCGGCCACGGACTCGATCGCGGGACGACCACGATGATGATCGGTCCATCGGGTGCGGGAAAATCGTCGATCGCCTTGAGCTATGCGCTGTCGAGCGCGAACAACGGCGAGTTTGCGTCCTACTTCTCGTTCGACGAGACCTACGAGACATTCCTGCGACGCGGCCACAGCCTGGGCCTGAGCGCGGACGAGGCCATGGCGAGCGAGCGATTCTCATGGCGGCGGATGAACCCGTCGCGTCTCTCGCCGGGCGAATTCGTGTGGGCCGTGCGCCGCGATGTCGAAGACCGCAACGCTCGCGTGGTCGTCATCGATAGCATCAATTCGTATCTGAGCACGATGCCGGAAGAGCGTTCGCTCGTGCTGCATCTGCATGAGTTGCTCACCTATCTGAATCGGCGCGGCGTCGTGACGATCATCGTGCTCGCTCAACAGGGCGTGGTCGGCGATGTCCAGAACCCGATCGACCTCAGTTTCCTCAGCGACACCGTGTTGCTTCTGCGCTTTTTCGAAGCCGCGGGCCGTTTGCGGCGCGCGCTTTCGGTCATCAAACAGCGAACGGGCCTGCACGACAACGCGATCCACGAATATCAGCTTTCGTCGATTGGCGTGGAAGTCGGGCCACCGCTCGAAACCTTGCGCGGCATTTTCACCGGCGTTCCGACCTACGAAGGTGCCCGCGAAGAATTGATCGGCGAGGGCGACCAACCGGCTGACGCGTCATGATGCGTGACGAAGCGCCGACGACGGTGCAGGTGCTCGCGCCGGTCGGACAGGATGCGCGGATCATCGTCGAGACGCTGCGCGCCGGCGGCATCGATGCGCTCGAAATCGGCACATTGGCCGATATCTGCAAACAGCTTCGGCAAAACGACGGCATGAGCATCGCGGGGCTGCTGTTGACCGAAGAGTCGCTTTCCGAGCTGGCGCCGTCGGGCGATTTTGCCGACTGCCTCGAAAAACAGCCGCCGTGGTCGGACATTCCTATCTGCATTCTGACCGTGCCGGGCGATCGTCCGAGCACGGTGCAACGCTGGCGTCTCTTCGAAGCGCTCGGCAATGTCACGTTGCTCGCACGCCCGTTGACCGCGGAAGTGCTTCAAAGCGTGGCGCGCGGTCTGATTCGCGCGCGCGCACGGCAGCTTCAGACGAAACGGCATCTCGACGAGCTCAAGGACGCCGCGCAGCTTCTGGAACGGCGGGTCGCCGAGCGCACCGAAGAGCTGATGACGGCCGAAGAAACGCTTCGGCAAGCACAAAAGATGGAGGCGATCGGTCAGCTCACGGGCGGCATCGCGCACGACTTCAACAACCTGCTGCAGGTCATCAACACCAACATGGAGTTGACCAAGCTGCGCATGCGCCAGGGCCGTTTCGCCGACATCGAACGCTTCGTCCAAAGCGCGCACGATGCGACGCAGCGAGCCGGCGCGCTGACGCATCGGCTGCTTGCCTTCGCACGCAGACAAACGCTCGACCCCAAGGCGATCTCGCCGAACCGCCTGATCGACGGCATGCTCGATCTGATAAGGCGCACCTTGGGACCGTCCGTCGAAGTGAATGCGCGGCTCGAAGAAACCCTGCACACGACGTTGAGCGACCCGGTGCAACTGGAGAACGCCGTGCTCAACCTGTGCATCAACGCACGCGACGCCATGCCCGCGGGCGGCACGCTGACGATCCGCACGAACAACGTCTCCTTCAAGGGACGCCTTGCGCGCCTGCACGGTTTGAGCGATGGCGATTACGTCGTGATCGCGGTCGCCGACACGGGATACGGCATGGGAGCGGAAATCATCGACAAGGCGTTCGATCCGTTCTTCACCACGAAGCCCTTGGGGCAGGGCACGGGCCTGGGCTTGTCCATGGTGTACGGATTTTCGCGTCAGTCGGGGGGCAAAGTGTCGATCGAGTCGCAGGTCGGCAAGGGCACGACGGTGAGCATCTATCTGCCGCGACTGACGGATTCGACACCGGAAGCGGAAGATTTGCCGGCGACGATCGTCCTGCCTGCTGTCGGGAAGCAGCGCACGGTGCTCGTCGTCGATGACGAAGCCGATATTCGCCTGGGCTGCACCGAAGTGCTGAAGGATGCGGGTTTCAATGTCATCGAAGCCAGCGACGGTCCGTCCGGGCTCGACATCCTCAATTCGAACGCGGAGATCGACATCCTGGTCAGCGACATCGGCATGCCGGGCATGAACGGGAAGGAGATGGTGGACCGGGCGCGGTTCAGGCGACCTGCCTTGCCGGTCCTTTTCATGACGGGATATGCGGAGAAATCGGTGTTCGGCAACGGCAGGGTCGAAGAGGGCGCGCACCTGCTGACGAAGCCGTTTGCGATCGAAGAACTCGTGCTGAAAATCAACGACATGATCGACGCAGAAGACTGACGCGCTCGACGTCGAGCCTGCGAGACGGGAACGCCGGAGCGTCGTCTTGCCCTGTCATTTCGAGTACACTGCCGACCTGAAGTGGCGGGATCGGAACCGACAGGTACGGAACGGCGGCGGCAAATGGGTAGCGATGCCCGGCTTGCCACCCAACATAATGGATCGACGCAATGGACAAACTCGCGCGGCTACGCAGCGAAGTTCCGGGACTTGACGATATCTGCGACGGCGGACTGATAGCGGGCTCGTCTTATATCGTGCAGGGACGGCCGGGAGCGGGAAAAACCATCCTCGCCAATCAGATTGCCTTTGCGCAAGCCCGTCAGGGACACAAGGTTCTCTACATCACGCTGCTCGCGGAATCGCACGACCGGCTGTTCCAGTCGCTATCGGCGCTGAGTTTCTACGATGCGAGCCGCCTCGGCAAGGATCTGACTTACCTCAGTCTTTTTCGCACGCTTCGCGAGAAGGGACTCGATGCGCTGGTCGCATTGCTGCGCTCCGAGCTCGCGCGCACGCAGGCCAGCATTCTCGTGCTCGACGGATTGCTCAATGCCCGCGAAAGCAGCGAAACCAATCTGGACATCAAGACCTTCGTCGCGGAATTGCAAGGTCATGCTGCGTTCACCGGTTGCACGGTTCTCTTCCTGACCAGTGCCCGGATCGACGAATCCAGTCCCGAACACACGATGGTCGATGGCGTGCTGCACCTCGAGGAGAACCTGTTCGGGTCGCGCACCGTACGGCACATTCGCGTTGCGAAATCGCGCGGCAGCCGTGCGCTGAGCGGCTTGCATCTCTATGAAATTTCGGAGCGCGGCATCGCCGTATTCCCTCGCCTCGAAGCCGCTCTCGCTCGACCGTCCACGCAAGAGACCGTCGGGTTGACGAAGGTCGCCACGGGTACGGGCGGGCTCGACGAACGGCTCGGCGGCGGTTTGCCTGCCGCCTCGATGTCCGTCGTGGTGGGGCCAGCCGGCAGCGGGAAGACGACCTTCGGAATCGGCTATCTCAACTGCGCGACCGTCGAGCGGCCTGCCGTGCATTTCGGTTTCTATGAAACGCCGGAGCGGCTGTACGCGAAAGCGAAGGCACTGGGTCTCGATCTGCAAACGCTCGTCGAAAAGAAGGCGCTGTGCATGTTGTGGCGCCCGCTCACCGAAAATCTTCTCGACAAGCTCGCCTACGAGCTGCTCGACGCGGTTCGCACGACGCGCGCAGAACGTCTGTTCATCGACGGCCTCGCCGGTTTCGAACGCGCGACCGTCGATCCGCATCGCATGGTCGAATTCTTCGCCGCGTTGAGCAACGAGCTGCGCGCGATCGGCGTGACGACGGTGTGCACCTGGGAAACGAAGGAGCTGTCGGGGCCGTGGCGCACCAATCCATCGCCGGAAATCCTGTCGCAGATCGACAATGTGATCGAGATGCGCCATCAGGCGGCGGGTGGTCCTTTGCGACGCAGCATCACGGTGCTCAAGGTGCGCGACAGCCTCTTCGATACATCGACCGCGGAAGTGCAGATTTCCGGACTCGGCGATGGGCTGCACGTCACGGGAACGATGTCCACGGCGCGAGGCGCAATGGGCGACGACGCGAGCGGACGATAGCCAGGCTGCGCGCATGGCTAATCTTGTCGTCGTGGACGATGAACCTCTCGTTACCGATTTCCTGAAGTTCCTGCTGCAGGACTTGGGGCACGTCGTGCATGCTGCTTCGAACGGCGCGGACGGGTTGCAGACGATTCAGCGCATCAGACCGTCGCTCGTGGTGACGGATTTCATGATGCCCGTCAGTTCAGGCGTGGACCTTGCGCGAGCGCTCAGCGGCGACGATGACTTCCGGCGGATTCCGATCGTCCTGTGCAGCGCCGCCCCGCACGCGATCGATCCGGCCGATCGGGCGTTGTTCGCGGCAATACTGCAAAAGCCTTATCCGCCGTATCGTCTGATCGAACTGGTGACATTGCATGTTGAAAGAGGCGGCGCCGGATTGCGCGGCCAGCCGTAGTGACGAACAAGCAGGATACTGAGGATTTGACTCAGTCCCGCGCCGGGATTCCAACCGTTTTTGTATGGCTGTGAGCGGTCCATGACGCGTGTCCTTCTCGTTGATGACGAACCTGATCTGCTCGAAGCGTGGAGCTTCGCGCTCGAATATTCCGGCTACGAGGTGGAGCGCGCGCGCGATGGACGAGAGGCCATTGCCGCGATGCAACGCTCGGTGCCCGACCTGCTCATCACAGACCTGATGATGCCCGGCATGGACGGAGAGGCATTGTGCCGGGCCGTTCGCGAGCGGCCGGAATGGGCGGCGATTCCCATCGTGCTGCATACGTCCGCCCATGTGGCTCGGCCAAGCGGCATCGTTCTCTGGAACGCCTTGCTCAGAAAACCGGCCTCGATGGACCAGTTCCTGAAGACCGTTGCCGAACTCACGCAGGGATTTGGACAAGGAGAGGATCGATCGTGACGAAGCGTCCTCTGGCAACATCACCACGGCTCTTCCGATGACCGACTCGACTTCCCGTTCGGCGGAAGCGAGCGCTGTCGGCACGGCCGACCGGGCGATCTTCGACCGCTTGATCGAGCCGTATCTCATGCTCGATCAGGGCCTGAGAGTCGTGTTCGCGAACCGGGCATGGCTTGCGATGTTCGGCGAGACCGAAGCGGCTTTGGGGCAATGCGAACATCTGATCCGCGCGCTCGTGGCGAATCTGCACCCGGGTCAGCGCCGCCTCTCGCCCGCTTTCAGCCTGGACACGCCGGATCGCGCCGCCGCCACGCACGAACAGCCGTCGCGGTACTGGCAGATCCACGTCTCGCATCTTCCCGCGACCGCCGATGAACCGCCGCTCATCCTGCTGCGCTTCGATGACGTCACGATGCACACGCTGGCGACGCGCACGGAACGGCGAGAGAAAGCGCGACTGCGCTCGCACGCGCGGCTCCGGCAGATTCTTGCGAGAGAAGCCGAGCAGCGCCTGCACGATCATCGCGTTCGGTTCGAACGGGCGTTGGCTTTCGCTGGCGTGGGCGCATGGGAGCTCGACGTCGGAACGGGCGCGGTGCATTGCAGCGAACAATGCGTCGAAGATCTCGGCTTGCCGGACATCGCCGGGCTGGATCGGCAAAAGCTGTTCATCGAGCAGCCCGATCCGGTTGCGGAGCACTGGCAGGCGCTGCAAGCCAAACGAAGCTTCGAGTGCGAACGATGCATCGATGGAGCGCGTGGCCGGCGCTGGGTCCTGATTCGCGGCACAGGGCAGTTCGCGGACGACGGCACCATGCAGTCGGTGATGGGCTTCACGCTCGACATCACGTCGCGCAAGGAACGTGAGCTCGAGCTGTCCGCGACGGCCGGCGAGGAACGTTCGGGGCGCGAGCGCAGCGAAGCGCTCGCCAAGACAATGGATCATTTCATCGCGGCCGTCAGTCACGAGTTGCGCTCGCCTTTGAACGCGATCGTCTCGTGGGCGGAACTGCTGCAGGTCGTCGCCGATCCTTCACACGTCGCGCGGGCGGGCGAAGCGATCCGCCGCAACGGCCGCCAGCTGTCGCATATGGTCGACGATCTGCTCGATAGCGGCGCGGTCGTTACCGGCAAGCTCTCGGTTCATCTGCAGCCGGTGGATATCGGTGCGCTCGCGCTCAACGTCGTCGAAGACATCCGCAAGACCGCGGAGCACAAGGGCCTGCGATTGCAGACGCCGCACGTCGAGCCGTGCATCGTCATGGCGGATGAAAGCCGCCTCGAGCAAGTCGTCTGGAATCTGCTCACGAACGCGGTGAAATTCACGGACGCGGGCAGCGTGTCCATTTCCGTGAGCACATCGGACGGGCAGGCGGTGCTGACCGTTCAGGACACGGGGCGCGGCATTGCACCCGATGCGCTGCCGGACGTCTTCGACCGCTTTCAGCAGATCGCGCCGCAGTCGAGCGGACGCGTCGGCGGCCTGGGGCTCGGACTGTGGCTCGTCAAGAACATCCTCAGCCTGCACGGCGGAACGGTCGATGTTGCGAGCGCCGGACGCGGGCAGGGCGCGACTTTCACCGTGCGTCTCCCGCTCGACTCGAACTTGCGTTGAGAGGCGCACGGCTCGTCGGCTCGTTACGCATGCGGAGCGAGCATCGCTTCGATGTATGCGGCCACCGCGCACACCGTCTCGTCATCGCCTTTGCGGCCGACAATCTGCAATCCCGCCTTGAGCGACGCCCCTTCAACCGGAACCGGTAACGTAAGCGCCGGATGTCCGCTCAGGTTGAAAGGCCGGATAAGCGACGACATTGCGATCACCGGAGTGCCCGCGCGCGCGGCCTCGATCGTGATCGGCAGCGATGGCATGGTCGGAAGAATGAGGACGTCGGCGTCCGCCAGCACGCGATCGACCTCGTCCGTGAAGTCGCGACGTATGCGCTCGGCTGCATCGAGCTCGGATACCGGCGTGTTCGCGGCGGCGCTCAACCGCGCCAGGATATCCGGGCCAAGCTTTCCGCTGCCGACGAGATGACCGAACGCGCGCCAAGTCTCGGCGTTGATGACGGCGAGACCGGCCGTGAACGCATCCTGAATGGATTCGAGCTGCACGGCGCGCGACGCGAGTCCGCTGCGCGCGACCGCGCTCGCCACCGCGTCGCGGATCCGACCTTCGGCTTGCACATCGGGCAACGCGACGCGTATCGCTGTCACGTCGCGGCGCGCACGGCCGCCCTGAAATGACGGATCGATTGCGAGCATTACGTCGATGACCGTGTTCATCGCCCGTGCAAACGGGCCGACACAGTCGAGCGACGTCTGGCGCGGCGCGACACCTTCACGCGACACGCGCCCGAAAGTCGGCTTCAGGCCGATCACCCCGCAGCATGCCGCGGGGCAACGCACGGAGCCGCCGGTATCGGTGCCGAGGGCGGCATCGACGAGCCCGAGCCCCACCGCCGATGCCGAGCCGCTCGACGATCCGCCGGGAATGCGCGCCGGATCTTGGGGATTGACGGGCGTGCCGCTGAAGTCGTTGAGGCCTGTCATGCCGAACGCCAGTTCGTGCATGTTCGCCTTGCCTGTAATGCGCCAGCCCGCATCGAGCAGCCGCTGCACGACTTGCGCGTGGCGCGGTGCGGGCGGCGCATCGGCGAGTGCGCGGCTGGCCGCCGTCGTCGGATAGCCGGCTATGTCGATACTGTCCTTGATCGCGATGGTCGGTGCATCGGCGGCGGCATGCGTCGCGAGATCGAATTGCTGCAAAAAGGCGCTCATGCACGGACTCCTCGCGCGGGGTTGAGTTGCCAGGGCGCGTCGAAAAGGCGTTCGGTGCGGAAGTGGCGAATCAGCCAAACGTCTTCATCGTGAGGCGACGGAGTGAAATCCACATCGAGCCGCGCCGAGATGAGCTCGGCGTGTGCATCGACATATCCGGATGCCTGCAACATGATCCAGCGGCCCTTCGCCGTATCGCCGTTCACTTCGATATGCTCGCTCGTCAGGAAGTGAACGTTGGTCGCGAAGTGCGGCGTGGGCGGCAGGTAGCGTTGCAGCATCGCGACGATAGCGTTCGGCCCCGCCAAGCGGCCGAACTTGTCCGCATACTGTGGACCGATGCCTTCCCACACGGCGTCATCGCTGAAGAGTGCCGTCAGCGATTCACCTTCGAGCGCGCGTGCCGGCACATCGCAGAGCGCCATGTATCGGGCGATGGTCTTGCGCACCGCGTTCTGCGCTTCGAGCACGCGCAAGCGCGCCTGCAGGCTCTCGATGATTTTGTCCGTCATGGCTTCACGTATTCTTATCGGCCCAAGGCGCGAGCGGTCTTTCCGCCCAGGCCGAAATCGGTATTCGGAATGTCTTTGATCAACACGCGCGTGGACTGCAAGGGCACATTCAGCACGGAAGCGCCGGTCTCCGACAGATGCGCGATCAGCGCTTCTTTCTGCGTCTGCGTGCGGCCAGCAATCAGGATCGCGATGATGACGGGCAATCCCGCCGCGCTGACTTTGCCGCCGAGGCCGCTATTGGATGCGGGCAACTCCGACAGCAGAATGCGCACGGATTCGGCCGGCGCACCGATCGCGTCGACGGTCGCTTGCGTGAGCCCTTGAATGAGCGATGCCTTGCGTTCGTCGGCGTGACCTTGAGGCAAATAGACTTCGAGTGTTGGCATGAACGTAGCGAATTGGATAGCGCGCGCATCGCTGAAAGCAATGCCGGACGACCGACATCGACACGACGCGCGCATGACTTCAAAGCAGAAAGCCGATGGCGCTCAGCGCCTCGGTCGAGTCGATCAGGCGGATCACCTTCTCCGACAGACGCGGCTCGCCGCTCGACATATCGATCTTGTGCGTCAGGTCGGCAGCAAAGATCGTGGACAGACCGCGCTTGTAGGCAATCACGATCTGCGAGGACTTGACCTCGACGAGGTCCGCGCTGTCGCCAGAGAGCGTGAAGCGCGACACCGTGCGTACCGTGCGCGCCGCATCGGAGGCCGACGCCGAAAAGCCGGACGTCATACGCTGCACGCGCAACTCGCGCATGTGATGGTCATCGTATGCGTAGTTGAGCGTGGACGCGTAGTCGGTCGTCCGCGGATCGATGGGCACGACGTAATGGCCTTTTGGGTCCCACAGATCCAGCCAGGCGCGATAGTCCCGGCGGTCGAGCAGTTCCGCTTCCCGCCAGATGAATGCGATCGCGCGCGCCAAGGTCTGGTCCGTGAAGAGTGCGTTGCGTTCGTCCATCATGCTTGCTCCATCATCGCGCGCCATTGTCTGTAGGCTTCGCGCATGCCGGTTTCGTCGGTCGAATGCGCGGTCTTCTCACCGTTCGGTGCGGTCGTTTCGCGGTTGAGGCCGCGGTTCACGAGGATAGGTACGTCAGGGCCGGCGTATGAGCCGCGCTGCACGCGCTCCCACGCTTCGGCGTCGTCAGGGCTGCCGAAGCCCAACGGGCCCTGGAAGTGCTCGTGCATGCGCAAGCGCGCGCGATTGGCTTCCTCGGGGCCGCCGTCCATTCCCAGCGCGACATGGCGGATTTCCGTTTCCACCGCGGAAATCGGGCGCAGCACGCGGAAGAACGCCATCGAAAGCGCGAGGTTCGGAAACAGATTGAGGTTGAAGCCGACGCCCATCAGCGAACGCACGATGCGACGCACTTCTTCGGGCGTGTGTTTCTCTGCGAGTTGCGCGGCGAGTTCATTGAAACGTTCGGGCAGCGGCGCGCCGTCGTCCTGATCGAGATCGACGAATTCCGGCATCAGCACGGCAAGGCTGTGACCATTGCCGAGCGATCGGCAGAACGCCTTGTCGCTCGTCATGAAGCTCGTGATGACGGCGGCCGTTTCATCGTCGATGGACTTCATCCATGACTTATGGACGACGGGAAAGTGATACAGGTCCGTCGTGTTCTCGAGCTGGATCTTCCAGTTGCCCTTGAACCTGAACTTGTGCTCGCCATTCGCCTTGATGGGGTAGCCCGCGCCCTGCTTCATGAAAAGATCGATCCACGGTTTGGCGCCGCCGAGGAAGTCCTCGAGCGGTTCGATCGATTCATCGAAGCTCGCGAAAATCAGCCCTTGATAAACGCCCACGCGCAGCTTCTTGAGCGGCAGATCGCCTTTCTCGCACACGCCTTCATAACCATCGCCGTAGGGCAGGGCGCGCAGCGTGCCGTCGAGCGCATAGGACCAGCTGTGATACGGGCATGTGAAACCCTTGGCGTTGCCCTTGTGGTCTTCGCAGACGGTCGCGCCCCGATGACGGCAACGGTTCTGCAACACGTTCACGGTTCCGGTCTTGTCGCGCACGACGATGACCGGCTGACGGCCGATGGTCGTCGTCACGAAGTCGCCGGGCTTCGGCAACTCGCTGTCATGCGCAACCCACACCCACGTCTTGTAGAAGATGCGTTCGAGTTCGGCCTCGAACAACTCCGGATCGTAGTAAAGCGAAGGCGCAATGCGATCGGACTCCGCGCGCCTGGCGAGCGCGCTGGCGTCGATGGTCTGATAGGTCGGCGTACTCATCGTATTCCTCGGAGAAGTTGAGTGGCTGATCGAACGACTGACGCGAGCTTGGCTGGGCGCTCGGCAAATCCTCTCGTTGACATCAGTCTCGCTTTTCGAGGATCATGCGTCAAATCGATTAAAAACAGGTCGTTCAATCAGTGCGGCCTATATCTCGGACGGCCCGTCATGACATCCATCGACCATATCGATCTGAATCTGCTGCGCGTTTTCCAGGCTATCGTGGAAGAGCGCAGCCTGACGCGCGCAGGCGAGCGTCTCGCGCTCTCTCAACCGGCGGTCAGCTATTCGCTCGGGCGATTACGCACCTTGTTCGACGACGCGCTATTCATCCGCACGCGCACGGGCATGCAGCCCACGCCCGTCGCGCTGGAATTGGCCGAGATCGTCGGGCGCGCGCTCGACACCGTGCGGCAGGCGTTGCGTTACGCCGAGCGTTTCGATCCGGCGACGAGCACGCGTACCTTTCGCCTGTCGCTCTCGGATGCGGGGGAGATGGCGTATCTGCCGGCGATCTGCGCCGCGTTGCACGATGCCGCGCCGCGCGCGAAGCTGGTGGTCGAGCCGTTGCCGGTCGAAGAAATCGAAGAAGCGTTGCGCGCGAGCCGGCTGGATTTCGCGATCGGCAACTTGCCGTCGCTATTGCCGCGCACGCGCCATTGCGTGCTCTTCGAGGAGTCGTATGTATGCATGACCCGCAAGCGCGACGATGTGCCCGAAGGCACCAAGCTGAAGCTCGCGCAGTTCCTTGCCGCGTCGCACGTTCAGGTTCGCTCGCTCGAACACAGCCATGACGCGCTCGACGATGCGCTGCGCGGACGAGGCGTCGGACGCAATATCGCGCTGGCGTTGCCGCATTTCGTGGCGGTGCCCGGCGTGCTGGCTGCAACGGATCTGTTCGCCACGCTGCCGGAAAAGCTCGCGCATATCCTCAACAGAGGCGAGGCGTTCAACATTTACGCGCTGCCTGTACCGTTGCCGAGAGTGGCCGTGACGATGCACTGGCACGAACACTTTCACGACGACGAAGGCAACGCGTGGATGCGCGCCCTGATGACCGACACCCTCGCGAGCTTCAAGACGATGTGATTTCGCTCAGAGATCGAGCACCAGCACGGGCGAACGGGAACGCGACACGCAGCAGCAAATCACGCTGTTGCTTGCGCGTTCCGCTTTGCTCAAACAGTGATCGCGATGCTCGGGCTCGCCGCTCACGACATCCACCATGCACGTACCGCAAACGCCTTCGCCGCACGAGGTATCGACTTCTATGCCGATGGAGGCGAGCGCATCGACGATCGACGTGCTCTTGTCCACGCGAACCGTTTGTCCGCTGCTTGCGAGTTGCACCTCGAAGCTGTCCAACGAGGCTTCGGCCGTGGCAATCGGCTCGGCTTTGAAGCGCTCCAGATGGATCGCATCCGCGGGCAGGCGAGCTTGCGCCGTCTCGACCACGGCATCCATGAAGGCGCTCGGCCCGCATGTGTAGACGTGTGCGTTCGGACCGGCATCGCGGATACATTCGTCGAGCTTGTCGCGCTGCTCGTGCCGCTCGACGCCGAAATGCAGCTTCACGTACGCGTTGAACGGGGCACGCGTCAGCAAGGTCATGAATGCCGCATGCGCCTCGCTGCGCGCGAAGTAATGCAGCGTGAAGCGCGCATTGCTCGCGACGAGGCGATAAGCCATCGACAGCAAGGGCGTGATGCCGATGCCCGCGCCGATCAGAATGTGCTCGCTTGCGGCCGCGTGAAGCTGGAACAGACTGCGCGGCGCGCCGACGGAAAGCTCGGAGCCCACGGTCACTTCCTCGTGAAGCGAGCGTGAACCGCCGCGCGATTGCGCTTCCTTCTTGACCGCGAAGATCTGCGTCCGGAGACATGCCGGATCGCCGCAGAGCGAGTACTGACGCGTGACACCCGAGGGGCCGGTCACATCGATATGCGCGCCGGGCTCATAGGGTTCGAAGGGCGCGCCGTCGATTCGCGAGACGCTGAACGAGCGCACGCCGTGCGCTTCCTCGCGCAACGCGTCGACTCGGACTTTCACGGTTTGAGCTTGCATGATCGCCTTCCTTTCGATGTGTTTCCCACAACCATGCATCGATCTTAGAGCCGCACGCCGAATAAGAAAAATAGGCTAAAAATCGTGTATCGCATCAATGTGACTGATGACGCGTTTCGTGCGTGAAGCGCAGCGTGACGACCGTCACGAGACTGAGCGCGATGAGAAACACCGCGACGGGCCAGGACGCGTGATAGTGCGAAAGCAACGCGGTCGCGAGGAGCGGCGACAGACCGCCAGCGAAAATCGAAGCCACTTCATGCCCGAGCGCAACGCCCGAGTAGCGCACTTCGGTGCTGAACAATTCGCCGACGAGCGCAGGCAAGGTGCCGATCATCGCGCCGTGACAGACGGCCGTGCCAAGCACCAGCGCAAGCCAGATGAGCGGTGTCGAATGCGTGTCCAGCAGCCAGAAGAACGGGAAGGCCATCGCCGCGAGCGATGCGGCGCCGATCATATACACGGGCTTGCGTCCGATGCGATCGGAGAGCTTGCCCCACAGCAGCATCGCGATCATTTCGACGACCATCGCGAGCATGACGCCGGTGAGCATCGTCGAATTCGGAATGCCGATGAACTTCCCGTACACCAGCGAAAACGCGAGAAAAATGTACGCGCCGCCGTTCTCCGCGACGCGCAGGCCCATCGCCATCAGTATTTCCTTCGGATGACGCTTGATCGCTTCGAGCACCGGCATATGCGACGTCTTGCCCGCTTCTTCCGCGTTCTCGAAGTCGCGACTCTCAGGCAGGCTATGACGAATGTAGACGCCGAGCGCGAAGATCACGATGCTCGCGAGAAACGGCAGGCGCCATCCCCACGAGATGAACTGATCGTGCGGCAAGGCCTGCACCGCGAGAAACGCCGCCGAGGAAAGAACGAAACCGCCGCCGACGCCGAGCTGACTCCACGCCGCGTAATAGCCACGCTTTTCAGGCGGCGCGTTCTCGCTGATCATCAGTACGCCGCCGCCCCATTCGCCGCCGGACGCGATGCCTTGCAGCAGGCGAAGTGCGACGAGCGCAACAGGCGCCCACAGACCGACGTGATCGTAAGTCGGCAACAGGCCGATGCCGAACGTCGCGAAGCCCATGATGAGCAATGTCCAGACGAGCGACGCGCGCCGTCCATAACGGTCGCCGATATGGCCGAACACGATACCGCCGAGCGGCCGTGCGACGAAGCCCATCGCGAATGCCGCGAACGCGCCGAGCGTGCCGATCAGCGGGTCCGCATTGGCCGGAAAAAACAAACTGCCGAACACGAGTGCGGCCGCCGTTCCGTAGACGAAGAAGTCGTACCACTCCATCGCGTTGCCCGCGACCGACGCAATGACGATACGTCTGAGCGTGCGATCCGGCATTGCTGCGCTGGTTTCGGCGGTCGAGGTATGAACTGTTGCCATGTCTGCTCGCATTGAATGAGAAGGGCTGCAGCCTTCTTGAGGCTTCGCATGACAAACAGTGTCGTGGCGACACTCACCCCGGTCAAATTCGCCGAAAAGAACGCGTGATATCAGCCCAGCAAATGAGCGTCACGCGTCCAGCTGGCGAAACATCGAATGGATCGTATTGCGCAGCCACGCTACGCCCGGATCGCTCGTGAATTGCGTGTGCGAGTGCACCTGAATCTCGATGGGCGGCAGCGCAAAAGGCAATGGCAGAATGCGAAAGGCCTTACTACGATTGAAGCGCAGCGCGATGCTCTTGGGGAAGAGCACGGCAAGGTCCGTGTTCATCACGATTTCGGGCGCCACGACGAAATGCGGCAGCCGGACCGCGACATCGCGCTTGAAATTCAGCTCGTCGAGCCATTGCTCGACCATGCGATGGCCCGTCGCGTTGGTGCTCGCGTAGACGTAGCGCAAGGCGGTCAGGTCGTCGCGTGTCGGCCGCGACTTGCGTAACGGATGATTGGCGCGCACGACGCATACATGCTCGTCGACGAATAGCGTCTCGCTCACGCATCCCGCGTCGAGACCCGGTACATAGCCGAGCGCAAGATCGATTTCTCCGGCGCGCATGGCGCTGCTTACGGATTCCACCGGAACATTGACCGCTTCGATTCGAATGCCGCGCGCCTCGCGGTCGAGCAGCGCGACGAGCGGCGGCAGAAAAAAGAATTCCGACATGTCCGACATCGAAATGCGAAACACGCGCCGGGCGGTCGCGGGATCGAAGCTGGCGAGTTGCTGGACCGCCTCGTTGATGATCGACAACGCCTGCGCGAGCGGCGGATACAGCCGATGCGCGGCATCGGTCGGCACCATGCCGGCGGGCGTGCGCACGAAAAGCGGATCACCGAAGATCGTGCGCAAGCGCCGTAGCGCATGACTGACCGCGGGCTGCGTCAGTTCGAGACGTTCGCCGGCGGCGGTCAGGCTGCGCAAATCCCAGATGGCGAGGAACACGCGCAGCAGATTGAGATCGGCGATACCGGAGTTGAGCTTCGTCATACACGGTTGACTCACGAACGAGCGCTGGTCGCGCCATGCGGCCATCAATGTGTGGCGAGATTACCGTATGTGCTGTGCATTGCAAAATGCGGCGTGGCTCCGCGATAGGGCGGCAAGGTATGGAAATCGCGCCGCATCGATTCGCGCACCGGCGAGGCGAGTGCGTCGGCGAGCGCGGACGCATCGTCGAAGACGACCTTGTTGCGCTGCATCGCATTCGCGCGCGTGCAAGGCAGGCCGATGGTGCAATCGATGCGCGTGTAGATCTCCAGCTCGCGCAATCGCGGCAAGGTGGACATCAACGGCGCGTGATGCCGCAGGTAATGCGCGAGCCATGTGTCGAAGTCCTCGGCCGGCCCTTCGTACGCGACGAGATAGGTGCAGCGCTGAATGCGCGCTTGGGTGGATGGCGCGTGCGAGGCCAGCGCGCGCACGGCCATGACTTGCTGCATGAAGCGCCCGGCGATCAAAGGTTCTCGAAGCGCGCGATGGATCGGGCCATCGAGTCTCGCGGCAGCTTCGAGCGCGGCGAGTTCATCGAAATACAGTTGAAGCACGCACGATGGCGCATCGGCCGCGGGCGGAATGCGCGGATCGACGTGTTGCGATATCGGCTCGTGCACGACCAGACTGCGCAAGCCGTCGATGCGCTGCAATGGCGCAATATCGACCAGCGGGCGCTGTCCGCCCGCACCGATCAGAAACAGGCAGATTTGCATGCTTACGCCGCCTCGCAGGAAGCAGCCGCGCGCGCGAGCCGATGAAACTGCCGGCCGAAGTACACAAGCCCATCGCCGTCTTCGCGCGAGCCGATGTGTTCTACCTGTACGAAAAGCACTGAATGCGAACCGACCTGCTTGTCGTCGACGATACGGCCTTCGAGACTCGCGATTGCATCGTCGAGCACGGGAAGTTGCAATGCGCCAGGCCGCGAACCGCAGCGCGCAAAGCGTTCGTCCATCGAGCCTCCGTCCATGCCCGCGAACACGCGCGCCAGTTCCTGCGCGTGCGCGCCCAGCACGTTGATGCACGCCCGGCCGTTACCGAGCAGCACATCGTGAACGTAGCTCGACTGATTGATGCAGACGAGCATCGTGGGTGGCGTATCGGTCACGGAGCACACGGCGCTTGCCGTGATACCGCAGCGTCCGTGCGGGCCGTCGGTGGTAATGACGTTGACGGCGGCGCCGAGCGAGGCCATCGCGTTGCGAAACTGTGTGCGCGCTTGATCGTGTGTCATGGCAGATGTCCTTTCAGGATTCGCGGGTTCAGGGATACGGCGTAACGGGCGGAATGCCGACGAAGATCGCGCCCGATGCGTCGTAATTGCCTTCGCCGAGAAAGGCGTGTTGCGTGACGACGATCGAATCGCGTACCAGACGCTGCATCCGGTTCTCGCGGTAGATCGCGCCGATGCCCGCCATCTTGTACGCCTGCATCACGATATCGGCGCAGGTGTGGGCGGCGTGCGTCGCCGACAGACGCAGCAAGTTTGCTTCGGCAGGCAACACCGGGTCGCCCGCGAGCACCGTGCGCCACGATGCTTCCGCGCACTCGAAGAAGAACGCCCGCGCGCTGCGCAGTTGTGCTTCCGCCTGCGCGAGCCCGGAACGATAGTAGGCGCGATCGGCGAGACGCGGCGCACCGGTCGTGGTTTTCGTCACGCCGGGCATCCCCGCCAGCAGGTCGAGCGCCGCGCGCGCCAGGCCGATGTTCACTGCCGCATGCACCTGCGCCTGATACGCGACGGCGGGATACCGGTACAGCGGTTCATCGATCAGCGGCGTGCCGCCGCGCACGAAGGTCCATTGTTCCTCGACGTATTTGTCCTTCAGGCGCAGATCATGGCTGCCCGTGCCCTGCATGCCGACCACGTTCCAGTTATCGACGATCTCCACTTCGCTCGCCGGGAAAACCGCAGTAAAAGGCTTGCCGGCGTTCTTGTCGTCGGTGCCGGCCGGTGCCCCGCCGATTCCCACGCCGATCCAGTCCGCGCCCTTGCAGCCGCTCGCAAAGCGCCACTGTCCCGACACGAGGAATCCGCCGGGCGCGCGCTCGGCCTTTTGCAGCGGATACAAGCCGCCCGCGAAGACCTGATCGGGACCGGCCGCATAGATTCGCGCCTGGGTCTCCACAGGCAGTGAAGCCAGGTACGTGTTCGCGGAGCCGAACGCCGCGACCCAGGCGGCCGATCCGTCCGCGATCGCGATACGTTCGAGCATCTCGAGGAAGCGCGCGGGCGGCAGCGCATCGCCGCCGAAACGTTTGGGCGTGCTCGCGCGGAAAATCCCCGCGCGCTTCATCTTGCCGACCATATCGCGCGGCACGTGGGACAGGGCGTCGAACTCGTCGCGGCGGCGCTCGACTTCCTCGATCAGCGTATCGAGGTGCAGCGGTCCGGCGTACTCGGGATAGTCGTTTTGCGAATCGATGATGGCTTCGCTTCGAAGGGCTTGCATAGGTGATACCTCTCGGTCGATGTGTGTCGATGTCATTCGGGCTGACGGCGTGCAGCGGCGCGCATCGCTTTGGGATACGTCTCGCGTGCGAGCAGCGTGGCGACGACGGTGATCAGGCCGAGTACGCCCAGATAAATGGCGACCGGCACGGCGCTGTGATAGTGGGCGAGCAACGCGGTGGCGATCATCGGCGAGAGGCCGCCGCCGAGTACGGAAGAGACTTCCCGGCCAATGCCGAGTCCCGAGAAACGCAGGTGCACCGGCAACATCTCGCTGATGAACGCGGGCTGCGCGCCTT
This sequence comes from Caballeronia sp. AZ7_KS35, assembly GCF_023631045.1. NCBI lineage: Bacteria > Pseudomonadati > Pseudomonadota > Betaproteobacteria > Burkholderiales > Burkholderiaceae > Caballeronia > Caballeronia sp. AZ7_KS35. The sequence goes on along the minus strand of NZ_JALQDV010000048.1, from coordinate 386,337 downwards.
CGAGAATGCCGAGCGTGATGCTGTTCGCGAGGACGAGCGCCGCAACCACCTTCCAGTACTCGCCCGAGCCGAGCAGCGCGAAGTACGGCCACGCGACCAGCACGATGGCGATTGCGCCGGCGAGATACACCGGCTTGCGTCCGACCTTGTCGGTCACCCAGCCGAAGAAGAGCGAAACGGGGATCATCAGCAGCATCGAAATGCACAGGCCGCTCAGAACCCAACTCGACTTGATGCCCAGAAACTGCCCGTAGGCGATCGAAAATGCGAAGAAGAGGTAGGACGCCGCGCCCTCGCCGAAGCGCAGGCCGAACACGGTCAGCACTTCGCGCGGACATTGGCGCAGCACTTCGATGACAGGCATCCGGCTTTCGTAACGCGTCGCCTTGACTTCGGCGAATGCGGCACTTTCTCCGACGGAGCGGCGCATCCACAAGCCGAGAAGAACGAGTGCGGCGCTCGCGAGAAACGGAAGGCGCCATCCCCAGCTCTGAAATTCGCCCGCCGGCAAGTTCTGCACCAGCAGGAACGCACCGGTGGACAGGACGAAGCCGAGTGCCGCGCCACACGGGCTCCACGCCGCGAGCGCGCCGCGCTTCGATTGCGGCGCGTTCTCGTGGATCAGCAGGATACTGCCGCTCCATTCGCCGCCGGCGGCCAGTCCCTGAAGAATGCGCAACAGAACGAGCATCGCGGGCGCCGCAATGCCGACCTGCTGATAGGTCGGCAAAACGCCCATCAGGACCGTGGCGGTGCCCATCGTGAGAAGGGTCAGCATCATCACGACCTTGCGGCCGTAACGGTCGCCGATATGTCCGCATAGCACGCCGCCGATGGGTCGCGCGATGAAGCCGACCGTGAAGCCGCCGAATGCGGCGATGGTGCCCGTGAGCGGATCGGTGCCGACCGGAAAGAACAGCTTGCCGAAGACGAGCGCGGCGGCGGTGCCGTACAGAAAGAAGTCATACCACTCGAGGATCTGGCCGAGCACTGCCGTCGTGACTGCACGGCGCACGTTGCTTGGGCGACGAGCCGATCGGGTTTGAGCGAGCGCGCTCAGGTCGGAATTCAGAGCTTCAGGGTTCATGGTTGGGGAAGACATGAGGTGATGGTTCCCGCTTCCCTGATGCTCAAGAAGCGGTGCGAGTCGTATCGATGCGATGCGATGGGCCCACGATATGAGCCTCGATAATCGCGGTCAAATTCGAGACAAAAATGCGCGACATGAATCTGGTGCATGTGCCGTTGCATGTCGTACGGAATAGCCCTTGCCTCGCATGACATATCGATCGCGCTTATCGCCGGTCATGCTTTTGGCTTATTTGCCGCGTGAAACGAGCGGCCGCAGACTGCGTGGCGCATCGCATTCATCACCGCAATGAGCCTTCATTGCGTCAATCAACAGAACGACTCGCATGGAACACGCACGTATGAAACTCGCCTTGGGAACTTCTCTGGCGCTGCTTGCAGTTGCAGGCACGGCGCACGCACAAAGTGCGGTGACGCTGTACGGCATCGTCGACGATGGCTTCAACTGGACATCGAACGCCGGCGGCCACAATCTCTACAACCTGTCGAGCGGCGTCATGCAGGCCAGCCGCTGGGGATTGAGAGGCAGGGAAGAGCTTGGCGGCGGGCTTGCTGCGCTGTTCGTACTCGAGAACGGCTTCGACCTGAATAACGGCTCGCTTGCGCAGAAGAACCGCGGCAGCACGCAAGGTCTGACGTTCGGCCGGCAGGCGTACGTGGGCTTGTCCAGTGCTTACGGCACCGTGTTGCTCGGCCGGCAATACGATTCGGTCGTGGATTATGTGGGCCCGTTCGAGTCCGGTACCCAGTGGGCGGGATATATCGGCGCGCATCCAGGCGATCTGGATAACCTCAACAACGCGTATCGCGTGAACAACGCGATCAAGTTCGTCAGTAAGGCTTACTACGGCGTTACCTTCGGCGGCGTCTACAGTCTGGGCGGCGTCGCGGGTGCGGTCTCGCGCAACCAATTGTGGTCGCTCGGTGCGGGCTATGCGAACGGCCCGCTGACGTTGGGCGTCGGTTACCTGAACGCGCGCAATCCGAACGTCGGCTTCTTCGGCGACAACGGCGCAAGCACGCCGCCCGCTGCGAGCGCGAACTTCATCTCTTCGCCCGTCTATAGCGGCTATGCATCGGCTCGTACCTATCAGGTGGTCGCGGCAGGCGCTGCTTATGCATTCGGCGCGGCCACGGTGGGTGCAACGTATTCCAACGTGCAGTTCAAGAACCTCGGCGATACCGCGAACTCCGGTCCCAATCCGCGCGGCTATTCCGGCAATGCGAACTTCAATAACGTCGAAGTCAACTTCAGGTATCAGCTCACGCCGGCGCTCCTGCTCGGCGCGGCATTCGACTACACGAAGGGCGGTGACGTCGATTCGGCCACCGGCAACAATCCCGGCGCCAAGTATTACCAAGGCGCGCTCGGCGCCGATTACTTCCTGTCTAAGCGCACCGATGTCTATCTGATCGGCGTGTACCAGAAGGCATCCGGCATCGATTCCACCGGCACAGCGGCGGTTGCGGCGATCAACAACCTCACGCCGTCGACGAGCGATCGTCAAAGCACGGTCCGCGTGGGCATCCGCCACAAGTTTTGAAGCCAGCCGACATTCGCGCCGGGATGTCATCCATTTCACGGATGGCATCAACCACATTTGATCTATTTGACGGATATGCGGGTGCGGCCTAATTTGTCGTCGAGACGACGCGTGAGTCCGCGCGTGGTACCGCGGAACGGAAGACCTGTGTCGTACCCCCATACCTATGGAGACAACATCGTGAGCGTCAAAGTATTCGATACGAAGGAAGTTCAGGGCCTGCTTTCGGCCGCCGCCAATCTCAACAGCGATAACGGCAATGCACGTGCGAAGCAGATCACGCATCGGCTGCTAAGCGACCTGTTCAAGGCCATCGACGACCTCGATATGACGCCCGATGAAATCTGGGCAGGCGTGAACTACTTCAACCGGCTCGGTCGCGACGGGGAAGCGGCCTTGCTCGCGGCGGGTCTCGGTCTCGAGAAGTTTCTCGACATTCGCATGGATGCGCAGGACCGTCACGCGGACATTCACGGCGGCACACCGCGCACCATCGAAGGTCCGCTGTATGTGGCGGGCGCACCGTTGCGCGATGGTGTGGCGAAGATCGACCTCAATCCGGACGATGACGCCGGGCCGCTTGTCATTCGCGGCACCGTAACCGGTCCCGACGGCAAGCCTGTCGCGGATGCCGTCGTGGAGTGCTGGCATGCAAACTCCAAAGGCTTCTACTCGCATTTCGATCCGACCGGCGCACAGAGTGACTTCAACTTGCGTGGCGCGGTGAGAACAGGACAAGACGGCAAGTACGAGTTCCGCACGCTCATGCCCGTAGGCTATGGATGCCCGGCTCACGGTTCGACGCAACAATTGCTGAACGCGCTTGCACGGCATGGCAATCGTCCTGCACACGTTCATTTCTTCGTGACGAGCGATAACTTCCGCAAGCTGACCACGCAGATCAACATCGAGGGCGATCCGCTCATCTGGGATGACTTCGCGTATGCCACGCGCGAGGAATTGATTCCTCATGTCGTCGAAAAGAAGGGCGGCTTTGCGCTCGGTCTAAAGGCGGACGCTTACAAGGAAATTCAGTTCGATATCGCGCTGACTCGCCTCGTCGAAGGCAAGGACAATCAGCTTGTCAGTCGTCAGCGCACGGCGGTGACGGCTTAAGTCGGCGAAGCGGATGACTCCGCTTCCATTTGCTGCGGCAGCGACGATGTTCATCGCGTTGGCGGCGATGGGCGAGAGTGACGAATCACCTGATCGCGGGTGCTACGCTCTGCAGCAAAGCCTGAAGGTCGTCGATGTTGAAGGGCTTGGAAAGAATCGTTACACCGGCGTTTTTTGCTCGTTCGAACTCATCGGCATAGCCGGTCATCAGCGCAATAGCCTGCTTCGGCCATTTCCGCCGCACTTTTTCCGCAACATCGATTCCGTTGTTGAGCCCAGGCATTTGAATGTCGGAGAGAATGAGATCGAACTTCGCGCCGTCCTCCAGCAGACCTAGCGCTGCATCTCCGGTGAGTTCGTGTCGGGATTGCCAGCCGAACACCTCCAGTACGGCCGAAAGTCCCGCGGCCACTTCCTCGTTGTCTTCGACCAGCAAAATGGAACCCTTGGTCGCCTCCGTCACCGTGACGGGTGGTGAGGGAGACACGGTCGTCGCTTTGGCTTTGGCTTCGGCCTGCCCGGAGCCACGGGGAAGAATGAGCGACACGGTCGTTCCTTTACCTTCCTCGCTCTCGATGCGTGCTGTTCCGCGCGCCTGCTCGCACATTGCGATGACCTGCGCAAGGCCGAGCCCCGTGCCAGCGTTCGCGGCTTTGGTCGTAAAAAGCGGCTCGAATGCGCGTTGCATCACTGATGCCGGCATGCCGACGCCGGTATCGGAACAAGCGATGACAACATAGTCACCGGGCTTCAGGCTTCCTTTCGAAGTATCGAGCGTGATGTTCCTGGTGCGAATGGTAAAGTCGCCGCCGCCGGGCATTGCATCCCTGGCATTCACCGCAAGGTTTATCAGCGCCGATTGAAGTTCGGTTTGGTCAACGTAGATTGGCCAGATTTCGTCAGAAGACCTGATGTGAAAGCGGATGCGCTCATTGAGCGACATCTGAATCAGAGAGGCTTCCCGTTCGAGCCAATCTTTGACATCCACGAACTCCTCACGCAGCGGTTGCTTGCGAGCGACGCTGAGTAGCCGCCTTGCCAGGACCTCCGCCGAAGCGGAAGCCCGTTCCACTGCGATGACTTCTTTCTCCAGTCCGTTGAAGTGCTTGCGACGGGCCAGTTCCATGTTCGCCTTGACCACCATGAGGAGATTGTTGAAGTCATGCGCGACGTTTGCCACGAGATTGCCGAGTGCGCCCATACGCTTCATCTGACGGCTTGTTGCTTCCGCGGAAACGCGCATCCCGAACTCGGCTTTCCATCTGTCCCACGCCGTTCGTTCACGTTTCAGACGGCTCAAACTGAACACGACCAGAAACCAGATGCCTACGCATGGAACCAGCGTCGCGATGGCGATAAGACCGTCGTGTCGCAACCATCTGTATGTAACCGTCGAGACCGGGATTCCGGAGGTCACGTAAAGCGGGTATGAGCCGACCTCTCGATACACCAGGAGCTTCTCGACGCCGTCGAGCGTCGAGAAACCCTTGAGACGTCCGCTTTGCCGATTAGCCTGAATAGCTTCCAGCAAGGGTTGACTGCTTGTCGGTGCGCGTCGCGCTTTTGGCTCGGGAAATCGAACGAGCGTAGTACCGTCGCTTCGGAAAAGGCCCACCGTCAAAGCCCGGTCATGTGCGGTCAGCCGGTCGTAGAACGACGAGAAATAATCGCGTCGAAGGGATATGGCCAAGACACCGAGATACTGGCCACTCGAGTCGTATCGAGGGAACGTCACATCGAAAACGTCCCGAGCCGGGTCGGATATTTGTTCGGGCCGCAGCATGCCAACTGCCGCAGAAGCGGCATGGCGTGCAGACCAGATATCCGAGCGGTCTCCAATCGATTGAAGGCCGACCGGATAGGTGCTGCTGCTGGCAAGCAAATTTCCTTTCCGGCCAAAGACAGCAATCGAGAAAACCGATGGCACCCGCTCGGCGGTTTGCCTCAGAAAGCGATGAACAGATTGCTGTCGCGCGCGAAGTGCGACATCCCCGTCGTCACCGAGAAAGGCCATTATTCGAAGCGATACCTCCTGATTCACGTCGAGGACTTTTACGGCCTGCTCCTCGGCAACTCGCGAGAGTCTGTCGATTCCTTCAGTCGAATCCGCGATTCTGGTTTGAAAACCGAAATAACCGTACGTGGCGAGAAAAAGCAATGGTGTGATGATTGATGCTGCAAGCACCGCGAGCAGCATGCGCCGGGTCACGCCAAAGTCGCGTGGCGGAACGGGGATATCGAGCGCAGTGCTGTCCGGGACAGAGGTTTCCTGATGGGCAATCATGGGACTTCGGGGCGGGGCGCGAAGGCGAAGTCTATTCAGATGTTCGTACGACGTCAAACTTACCGTTGGCGCGGCGGTCGTCGACGTGTTTAAGGGCCGGATAGATACGGCGTCATGGATTCTTTTGTTTGCTCGCACGATTTTCTTGAAGCCGTGCGTCTTTGTTTGGCGAGCGTTCGTATTGACTGATACGTCGCTAGATTTGTGGCCGACGCCGTAAAACTTACTTGAATTTGAACAAGATTGGAGAACTCCCATGCTCCACCGACGGATGCCAAAGCGCGCTCGACGTCGGCGGGTACGCCCGATATGTCGATGGCACCGGGAGAATAGGGTATCGGGTAATCGACTGGAAGAGGGCGGCGACGTTCTCGCGATGTGAATGTTTCGGATGCCGATTCAATTGCGCAGCAATCGACGACTTACCCGCACCGCATCCGACCGACGGCGAAGCCGGTCAACCCCGGCGCGGGCGAAGCCGATCTGGCAATGCGCGGCGCGACGCCGCCTCGCCAGTCGTACCTGTTCGCTTACTGGCTCGCACCCGCGGGTGCGTCGCTGGCGGCGGTCGCCGGGAAGCTGGCGGCAGCCGGCGCGGATGACCCTGCGCTGTCGCTTGCCGCGGTGCTTCCGCCGCTCGTATTGCGGTTGCAGCCCGACGTCAAGCAGACGGACGCCGTCACTGCGGCGATCAACATGGCCCTGATCGTGATGGTTCGGTTCATGGCGTGCTCCTCATGGACTTATCGAGTCAAATGGCGCTGCGTTCGACCGGCAGCGCCGATGTCAGTCGGGTGACTTCAGGCGGTCGCCTTCGCTTTGCGTGCCCGGCGGTGTTCCCGGCTTGGTAGCGGGACCGGCGTCCGGCGCGCGATCCTCGTTGGGGCCGCGCGGCGCCGGCTCCTTCGGGTTCGCCGGGATGTTCTCGGTGTGTTCCGGCACCGGCTGCCCTTCGATATGCTGCGGCGTCTGTTCGTCGGTCATGATTGCCTCGTCGATGCCTGATGGTTGTCCGGCTTGGGATCGGGTTCCGCCGTGGTATCGGTGCCGCTCTTGCCATTGCTGCGGTTGGTGATCTCGCCGGTTTCGTCGAGGACGTCGTCGAGATCGTCGTCGGCATCCTCGTCGGGAGCCGACAACCATTGAAGCAGCGGCAGACGCGCTGTGTACTGCGATGCAGGCATGGAGAAGTGGGTCATCGTGATCGCTCGATTGGCTGAAGGTAGTGAGATCGAGCAAGCGTTATTCCATCAGCGTGACGAGCGCATGCATTGCCGACTCCGCACTCAGGCGCCGTTGCCATCGCTTCGCGCTGCGCCGCGCATCTCGTCCGCCGGACGCGGAAAGCCCGTGCGGTCAAGATAAAGCTGGGCGTAATGCTCCGAGCGTTCGCTGCGCTGCCGCGTCCGGTCATCGGACAGCGAAGTCACCGCGCGCGCATCGAGCGCGGTGACGCCCGCGACGTTGAGCAAGGCGCCGAGCGCACGCGTGTGCGCGCCTTGCCGGCGTTCGCGTGGCGCCGTCGCCACGGTCATCAGATCGAGCGCGTCGCCGCCGATGCGCGCCATCAGATACGGAGACGGATCGCGCGACGAAAGTATGCCGATGCCGCAGGCAATCTCTCTCAGCCCATACAGCCTGACGAGGCCAGGGCTGACGCGCAGGCCGGACATGCGTGCGACGGTACGGGGCGCAAGCAGTTGGGCGGTTCCCAATGCGAGACTGAAGAATGCGAGTCCACGGGCAAGCGAGTGGCCCTTCGCTTGCTGGTTGTCGGTCGCGGGATACTGGCTCATGGTGTGTTCCGGCTAGGTATGACGACTGGATGAACGAACATGTCGAAGCCTTCTGCAAGGCTTATTTCTTCGCTTCCTGACCGGATGCCGAGCGGTCGAGATATTCGGTCGAGATGGAAGGGATGTGTTCGAGCAGCCATTGCGCCATTGCCTGCTCCTGAGGCAGGATCCGTTCGCACGCGGCCCGGGTTTCGGCATCGCCGCGGCGCGTCGCTGCCGCAATCAGCGAGGTGTAGGACGCGATCTCCATGTTCTCGAACACATAGCTCATGATGGCGCCTTTCACGACTTCGTCGGTCATGGTCATGCCGCCCGCCGCTTGCGCGAAGGCCATCATCTTGGCGGCAAGATCCTTGACCGTCGATGTGCTGCCGCCGAGCCGCTCGATGCACGCGGCGACGATCTTCTGCTGGTCCAGCGTTTCTTCCAGATGCTGATCGATACGCGCCTTCAGTTGCGGATAGTGCTCGAGGCGCCCGGACTGCGCGCGCAGCATTTGCTCGGCTTGCTGTTCCATCGCGTGCGCGTCGCGAAGCCAGTCGAGCAGGTGTTCGGTCGGTTGAGCCATGGTGTCTCCCGGATCGATGTGAACGGATGAGCGAAGCAATCGCGCTTCGCGCTGCCCGATGACTCGCAATCGTCATGCCGCGCATGTTCGTGGCATGACGACGAATAGTTAGGATGCCCTTCGTACTGTTGCGACATGAAAATAAAGCGCGATACTTTAAGCGCGCCTTGAATGGCGCGTTATCTTCCGTGGCTTCAGCCCGCCGTTTTCAGGCGGGCCTTTTTTTTGCACAAAGTCGCATCGAGCGGGGCAGATGGATCGACCAGCCCGTGCCCGATGTGCGGGCGAGTCACGCGCTTCCCGAGCATCTCGGGTACGCTTCGTCCGCTGCCGAAAGAAGGCATGAACATCGCACGCACCAGGAGTTTTTCCCATGCTCGCCGCAATTGCTACATTGCTCGTTTTCCAGTGTCTCGGAGAAGGGCTTTCCTATCTCTTCAGCCTGCCGGTGCCCGGGCCGGTCATCGGCATGCTTCTGCTCGCCGGATACTGCGCATTGCGTCCGGCCGCCGCGGCCACGCTCGAACCCACGGCGCTCGAACTGCTCCGGCACCTGTCTTTGCTGTTCGTGCCGGCGGGCGTCGGCATCATGGTTTCGGCGCATGCGCTGCGCGGCGACGTGCTTGCCGTCGTGTTCTCCGTTGCAGTCAGTACCACACTCGCGATCGCCGTCACCGCGCTCGTCATGCGTGCGATGCTGCGCGGCCGCCGCCGCGTCGCCCATGAACACGGAGACCGCACATGATCCCGGTGCCGCACTTCGGAGCGATCTGGGTCTATCTGGCGGCCACGCCGCTGCTCGGCCTTACCATCACGCTGCTCGCGTACCTCATCGCGCAGCGCATCTACGCGGCGTGCCGCTTCAATCCGCTCGCCAATCCGGTGCTGATTTCGGTGGCCATCGTCGTCGTGGTGCTCAAGACGAGCGGCACGGCCTACGAAACGTATTTCGACGGCGCGCAGTTCGTGCATTTTCTGCTCGGGCCGGCCACGGTCGCGCTGGCGTTGCCGCTTTATCGGCAGTGGGCGAATCTGAAGCGGCTCGCGTGGCCGATTCTCGTGAGTCTCGCCGCCGGCTCGCTGACCGCGATCGTATCCGCCGTGTCCGTGGCGGCCTTGCTCGGGGCGTCGCGTCAGTCGATTGCATCGCTCGCGCCGAAGTCCGCGACGACGCCCATCGCGATGGCCGTGGCGAAGGAGATCGGCGGCGTGCCTTCGCTGACGGCGGTGCTCGTCATCACGACGGGCGTGTTCGGCGCCGTCACCGCGCGGGGTATCCTCAATGTGCTGCGCGTTTCCGACGTCGAGGCGCGCGGCTTCGCGCTCGGCGTGGCGTCGCATGGCATCGGCACGGCGCGCGCCTTTCAGGTCAGCGAAGAGATGGGCGCGTTCGCCGGCCTCGGCATGGGGCTGAACGGCGTGTTTACCGCGTTCGTCGTGCCCGTTCTGCTGCCTTTGTTGTCGACGCTGCTGTGATGTCCGCGCGCCCGGCTTGAATGTCGCACGGAATAGCCATTGCTGGCGACGACGGCATGGGTCGCGCCCCTCGCGACGTAACAACCGCCAAGGAACCTGTCCATGTCACAGCCTGCACTGTTCCAACCTGCGCGCTTGCGCAATCTGACCCTCGCCAATCGCATCGTGATCGCGCCGATGTGCCAGTACTCCGCCGAAGACGGCTGCATGAACGACTGGCATCTGATTCATCTCGGTCAGCTCGCGCTGTCCGGCGCGGCCTTGCTCACCATCGAAGCAACGGCCGTGCTGCCGGAGGGACGCATCACATATGCGGATGTCGGCCTCTGGAACGACGAAACCGAAGCGGCGCTGAAGCGCACGCTCGACGGCATCCGGCGATGGTCGGACATGCCGGTCGCGATCCAGTTGAGTCACGCGGGACGCAAGGCATCGACCGATGTGCCGTGGGAAGGCGGCGCCCAGATTTCAGCCGATCACGCGCATGGCTGGCAGACCGAAGCGCCTTCGAGCGTCGCCTATGAGGACGGTGAAGCGCCGCCGGTCGCGCTCGATGCGGCCGGACTCGCGCGCATCCGCGATGCGTTCACGGCGGCCGCCACGCGCGCGGCGCGTCTCGGCATCGATCTCGTTCAGATCCACGCGGCGCATGGCTACTTGCTGCATCAGTTCTTGTCGCCGTTGTCGAACCGGCGCGACGATGAATACGGCGGTTCGCTCGAGAACCGCATGCGTTTTCCGCTCGAAGTGTTCGACGCCGTGCGCGCCGCATTTCCCGCCGAGCGGCCGGTGACGATCCGCGTGTCCGGCACCGATTGGGTCGAAGGCGGCTGGGACATCGAGCAGACCGTCGCATTCGCCAAAGCGCTCGAAGCGCGCGGCTGCGATGCCGTTCACGTATCGAGCGGCGGGCTTCATCCGGCGCAGAAGATTCCGGTCGGGCCGAGCTATCAGGTGCCGCTCGCGCGCGCCGTGAAGCAGGCGGTCGGGATGCCGGTCATCGCGGTCGGGCTGATCACGGGCATCGAACAGGCGGAGGCCATCGTCGGAACCGGCGATGCCGACATGATCGCGCTCGCGCGCACGGCCCTGTACGACCCGCGCTGGCCGTGGCACGCCGCGGCGGAGCTGGGCGCACAGGTGCGCGCGCCGAAGCAGTATCTGCGCTCGCAGCCGCATCAGTACCGGCATCTCTTCGAAGAAGACTGATCGTGCGATGCGGTCGCGCGCTCGAAGGGAGCGACGCTTGCAAGCCGGTTCTCATGGCGGCGTTCGTTCGCCGCCTTTCGCGCCGGGCGCGAGCACGTTCGGCAACACCGGATTCTCGGGCTGCGTATAGCGCACCTGCACGAGACGGGTGATCGCAGCGAGGCTCTCCTCGGCGGAATCCCGATGTTCGCGCTCGACGGCGGCGGTTTCGTCGGCGAGTTCGGCGTCGCCGATTACATCGCGGAACCATGTCGAATAGTCGCCGCGCCGCAGATGAAAGAGCCATGTGTCTTCATCGACGCCATCGGCCAGTTCGAGGAAAAGCGTGAGGTTGTGCGCGCGCAGCTTGAGCCGATTCTCCGGCCCGCGAAAGTAGAAACTGCGCTCGGGGATAAGCATGCCCGCCGCATATTTGCGCACATGACGGCGACGCTGCGTTTTGGCCGGCTCCACGCGAACGATGCGCGGATCGCCCCAGGCGTCGCCGCTGAGCGGCTCGCGCCGCCAGACGAGCGCCTGACCGACTTCGGGCGCGTCCGATAGCCGGCGCGGCATCGCGATGCCCGCGGCGCGCGCGAACTCCTCGAGCGCTTCCCAGGCGCCGGGACCTGCGCCGATGAACACGTTGACGCGTTCGAGCACGCGCTGCGAGATCGCGTTCGGATGCACCGTCGCGAAAATGGCCGGGCCGAGTTGCTCCGGCAGGGTTTCGTCGGCGGCGTTCGCGGCGTTCGGGAAAAGCTGATGCGCCTCGTCGAACAATATCCAGTGCGGCCGCCCGTTGAGCGCGCGCGTCGATTGCAGCTCGGCGAGCAGTTCCGCGCAGTACGAAGGCCGCTCGGCGAACGCAACGTGCATCAGATTCGCGACGACAGGCTGGCGCGGCTGGCGCAGCAACTTCATGATGTCGTCGCCTTTGGGCGCGTGCTCCGCATTGCCGATGGCGAGCGTCTTTTCGAGATTGTCGAAATCGCCTTCCGGATCGAGCGCGCAGAACTGATATCCCGCCGCGCACAGACGCTCCATGAGTCCGGTCAACAAGGTCGACTTGCCGCCGCCCGACTGCCCGGCGAGCAGCGCGACGGTGCCTTGCTGTTCGAGCGTTTCGGCGGTGTCTTCATCGCCGCCATCGCCGCTTACGGTGCGATGCCCGATCAGCAGGTTGTGCCGCGCGTCGCGTCGGCTCAGGTGTGCGAGGTCGTCGGCCAGAATCTTGTCGATGAGTTCCGCGACGCCCGCCCCGGCGACGCCTTGGAGACAGATATCCGCGTGCGCCTTCAGCACATCGAGCGCGTTGCCGACCGCGGCGCCGAACTCGCACGCGTCCAGCAGCGGATGATCGTTCTGCGCATCGCCGACGCCGACGGCATTGCGCGGCGAGAACGCCATCGCATCGAGGGCGGCGTCGAGCCCCGTCGCCTTGCTGATGCCGGGCGCGAGAATCATCACCGCGTCGCCGTTGAACACGACGTGCAGATCGAGGCCGAGTTCGCGGATCGCTTCGTGCGCCTGTTCGTCGTACGGGCGCGATGTGGCGACGAGCGTCTCGCTCACGCTCAGGTGCTTCACGCCGTGTTGCCGCATCGCTTCGACGAACGCGGCGGGCGGCGGCGGCGCGAGAAGCGTGCGCTCGCGCGTCGCCGGGTGATAGAGCACGCCGCCGTTCTCCGCGACCACATACGAAAACCGGTCGATGCCGTCGCACAGACTCAGCAGATCGTCGAGTTCGCGGCCGGTGACGAGCACCATATGGCGGCCGGATTCGCGCAGCCGGTCGACGGCGCGCCACGTCGCTTCATCGACGCGGCCATGCTGCGCCAGCGTGCCGTCGTAATCGCTTGCAACCACCATGCAGCGCATTCAAACCTCCGTCAATGTGAGCCGCGCGGTGCGCTCGCGCACGAGCCGCTCGTAGACCTCGACATAAGCACGCGCCATGCGCTCCGCCGTGAAAAACTGCTCGAAGCGCGCGCGGCATGCGCGCCGGTCGATCTCCGGCAATCGCGCGACGGCTTCGACCGCCTCGTCCTCGTCGCGCACGATGAACCCGCTCACGCCATGCTCGATGATCTCCGGCACCGAACCGCGCCCGAACGCGATGACCGGCGTGCCGCACGCCAGCGCTTCGATCATCGCGATGCCGAAGGGCTCCGGCCAGGCGATCGGAAAGAGCATCGCGCGGGCATGGCCGAGCAGTCCGCGCTTGCCGTGATCGTCGAGTTCGCCGACGAATTCGACGTGCGGCGCCTCGATGAGCGGTTCGACATCGCGAATGAAGTAGGGGCGATCCGCTTCGTCGATCTTCGCCGCGATCCTGAGCGGCACGTTCGCCCGCCGCGCGATGCGGATGGCCGCGTCCGGTCCCTTCGATGGCGCGATACGTCCGACGAACGCGAGATGCTGTTCCGCCCGCGCCTGAAACGGCAGCAACGCCGCGGGCATGCCGTGATGCACGGTCGCGGTCCAGCCGGCCCACGGCATCGGCTCGCGCTGCGCATCGGAGATGGACACGAGCGGCACATCGGCGAAACGCCGGTAAAGCGCGTCGAGGCCGGGCACGTCGAGCCGCCAGTGAAGCGTCGTAACGTGCGCGGCATCGAGCCGGCGCGCGTACGGAAAGCTCATGTAGTCCGTATGAAAATGCACGATGTCGAAATCGCCGGACGCGCGCACGACGTCCTCGAGCATCGCGAAGTGGAAGGCTTGCGGATCGGCGGTGTTTTCGAGCAGTCTCACGGCGCAGTCCGAACTCGCGACGAGCTTCGCGCGTGTGCGCGAGTCGGCGCTTGCAAAGAGCGTGACGTCGTGTCCCATCTTCGCGAGTTCTTCCGTGAGCCAGGACACGACGCGCTCTATGCCGCCGTAACGTCGCGGCGGCACGCTCTCATAAAGAGTGGAAACCTGAGCGATGCGCATGGCCAGTTATGCGAGTGAATGCAACCGGAAACGGCAATCGTCATGCCTGCATCGGGTCGCCGGGTGCCCATTCCTCGCCGCCGCGCGCTGGATCCGCGAGCAGCGTGCGATAAATCGCGAGGTAATCGCGCGTCATGCGCTCGGCGCTGAAGCGCCGCTCGAAGCTGCGCCGGCAATCGTTGCGACGAATGGTGCCGAGTTCCTGCACTGCACGCACGGCCTGTTCGACATCGTCGACGATGAAACCCGTCACGCCATGCTCGACGATCTCCGGCACCGCACCGCGCCGGAAAGCGATCGCGGGCGTGCCGGAAGCCATCGCCTCGATGAGCACGAGGCCGAAGGGCTCCTCCCAGCCGATCGGAAACATCAACGCACGCGCGTGGGAGAAGAGTTCGAGGCGCGTCTCGCCGCCCACTTCGCCGAGATATTCGACGAACGATTGCGAGGCCTCCAGCATCGGATAAATCTCTTCCCTGAACCACGCGCGTTCGCCGGGATGCACGGCCGCGGCGATCTTGAGTGGCAGCCCCGCGCGCCGCGCGATCTCGACGGCGCGCTCGATTCCCTTCTCGGGCATCATGCGGCCCACGAAAAGCAGATAGTCGCCGCCGTTCGGAGAGAAGCGCATGGCATCGAGCGGCAGGCCATGATGCACGGTGCCGATCCAGTTGGCGTGCGGTGTGTCCTTGCGCTGGCTGTCCGAGATGGAAACGAGCGGCGCATCGGGATAAGCCTCGTAGAGCGGACCGTGATCGGGCACGAGCAGTCGGCCGTGCACGGTCGTAAGCGACGGACACGACATATACCGCTGCAATGGCAGATGAAACGGCTCGCCGTGGAAGTGAACGAGGTCGAACTGCGCGGAGCGGCGCACGACGGCGTCGAGCTGACGCAGATGATGGCTCGTCGTATCCCACACGCGTTCGTCACGCCAGAGTCCCACCGGATGTGTCGCGCGAAGGCGCGCCTGGGTCTTGGAGTCGCCCGCAGCGAACAATGTGACGTCGTGACCCCACGCGACGAGTTGTTCCGTCAGCGCGGAAACGACGCGTTCGGTCGCGCCATAGGCTTTGGGGGGAACGCTTTCATAGAGCGGTGCAACTTGTGCGATCTTCATTTTGCGGTCCTTGCGGGCCGTTCGCTGCAAGCCCGATTGCTTGCGGATGACGGATAAGCTCGCCGAGCAATCGAAGGGCC
This sequence comes from Caballeronia sp. AZ7_KS35, assembly GCF_023631045.1. NCBI lineage: Bacteria > Pseudomonadati > Pseudomonadota > Betaproteobacteria > Burkholderiales > Burkholderiaceae > Caballeronia > Caballeronia sp. AZ7_KS35. The sequence continues at coordinate 371,139 of NZ_JALQDV010000048.1, read as the reverse complement.
ACACGCGCGACGATCGCGGGTCGCGCTCGAAGCAGGCACGTCGCCGCCGCGATTCAGATCATTTGTCCTGGACGCCGGGCTTCGCCGGATGGCCGATTGCGCCGCCGGTGTGCTGATTGTCGTGGCCGGCGAGATATCGATCGATCAGCCGGCGCGCCTGTTCGACGCCGCCGCGCAGCGCTTCCGCGCTCGTCAGCCAGTTGGGTTCGACCGTCTCGACTTGAGGCAGAGCCACCGGCCGTCCGTTGCGGGTGACGCGCAGCTCGGGTGTCCAGTCGCCGGTTGGCGTTTGTTTCGTCGATACCTCGACGTCGTAGCCGCCAAGGGAAAAGGTCTCGGTTTTCATCGTCGGTCTTGTATCGGTTGGATCGGTTGTTTCGGGTGAACGAGGTCGCAGCAGCAGGCCCTATGCCCGACAGGCATCGAATCTGCTGTAAGCACGCATCGCATCGTGCACGACGCACGCAGCAGCGGCCTCAGGAGAAGAGTCAATGTCCGAATCGCAAGCAGGCGCCGAGTCGCCCCACCTCGACCACGATCAGCGCGAGCAAGCCGCGGATCATTCGACGCCGCATGCGCTCGTCATCCACGAAATCGTGCGCGAAGAGGGCGAAACCGCGATGGAGCGCACGGCCTCGGCGCTCATATGGTCCGGGCTCGCGGCCGGTCTTTCGATGGGTTTCTCCTTTCTCGTTCAGGCGATCTTGCAAAGCGAGCTGCCTGCATCCAAATCGCAGCATCTGATTGCAAGCCTGGGATATACGATCGGCTTCGTGTTCGTCATCCTCGGGCGTCAGCAGCTTTTCACCGAAAGCACGCTGACAGCGGTGCTGCCCGTGCTCACGCGGCGTGACTTGCGCACAGTGGGTAAAACGCTGCGCCTATGGTCTATCGTGTTGTTATCCAATCTCGTCGGCACCGCAGTATTCGCCGCGCTTCTGCAGTTCAAGGACGTGTTCGATCCCGACGTCAACGCGGCGCTCGCGGAGGTCGCGCGTGCGCCTTTCAGCGCCGGCTTCGGCGTCACACTGGTACGCGCCGTCTTCGCCGGCTGGCTGATCGCGCTGATGGTCTGGCTCTTGCCGAGCGCGCGGTCCGCGCGCCTGCTCACCATCCTGCTCGTGACTTACACCGTCGGCGTGAGCAAGCTGACGCACGTCATCGCCAGTTCGGCCGAGGCCGCGTATGCCGTGATGACGCACGCCGCGAGCATCGGCGATTACTTCGGCGTGTTCCTGCTGCCGACGCTTCTCGGGAACATGATCGGCGGGATATCGATGGTCGCGATCGTCAACCATGCGGCCATCGCGCCGGAAATCGGCGACACGCAGTAACGCGGACTCTGTCGGCACCGGAGCCGTGGACCGCTGCACCGTCAGCGGGATTTATCGCACCACGGCTGGGTCATTGCTGAACCGGCGTGGATCACGCCCGGTCGCCGCAAGTCGCGACGCTGATGCCAAATCGTTGATTTAACAGCGGAATCTGTCACTGGCACGGACGGTGCATTGTGCGTTCAACTTGTATTCAAGATTGAACTCATGAACGCGACCGCATCTGCCGACGATCACGCACCGCTCACCGTTCGCGCACTTCTCGATGCGTACGCGCGCGGCGATACCGACCCGCAGCGAATCGCCGTAGCGACGCTTGCTCGCATCGAAGCGAGTGATCGCCCGGAAGCATGGACGCTCGTCGTTCCGGCAGCGGATCTGCAAACGACGGCAGCGTCGCTTGCACGCGAGCTCGCCGAAGCCGGACCCGCGATCTTCGAGCGCAAGCCTTTATTCGGCGTGCCGTTCGCAGTGAAGGACAACATCGACATTGCGGGCTTGCCGACGACCGCCGCATGTCCGGCGTTCGCCTATACGCCCGGCGAAACGGCGTTCGCCGTGCAGCGCTTGATCGATGCGGGCGCGATGCTCATCGGCAAGACGAATCTCGATCAGTTCGCGACCGGGCTCGTCGGCACGCGCTCGCCGCATGGCGCCGTGCAACAAGTTAGTCATCCGGAATATGTGTCGGGCGGATCGAGTTCCGGTTCGGCGGTGACGGTGGCGCAGGGCATCGTCGCGTTTTCGCTCGGCACCGATACCGCCGGTTCGGGCCGCGTGCCGGCGGGTTTCAACGGCATCGTCGGATTGAAGCCGTCGCTGGGGCTCGTCAGCAAGCGCGGGGTCGTGCCCGCGTGCAAGAGTCTCGATACGCTATCGATCTTCGCGCACGACGTCGCCGATGCCTGGATCGTGCTGCAGCAGATGGCCACTTTCGATGCGCTCGACGGTTATTCGCGCCGCGTCGCAGCGCTCGGCTTGCTGCCGGATGCGCCGCGCGTCGCAATTCCCGACACGCTGGAATTCTTCGGCGACACGCACGCGGCCGACGCCTTCGCGGCGACGCTGGATCGTCTGCAACTCGAACCCGCGACGTTTCCCTTCGCGCCGATGCAACGCGCGGCCGCGTTGCTGTACGACGGTCCGTGGGTCGCGGAACGCCGCGCGGCGCTGGGCGATTTCTTCGTCACGAACCGCGATGACATCGATCCGACCGTAGCGAAAGTGATCGGCAAGGCCGACGCATTCTCCGCCGCCGACGCATTCAACGCGCAATACGAACTCACGCTGCTGAAGCGTGAGGCGGAAGCGTTGTTCGAACGTTTCGATATCCTGATCGTTCCCACGACGCCGACGCATCCGACCATCGCGCAAGTGCAGGCGAACCCGGTCGAAGTGAACAGCCGTCTCGGCGTCTATACGAACTTCGTCAATCTGCTCGACCTGTGCGCGCTCGCCGTGCCGGGACCGCCGCGCGCCGATGGCTTGCCCGCGGGCATCACGCTCATCGGGCCAGCGGGCGCGGATCGGAGACTCGCGGCATTGGGCGCGAAGATTCAGGCACTTTCCGATGCCAGCATCGATCCGCTGCCGATCCAGGAGCCAAGCATCGAGCTCGCCATAGTCGGCGCACATCTGCGCGGCATGCCGCTCGAATGGCAGATGAAGCAGGCGGGCGCGCGGTTCATCGAAGAAACGATGACGTCGCCGCACTACACGCTCTACGCATTAGCCAATACACAGCCGCCGAAGCCCGGACTCGTGCGCACCGAAAACGAGGGTGCCGCGATCGCCATCGAGATATGGGAGATGCCTATGCGGACCTTCGGCGCATTCGTCGCGGCGATTCCCGCGCCGCTCGGTATCGGCACGGTCACGACCGCCGATGGCCGCATCGTCAAAGGCTTCATCTGCGAACCGGCCGCCGTCGCGCCGGACAGCGGCGCACGCGACATCACTTCCTTCGGCGGCTGGCGCGCGTATCGGCACAGCCTCGTCTCTTCATCCAGCGATCAACTCAAACAGGAAGCTACATCATGACCAATCGCCGCCAGTTCATCCAAGGCGCGGGCGCGCTCGCGCTCGGCAGCGCGCTGCCCTTCGATCTCGCCTTCGGCGCAAGCAATCTCACCGTCGGCGTGATCTATGTCGGCGCGAAGGGCGATTACGGCTATAACCAGGCGCAGGCTCAGGCCGCCGCGATCATCAAGAAGATGCCGGGCGTGAAGGTGGTCGAGGAAGAGAACGTGCCCGAGACCGTGGCCGTGCAAAAGACGATGGAAGCGATGATCGAACAGGACGGCGCGACGCTCATCTTCGCGACTTCGTTCGGCTATTTCGATCCGCATGTGCTGAAGATGGCCGCGAAGTATCCGAAGGTCCGCTTCGCGCATTGCGGCGGTTTGTGGAAGCAGGGCAATCCGCCGAATATCGCGAGCTACTTCGGCTATATCGATGAATGTCAGTACCTCAACGGCGTCGTCGCTGGACACGTGAGCAAGAGCAAGAAGCTCGGTTTCGTCGCCGCCAAGCCGATTCCACAAGTGCTGCGCAATATCAATGCGTTCACGCTCGGCGCGCAATCGGTGGATCCGTCTATCACCACGCACGTCATCTTCACCGGCGACTGGTCGATGCCGGTCAAGGAAGCCGAAGCGGCCAACAGTCTCGTCGATCAGGGATGCGATGTGCTGACCTGTCACGTCGACGGTCCGAAGGTCGTCATCGAAACGGCGGAGAAGCGCGGCGCGATGAGTTGCGGCTATCACGCGAGTCAGGCCGCGCTTGCGCCGAAGGGTTATCTGACGGGCGCGGAATGGGACTGGGCGACGCCTTTCAAGGAACTCGTCACGGATGCGCAGACCAGCAAGCCGCAGCCCAACATTCTGCGCGGCGGCCTGAAGGAAGGCTTCGTGAAGATGTCGCCCTACGGCGCGAAAGTCACGGCCGATGCGAAGTCCAATGCCGACGCCATCAAGACGAAGATGGCCGCGGGCGATTACGTGATCTTCAAAGGCCCGATGAAGGACAACAAGGGCGGCAGTGCCATCGCATCGGGCACGGCTTACGCGCAGACGGATATCAAGCTGGAAAGCATGAACTATCTCGTCGCGGGCGTCGTCGGGCAGATCTGATTCATTCCTTCGCGGAGCCGGCATGCGTTCCTATCCTCTGTTACCGCGCGTGGCGCTGGGCGCATTGCCCGCTTTGCCGACGTTGTGCGCGCTCATCGGCACGCTGGTGCTGTTCTCGCTATTCCTGCTCGTGCAGGGCCAGCCCGCCGACGATGCGCTCGTGCTGATCGCGCAAGGCGCATTCGGCTCGTCGTTCGCGTGGCAGAGCACGTTGCTGCGCGCCGCGCCGCTGATGCTCACCGCGTTGTGCGTCGCGTTGCCTGCGCAGGTCGGGCTGATCGTGATCGGTGGCGAAGGCGCGCTCGCGCTCGGCGGACTCGCATCGGCGGTCGTGGCGACGGTCGTGCCTGCCGCGATGCCGTGGTTCGTCGTCGCTCCGTTGATGGCGCTCGCCGGCATGATCGCGGGCGGCGTGTGGATCGGCGCGGTCGGCGCAATGCGGCAACTGCGCGGCGTCAACGAGACGATCAGCAGTCTGTTGATGTCGTATATCGCGATTGCATTGTTCAAGCATCTCGTCGAAGGACCGTTGCGCGATCCCGCGAGTCTCAACAAGCCTTCGACGCTGCCCGTTCCCGACGCGTTCTCGATCGGTTCGTTGCCGGGTCTCGACGTGCATTGGGGCTTGTTCTGGGGCGCGCTCGCGTGCGTCGCGGCATGGGTCTTCGTGCGCCACAGCACCAAAGGCTTCGCGATGCGCATCGCGGGCGGCAACAACCATGCGGCGAAGCTCGTCGGGCTGCCGGTGAACAAGCTCGCGATCGCGGCCTGCGCGATGGGCGGCGCGGCGGCCGGTCTCGCGGGCATGTTCGAAGTCGCGGCGGTGCAGGGCAGCGCGAACGCATCGCTGCTGGCGGGTTACGGCTATGCGGGGATTCTCGTGGCGTTCGCGGCGCGTCAGAACCCGTTGGCGATCATTCTGTGCGCGGTGCTCGTCGGCGGTATCGAAGCGAGCGGTTCGCTTCTGCAACGCCGCCTGGGTCTGCCCGATGCCACCACGCTCGTCCTGCAAGGTCTGCTCTTTGCCAACCTGCTCGCGTGGGAAGCGATGGGCGGTCGTCTCGCGGCGTGGCGCATCAGGCTGCAGGCGATGACCGTCGCGCGCTCGTCGGTTCGACTGGAGGGCACTCATGTTTGACGCACATTCACCCGTCGCGGTACTGCTGCTGTCGTTGTTCGCGGGCGCCATTCGCGTGAGCACGCCGTATTTGTTCGTGAGCATCGGCGAATGTCTGACGGAGAAGGGCGGGCGCGTCAATCTCGGCCTCGAAGGCATTCTCGTATCCGGCGCGATGACCGGTTATGCGGCCGCGTATCTGTCCGGCTCGCCGTGGCTCGGCGTGCTCGCGGCCGGCTGCGCGGGGTTGCTGCTCGGCTGCCTGCACGGTCTCGTGTGCTCGTTGCCGCGCGTGTCGGACATCGCGTTCGGCATCGCGCTGATGCTGGTCGGCACCGGCCTCGCGTTCTATCTCGGCAAGCCGTTCATCGAGCCGCAAGCGCCGATGTTGTCATCGATCGATCTCGGTGCTTGGGCTTCGTCGCCGCAGTTGCATAACGCGTTGCATGTCAATCCGCTCTTCATCATCGGCGTCGCGCTGGCGTTCGCGTTGCAATGGGGCTTGCGACATACGCGTTGGGGCATGGCTTTGCGTCTCGTCGGCGAGAACGCGGAAAGCGCCCGCGCGATGGGTTATCCGATCACGCGCGTTCGCATTCTCGCGACGACGGTCGGCGGCTTCTTCGCGGGCGTAGGCGGCGCGTATCTGTCGCTGGTGTACCCCGGAAGCTGGAACGAAGGCTTGTCGAGCGGACAAGGCCTGATGGCCGTCGCGCTCGTCATCTTCGCGCGCTGGCAGCCGTTGCGATGCCTGTGGGCCGCGCTGATCTTCGGCGCAGCGGGCGCGCTCGGACCCGCGTTGCAGGCCATCGGCGTGACGAGCGGTTACTACCTTTTCAATGCGGCGCCTTACGTCCTCACCCTCGTCATCATGATCGTCAATTGCCGTCCCGACCGCACGCTCGCGGGTGCGCCCGGCGAACTGAGTCTCACGCGTTGAACCCTATTTTCATGGAGTCGAACACATGAGCCGCTTCATCGAAGCACGTCCCTATCCGTGGCCCTACGACGGCAATCTGCGGCCGGAGAACACCGCGCTCGTCATCATCGACATGCAGACCGACTTTTGCGGCATCGGCGGTTATGTCGACAAGATGGGCTATGACCTCTCGATGACGCGCGCGCCCATCGAACCGATCAGGAACGTGCTCACGCTGATGCGCGAGCAAGGCTTCACGATCATTCATACGCGCGAAGGGCACCGGCCCGATCTGTCGGATTTGCCCGCCAACAAGCGATGGAGAAGCCGTCGCGCGGGCACGAACGGCATCGGCATCGGCGATGAAGGACCCTGCGGCAAGATACTCGTGCGCGGCGAACCGGGCTGGGAAATCATCGATGAACTGAAGCCGATCGAAGGCGAGATCGTCATCGACAAGCCAGGCAAAGGCTCGTTCTGCGCAACCGACCTCGAAATGGTATTGCGCACGCGCGGCATCGTGAATCTGGTGCTCACGGGCATCACGACCGATGTCTGCGTTCACACGACGATGCGCGAAGCGAACGATCGCGGCTTCGAATGCACCATTCTCGCGGATTGTTGCGGCGCGACCGATCAGGGCAATCACGACGCCGCGCTCAACATGGTGCTGATGCAGGGCGGCGTATTCGGCACGGTATCGGATTCGAAGGCTTTGCTCGCGACGCTGGGACGCTGACCATGAACGCACCGACCAAAGCGATGAGCGTGGAAGTGCTCGGCGCGACGAAGCGTTTCGGCGCTTTCACCGCGCTCGACGACGTGACGCTCAAAGTGCGCGCGGGCACCGTGCATGCGCTGCTCGGCGAAAACGGCGCGGGCAAGAGTACGCTCGTGAAAGGGCTCGTCGGTTATGGCGTGCTCGATCACGGCGAGATCATCGCGGATGCGCGGCAGGTGAGAATCGCGTCGCCGCGCGATGCTCAGGCGCTCGGCATCGGCATGGTGTATCAGCATTTCACGCTGGCGGCGGGCTTGTCGGTCGAAGAGAATTTGCTGCTCGCGCGCGGGCGATTGCCGTGGAAGATCGACTGGCCGAAGGAACGTGCCGCGCTCGATGCCTTCATGCGTTCGATGCCCTTTCGTCTGCCTCTCGATGCGCCCGTCGCCGGTCTCGCCGCAGGAGAAAAGCAGAAGCTCGAGATTCTGAAACAGCTTTATTTGCAGCAGCGTTTCCTCATTCTCGATGAACCCACGTCCGTGCTCACGCCGCAGGAAGCAGACGAAGTGCTCGGCCTGATGCGCGATCTCGCCACGCGCGGCGAGCTGACCGTGTTGATGATCACGCACAAGTTCCGCGAAGTGATGGCGTATGCCGACGACGTGACCGTGTTGCGCAAGGGCAGGCTCGTCGGGACGAGCGCGGTCGCGGATACGAGCCGCGACAAGCTCGCCGCGTGGATGATGGGCGGTGAATCCGCGAAGCAGGACGATCCCGAACTCGCCGGAATGCAGCCCGGACGCAAGCCGCTCGATGCGGCTTCGCCCGTGCGTCTCGCGCTGTCCAGTCTCAACGTCGTCGATGATCGTGGACATCGGGCGGTGCGCGATGTTTCGCTCAGCGTGAAGTCGGGCGAGATACTCGGCATCGCGGGCGTATCGGGCAACGGGCAGAAGGAACTGATCGAAGCGCTCGTCGGCCAGCGCCGCGTGCAAAGCGGTGAAATGCACATGCATGGCGAGCCATACCGCGCGACGCGTGAAGAGATGACGCGGCTACGCGTATTTGCGCTCCCCGAAGAACCGCTGCGCAATGCGTGCGTCGCGAACATGAGCATCGCGGACAACCTCGCCTTGCGCGACTTCGACCGTGCGCCGATGAAGCGTCACGGCTGGCGTCTCGATCGCCGTGCGATGCGCGAACGCGCCGAACGTCTCATCGCCGAGTTCAACGTGAAACCGCCGGTGCCGGCGCGCGCCATCGGCACGTTGTCGGGCGGCAACGTGCAGCGCGCCGTGCTCGCGCGCGAGCTCGGGCAAGCGGTGGATGTGCTGATCGTCGCGAATCCCGTATTCGGACTCGACTTCGCATCGGTCGCGGACATCCACGCGCGCATTCTCGCCGCACGCGATGCAGGCGCCGCAGTGCTGCTCGTCAGCGAAGACCTCGATGAACTGCTGGAACTGGCGGATCGCATCGCGGTGATCGCGGAAGGGCGGCTGGTACACGAAACGGCTGCGAGCGGCGCGGATCGCGTCGCGTTGGGAAGACACATGGCGGGTCATGTCGAAAGCGCCACGCGCGCTGCGTCGGAGCCGCTCGCCGTTCACGCATAAAGGAGCAAGGAAGAATGAGTTCGAGCGGTCTCGGTGGATTGAACAAGTCGCCGCAAGGCATCGTCGTGGGTCTCGTGCAGTTGCAGAATCCGGCTGTCGCCACCCCGGAGCAACTGGCCGCGCAGACACGGCGCATCGTCGAACTGATCGGCAAGGCGCGCCGCAACAATCCGTCGATGGATCTGGTCGTGTTTCCCGAATACATGCTGCACGGCCTGTCGATGGATACGAACGATGCCATCATGTGCTCGCTCGACGGTCCCGAAGTGGCCGCGTTCAGGGCGGCGTGCATCGAGCATCGCATCTGGGGATGCTTCTCCATCATGGAGCGCAATCCAGGCGGCAATCCCTATAACAGCGGGATCATCATCGACGATCGGGGCGAGGTGCAACTCTACTATCGCAAGATGCATCCGTGGGTGCCGGTCGAGCCGTGGGAGCCGGGCAATCTCGGCGTGCCGGTGTGCATCGGGCCGAAGGGCGCGAAGCTCTCGCTCATCATCTGTCATGACGGCATGTTTCCGGAGATGGCGCGCGAAGCCGCTTACAAGGGCGCGGAAATCATCTTGCGCACGGCGGGCTATACCGCGCCCATTCGCCATGCCTGGCAAATCACCAATCAGTCGAACGCATTCCAGAATCTCGCGCAGACCGCGAGCGTGTGTCTGTGCGGCAGCGACGGCACGTTCGACTCGATGGGCGAAGGCATGTTCTGCGATTTCGACGGCACGGTGTTGGTCGATGGCAGTCATCGCCCGGATGAGATCATCACCTGTGAAATGCGCCCCGATCTCGTGCGCGAAGCCCGCATTCACTGGGGCGTCGAAAACAACATCTATCAGTTCGGACATCGCGGCTATGTCGCCGTGAAGGGCGGCGCGCAGGATTGTCCGTACACGTTCATGCAGGACATGGTGCGTGGCGAATATCGTCTGCCGTGGGAGGACGAAGTCGTCGTGAAAGACGGGACGTCATGCGGTTTTTCGAAACCCGAACGCCGATACGAGGGCTGACGCCATGCCTACCCTGACCCGCGCCCGACCGTCTCCGTTCACGTTCGATGTAGCGCATACGGCGTTGATCGTCATCGACATGCAGCGCGACTTCGTGGAGCCGGGCGGCTTCGGCGAAGCGCTCGGCAACGATGTGTCGCTGCTGACGTCGATCGTGCCGACCGTCGCGCAGCTGATCGAACATGCGCGCGATCGCGGCTGGCTCGTCGTGCATACGCGCGAATCGCACGCGCCCGATCTCTCCGATTGTCCGGATGCGAAGCGGCTGCGCGGCGCGCCACGAGCGCGCATCGGCGATATGGGACCGATGGGCCGCATTCTCGTTCGCGGCGAACCGGGCAACGCCATCGTCGATGCGGTCGCGCCCATTACGGGCGAGATCGTCATCGACAAGCCCGGCAAAGGCGCCTTTTACGCAACGCGCCTCGGCGAAGAGCTTGCGCGATGCGGCATCACGCATCTCGTGTTCGCAGGCGTCACGACCGAAGTATGCGTGCAGACGAGCATGCGCGAAGCGAACGATCGCGGCTACGAATGCGTGCTGATAGAAGACGCGACGGCGAGCTACATACCGTCGTTCAAGACTGCGACCATCGAGATGATTCGCTCGCAGGGCGGCATCGTCGGATGGACGGCCACGCTCGCCGATGTGCTGGAGAATTGATGGAACTGAATCGTCCGGAAACGGTGGCTGAAGTCGAGCGCGCGTTCATCGCCTATGAGAAGGCGCTCGTCGATAACGATGTGGCTACCATGAACGCGCTCTTCTGGCACGCGCCGGAAACGGTACGATACGGCATCGCCGAAGTGCAGCATGGCGGCGATGAAATTCGCCGCTGGCGCGAGACGTGCGCGCCGGTGCCGCGTTCGCGGCGTTTGCATCGAACGGTGGTGACGACTTTCGGCACGGATTACGCTTCGGTCAGCACCGAATTCACGAGCGATGCCACGCCTTTGCTCGGACGTCAGATGCAGACGTGGGCGCGCATCGGCCATGCATCGAATGCGTTCGCGGGGTGGACCATCGTCGCGGCGCACGTGAGCCTGATCGAAACGCCCTGAAGAGGCATTACACGGAGACATCGAATCAACTCGCCCAAACTCACGGAGCGCAGTGCCGTGCGCGCCATTCAGAGCGCCAATCCGCTTGCCGAGCAGGTTTATCAGCAGTTGAAGCAGGACATCTTCAGCTTTCGCCTGTTTCCCGGCGACCGCTTCTCGGAGACCGACATCGCGCAATACTACGGGGTGTCGCGTACGCCGATGCGCGACGCGCTGTTCCGCCTGCTGCGCGAAGGCTATCTCGAAGTCGGTTTCAGGCGTGGCTGGAAGGTGTCGGAGATCAACTTCGCGGCGCTCGATCAGTTGTATGACTTGCGAATCGTGCTGGAGACCGCATCGCTCGACAAACTCGCGAGCAGCGCGCCACCGCATCCGGAAGTGGATGCGCTCAAGTCGGTGTGGTGCGTTTCGCCCGATGCGCAGGAAAGCGATCCGGTCGCGATGTTTCGCCTGGACGAGGACTTTCACCGCGGACTCGTGCGCGCAAGCGGCAACGGCGAGATGCTGCGCGTGCATAACGAAGTGACGGAACGCATCCGCATCGTGCGGCGGCTGGATTTCTTGAAGCCGCATCGCACTAGCGCAACTTACGACGAGCACGCGAAAATGCTGCGCTTCATCGATCGCGGCAAGTGCGGCGAAGCGGCGATGCTGCTGCGCGCGCATATCACGCAAAGCAAGCTGGAAGTGCGCAAGATCACCGTTTCCATGCTGACGGAAGCGCGCGACCGCAAGCTGCCTTTCGTCGACTGAGCGAACGGGAATGTAGCGGACGCAGACGTGCGCAATCAGCCGCTCCGCAGGGAGCGGCCGATCTCGCTACGCGTTACAGCGGCGTCTTTTTCGCCGGCGGAACCGCGCCGTCGGCTACGTCCCGGTTGCCCGCCGTCCGCTCGACTTCCACTTCGGTACCGCGCACCGTGTCGTGAATGGTTTCGGTGCGGTTCGTTTCTTCCTTGCCGACGACCACTTCCTCGACCACGCGCGCCGTCTTCGCCACGACGGGCTGCTCGGCCGTTTCCCTGATCTCGACGAAGCCTTCCTTCAGATCCGCCACCGTCGCCGGACGATCCACCGGCCGACGCTCGATGTTCGCGTGTTCTTCACGCAGATTCACCGATTCGCTCACCGGCGTTTCGGTCACCCGCGAATAGACGCGCACGCCGCCCGTCTGCACTTCGCGCTTGCCGACTTCGACGGATTCCTTCACGACGGGAAAGGCCTGCCGTTCAGCGGCGATCTCATCGGCTGTATAAGCCGGCGCATTGCGGTCATAGCCGCTATAGCCCGTGCTGCGCCATTGCTCGACGCGCGTGTCGATGTCGATGGCGCCGGCTGCATAGAGCGCGTCGCGCACGCGTTCGATCGACGATTCGTCGATCACATCCACCGTCAACAGCGCGCCGCCGCGACGGACCGCTTCGTGATAGTGGCCGATTTCCTCGGGCTGATCGTGATCGCCGAACAGGTTCTTGAAGAAGTGCTCGATGCGCGCCATCGCGCCTTCGTGATGCTCGCCGGCGGGACGGTCGGTCGCATCGCCGGACACGGACGTGGACGCGCTCATATCGTTCGCATGCACGTTCATATTCGTGCGGGCGACGCCTTCCGTTTCGAGGCGCGTCTGAGCAAGTTCCGCGTCCTGAAGCGTATTGAATACACCGATGATGGTCTGGCTCATTGCATTATCTCCGTGGGAGTGATTCGGGTATCGAGAGGTGCGCCGGTCCATATGCGCAACGGCCGTTCCCGCCTCGGGTGCGGGTGAATCTAGCCGGCATCCGGATCGGGCTTCCACTTGCCGCTCGTGCCTTCGCGGCGTTCAACCACCAATTCTTCGGAGTTCAGAAGAACCTGGTGGACGACGTCCTGTTGCGTCTCTCGCGTCGTCACATGCACCTCTTCTTTCAACGTGAGCTGCATGCGAACGACCGGCACGTATTCGTACACAGGAATGATGAGCGTGTCGCCTTCGCGACGCGGCTCGGCACGTTCCTCGACCGGACGATTCACGGCCACGCGCCTGACTTCCACCTTTTCGGCGCTCAGGCGCATGCTGACCGGCTGCATCTCTTCATGCACCACCTTGCGAACGCGCACGGCGCCGGTCTCCGTCCGCTTCACGTCGACGGACAATTCTTCCTGCACGGCGGAAAGCCGGAGCTCGTCGGACGTGCCGGACGAGTCCGCGTTCGTCGCGTTCGGGGTCGTGGGCTTGTCATCGGCGCTCATCGGCGTCTCCGTTGAAGCGTGGTCAGGTCGTCGGCCGGGCGCGCTCAAAGGCGGGCGCCTGCCTGCACGGTGCGATTGCAAGGGGCCGCGTTCTTGCGATCCAGCGCGGAGCCGCCGCCTTCCTCGACCGGCGGCTGATGACGAAAGCCCGCGCCGCCCGAAACGATCGCGATGATCGCGCCGACGACGAGCGCCGCGAACGAGAACCAGCTTGCGCGAGCGACGCCACGCGCGGCGGTGTCGGCGGCCTGGCGCGCGTTCTGTTCGGCATCCGGAGAGGATGCAGCCGACGCCGCCGATGCCATCGCCGCCTGCACTTGCTGCTTCGCGGAGTCGATGAGCTGATTGTTGCCGCCCGCCTGATTCGCGGCGGTCGCGCCGGCTTGTGCGCCGACTTGCGCGGTGGTTGCGACGATGCTGCCGGCCGTGCTCACCGCGCCCGTAATCAGCGAGGTCATGCCGAACACGACGAGCAGCGTCATCACCGCCCATGACAGCAGACCGTGGAGCCATCCGAGGACGGGCGCGCAGCGTCCGGCGTAATAGGAGCCGACGAAAACCGCGAGCACGGTCGTGACGATTACCCATACGCCCGAGCCGAAACCGAAGCCGTGCAACGTATCGGGCTTCGACAACGGCGACAGGAGCGATGCGCCGATCGCCGTGCCGAGCACGCTCATGATGAGATAGACGATCATCGAAAGGATGACGCCCGCGATGATCGAACCCCACGACAGGCGCGGCAGGCCTTCTTGAGTAGTAAGCAGTTTCATGATGTCTCCAGGAAGAGTTGCGGCGTCGATGCGCGCGGCACTGATGCGCAAGCGCTGTGCCGCGCGCAAGTTTTGAATCGGCGCGTAAATGCGAGTGATTCAGACGCCGTCTGATCGATGGATCCGCCTGTTCGGGGCGTCACTTCGCGGCGGGAGGGAAGCGTGCGTCAGTGGAGCAGAGCACGAGAGACGTATGACTTGCGGGAATGCGATGGGATTTGCATCGGGCGCAGGCGCTGGTTCACAGCGACGCACTTCACTTCAGCGGACTGCGGCCCATAGCAATGACACACCCGACGACACCATCAGCGCATCGACGATGAACCGGAAGGTGTTAGCGGACATGCGCGCGACGATCCCGCGCGCGCAAAACGTGCCTGCCATGATCGCCGCGCCGGTAATCAACCCTTGAGCGACCACTTGAGCGGGCAGGGCGCCGAACTGCTGAAAGGCCGCGACTTTCGCACCGTAGACGATCAGCGAACCGGTAGCTTCGGTCGCGAGAAACGCGCCCTTCACAAGGCCGTAGTTCATGAAAACCGGCACGGTGATCGGTCCGGTCGAAACGACGATGCCCGTCAGGAAGCCGACCGGTGCGCCAATCAGCGCGAGCTGGAAGAGCGAGAGGCGCATGGCCCGGCGGGCGAGCCATCGGCGCGTGGGCACCATCGCGATAAAGAAGAGACCAAGCGCTAGCTCGACCGCGTGCGGCGGGAGCGCAAGCAGCGTGTGAACCCCTAATATCGCGCCGGGCGCGGCTGTCGCGCCATAGGCAATGGAAGCTTTCCAGTCGATCTCGCGCCACCAGGACAGGACCTTGCCGAGATTGCCCATGATCGCGGCGATGGCCATGATCGGAACGGCCTGCTGCGGGCCGTAGATGAGCACGAGCACGGGCATCAACAGCATCGACGAGCCGGTGCCGATCACGCCGCTCAAAACACCCGCCATCCAACCCACGCTCAATACGATCAGGTATCCCATCGAGGTCTCCATGCGCCAGCGCCGATTCTAGCCGCGGACGCGAAACCCGCGAGACGCTGGTTCCAAGCGGATGCGCGAGCTGCGGCATGCACGCAACGCCGCATTGCATGGAAGATTGACTTCACTCAATTGCCGTGGGAACTGTGTAACACTATTGTCACAATCTAATTTTCGACAGCCTGGCGTCAGCGTCACGTCCATTCAAAGGAAATCGATTCGCCGTGCTGGTTCTTCTCAATCTGCTCTCTGGCGTCGCCCTCCTGGTTTGGGGCTCACATATCGTTCGCACCGGCATTCTCCGGGTGCTCGGCGCCGATCTCCGCGCCATTCTGGGCCGTAGCACCGGCAGCAAGACGCGCGCGTTTCTGGCGGGCATCGGCGTGACGAGCCTCGTGCAGAGTAGCAACGCCACAGCCGTCATCATTACATCGTTCGCCGCGCAGGGACTGGTGCCGCTCGCGGCCGGGCTAACGGTTCTGCTCGGCGCGGATGTCGGCACCGCGTTGATGGCGCGAGTGCTGACGCTCGACCTGTCATGGCTTTCGCCGATCCTGATCCTGTTCGGCGTGCCGCTTTTCCTGACCCGCAAGCAGACGCGGGCGGGGCAGGTGGGCCGAACCATCATCGGACTCGGATTGATTCTGCTGGCGCTGCATCTCATCGTCGAAGCGGCTCAGCCGATGATGCAGGGCGCCGGCGTCAGGGTCATGTTCGGCGCGCTCACAGGCGACACGATGCTCGACGCGCTCGTGGGCGCGGGCTTCGCGATGCTCTCGTATTCGAGCCTCGCCGCAGTCCTGTTGACGGCGACACTGGCGTCGTCGGGCGTCATCTCGCTGAAGGTCGCCTTGTGCCTCGTCGTCGGCGCGAATCTGGGCAGCGGGCTCCTGGCGCTCTTGAACGCGCTGCCGCAGAACGCGGCAGCACGGCGTCTTTCCGCTGGCAGCTTCGCATTCAAACTGGCCGGCGCGATCATCATTCTGCCTTTCGCATCGCTGCTCGCACGCGGATTGCCGGTTCTGATCGCCAATCCGCGCGAAGCCGTAGTCGGTTTCCATGTGATCTACAACACCGTGCGCTGCTGCGCGTGTCTCTCCCTCGTCGAACGGGTCGCTGCGATCAGCCGGCGTTTGCTGCCGGATCGCACGGTCGCGACCGGCGAGTTGCGCCCGCTGTACCTGGATCCGGCAGGCCTCGTGACGCCGAGCCTCGCGCTGGCGAATGCTTCGCGTGAAGTGCTTCGCATCGGCGACATCGTGCGCGTCATGCTCGATAACGTCGCCGATCTGCTGAGACGCAATGATCTCGCCGTCGCCCGCGAAACCATGCGCATGGACGACGACGTCGACCAGCTCTACGCGGAAGTGAAAAGCTATCTGACGCTGATCTCGCGCGAGCAGCTCGACGAGGCGGAAAGCCGTCGCTGGACGGACATCATTTCGCTGACGATCAATCTCGAGCATGCGGGAGACATCATCGAGCGAATCGTCAGTGATATCGAAGAGAAGAAAATCTCGCAACGGCTCGCGTTCTCGGAACAGGGCCTGGGCGAACTCGACGATCTGCATGCGCGGCTCATCAGTAACCTGCGGCTCGGATTGTCGGTGTTTCTCAACAACGATCTGCGATGCGCCGAGCAGTTGCTGGCCGAGAAGGAACGCTTTCGCGATCTGGAGCGCGCCTACTCGCACAAGCATCTGGACCGGCTGGCGGGACAAAGCTCGCGCAGCGTGGAAACCAGCGCGCTGCACCTGGATCTCATCGGCAATATGAAACGGCTGAACTCGCTCTTCTGTTCGACGGCGTATCCCGTGCTCGATGCGGCGGGCGCGCTGCATGACACGCGTCTGCGCAAGCGCTCGCTCGACACGCTGCACGTCAAGGAATGACGCAGCTCACGCAAGCACCAGGTCGCCCACTGTCTTCTTGAGCGCACGCAAATCCGCGGCCTCGCCGGACTTGCGATCGGTCACGAGAACGTCGATGTCGCGAGGCGCGCAAAACGTGATGCGGCTGCGCTGGCCGATCTTGCTGTGATCGGCGAGGATCGCGACGCGGTCCGCATTCTCGACCATCGCCCGGGCAATCTCGGCTTCTGCACGATCGAAGTTGCTCGCCCCGTGCCGCTGATCGATGCCGACAGGCGAGAGCATCGCCAGATCGGCGCGGTATCGCCGGATGTCGAGCACGGTCGTCGCGCCCGTCGTGGCCGCCGCGCGCTCGCTGAGCATGCCGCCGAGCAGGATGACTTCGTTCATCGCGCGCACGCGCTCATGCGGTCCCGATGTGCCGCGCAACCGCAGCGCGACATCGACCGAATTCGTGACGATGGTGAGATTGGCGAGCTTCGCAAGCTCGTCCGCGAGGATGGCGGTCGTGGTTCCGGCATCGACGAATACGGTTTGCCCGGCGTGAACGATGCCGATTGCCGCCCGCGCGATGGCCGACTTCGCGCGCACGTTCGCGCGGGCGCGTTCGGCGATGGGCGCCTCGTCGCTCGACGGGACGGCGCCGCCATGCACGCGCCGTAGCGCACCCGCCTGCTCCAGATCGAGCAAGTCGCGGCGCACCGTTTCGCGCGACACGGAAAGCTCCGCCATGATCCTCTCGTTCGAGACACGGCCGAGCATCGACAGGAGCGCGCGTATGCGCTGATGACGGTCTTTCTGCCACATAGGGAATGCTCGATGGTGGAAGCAACAATGAGAATTGCGCTGGCACGCTGTTGTTCAGCTTACATCCGTCATAAGCGAAAGTTGTACTTTTTTGGCAGCTTGCAAATTTGAGGATTTGAAACTAGCCTGCATCAGCAATCGGCGGTTCTCTTCAACGCACTACCTTCCTTTCGGGAACAGCGATGACGATGAAGCGTATCTGGGCGGGCCGTCTCCTTTCGATCTCCACGGCAGCGGGACTCGCGGCGGGCGGCATCGACGCCGCATCGGCCGCGCCATCCGAGGCGCTCGTGGCCGCCGCGAAGCAGGAAGGACAGTTGACCACGATCGCGTTGCCGCACGACTGGTGCGGATACGGCGCGCTGATCGACACGTTCCAGAAGAAGTACGGCATCCACGTCAACGAGCTGAATCCGGATGCGGGCTCGGGCGACGAGATCGAAGCGATCAAGGCCAACAAGGGCAACAAGGGTCCGCAAGCGCCGGATGTGATCGATGTCGGCCTGTCGTTCGGTCCGTCCGCGAAGAAGGAAGGCTTGTTGCAGCCTTACAAGGTGTCGACGTGGGATTCGATCCCGGCTGCGTCGAAGGATGCGGAAGGCTACTGGTACGGCGACTACTACGGCGTGCTCGCGTTCGAAGTCAACGCGGACATGATCGACAAGCCGCCGTCCGATTGGGGCGATCTGCTCAAGTCCGACTATCGCAACGCGGTCTCGCTCGCGGGCGACCCGCGTTCGGCCAATCAGGCGATTCAGGCTGTCCATGCGGCGGGCCTTTCGCAGACGAAGGGTGACGCGTCGAAGGCCGACCAGGCGGGCCTCAAGTTCTTCGCCGATCTGAACAAGAGCGGCAACTTCGTGCCGGTGATCGGCAAGGCCGCGTCGCTCGCGCAGGGGACGACGCCGATCATCGTGCGCTGGGATTACAACGCGCTTGCCGATCGCGACACGCTCAAAGGCAATCCGAAAGTGCAGGTGATCGTGCCGAAGACGGGTGTCGTCGCGGGCGTCTATGTGCAGGCGATCAGCGCCTACGCACCGCATCCGAACGCCGCGAAATTGTGGATGGAATTCCTTTACTCCGACGAAGGGCAACTCGGCTGGCTGGCCGGATACTGCCATCCGATGCGCTATAACGAGCTGGTCGCGCAGAAGAAAGTGCCGCAGGCGCTGCTTGCCAAACTGCCGCCGGCATCGGCTTACAGCAACGCCGTGTTCCCGACGCTCGAACAGCAAAACGCCACGAAGGACGCCGTCACCAAAGGCTGGGATCAGGTCGTCGGCGCGAACGTGAAGTAGCCGCGAGTTCGCCGGAATGAGCGCATCTCCGCAGCCAGGCGCTTCGGGCCCGGATCTGCTGACGCCGGCCGCGCCCGCGCCGCAGTCCGGCCCCGCCCGCGCGAGCCGCGGCGCGGGCTGGCTCACGTATGCGGGCGTCGCGCCATTCTTTGCGTTCGCGCTGCTGTTTCTGTTGTTGCCCACCGCCTTTCTGATGATCGGCGCGTTTCAGGATGCGCAGGGACGCTTCACGCTGGCGAATCTTCGCGAACTGTTTCAGCCCGCCGTGCTCGATGCCTACTGGATCAGCGTGAAGGTGAGCGTGGCATCCGCCGCCGGCGGGACGCTGTTCGGCGCGTTGCTCGCCTGGGCAGCGGTGCATGGCCGCCTGCCGGCGTGGATCCGTCCGACGCTCATGACGTTCTCGGGCGTCGCGTCCAACTTCGCGGGCGTGCCGCTCGCGTTCGCATTCATCTGCACGTTGGGACGCGTGGGCCTCGTCACGGTGCTGGCGCGCAAATACCTCGGCGTCAATCTGTATTCCACCGGCTTCAGCATCCTCAGCTTCGTCGGGCTGACCATTACCTACCTGTACTTCCAGATTCCGTTGATGGTCCTCATCATCACGCCCGCGCTCGACGGTCTCAAACGCGAGTGGCGCGAAGCGTGCGACTGTCTCGGCGGCACGGCCGCGCACTACTGGCGATACGTCGGTTTGCCGGTCCTGTGGCCGAGCGTGCTCGGCGCGGCGCTGCTGCTCTTCGCCAACGCGTTCGGCGCAGTGGCCACGGCGTATGCGCTGACGGGCAGCTCGCTCAACATCGTGCCGATTCTGCTGTATGCGCAGATTCGCGGCGACGTGCTGCATAACCAGAACCTCGGCTATGCGCTCGCGCTCGGCATGATCGTGGTCACCGGCTTGTCGAACGGCGGCTACATCTGGTTGCGCGCGAGGGCCGAAAGGGGACGCGCATGAAGACGCGCATGAAGACGCACATGAAGACGCGCATGAAGACGCAATCGCGCGCGGGCGCCTGGATCGCGATGATCGTCGGCACGATGTATTTTGTGATTCCGCTCGCCGCCACCTTCGAATTCAGCCTGCGGATGCGCCGCGACGCTTACAGCTTCGACGCGTATCGCGTCGTTCTCGGCGATCCGCGTTTTCAGGCTTCGTTCGGCTACTCGGTGCTCATGGGCCTGCTCACCATCGTGATCGGCGTGCTGCTCGTCGTGCCGACCGCGTACTGGGTGCAATTGCGTCTGCCGAAGCTGCGGCCCGTCGTAGAGTTCATCACTTTGCTGCCGCTCGTGATACCGGCCATCGTGATCGTGTTCGGTTATCTGCGCATCTATAACAGCAGTTCCATCCTGCCGCTCACCAGCAACGAGCGCGCGACCGATCTGCTGCTCGTCTTCGGCTACGTCACGCTGTCGTTACCGTACATGTACCGCGCCGTCGATGCGGGCATGCGCGCCGTCGACGTCCGCTCGCTGACCGAAGCCGCCGAATGTCTCGGCGCCGGCTGGACGACGATCCTTTTCCGCGTGATCTTTCCCAACGTGCGCTCGGGCATTCTGTCCGGCGCGTTCCTGACGTTCGCCGTCGTGATCGGCGAATTCACGATCGCGAGCCTGCTGGACCGTCCGGCGTTCGGACCTTATCTGCAACTGATCGGCGCGAATCGCGCATACGAGCCCTCGGCGCTGGCGATCATCGCGTTCGTCGTCACATGGGCATCGATGGGCCTGATCCAGGTGTTCGGATCGGCGCGCGCACTGGCCGGCCATAAAACCTGAGCCGACGAGGCCGCGACTTATGCCATTTCTCGAAATCGACGATCTTCACAAAACGTTCGGGCCGAACGTCGCGCTGCATCGGTTCGACATGACGATCGAGCAGGGCGAATTCATCACGTTTCTCGGTCCGTCGGGTTGCGGCAAGACGACGGTGCTGCGCATGATCGCCGGATTCGAAACGCCCACGCGCGGCACGATCCGTCTGAATGGACGCAACGTCACGCACATGCGTACGCGCGACCGCGCCGTCGGCATGGTGTTTCAGGCCTATGCGCTTTTCCCGAACATGACGGTGGCGCAGAACATCGGCTTCGCGTTGAAGGTCGCGAAGCGTTCGCAGAAGGAGATCGACGCGCGCGTCGCCGAGATGCTCGAACTCATCAAGCTGCCGCAACTCGCCGCGCGTTATCCGTGGCAATTGTCGGGCGGACAGCAACAGCGCGTGGCGCTGGCGCGCGCGCTCGCGAGCAAGCCGCAGGTGCTGTTGCTCGACGAACCGCTGTCCGCGCTCGACGCGAAAATCCGCGTGTCATTGCGCGAGGACATTCGGGCGCTGCAGCGCGAGCTCGGCATTACATCGATTTTCGTGACGCACGATCAGGAAGAGGCGTTGTCGATCTCCGACCGCATCGTCGTGATGAACGACGGGCGCGTGGAACAGATCGGCTCGCCGCTCGACATCTACAATTTTCCGCGCACGCGCTTCGTCGCATCGTTCGTCGGGACGCTGAACATTCTCGCCGGACGCGTGATTGATCCCGGAGCCGGGCGCATCGCGGTCGATGGTCAGGAGCTCGTGACGTCGCGCCCACTGCCGCCGGATGATGCCGGCAAGGAACGATTGCTGGCGCTGCGCCCCGAAGCGATCATCCTGGAGCCGCCGTCGAACGGACGGAATTCGCTCGCGGCCACCGTCGAGCAGATCAGCTTTCTCGGCGCCGTGGTGCGCATTCGTGCGCGGGTCAGCAACGCGGTCGTATCGCTCGATGTCTTCAACGATCCCAACAGGACCCTGCCGGAGCGCGGGCAGCCGGTAGCGCTCGGGTTTTCTCACGACAATCTTCTCGTGCTCGATGAAAATGCGCGCTAGCTTTGCAATGTGAGGAGCAGTTGCCCACGCAGATCGGCAATCCGGCGCGCGCGGGTTATCGATTGCGCGCGCCGCGTTGCCGGCGATGGCTTCGTGACACCCTCAGGCGAGCGGAATGCGCGTGTCGTCGAGCGGGCGCAGCTTGCCGGGACGCACGGCGCGGCATAGCGCCTCGACGAAGTAGAAGTCGCCGAACATGGTCGCACCGTCGACGCCGATATTGTGCGGCTTCGAGTAACACGAGTTATGCAGCAGCCCGTGCTGGCCGTCGCGTGTGAATTCGTCGCGGCAGAGCGCTTCGAGCATCGCGAGGCCGTGGCCTTGCCATTTGCCCGCAGCGTGCGCATCGGGATGCACGCGTGCCATCTCCAGCAACGCCGACGCCACCACGGCGGCGGCGGCCGTGTCCTTGATCTCGGCGTCGCGGCCGGTCGCATCGAAGTCCCACGGCGGCACCTGACGCCCTTCGAGGCGGCGCAGGTAGTAATCGGCGAGACGCTCGGCGAGGTCCAGATAGCCGCGCTTGCCGGTTTCCCGCGCGGAGTTCACATATCCGTAGATCGCCCAGGCCTGGCCGCGGCTCCATGCGGATTCGTCGAACGCGCCCTGGAACGTGTAGCCGCGTTTGCGCGCGCCGCTCTCCACGTCGTATTCGACGGCGTGATAGGTCGAGTCGTCGGCGCGCACGAAGGCGCGCGCGGTCATCTCGGCGTGTGCGTCCGCGGCGTGCCGGTAGCTGCCGTCGTCGGCGTGATTGGCGGCCCAGTAGAGCAGCGACAGATTGGCCATCGTGTCGATCGCGGAGGCGCTGCGGCCGCGCGGATCGGAGATCGGCCCCCAGGACGCGAGATAGGCGCCGCCGCGCGTGGTCACGAGCCGGGCGCGCAGCTTGTCCGCGGCTTCGAGCGCGATATCGGCGAACCACGCGTCGCCGGTGATGTGATGCCCCGGCACCGCGCTGCTATCGAAGATAAAGCCGATGTCATGCGTGTTCGGATCCTGCGCGCGCTGGCGCACGAGCAGCATGCGGGCACGCGCCCATTCGAGAAAGCGCGCCTCGCCGGTGTGCAGATACGAACTCAGCAGCAAGCCGACCCAGAAGCCGCAGAACCAGTTGCCGTGGCTCCATGCGTCGCCGTCGTAGCCCGCAGAGAGCGACGCGGGCAGACGCACCCATTGACCATCGGGACCGGTGACTTGCGGGAATTCGACGCCGAAGGTCAGCTCGTCGGAAGCGACCTTCTGCGCGGTTTTACCGAGTGTTTCGCGAAACAGCTTTGCCTGGTTCTCGCTGAGTGACAGCGGGTTCATTGCGTTCGACACGGCGTCTCCTTGAGTTCGTCATTCGCAGGACGATTCTAAGAAGCGCCCGCGCGAGCGCGTTAGGATGAAATGCATGATCTGTTGGACATTTCCGCATCGAAGCGGCACATGACGACGCTCAGATGTGCAGCTTGTCGAGGCTGCGCCGATAGTCGATCGGCGAGCGGCCCGTGTGCTTGCGAAAGCATCGGCTGAAGTAGGCGGGATCGTCGAACGAGAGCATCGCGGCGATCTCCGCGACATTCACTTCGGAGTGCAGCAGCAGCCGTTTGGCCTCCAGCATCACGCGCTCGCGGATCAGCTTGGGCGCGGTGCTGCCGAGCGCCTGACGCGTCGCCTCGTTGAGCGCGCGCTCCGTGACGTTGAGCAGGCGCGCGTAATCGGCCGCCTCGTTGACCGAGCGAAAATGCTTCTCCAGCAGACTCTTGAAGCGGCGCGACAGCAGCACGCTGCGCGTCGCGGCGGCATCTCGCATGGCGGCGGCGTCGCACATGCGCGCGACCTTGATCAGGAAAACGTGCAAGTAGGCCCAGATCGCGTCGGTGTAGCCGACCTGTTCCTCCTGATACTCATGGCGAATGCCGTCCATCACGCGCGCCAGTTCGCGCACCTGCGCGTCGCTCAGATTGACGCACGGCGCGAGCTGCTCGAAGTTATAGACGGGCACTTCGGTTTCGGTATGGCGGTTCTGCACGCGGAACGCGAAAAACTCCGACGAAAAGCTGAGCGAATAGCCGAGCGTATCGGCCGAAAGATCCAGATCGTGAATCTGTCCCGGCGCCATGAAGTAGAGCGTGTTGGGACGCACGTCGTAGCGCACCGAATCGATCACATGCGAGCCGCTGCCCGCGAGCACCCACATCATGTGATAGAAGTCGTGCCGATGCGGATAGACCAGCGTCGACTTGAGCGCCTCGATCGGCGCGAGATGAAAGTCCGGCGTCTTGACGTGTGCGCCGTATTCGTAGTCCTCGATCCGGATCACCGGAACGTGACAGCAACATGCGGTATCCAACTGTCTCCTCCGTCGGCGGCGAGTGTCTTCGCGCCCGCCTGCATGCCCGCGCTGCGCGGGCGACTGCACGAGTGTAGCCGTGCCCGCGCCCGCCGGTTAACTGGCATTTACACCATGCGGCCCGCGCGGCGATGTCACGCCGCCGCGCTGCGCGCCATCAGCGCATGATCGAAGCGCAGTTCCTTCAGCGCGGAAAGTCCGCTCAGCACGACGTGCCCTTGTTGATTGCGCACGGTCGTGTCCATCACGAGAATGTGTTTCGCGGGCTTCTTTTCGACGACGCATACGCCGATCGTCACCGTATCGCCGATATACACAGGCCCCAGAAAACGCAGCTCCTGTCCGACATACACGAAGCCTGGCCCTGTCAGTTCGGTGTGCGCCGCCGACACCAGCGCGGCCGTCAACAGGCCATGCACGACGCGCCGTCCGAACGGCGAGCATTCGGCGAAGGCGTGCTGCATGTGCAGCGGGTTCAGATCGCCGGACAGGTGCCCGAACGCGTCCACTTCGGCCTCGGTGACCGTGTGCACGTTCACCTGCGTACGGCCGATCTCGACGTCGTCGAAGCGCAAGAGCGCCGGCCAGTTGTTCGGTTGTGCGCTCATGCTTCTCTCCTCGATGTCAATGCGATGCCGCGTTCGACATAGCCGTCGATTTCCTGCGGCGTGTAGCCCAGTTCCGCGAGCACTTCGCGGGTATGTTGTCCCTGTTTCGGCGGATGCCGCCGCAAGGGCGGCGCCGCGCCGTCGTAGCGCACAGGATGCGCGAGCACGCGCACCGGTCCCGCTTCCTCGTGATCGAACGACAGGATCATTTCGTTGTGGGCGACTTGCGGGTCCTGCTCCACCTGCTCGTAGTCGTTGACGGGCGCGAACCAGATATCGTGTTCCTCGAAGGTGCGCATCCAGTCCTCGGTCGTGCGCGTTTTCAGCGTGTCATAGACAAGGCGATTGATCTCGTCGCGCCTTCGCACGTTGTCCTTCGGATGCGTGAATTCGGCGAGCGCGGGACACGACAGCGCATTCGCGAGCTTCTGCGTCGGCGTGAGCGACATCGCGATATAACCGTCACGCGTCCGGTACACGCCATACGGCGCGGGATGAAAACGGCTGCCCATCGGCGGATGCGTGCGTGCCCACAACGGCCCCTTGTTCATGTAATACGTGAACGGCTCGATTTGCAGATCGAGCGCGGCGTTGAGCAGATTGCTCTCGATGCGCGTGCCGACGCCCGTGCGCTCGCGCGCCTGCAACGCGGCCACCACGCCGAATGCGGCGAGCACGGCGGCATGCTGATCGACGATGGCGGAACCGACCGGCGTGGGCGGCGATTCGGCATCGCCGGACAGCATGGTCAGTCCGCTCATCGCCTGCAAGAGCAGATCCTGGCCCGGACGTTTCAGATAAGGCCCGGACGAACCGTAGCCGGTACACGAGCAATACACGAGACGCGGATTGACTTCGTGCACCTGCGCGTAGCCGAAGCCCATCTTGTCGAGCACGCCGGGACGATAGTTCTCGACGAGCACGTCGGCTTCGCGTATCAGACGCCACACGATCTCGCGCGCGGCTTCGTCGCGCAGATCGAGCGAGATGCTGCGCTGATTGCGGTTGCCGAGCAGAAAGAACACGCTCACGCCTTCGATGAACGCATCCGCGCCGGTCCAGCTACGTTCGAACGCGCCGCCGGGCGGTTCGACCTTGATGACATTCGCGCCGACATCGGCGAGCATCTGCACGGCGGCGGGGCCTTGCAGGAAATGCGTGAAACTCAGCACCTTGATGCCTTCCAGCATGAACATTCTCCTCTCGGTTTCAGCGCGCGATCACGCGAGCAGCGTGCGCGCGATGATCATGCGTTGTATTTCCGACGTGCCTTCGACGATCTCCAGCACCTTCGCATCGCCGAATGCGCGCGCGACGGGAAACTCGGCCATGACGCCGTAGCCGCCGTGAATCTGCAATGCCTGATGCGCGGCTTTCATCGCGTGCTCGGTGGCGAACAGCTTGGCTTGCGACGCCTGCACATCGAAGGGCGCGCCGGCATCTTTCGACGCGGCGGCGTCGTAGAGCATCAGACGCGCGGCGTGCGCATCGGCCGCCATGTCGGCGATCTTGAATTGCAGCGCCTGGAACTCGGCGATCGCGCGTCCGAACGCGCGGCGCTCCTTCATGTACGCGACCGAGCGATCCAGCGAGCCCTGCAGGATGCCGAGCGCGAGCGCGCCGATCAGAATGCGCCCCGTGCTGATCTGCGCGAGCGTCTGACGCAAGCCCGCGCCGCGTTCGCCCAGCAGTTGATCGGCGGGAATCGCGCAT
The DNA here is from genome assembly GCF_023631045.1 of Caballeronia sp. AZ7_KS35. Classification (NCBI taxonomy): domain Bacteria; kingdom Pseudomonadati; phylum Pseudomonadota; class Betaproteobacteria; order Burkholderiales; family Burkholderiaceae; genus Caballeronia; species Caballeronia sp. AZ7_KS35. Next base: position 344,730 of record NZ_JALQDV010000048.1, on the reverse strand, counting down.
TGCTCGAAGAACAGTTCGTGCGTGATCGATGCGCGCCAGCCGATCTTGCGCAGCTTTCTGCCCTTGCCATAGCCGGGCGTTCCTTGCGGCACGATGAAGTTGGAGATCTCCTTGCGGCCGTCGGGTCGCGTGCCGGTGACAGCCGCGATCACGGTCGGCCCGCCAATCTCCGTACCCGAATTGCTGATGAACGTCTTCGCACCGTCGATGATCCAGCGTTCGCCGTCGAAGACCGCGCGCGTGCCGATATTCGCCGCATCGGAACCGGCGTCGGGCTCGGACAATCCGATCGCGCCGATCTGCGTGCCGTCGAGAATGGGGCGCAAGAAACGCGCTTTCTGCTGCGGCGTGCCGTAGTTGTTCAACAGGCTCGCGACGGTCGAGTTCGCCATGAGCGCATTGGCGACGGCGCAGTCCACGCGCGCGAGTTCTTCGAGCACGATCACGAACGACAGCCAGTCACCGCCACCGCCGCCGAATTCGTCGGGATACGGCAAGCCCGTGAAGCCGAGTTCGCCGGCCTGCCGCCAGATCGCGTAGGGAAACGCTTCCTGCTCCCAGAGCGTCTCCGATTGCGGTGCGATTTCCTTCTCGGCGAAACGGCGCACGGCCTCGCGCATCATCGTGTGCTCTTCGCCGAGCCAGTGAGGTTGATTGAAGGTTGTCGTCATGGCGTGACCGGTGCGGTGTCGGCTCGCGCGGCGCGGCGTGCGCGTTTGCGTTCCACGAAGTGGCGCAGGCCCGCGCGCGCGCCTTCGCTCGAAAAATTCACCGCGTATTGCGCGGCCTCGAAGTCGAGTCCGGCGGACAAGGGCATGTCGCTCGCGCGATTCAGCGCGCGCTTCGCCATCTCGGCCGCGAACGGATCGTAGGAGGCGAGGGTGTCGGCCAGCGCGCGCACGGCGTCGAACAGTTTCGCGGGCGCGGCGATTTCGTGGATGAAGCCGAACGCCTCGCATTCGCGCGCGGAAAAGCGCCTGCCGCTCATCACGAAGCGTTTCGCGCACGCGAGCCCCATCTTGGCGACGGCGAGTTGCGTGCCGCCCCAGCCGGGCATGGTGTTCAGGGTGATCTCGGGAAATGCGAAGCTCGCCTCGCTCGATGCCACGATGAAGTCGCACGCGAGCGCCAGTTCGAAGCCGCCGCCGAGCGCGTAGCCGTTGACCATCGCGATGGTCGGCTTCGCGCTTTCATGCAGACGCAACAGCGCGCGCTGTCCGGCCACCATGTCGCGATAAGCCGAGACGCCGTCGAGCGACACGAGCCGCTCGATGTCGTTGCCCGCGGCGAACGCCTTTGCGCCGCTGCCGGTGAGCGCGATCACGCGCGTCGCGTCGTCGGCGAGCGCATCGGCGATTTCGGCTTCGAGCGCCGCGAGCATGTCGGGCGTGAACGCGTTGAGCTTGTCGGCGCGATTGAGCGTCAGGAGGCGCAGCGCGCCATGCTGCGACGCGAGAACGGGAAGCGTGTCGTTCGTCATGGCGTCACAGCACTTTCAGATAGGTCTTGCCCGATGCCACGACCACGCCGTCCTGGCGCGTCACGTCGGCGGCGAAGATGCACACGTTGCGCTCTTCATCCTTTTCTTCGAGCGTGAGACGCGCGCTCACCGTGTCGCCGATGAACACCGGCGCGTTGAAGGTGATGTCGTAGCGATACGATACGGCGCCGGGGCTCGGCGCTTTCGCCGCCATGTATCCCATCACCGTGGAAAGGAAGCCGACCGACAGGCAGCCCTGCGCGATGCGCTTTTCGAAGCGCGTGCCCTTCGCGTATTCCTCGTTGAGATGCACGGCGTAGAAATCGCCGACGATGCCGGCAAAGCCGTAGATATCGTATTCGGAGACCGTCTTGGCGAAATCGGCGGTGTCGCCGATTGCATAGCAATCCATATGAGGGCGTTTGGCCATGTCGATGTTTCTTCTCGGATGAGTTGGGGTTAACGCTGAACGATGCGTGCTGATGTTGCATCGCCGGCTTGGAAGTCACTTTAAAGACGCGTTACAGGCAACCGGTAGGACGGTTCGCGCGATCTTTTGGACTTTTTTGCATCGGACCCGGCGATGCGAAAGGGCAGCGTAAAAAAGTCCAAGAAATTCGACGACTGGTCCTAACGCACCCTCGCCGCGATCACAAATACTTGCGTCAACCCGCCGGCTCCGCATTCGCACCGGGCACTCGCACCGAACGATGCGGCGCACTCGCCGGGCGGTATCCATATCGAGCAAGGAGACAACATGAGTTCGCTTTTCAGAGCGCAGAGCATGCTGCGCATGGCGATGAGCGCGGCGCTCGCCGCGATGTGCGTGGCGGCGTCGTCTGGCGCGAGCGCGCAGGACAAGGTCGTGATGAAGCTCGGTCACACGCTGGCGCCGGACAATCACTATCAGTTGACCGCGCAGGTCTTCGCGAAGGAAGTCGCCGCGCGCACGCACGGTCACATCGAGATTCAACTGTTCCCGCAATCGCAGCTCGGCGGCGAAGTGCAGATGACGCAGGCGCTGCGCACCGGCACGCAAGAGTTGATGATCTCCGCGCAGGCGCCGATCGACAACACGATCAAGCAATGGCAGATCTTCGATATGCCGTATCTCTTCTCCAGCATGGACGAGGCGAACGGCGTGCTGCAAGGCCCGGTCGGGCGCAAGTATCTCGACATGATGAAGCCGGTGAACATGATCGGCCTGACGTGGCTCGCGGTCGGCGAACGCAACCTGTTCACGACCAAACGTCCGGTCACGTCGCTCGCGGACATGAAGGACCTCAAGGTGCGCGTGATGCAGAGCCCCGGCTATATCGCGGGCTACAAGGCACTCGGCGCGAATCCGACGCCGCTCGCCTACAACCAGTTGTTTCTCGCGCTGTCGCAAGGTCTCGTCGATGGCGCCGATACTTCGCCCGAGCAGTTCGTTCAGGACAAGTTCTCCGACGTCGCCAAGCACTTCTACGTGACGCATGTGAACTATCTGCCGGTCGTGCTGGCGATGAGCAAGAGCGCGTGGGACAAGCTTTCGCCCGCCGATCAGAAGGCGTTCCAGGACTCGGCGAAGATCGCGGCGGACTTCGATCTCAAGGAGTACAAGCGCGAATACGACGCCGCGATCGCCGCGATGAAAGCGAAGGGCATTCAGGTCACGACGGTCGATACCGCGCCGTGGGCGCAAGCGACCAAGACCGCGCGCGACGAACTGATCGGCAAGATTCCGGACGGCCCGGCGCTGTATCAGGAGATCAATTCGGCCAAGCAGGCGCCGGCGGTCGCATCGAAATGACGGATGCGAACGACGGCCACCGCACAACCCAGGCACCACGGGAGGCGACACGCATGGAAAAGCTCGCGCGCGGCTTGATGTTCGTTGACGGCATCGTGCTGAAGATCAATCTGTTCGTCTGTAGCTGCCTTTTGCTCGGGGCGGTGATCGTCGCGGGGCTCGGGGTGATCTTCCGCTTCGTGCTGCACGATTCGCTGTCGTGGTCCGACGAGGTGTCGGCGTATCTGTTCGTGTGGCTGACGTGCCTCGGCGCCGCGGCCGGCGTGAAGCTGCGCGCGCATCCGGAAGTGCGCGTGCTGGCCGATCGCGTGCCGGCTGCATTCGCGCCGCTGCTCAAGGACTTCACGGACTGCGCGATCCTTGCGCTCGGCGCGGTGTTCGTCCTGTACGGCACGGACATGCTCGCGCTGATGGGCACCGAAACCGCCGCGTCGATTCCGATCTCGATGGTCTATCCGTATCTCTCGATTCCGGTGTGCGGCGCGCTGCTCGCGTTTCATTCGCTGGTGCGGATCGCCGTCTCGCATCTTGCGCCGCAGACGCAGACCGACGCCACGCTCGTCGAGGGCGTGTCCGAACATCTCTAGGAAAAACATCATGTGGGCAATCGCATTTGGAGCAGGGCTGCTCGGGCTCGGCGTGCCGGTGGCCATCTGCATCGGCATTGCGGCGACGCTCGCGCTGTCGATCAACGGCACGTCGCTGCTCGTGATTCCGCAGCAGCTTTTTTCGAACCTCAACAACGTCGGCCTGCTCGCCATTCCGTTCTTCATGCTGACGGGCGCGATCATGGATTCGGGCGGCGTGTCAAAGCGCATCATCGAATTTTCGCAGGCATTGGTGGGCTTCATGCGCGGCGGCATCGGTCAGGTGACGATCGTTGCGAGCATGTTCTTCGCGGACCTTTCCGGCTCGGCGACGGCCGACACGGCAGCCATCGGCTCGGTGATGATTCCCGGCATGGTGAAGAAGGGCTATAACCGCGCGTTCGCGGTGGCGCTGCAATCGGCGGCGGGCTCGCTCGGGCTGCTCTCGCCCGTGTCGATGAGCATGCTCGTCTATGCCTATACGGCCAACGTGTCGGTCGGCACGATGTTCATCGCCGGCATCATTCCGATGCTGCTGGTGGTCGCGTCGTTCATGATCGTCAATTACGTGACCGCGGTGAAGAAGGGCTACAGCGCCGTCGAGCCGTTCGATGGGCGCAAGCTGTGGACGACCTTCCGCGAAGCGTTCTGGGCGCTGCTCACGCCGGTCATCATTCTGGGCGGCATCCTCGGCGGCATCTTCACGCCGGTGGAGGCGGGCGTGGTCGCGGCCGTCTATGTGACGCTGGTGAGCGCGTTTATCTTTCGGACGCTGAAGCTCTCGCATTTCAAGGACATTCTGGTGCGAACTTCAGTGAACACCACGCGTGTCTCGTTCCTGCTCGGGCTCGCGTTCGTGCTTGGGCGCTATCTGATCGAAGCGCAGATTCCGCTGCACGTCGCGAATAGTTTTCTCGCGATCACCACGAGCGCGATCGTGCTGCTGATCCTCATCAACCTGTTTCTCATCGCCGCGCATACCGTGCTGGAAACGATCTCGAGCATTGCCGTCGTGATTCCGGTGTTCCTGCCGCTCGTCGTGCAGATGCACATCGATCCGGTCGTGTTCGGCGTGATCGTGCTGATCAACTCGGCCATCGGCATCAATCTGCCGCCGATAGGTTTCTGTCTCTTCACGGCGGCTTCGATCGGCGGCGTGTCGGTAGAGAAGGCGACACGCGCGATTCTTCCCTTCATCTTCGCGCTGGTGATCGACCTGCTGCTGATCATCTTCTTCCCGCATATCCCGCAGTTTCTGCCGCATTTGCTGGGGGCGAAGTAAGCGGGCATTTGCCCTTCATCGGATAAGAAGGGCGCGAAAGCGCCCTTTTTCACATCATGCGCGCGCGTGGTGCAGGCGACTTATCGGAACGTGAGACGTCCGAGCCTCCGGTCTGTCTTCGCCCAAAGCCGCACATTCACGCCGTTCATCGGGTAAACTCCTCTGGCACTAGTCGTTTTCCTGAATAAAGCACTCACGTGCAGTTATAGGAACGAAACTTCATGTCAGAACCGCCGAAAATCAGTGTGCTGGTGCCCGTGTACAAAGTCGAGCCGTATATCGAAGAATGCCTCGACTCACTACTGTCGCAGACTTCCACCGATTTCGAAATCATCGCCGTCGACGACAGCAGTCCTGACCGCTCCGGGGAAATGACCTTACGCATCCTCGAACAGCAAAGCAGAATTCGCTGGAAGTTCATCAAAAACGCTGAAAACAAGGGGCTCGCAGAGACTCGCAGGATTGCGGCACTCGCCGCGAGCGGCGAATATGTGCTCTGCGTGGACAGCGATGATCACGTTCATCACGATCTCATACGCCGGGTCGCCGAAGAAGCGGAGAAGCTCAATGCGGATATCGTAATTTTTGCCGCCGAGAATATTAGCCCGGACGGCAAGATCAATTATCGCGTCGAAGCCGGCGATACCGTCATGAGCGGTGTTGAAGCCGTAGAGAAAATTCTCGACTTGACGTTGCAGGCGTATTGCTTCAACAAGTTAGTACGCCGCTCGATCTTCCTCGCGATCGAGCATCCGACGGGGCTGATCTACGAGGATATTTGTGTTTCGGTCCAGACGCTCGGTAAAGCCAGCGTCGTTCGTCTCATGCCCGATACCTTGTATTCGTACATGTATCGCGAATCGGGCATCTCGACACGATTCAATCCGAAGATCATTGACATCTTTGCGATCATGGATCGGGTAGAGAAGAGCACGGCGTCCATGCCGATAAGAAATTACCGGAAGCTTTTCTTCAGGCTGAAATATGTCTATGGCTTTCGGACCATCGCGTTTCAGGCAGCGATCAAGGCGCCGACGTATCGGTCAGCCGAGCCTATTCTGGATAGCGTCGCGCAGAGGCTTCGTCTCAGGCACTTGCTCGGCATGGTTTCGGACCATCGGCCGAAGCTGTCGCTGGTCATGGCGATGCTGAAGATTCATCCGTGGATCTTCTATCGTTTCGTGCGACGATTCGGGCACTAGGCGGCGGATCGATCTCGCAGGGCCGTGCGAGCGTCGCTGCTCATCCCGGTTTTCTTCATGGCGCCTCGGCGGTGTGTGCGGCAGCTTTCGTCTGCCGCCTTTCTAACTGACTTTACATAAGCTTTATTATCGTGCTTTGTATTGTAGGTCCCAAGTTCAAATGTCGTCCTTGAGCAAAGTACATATGCCACACCTGCAGCGTTTCGAGTTCAAGTTGATCCGTCTTCACCCTATACGCAAGGATGACCTGACTGTATCCACGACTGATGGCGTCGAGCGCGTTGCGAACGTATCGTGAGTCCATCGCGCGGCAGGAGCGCGCCTGAATTTCAGCCCGGAGACAAAGCCGACATGGACAAGCTCTTCAGCATGCGTGTGTTCTCGCGCGTCGCCGAGACCGGCAGTTTCAGCGGCGTCGCGAAAAGCATGGATTGCAGCGTCGGAATCGTCTCACGCGCGGTCGTTTCGCTCGAAGACAGCTTGCGCACGCGGCTCTTGCAGCGCACCACCCGCCGCGTGTCCCTCACCGATAGCGGCGAACGTTACTACCAGAAGTGCAAGGAGATCCTCGCTCAGATCGACAGCGCCGAAGCCGAGGCAAGCGACGCCGCCACCGTCCCGCGTGGACGCCTGCGCGTGCATGCTTCGCCGGACCTGGGTCTCGCGCAGTTGATGTCGGCCGTGGTGGAATACCGGCGCGCGCATCCGCAAGTGAGTGTCGATCTGAAGTTGCTGCCGGGCATGCCGGATCTCGTGCACCAACAGTTCGACGTCTCGGTGCTGGCGGCGGCGGCGCTCCCCGATTCGGGCAACGCGTACAGGATCGTCGGGCGCTTCGAGCGTGTGCTCGTCGCCGCGCCCGGCTATCTCAGGCGTCACGCGGTGGAATCCCTTGGCGATTTGCCGACGCACGCGCGCACGCGCATCAGCGCGCCTTTCGGACACCCGTGCGACTGGCACTCGGAATTCGCCACGGACTCAGGCAGCAGAGCCGAAAACGACAGTCAGATCATGGTGAACGATGCACAAGCAATGCGCGCCGCCCTGCTCGCGGGCGCCGGCGTCGGTGCGATGCCGCACTACGTCGTCGCCGACGACATCGCGTCCGGGCGACTCGTGCGGGTCTTTCCCGATCACGCGCTGCGAACGGCGTGCGTATATGCGGTCTATCCGTCGCGACAGCATATCGATGCGAAGACCAGAACCTTCGTCGAGTTGCTCGCATCCTCATTTCAGAACCGCTTCGACGCAGCGCCGCATTCCGCAGCGGGTCTCGCCTCGACCGTCGATCGCTTTGCTATTGCTTAGGCTTGCGTATAACTACGTAAAAAGGGCGAATCGACATCCATCAGCGCGCTACGCATGAAATGCAGCCGCGCGAGCAAGCTGCGCATGCGCAGGATCTCGTGGTCCGCGCCACGCATCGCTTCGATGCCGTGCATCGCGACTTCAATCTGGCTGTCGATCGCGCGAAGGCTCGCGTCGCGCGTGTTGTGCGACGGCGTATCGAGAAGTTGCATCAAACGCCGCATCGTCTCTTCCGTCGATGCGCGCCAGTCCGCAGCCACCATGCGAACCGCATCGACATCGCGACTATCGATGCGAAATTCGATGGATGCGTGCCCCAGTTCCAGCACGACCAGAATCCACGAAAGCGCTTGACGATACTGTGCCGTTGGCTGCGGAAGCAGCGCGCGTATCTGAGCGATGAGATCGAACGTGCCCGACTGGAAGAGCTGCCTCGCGTCGTCGAGCGGCGCGGTGCATGCGACGTTCATCTGACGTCGCAGGTCGCGAGTCAACGCAGCGACGCGCCACGGCTTCTCGACAGGAAACACGAACGTCCATGCGACCGCACATGCAAGCATCGCGAGCGTAAGCGCGATGCCGCTATTCAACAGCGGCTCGGGTGCGTAACGGATGACGCGATCCGGTCCGCCGAGGATACAGAAGAAGATGCAGAAACTGAGGCCGAAGCCGGTGAACTTCGGTCTTGTCGCGAGGAATGCGCCGAGCCCGAGCAAGGGAGTGAGGACGAAGCACAGCAGTGGAAAGCCGTCGATCGCCGGATACACGTAGTCCAGCACCAGATACGCCGCGAGCGTCGATACAGCCGCGCCCGATGCCATCTGCAACGAGAACCGGATGGGTGTCGGCGAATTCGATCCCAACGCCGACACGGCCGCCGCGCCGATGATCGCGTAGCCACCGGCGGGCCAGTCGCTCGACAACCACCAGGCGCCGATCGTTCCGAGCACCGCACACGTCATCAGGAACGTCACTGCGATCACGCTCGTGTTCGTGACAAAGACGCGCTTGATGTCCGACTCTTCGAAGACGTGCTTCTCGTAGACGAGCGATACATACGCACCGGCATAGTACGTCCAAGACGACACGTAGTCAGACAGCAATTGAACGGCAGCATCGAAATCCATCAGTGCTTGCGCGCTCACGGTGCGCGCGAGTTCCTCGCGATCCGCTTCCGCCCGCGCATTCAGACGCACGCCAAAAGCCGAGACGAGCGCGGCTCTGCGGCTGATCGTATCCTCATCGATCATTCCGGCATCGCGCGCGACGTCCAGCAAAGTCGCGAGTTCCGCGCAATAGGCGGCAACCACGTCGACCGCATGGCCACGACGCGTCGCCAGGAAACGATGCAGCGCATGCAGCCTCGTGCACAGATCCATGAACGCAGCATTGAGGCGCGCGAGACGACGAGAGCGCGATCGCACTTCGGGGTCTTCGAAAGAAGCGAATGCGCGCGTGGCTTCGAAGCCAATGACGCTGTCGATAAACTCGCCGTACTTCGTCAGGAAGCGTTCGTTGTCGATCTCGCCGCGCAACGCTTGCGCCGCGAACTTCGAGAACGATACGAAGCGCTCGCGACGGATATGTTTCAGCCGCGCGGACGACCATTGCGGCAGCACGATCGCGCTGACCACCCCGCTACAGACGATGGCGAGCAACACGGCCGCCGAACGGTTCAGCGCGGCGATGAAGAGCCCGTTCGGATCGGTCACGCTGGGAATGCCGATAAGCGCGCTCGTATAGCCCGCCAACACGAACGCATACCAGCGGAAGTTGCGATAGCGCAGCGCGGCGGCGGTGCAGAGCGACACCCACAGCGTCAGCGCACCGATATAAAGCGGCGGTTGCTGCGGGAACAGCGCACCGAGCATGACCGCGACGATGGTTCCGATGATCGTGCCGACCATCCGGTAAAAGCTCTTCGATAGCACCATGCCGCTCTGCGGCTGCATCAGCACGAAAACCGTTGTCATCGCCGTGCGCGGCGTGGGGATGTCGAGCTTCATCGCGATGCCCATGGCGATGAACGCGGCAGTGAGTGTCTTTGCCAGATGCAGCCAGACGAGACCATCGGTCGCCGCCCAGTGAGCAAGCCCGAGGCGCAGCGTGCTGCGTTGCGTACGACGGGATTCGATCGCCGCGTTTCGCATTACAACGCACTCTGCACACGCGCGATGACTTCATTCGCATATCGAACGATATGCCCTTGTGATAGCCCACTGTCGACGACGACCGTGCATGTCGTCCCCGCCGTCAGCTCGACGCCCTCCGGCACGCTGTCGATGCCGATCCGCACCGGCACGCGCTGCGCGAGCCGCACCCAATTGAAGACGGGGTCGACGTTCGCGGTGAGGTCCAAGCTTTGCGGGTTGTCGCGGTCATAGATGCCCCGTGCGATGCTTTGCACATGACCTCGCAGCAGCGTTCCACTCATCAGGCGGATCTCCGCCGCCCGACCGACCTTCACTTCCGGCAGCTTCGTTTCCTCGAAGTAACCATAGACCCAGAACGAGTTTCGATCGACCACCGCGAGCTTCGGCGTCGAAATGCTCGCGTAGTCACCCTGCCATGTGTTCAGGTTCGTCACGTAGCCGTCGACCGGAGAAACGACGCGCGTTCGCGAAAGATTCAGCTTCGCAGCATCGAGCGCGGCTAGCGCCTGGTCGTGGGCAGCCTTCGCGGCATCGGCCTGAAGGCCGGAGTTCTGCTTGACTTCGTCGGAGACGACTTCATTGTCGAGAGCCGCGCGGCGCTTCGCATCGTCGCGACGCAGTGCCAGTTCCGCCCTGCTCGCGGCGACCTTCGCCTCGGCCTCGGCGACCGCGATGCGGTAATGCGACGGATCGATCTGCATCAGAAGATCCCCTCTTCTGACGAACTGATTGTCGTGCACCGGCACGCCGACGATCATGCCCGATACATCGGGCGCGATCGTGACGACATTGGCATGCACGCGGCCGTCGCGCGTCCACGGCGCATCCATGTAGTGATCCCACAAGGTCTTGCCGATGAACGCGGCTATCAGGAAGAGCGCCATTGTGGCAAGTACGCTCCAGACTCGCTCGATTCTCATTGCGCTCTCTCGTCGATCGCATAGGGAATGCGACCCCGCACCGCGTTGCCCGGCGCGCGGCCTCTTTTGCTCAGAGCCCCAACTCGCTGAGCCCCGGATGATCGTCCGGTCTTCGGCCAAGCGGCCAATGAAACTTGCGTTCGCTTTCGGCGATCGGCACGTCGTTGATGCTCGCATGACGATGTCTCATCAGACCATCGAAGCCGAACGCCCAGTTCTCGTTGCCATAAGAACGGAACCAGTTGCCCGCATCGTCGCGCCATTCATAAGCGAAGCGCACGGCGATGCGATTGCCGCCGAACGCCCACAGCTCCTTGATGAGGCGGTAGTCCAACTCCTTGCGCCACTTTCTGTCGAGAAACGCGCGCACGTCCTCGCGGCCGTGAACGAACTCCGCCCGATTGCGCCATTGCGTGTCGAGCGAATAGACGTGCGATACGCGATCGGGGTCGCGCGAGTTCCATCCGTCTTCGGCCTGACGCACTTTCTCGAGAGCCGTCTCGCGCGAGAACGGTGGAAATGGAGGGTGAGATTCCGGAATGTCTTTCATGGCTCTCACCATCACTTGCGAATGAACGCGAGCAGTTGCTCGTTCACGATATCGGCATGCGTTGTGCAGATGCCGTGCGGCGCGCCGGGAACGACGACGAGCGTGCCGTCGGGGACGATCTTCGCGGAGAGCTTGCCGGAGTCGTCGAGCGGCACGATCTGATCGGCGTCGCCTTGCAGCACCAGAGTCGGCATCGTCATCTTCCTGAGGTCTTCGGTGAAGTCCGTTTCCGAGAATGCCTCGATGCAGTCGTAGGCGCTCTTGATCGAGCACTGCATGCCCGCGAGCCAGAACCAGTCGATCGTGCCTTGCGAAGCGTGCGCGCCTTCGCGATTGAAGCCGAAGAACGGCGTCGCCAGATCCTTGAAGAACTGCGAGCGGTTCCCGATAACGCCCTTGCGGATATCGTCGAAAACGGAAAGCGGCAGGCCGCCGGGATTGGCCTCCGTCTTGAGCATCAAAGGCGGCACCGCCGAGATCAGCACGGCCTTCTTCACGCGCTTCGTGCCGTGACGGCCGATATAACGGGCGACTTCCCCACCGCCCGTCGAATGGCCGATGAACACGGCGTCTTGCACATCGAGGTGATCGATCAGCTCCGCGAGGTCGTCCGCATAGCGGCTCATGTCGTTGCCGGCCCACGTCTGGCCCGAGCGCCCGTGGCCGCGTCGATCGTGCGCGATCACTCGATAGCCACGCTCGGCGAGATACATCATTTGCGCGTCCCACGCGTCCGCGTTGAGCGGCCAGCCGTGCGACAGGACGACCGGCTGGCCCGAGCCCCAGTCCTTGTAAAACAGTTCGGTTCCGTCTTTCAGTGTGAATGTGGCCATTGCAATAGCTCCTTGAATGCTCGATCAGGCGCGCCGCTCATGCAGTCGATGTTCGGCACGGCGCGTAACGCGGCGGGTCCGTCGCGTAGGGAAGGAGTATTCACGGCCATCGAAACCCGGTCTTTTCGATGCAACCAGTGTTTTAGCGTATGCACGGCGATGGCGAAGCGGCAACGCCCGCTTTCGCAATTCGTGCGGATCGCAAACGGCCCGGCTTTTATGCAAAACCCCTCGTATGCGAACGACGATCATCACGTTTACCAAACCAACGAATGGCATTGTTTGCGAGGCGAAGGAAATGAGCGAGAAGAAAGCAATACGCATCTATAGCGAGCCTGCGGGCGGCTGGGGTGCATTGAAGGCCACCGGCGAGGCGCTGAAGATCCAGGGCATTGCCGTGTCGGGCGCGCAGACGCTGCTGCGCATGAACCAGCCGCAAGGCTTCGACTGCCCCGGCTGCGCATGGCCCGATCCGAAACATACTTCGTCGTTCGAGTTCTGCGAAAACGGCGCCAAGGCGGTTGCATGGGAGGCCACCGCGATGCGCTGCACGCCCGAGTTCTTCGCGCAGCACAGCGTCTCCGAGCTTGCGGCATGGAACGATTACGACCTCGAGATGGCGGGCCGTCTCACGCACCCGATGGTCTATGACCCGGAATCGGACCGCTACGTGCCGATCGAATGGAACGATGCGTTCGCCCTCGTCGGCCGTCATCTCGACGCGCTCGAACATCCGGATCAGGCGGACTTCTACACGTCCGGCCGCGCGTCGAACGAAGCGGCGTTTCTGTACCAGATCTTCGTGCGCGAATTCGGCACCAACAACTTCCCCGACTGCTCGAACATGTGTCACGAGGCGACCAGCGTGGGCCTGCCGCAATCCATCGGCGTCGGTAAAGGCACTGTGCTGCTCGAAGACTTCGAGCATGCGGACGCGATCTTCATCTTCGGTCAGAATCCCGGCACCAACAGCCCGCGCATGATGAGCGACCTGCACGCCGCAGCCCGCCGCGGTGCGAAGATCGTGTCGTTCAATCCGTTTCGCGAGCGCGCACTGGAACGCTTCGCATCGCCGCAAAATCCGGTCGAGATGGCGACGCTCGGTTACACGAACATCAGCTCGTTTCTCTATCAGGTGCGCGTGGGTGGCGACGTGGCCGCGCTCAAGGGCATGATGAAGGCGATCGTCGAAGCCGACGATGCCGCCCTCGCCTGCGATCAGCCGCGCGTGCTCGATATCGAGTTCATCGAAGGCCATACGCACGGCATCGAAGCGCTGCTCGCCGATCTGCGCGCGACGCCGTGGGACGCGATCGAACGTCACGCAGGACTCACGCGCGACGAGATCACGAACGCGGCGAACATCTACATGCGCGCGAACAATGCGATCCTTGTTTACGGCATGGGCATCACGCAGCATCGCCGCGGCACGGAGGCAGTGCAGCAGATCGCGAACCTCGCGCTGTTGCGCGGCAATGTCGGGCGGCCGGGGGCGGGCATCTGTCCGGTGCGCGGACACTCGAACGTGCAAGGCAATCGCACGGTCGGCATCACGGAGAAGCCGAGCGCGCAACTGATCGCGGGCATCGAGCGCGCGTTCGGCTTCACGCCGCCGCCCACGCATGGCAACGATGTAGTGGCCACGCTCGAATCGATGATGCGCGGCGAAGCGAAGGTCTTCATCGCGCTGGGCGGCAATTTCGCGGCGGCGATTCCCGACTGGGAACGCATGCAAAGCGCGATTCGCAAGCTGAATCTGACGGTGCATATCGCGACCAAGCTCAATCGCAGTCATCTCGTACATGGCAAGGACGCGCTGATACTGCCCTGCCTCGGCCGAACTGAGATCGACATTCAGGCGGACGGGCCGCAGTCGGTCACCGTCGAGGATTCGATGTCGATGGTGCATGCGTCCGCCGGGCGCAACGAGCCCGCATCGCCGTATTTGATGAGCGAGCCGGCCATCGTGGCGGGCATGGCGCGCGCCACGCTCGGCGAGAAGTCACGCGTGCCCTGGGAGCATCTCGTCGCGAGCTATGACCGCATCCGCGACGCGATCGAAATCGTCTTTCCGATCTTTCAGGCGTACAACGCGCGCATTCGCGTGCCGGGCGGCTTCCATCTGAGCTCGCCGGCGCGCGAGCGCGTGTGGGACACGAACACCGGCCGCGCGAATTTCCTCGTTTTCGACGGTCTCGATGAAGATCCCGCGCAGGACGATCCCGAAGCGCTCTCGCTCACGACGATGCGCAGCCACGATCAGTACAACACGACGCTCTATTCGCATTCGGATCGCTATCGCGGCGTGTTCGGTCAGCGCGACGTGGTGTTCATGAACGCGCGCGAGCTGGCGAAACGCAAGCTGCGTGCGGGCGATCGCGTCGATATCCGGGCCATTGCGCAAGACGGTATCGAGCGCGTCATCCGCAACTTCAAGATCGTCGAGTACGCGCTTCCCGACGGGTGCTGCGGTGCGTACTACCCGGAAGTCAATCCGCTCGTGCCGCTTCATGCGTTCGACCCGCAAAGCCGCACGCCTGCCTACAAGTCGGTGCCTGTCAAGGTCGTGCGTAGCGGCGCTGTCGACGATTATGCCTCGAGCGCCACCGATCAACGACACGGAACCGGACATCATGCTTGATCACGTACTCGACCTGTCGCGCGCGCAGTTCGCGATGACCGCGATCTTCCACATACTCTGGCCGATTCTCACGATCAGCCTTTCCGCGTTTCTCGTGCTCGTCGAAGTGCTGTGGATCCGCACCGGCGACGTTGCGTATTACCGGCACGCGCGTTTCTGGAGCAAGCTGCTCGTGCTGAACTTCGCGGTCGGCGTCGTGAGCGGCATTCCGATGGAGTTCCAGTTCGGCACCAACTGGGCCGGCTTCTCGCAGTTCAGCGGCCAGTTCATCGGCAATATCTTGGGCTTCGAAGGCGCGATGGCCTTCATGCTCGAAGCAGGTTTCATCGGCGTGATGCTGCTCGGCTGGGGACGGGTGTCGCGCGGCGTGCACCTGTTCGCCACGTCGATGGTCGCGCTCGGCTCCAGCACCTCGGCGTTCTGGATCATGGTCGCCAACTCGTGGATGCAGACTCCGGCGGGCTATTCCATCGTCGACGGAAAGATCGTCGTGACGGATTTTCTCGCGGCGATCTTCAACCCCGACATGGTCTGGGGCGTGGGGCACATGTGGGTCGCGGCCATCGAGACGGGCATGTTCGTCATCGCCGGCATATCAGCGTGGAATCTCTACCGGCGGCGTCATCCGGAGTTCTTCGTGCGCTCGTTTCGTCTCGCGCTGCTGGTGCTGGTGTTCGTCGCGCCCTTGCAGATCTGGCTGGGCGATTCGAGCGGCGTGAGTGTGTTCGAGACACAACCTGCGAAGGGCGCGGCCATCGAAGGGCACTGGAAGACGAATGCGCCGGGCACAGGCGCGTCCTGGTCCCTGCTCGCCTGGCCGGACCGGGAGGCGCAACGCAACGACTGGTCCATCGAGGTGCCCGGCATGCTGAGCGTGCTCGGCACGCACTCGCTGCACGGACAGGTGAAAGGACTGACCGACTTCGCCCGCGACGATCAGCCGCCCGCACTGCCGCTGCTCTACTACGCGTTCCGCGTCATGGCGGGCATCGGCTTCGCGTTCATGCTGCTTGCGTTCTGGACCGCCGGACGACAGCGATGGATGGTCCTCGCCCTTCTCTGTCTGATCGCGCTCGTCAACAACATCGACCGCCTGACCTTGTCGATCGCGGCACCCGCCATGCAGCATGAACTCGGCTTCACGGCGACCGACATCGGCTTGCTGGGCAGCGCGTTCTCACTCTTTTATGCATTCGGACAGTTGCCGTCCGGATGGTTCGTCGATCGCTTCGGTCCGCGCAAATTGCTGGGCGTATCCGTCGTGGTATGGAGCGCCGCGACCGCGGCAATGGGCGCCGCGCATTCGTTCGGCGCGTTTCTCTTCGCGCGCGCATGGCTGGGCGCGGCCGAATCGCCCTCGCTGCCCTCGACGAACAAGATCGTCACGCAATGGTTTCCGAAAAAGGAGCAAGGCATCGCCAACGCCAGTTGGGATGCGGCGCTGAAGGTCGGCCCGGCGTTTCTGACCTTCGCGCTCGTCTTCGTCGTCGCCGAGTTCGGCTGGCGCACGATGTATATGGCGGCGGGCGTGGCCGGCGTCATCGTAGCCGTCGTGTTTTTGCTCTGCTATCGAGACGTCGATCGAAACACGCGTTTGAGCAAGGAAGAACGTGCCTATATCGCAAAGGACGGCGACGTTCGCGCTGCCGCCACCGCCGCCAACAACACGGTGCGCGTGCCCTGGACCGCCATGTTCAAGCGCCAGAGCATGTGGGGAATGATGGCGGGCTTCTTCTGCAATCTTTGGGTGTATCAGATCTTTCTGGTCTTCATTCCCATGTTTATCATCGAGCAGTTCGGTGTCAAGTTTTCTTCGTTGGGTCTTGCGGCCAGCGTGCCGTGGGTGGGCGCGATCATCGGCGATATCGTGAGCGGCATCATGTCCGGCAAACTGGCCGAACGTTCGGGATGGACGACACTCAAGGCGAAGAAGGTGACCATTGTTGCTGCGCTGCTGCTACAGGCCATCGTACTCCCACTGCTGCCGCTCAACGCGGTGTTCGGCCAGTCAGCGGGCCTGCCTGTCGCGGTCATCCTGATGGCATTCGCGCTGGGATTCAACGGCGCCGTGGTGGCGCACGCATGGTCGCTGCCCGCCGAAGTCACGACGTATTCAACCGTCGCGTCGGCAGGCGCCGTGCAGAACTTCGGCGGATTTCTGGGCGCGACGCTGTCGCCGCTGGTTGCTGGCATGATCGTCGATGCCATGCATTCTTTCACCTTCGTCTTCCTGTCGTCGGCGGTAGTGTCGGTGCTTGGCGCAATCGCCTATCATTTTTTCGTGCGACACCCGATTATCCAACGAGATACGCTGGATCCGGCTCATGTGGATGCCGGGCAGAAATCGGTCGCCTGAATGCCTAAGAGGCGGATAACTACCTCCAGGAGGTTATCAACGATGCACGACCTCATTCAATCGCGTGGCGATATCGTCGGAAATCATTTCATCTTCACAGGTGCAACGCAAACGCGTCGATTTTGCCAGGGATACCGCTATGGCAGCCGCCAAGTGCCCGCTGCCGTTCAGCCGCGCATGAAGAGTACGCTGATCAATCGACGAGTCGGCAATCTCAGGGCATGACCGGGAAGTGATAGGTCAGCGTCGGCGCGAACACCCACAGCATGAACACGACCAGCGGAACATGCACGACGAACTGCGCGAACGTGAAGCCGACCACATATTTCGGCAACGAGATCACCTCGCGCCGCACATCGGCGGCATCGGCGCTGGCGGAGAGCTATCTGGCGCGCAAGGATGCCTCGCGCATGACGCTGCTCGGCGCTGAGCGCGTCGGCAGTGTAGTGCCGCAGGCGTATCGCGCGGTGCTGCCGATTCGCGAAGTCGGGCTATGGGACGCGGCGCCCGCGGCTTCGGAGCAGCTGACCGCCCGTCTCGCCGAACTCGGGTTCGCGCGCGCGTCGTCGACAATCTGCCGGAGAGCGTCGCGCGCGCCGATGTGGTCACGTGCGCGACCTCGCCACCGCGCCCGTCGTGCAAGGCAAATGGCTCCCACCGGGTTTCACGTCTAGACCTGATCGGCGGCTTCACGTCCGCTATGCGCGAAGCCGACGACGCCTGCTCTCACGAACGCGACGATTTTCGTCGACACGCCCGAGGCGTTCCAGAAGTCGGGGATCTGCTCGGGCCTTTGCAGCGCGGCGTGCTAGCGAACCCCGAACAATGGCCGACGCTCGGAGCACTGTGCCGCGCGCAGGCGCCGGGCCGTTCGAACGATGTGGAACGCACCCAATTCAAGGCGGTGGGCACGGCACTCGAAGACCTTGCGGCTGCGGCGCTCGTCTATGACCGCAATCTGCGCGAGTAGCCGTACATGTCGATCGTGCAGGCGAGAACGCCGCCGACGTTTTTCAAAAATTGCTTCCGCTGGGGCGCCAAACGGGCGAATACAGTAATTTCGCGGACGAAAATTGACTCGACTTACTGCGTAGCCGTCTGCTGCTACCTGGTATTCCCGCCCTCCGGCATGAACACGAAGCCCTTACGGCGCACGGTCTGAATGAAGTGCGGGTTCGACGGGTCGGTCTCAATGATACGCCGAAGTCGCCAAATGGGGACGTCGAGTCCCCGATCCCGAAACGGAACTTCGCCGTGGTGAAGAAGATCATGAAGCAGTTCACGTGTCAGAACCTTGAAAGGGTTCTTGACGAATACCCTCAGCAAGGCAAACTCGCTATCGCGCAGAACAATGCGTTGAGCATCACGTAGAAAGGTGCGTGTCGTGAAATCAAGCTCGAATGGCCCGAAGCAAGCTCTCGACAGTGCTTCAGGCACATTTGTTGGAGAGGGGCCGCACCGTCGGAGAACCGCATGAATGCGAGCTGCCAACTCGCCCGGATCAAATGGCTTGACGACATAATCATCAGCAACCGAGGGAGAGTCCGGCGATACGATCCTCGACTGCTCCTCGCGCCGAAATAAGTACGATGGGGATATCATCGCGAGACTTGCGAAGTGCTGCTAAAGTGGCCAAGCCGTCTGTGCCGGGCGTCATGGTGTCGAGAACGATGACCGATGGGCGTTTTTTTTCGAGGCGTCGGCGGAGATCTTTGATCTCATGAAGCACCGACACATAAAATCCGTTGGCGCGAAGGAACCGAGAGAGGAGATCGCGGGCGACGGGATCATTGTCAAAGACAAGAACTTCGTGGTTCATTCTGGCCTGCACATGATCGGTGATCAGGGCTTTCGAAAAAAAACGGAAATCACGCTCTGGTGATCGAAATCTCTCGGCAATCGTTATGGCCTCTACCACCAGAAATGACTGCTCCGGCTCAGTTTTCTAGCGCCATCCCAAGCTCTTTATTGCCGGACTTCGCCAACAACGTTCCTGTCCATCGACAACCGGCGACACTTTTCTCTAGGCTGTCGCGGCCAGATAAAAATGTTGCAACGCTGATTAGATTTCGATTGCCGTGTTTGCCATCCTGAAATATTGCCCGTTCCGTCATCGCTTTTGCACCAGCACCGTCGATAAGACACTCGCGACGAGACTGTCCTATTGGGCGCCGCCCAACATACGCTTGACGACCAGCGCGAGCGGCACCGTGAAGCAGAAATGCGACATGAAGCCGCCAATGATCACGTTGGGGTCGTAGTAGTTCGGATGATTGGTCGACGCGATCATGATGGCGACGTGCATCACGATCCACGCGAACATTCCATAGAACAGCGCAATAAAGGTGGCCTCAAATCCGCGTCGACGAAAGTATGGCCACAGCATCGCAAACAAGATGCCCCACGCGGCGGCGAATACGAAGTGAATGCTCGTGCCGATCATATAGGACCATATACCGATCGCTTCTTGAAACGCCTTCCCGAAGACCAAGCCGGTTGCGTTTCGTGGAATGCCCGCGAGTGGCATCAGATGCTGTACGCCCACCCAAATAAGCGCTTCGTAGATCCAGATAATCACGGCGCCGACGAAGCCGCCGGCCGCACCGGCACGGAGCGTCATGCGCATCGACGCAGGCGATTCAGATGTGGAAATTCGATGACCGGATGACTCGATGCCGGGCGTATGTGAGTGCGTTTGCATCTGTACGGCCTCCCCTGACTGAGCACGATTTCATTGATGCAAGAACATAACTTGAGTGGCCTAACGGTAGAGAATGGGGTTAACCAGTTGCGATACCTGGTCGACCTCGCGTCGCAGCTCCGCAAGTTCCAAGTCGCCGGCCTTTCGGCCGCAGTTGATCGTCTCTTTCGACAGGGAAGCCGATAAACGTTTTAGATGGGATAGGTGTGATTTCGCATAGCATGCCTCGATATCGGCGGCCTAGGGCCGATCCACGCGTAGGCTGAAGATCGGCTGCGGCGAATGAGGCCCGTGCGTCGCGACGCACTCGGCCGACAGCGTGCATTTCAAAGTAAAAACCCTACACGCCCCTACACCGTGAGACCCAGATCTATGTCCGTGGACGCGATGCATCCAAGAGGGGGGATCCCGCAAAAAGCGACGTGCACCATAGATTCCATGCCCGACGCGATCGACAAATGCTTAAGCTGCTATGCAGATTAAGGGAAAACCCTAGAATGAAAACCCCTTTAATTCGCGACTTATGCCGCTACTCAAAATGACTCTCCGCATCGCTCTCACTCTATGCATTTCCTTCAGCCTGCCGATCGCCGCCGTCGCTGCCGGGAACAACACTGTCGACCGCACGCAGGTTGTCGCCGAGCTCCGTCAACTGGAGCAGATGGGATACACGCCTTCAGAAAACGATCCGTCCTATCCGGCCAACATGGAGGCAGCGCAGCGGCGCGTGCAACTCGCCGCTGCGTCGAAAGTGAACGATTCCGTCGACTCTGCGATCGGCGGAGCGCCCTTTGTCAGTCAGGCATCCGGGCGCGGAAAGTAGGCATCGTGACGCTCAAAACTTGTGCATGATTCCCGCTTCGACGAGCGTCTGATTCTTCCCCGATGACGGACTCGTCGTGTAGATCTGCGCGAATGCGTTCGGCCCGCTCGCGCGCTGATAAATGTCGATCAGAAAAAGATCCGTGCGTTTCGACAGAAAATAGTGCGAGGCGATATCAATTTGGTTGTAGTGCGTCGAGCGCCCGATCGAATAGTCGCCGTGCGTGTACACATACGCGACGCCCATTTCCCACGCCGGCGTGATGTACCTGTACGCCGCGCCTTCGAGGTTCTGCAGACGCAGACCGGTCGAATCCGAGTAGTTGAACAGGACGTTCGTGTAGTTGCCGAGCACGTTGAACCAGCCGAAGTCATACGTGCCGCCCACGCCCATGATGCGCTGCTGGTTCGTACCCGCACCGCCCGGGCTCGTCACGAATGGCGAGCTGAAGCCCCAGCCGGTGCTGTCCACCGCGCCGCTCGTAAGATTAGACGGATTCGCGTTGCTGCGCCGGTTGAACTGCGTGAACGCCGCGGCGACCTTCAACCGTCCGCGCGCATAAGTGACGCTGCCGCTGTAGCCGTCATTGTTCGAGAACTCCGTCGAGTTGGAGAACGCAAAACTTCCCGCGAAGCTGAAGCCCGCGAAATTCGGCGATGCATAGCGCACCGCATTGTTGAAACGGTTCGTGAAGAACATGTTGTCGTTGTCGCCGATGTGCGCGCCGTAGCCCGCGAACACGTTCGCCGATGTCGCAAACCACATCGTGTTCGTCATCTCTTCGTACTGGCGGCCGAGCGTGACGGTGCCGAGCGACCGGTTGCTCAGGCCGACGTAGGCCTGACGTCCGAACATGCCGCCGAGCATCGCGCCATTGGTTATGTTGAAGCCGTTTTCCAGCGTGAAGATCGCCTGCGTGCCGCCGCCGAGATCCTCGACCCCGCGCAGGCCCCAGCGCGGCGGCATCATGCCCCCGTTCGACAGCGCGTACAGGTGATTGCCCTTCGCGTTGCTCACGAATTCCAGTGTCGTCGAAAGCACGCCGTACAGTGTCACGCTGCTTTGCGCGTGTGCCGTTCCTGCGATCGACAGCCCTATCGCCACGCCGGCAATGCCGACGATGGCGCGCGTCGCGCTTGCATTGAATCGTTGCGTGATCTCCTTCACTTTCTGTCTCCTTATGTAATCCGCTTTTTGTCGCGATATTTTCGGGCGTGCGCCTGCCCGTCCGGCGAAGCCGCCGGAAATGACCTGCGCGTCAGTGAGTGGATAGCGCCGTGCGGCGGCTCAGCGATGTCCGAGCGCCTGCACGTCGCCGGAAGGAAGTTCGTCGGCGTCTTTCGAGCGCGATCCCATGAGGATCGGCGCGAGTTGCAGCACGGTCGCCACGACCACGAGCGTGACGCGTACCGTCCATCCGCCTTCGTAGAAGGTCGCAAAAATGGCGGGCGGCCCGAGCAGCACGCCGAGATATGTCGCCTGCGAGACGAGGCCGCTCGTCGCCCCGAGTGTCGCGGGCGTGGGCGCGGCGCCGGGCACCATCGTCCAGATGGTGCCGTTCACCGTGCCGATGCCGAGCGAGAAGGCGCACACGGCCACCGCTGCACCAACGAGCGCCGTCGCCGGCAGATACATCACGATGCCTCCCGCGAGCATCACGATGCCGCCCGTGATCGCGAGCATCCACGTCTTCGCGCCCGCCTTGAGCAAATGCCCGACCGAGAGACAGCCGATCGCGACGAACACCTCGGCGAGCGTGCCGATGCCCGCGGCCGAAGCTATCGAGATCTGAAAGCGCCTCGCGAGATAGACGGTCAGCGCGGCCATGATGCCCGTCTGGATGAATGCCGACGCGCCCGACGCCAGCGCGACGCGATACGGCGCACGGCTTCTCAGCACGAGCCAGATGTCGGAGAGACGCCGGTCCTGCGTGTTCGCGTGCTTGCGCGGCAGTAGGAACGCGAGCGCGACGAGCACGGCCATCAGCATCGCGTGGCCGCCGAACGCCCAGCGCCACATCTCGCCGCGCTGGGCGAGCGGCGCGACGAAGGACAGCGTCATGCCGATGCCCACCGCAGTATGCGACGTCCACAGCCCGAGCGCGATGCTACGGCGCGCGCCGCTCGTCGTACGCATGATGAGCGTCACCGCGCCGACCGTCAGCGACAGATAGCCGACGCCTTCCAGCAGGCGGCTCACGAAGAGCGCGGTCAGATCGTGCGCGAAGAACACGCCGAGATTGCCCGCGAAAGCGAACACCGAGCCGCCGAGTATCACGCGCTTGTCGCCGATGCGGTCGACGAGCCAGCCGGCGAACAGCGCGCCGAGCGCGGTGATCAGCGATGGTATCGAAATGACCCAGCCCGACGCCGCATGTGAAAGATGAAAATACGTGGCGATATCGCCGATAACCGGCACTGACTGCGTGACGAGCGACGTCGCCACGGTGCCGTAGATGTACAACAGGATGATGCAGGGCCAGCTTCCGGCTGTGAGCATCTTCGTCTCCTAAGGATGGCCGGTCTTTTGCCGGCTCATTTTCTCGTATGGTTTTATCAAACTCAAAAAGCGGCCGCTAGCGTTGCCTCCACTCCAGAAGGCGAATCAGGTTGCGGCCCATGATGCGTTCGAGGTCCGCGCCCGACAGCCACGCAAGACTCTCGCTGAAATGCGTGACGCACTGCCGATACGGATGATGCAGCCGCGACAAATCGCTTCCCCAGATGATGCGGTCCGGGCCGAAGGCATCGAAGACGCGGCGAAGCGTGGCGTCGAGCGATCGGAACGGCCAGGGATCGAGTGCGTAATCGCCGACTGCGACGGCCTTCACATGCACGTTCGGATAACGCGCCAGCGCGAGCAGCTCGGGCAGATGATCGAATGCGCCCGGCCCCGTCGCGCCGCGCGGCACGCCGAGATGATCGACGACGATCCGCAGCTTCGGATGCCGCTGCGCGATCTTCGCCACTTCCGCGAGCGCGCCTGGAATCAGCAACGCGACGACGAGGCCGGTCTCCTCCGCGATCGGCCAGAGTGCGTCGTAATGGCCGTCGAGCAAGGGCGCGATGCGCTCTTTGGTATTGAAGAGAAAGCGCATGCCGAGCATGCCCGGCGTCTCGCGCCATGTGCGCAAACGTTGCGCGGCGCGCTCTGTGTCTGCGGGCGGCACGTCGAGCAGGCCCATCACTGCGAAGCGGTCCGGCGCGGCTTGCGCGAGTTCGAGCGAATAGGCATTGCGACGCGCATCCCACAGCGGCGGCACGAGCACCGCGCGCGCTACGCCCGCCTGCCTCATCTCGGACTCGAGCACGTCCTTCGTAATGGGCGTGCGCCGATGGTGCCCGGTCGATTCTCCGTCCGCCCAGGCGTGAACTTGAGCATCTACGATCTGCATGAGTGTTGTTGTCTGTTGTATTCGTATGAGCGGATCAGTTGCCGCCGAAGAGCCTGCCCGCGCCCGCGATACTGCCGCGCCAGCCCGCCGCCTGAAGCACCGACCAGAGCATCGCCTGATTGCTCGTCACAACCGGCATGCCCAGCGACTCCTCGAGTTCCTGAACAGCCTCGAAGGCGCGCACGTTCGCGCACGACAGGAGAACCGCGCCGGTCGTGTCGTCCACCTGTTTCATCACGACGTCCGCGATCTCGCCCGGCGGCATCTGGGCGGCCACTTTCGCATCGGTGAAGCCGAGCGACACCGTGCCCTGAATCGTCAATCCGGCTTCTTCCAGCGATGCACGTTCGACGCGCGAGAACTCGTCGCCGAACGGGCACACATGCAGGATGTTCCGTGCCTGCACGAAGGCGAGCGCTTCCTTGATCGCGACCATCGTATTGGTCGACGGCACACCGACCCGCTCGCTCATGCGCGCGGCCAGCGCGACGTCGCAACCCTTGCCGTGCGCGACGCTCGCACCGGTGCAGTTGAAAGCGATCGCATGGGGCGACATATCCTTCACGAAGCCGGCTTCATCGACTGCTTCGAGATACGCGCGCGTCAGCGCGTCCATCGTCACGCGGCCGGCCTCCTTGCGCAGCCTGATGCGATGCACGTGATACGACACCTCGTTCGGGCAGAACGCCCTGAAATCGTCCTCGGCGATGGTGTTCAACGAAGGCACGATCATGCCCACTCGCAAACGCTTCATGGATTCCTCTTGTCTCGTTTCGTGTTGCCAGGTTCGAAATCAGTCTATGGCGACGCGGCTTGCAGGCCCAATCGGAAACGCGCCGTCGCCATATGTTTTTGCTGTATCCGCAAACGACGCGCGTCAGCCGCGCTGGCGCGATTCTTCGAGCACGGGAGCGCTGTCCTCGGCGGTGTCGTCGAGTGATTCGAGCGTCTTGCCGCGCGCCTCGATGCCAATCGTGAGATAGGTCACTCCGCATACGCACAGGCAGAAGGCGAGGAACTCGAACGCGGGAACGATCACCGAGACAGTCGCGGAAGGCATCACGACGTTGCTCGATCCCGCCGTCAGCGCGAGGCCGAGCGGCCCGACGATCTTGCCGACGGACCCCGCGAGCCCCGCGTAGCCCGAGCCCGATCCGCGCAGTCGCGACGGCCAGATTTCCGTCGAATACGCCGCGCAGACAGAAAGGCTGCCGTCCGCGATCACGAACGCGAGCAGGAGCGGCAGCCAGAAATACGCGGGCGAGCCGATATCCCCATGACCGATGTAGCCCGCCACGACGAGCGCCGCCGCCGCCGCGAGCGCGAACCAGCCGCCCGTCTTTCTGCGGCCGACCCTGTCGGCGAGCGACGCGGCCGCGAGCCGCGACGCGATGCCGAGCACGCTGAAGCCGATCATCACCTTGGACGCGTGCACCGGCGCCATTTGCTGGATCTGCGCCATCAGCGTCGGCGCCCACAGCACGATGCCGTAGTAGCCGGAAATCAGGCCGATGTTGATGAGCGTCGCCGTGAGCATCGGGCGCGGACACTGGAAGATCTCGAACCAGCTTTGCGAGCGAGCCGGCTGCAAGATTGCGCGTTCGAGTTCGAAATCCGTGCTGCCGAGCGCCCACGTGACGGACCGCTTCGCATCGTCATGACGTCCCTGCAGACTGAGCCAGCGTGGCGACTCCGGAATGTAGAACGCGCCGATCAACGCGATGAGCGCGGGCGCCGCGCCGAGCACGAAGGTCCAGCGCCAGCCGATCGCGGGAATCACCCACGCGCCGCTGAACGCGCCCAGCAGCAGGCCGCCGGTGGTGATCGCCGAAACGACGCCCGTCAGCATGCCGCGCCTGCGCGGAGGCGTGAACTCCTGCACGAGCGCGATCTGGATGAAGTATCCCGCCGAACAGAATCCGATGACGGTCCTGAGCGCCGCCATGTAGATCCAGCCGCGCTCTGGCGTGAACGCGAGACCGATGCTCGCCGCCGCGAGCAGCAGCAGCGACACGACGAACACGGGCTTTCTGCCGAAGCGGTCGGCCATCGCGCCCCAGACTACGCCGCCTATGATCGCGCCCACGCCCGACGACAGCAGCACCGCACCCATGATGCCGTAGGTCAATCCCCATGGCTTGATGAGGAACGCCATAATGAAGCCGATGAGAAACGCGTCCCAGAACTCCAGCATGCTGCCGATTCCGACGAGGCCGATCAGCATGCGTTGATTGCCTGAGAGCGTGGCCTGATCCTGAAATGGGCTGCGCCCGAATTGCGCCTGTAGCATGATATGTCTCCTTTACTGCATTTTATTTTGGATCCCGAAATAGATGATCCGCTTGTTTCCTTGGCCATCGGAGATGAAATCTCAGTCCGGATCCGAATCCCCCGCTATCGCCGCGGCGTTCTGCTTCAGGTTGCGAAGGAACGCGCCCTGCACTTCGTTAGGCGTCCAGCCTCGCCGTAACGTGATGCCGAACATCGGGCCCTTCCACGGCACGTCCACCGGCAGCGGCGCGAGAAAGCCGAAGCGCCGTTCGCTCAATATCTCCGTCCAGCTGAGCACGGTGAGCATGTCGGAATCGGTCAGCGTGATCCGGATGGTCGAGAGCGAATACGTCTCGATGCTCGCGGGCGGCGGCGAGCCTTCGGAGAAGAGGTTTTCGTAGGCTTCGCGGCGCGGCGAGCCCTTCGGCGGCAACACCCACTGATACCGCCTGAGCGATTCGACGGACACGTCGCGCTCGCGCATCAACGGATGATCGCGACTCGCGACCACGAAGTAGCGTTCGCGATACAGCGGCTCTTCGACGAAATCGAAGGCCTTGCCCGGATTCTTCAGCAAGCCGATCATGAAATCGATCTCGCCGCGCGAAAGCTTGTTGAGCTGCGCCTCGTAAGTGCCGCTCAATACGGTGACGCGCGTATCGGGAAACTGCGCCGAAAGCGCGCGGATCGCATTGACGATGAGAATGGCCGGATCGAGCAGCAGCACGCCCACCGTGACCGAGCGCTCCTTCGGAAACTCATACGCCCGCACTGCCTGAACGAGCGCCGCGATCTGCTCCCAGACGAGTTTGAGACGCTGCGCGAAGGCCTTGCCGGTGTCCGTCGTCGTGACGCCCGCCGCCGTATGCCGATAGAGCTGCGCGCCGAGATTCTGCTCCAGCGTGCGCGCCGCGCGCTGCAGCGAGGCTTCCGTAATGCCGAGCATGCGCGCCGCCGCGCGAAACGAGCCGCGCTCCTCGATCGCGAGGAGACAGCGAATCTGCGTACGCGTGATGCCGCTTGCGAGCGCGAGCGGCGACGCCTTGCGCGTGCTGCCGAGCAACAGCACGGCTTCCTCGGCGGCCTGCAGAATGCGCCGCGCGCGCACGAGCGCCGCGACGCCGACCGGCGTGAGCCAGGTTCCGGTCGTCGAGCGGTCGAACAGCGTGACTTCGAGCAGCGCCTCGAACGCCGCGATGGATGATGTGGTCGCCGGCTGCGAGCGCAGCAGTTCCTGCGACGCCTGAGTGACGTTCTCGTGCCGAGCCACGGCCTCGAACACTCTCAGTTGCCAGATGCTAGGCAGTTCCTGCGCCGCTTTCTCGATCTTCTCGCAGGCTGCCGGCTCGA
Source organism: Caballeronia sp. AZ7_KS35 (assembly GCF_023631045.1). Classification (NCBI taxonomy): domain Bacteria; kingdom Pseudomonadati; phylum Pseudomonadota; class Betaproteobacteria; order Burkholderiales; family Burkholderiaceae; genus Caballeronia; species Caballeronia sp. AZ7_KS35. The sequence goes on along the minus strand of NZ_JALQDV010000048.1, from coordinate 317,087 downwards.
CCTTTCCCATCGCGATCCCGTATCTGAATTCGAAGCGCCGCCCTTCTTCCGTTATTGCGCGGCGACCCGGTTGCTCAACTTGCCGATGCCTTCGATCGACACCTCGCACACATCGCCCGGTCTCATGAACACGGGCGGTTTGCGCGAGAAGCCGACGCCGCTCGGCGTGCCCGTCGCGAGAATATCGCCGGGATAGAGTGGCGCGATACTCGACACGTACTCGATGAAACGCGGGATCTTGTGCACCATCGCGCTCACGGATTCGTCCTGCATGACTTCGCCGTTGAGCGTCGTTTTGATGCGCAGCGCATCGACATCCGCGATCTCGTCCTTCGTGACGATCCACGGCCCGATGGCGCCGCTGCGATAGAAGTTCTTGCCTGGCGTGATCTGGCGCGTATGAAACTGCCAGTCGCGCACACTTCCCTCGTTCATCACAGTGTATCCCGCGATGTGATCGAACGCGTTTTCTTGGCGGATCTGAAATCCTTCCTTGCCGATCACGACGACGAGCTCGCCCTCGTAGTCGAACTGCTCGCTCACTTGCGGATGACGCAGCGTCTGTCCGTGGCCGATGAGGGAATCGCTCGCGCGCGCGAACAAGGCTGGCGACTTCGGCAACTCCTGCACGCGTCCCGCCGCCTGCACTTCGTTGTGATGCTCGGGATAATTGAGCGCGAGACACCAGATATGCACCGGGTCCGCGATCGGCGGCAGGAAGCTCACTTCGTCGATGCGGTAATCGGCTGCACCGGAAGCCGCTTCCGCGATTTCGCGCGGCAGGCCCGCCGCGATGAACGCCTTCAGGCTCGCGTGGCGATCGCCGAAGCGCTTGCCGAGATCGACGACGCCATTGCTCGTCACCGCGCCCCACGTGTTGCGATTGCCGATACTGAAACTCGCGTATTTCACGAATGATTCTCCTTGTAGCGTGTTAAACGAGGCCCGCGTACGAGCCGCCGTCGAGTTGCAGATTCTGTCCGGAGATGAAGCCTGCCTGCGCGCTGCACAGATACGCGCAGGCATCGCCGAATTCGCCCGGATCGCCGAGTCGCTTCGCGGCGATGGTCGCGGCGATCCGCTTCTTCGCCTCGTCGACCGTGATGCCCTCCTTCTTCGACATGCGATCCGCCATGTAGCGCTGACGATCCGTGTCGAAGCGCTCGGGCAGCATGTTGTTGATGGTCACGTTGTCGATCACGGAGTCGCGCTGCACGGATTTGCTGAGCGCCGTGAGCCCGGCACGCACGGCGGCGGACAGACCCATCGTCGCGCTGGGCGACTTGACCATCGCGGACGTGATGTTGACGATGCGTCCGAAGCGGCGGCTGCGCATGCCCGGCACGTAATGCTTGATGAGGAATACCGGCGCGAGCATGTTGCCTTCGACGGCCGCGAGCCAGTCTTCGCGCGACCAGTCCGCGATCTTTCCCGGCTCCGGTCCCGCGTTGTTGTTGATGAGGATGTCCGGTTCCGGGCAAGCATCCTGAAGCGCCGCGCGCCCGGCTTCGGTGCCGAGATCGGCGACAACCACGTGCGGCCGCCTGCCCGTCACCGCTTCGATCTGCTGCGCGGCGGTGTCGAGCGCATCGGCGTGCCGTCCGTTGATCCAGACTTCGCATCCTTCGCGCGACAGCGCCGTGGCGCACGCGAGCCCGAGTCCGCGCGACGACGCGCATACGAGCGCCTTCTTCCCTGCGATTCCCAAGTCCATGGTTCTTTCTCCCGCGGCCTCAGGCCGGAAGCAATGCCTTCAGCCGTGGATAGACATCGAGCGCGTTGTTGCTGAACACGTCCTGCCGGTGGCAATCGCACAGATGCGGCGTCGCGGCGATATAGCGCCCGGTGTCGTCGTAGTGATGGCCGGTCTCCGGATCGATGCCCTTCACCGCGCCGATCATCTCCGAGCCGAACAGGATGTTTCGATGCGGCACGACCTTCGTCAGCAGATCGACGCCCGCCTGGTGATACACGCAGGTATCGAAGAAGATGTTCTTGAGCAGGCCGTCGGCGAGTGTCTTGAAGCCCATGTCCTGCGCGAGTCCGCGATAGCGTCCCCAGTGATACGGCACCGCGCCGCCGCCGTGCGGAATCACGAAGCGCAGCGTCGGAAAGTCCTCGAACAGTTGCGGCGCGAGCAGGAATTGCATGAAGGCGGTGGTGTCGCCGTTCAGGTAATGCGCGCCGACATGATGGAAGCACGGATTGCACGAACTGCTGACGTGAATCATCGCGGGCACGTCGAGCTCGACCATCTTCTCGTAGAGCGGATAGTAGAGGCGGTCGGTCAGCGGCTTGCCGGTCCAGTATCCGCCCGAAGGATCGGGATTCAGATTGCAGCCGACGAAGCCGAGCTCGGTCACGCAACGCTCCAGTTCCCGCACGCAGGCATCGATTTCTTCGCCCGGCGATTGCGGCAACTGGCACACCGCCGCGAAATTCTCCGGATAGAGCGAGCACACGCGATGAATGAGGTCATTGCACACGCGCGACCATTCGATGCTGTGCGCGAGCGTGCCGAGATGATGTCCCATCTGGCCCGCGATCGGTGAGAACAGCGTCATGTCGAGGCCGCGCTCGCGCTGCACGCTGAGCTGCTTGCTTTCCAGCGCTTCGCGCAGTTCGTCGTCGGAAATGTGCAGCGGCGCGCCGTAGTGACCGCCTGCGTTTTCCAGTTGTTGACGCCGCCATTCGTGCAGCGTCTTCGGCACCGTCGTGAAGTGCCCATGACAGTCGATGATCATGATTGTGGTATCGGTGGTTCGTATCGGATGAAATGCGTTATAGAGGCCACGGAACGATCGGCGTCACCTGCTTCACGAAGCGCTCGGGCGGCCGCTCGCCGGTGTCGTAACTCATGCCCTCGCCAATCTGTATGCGGTTGAACCTGCTCGACGCATTCATCTTTTCGTGCGAGATCCAGTGCTCGTGCATCTGCTCGAACGGGCTCATCCAGTAGTTGAAGATCTGGCTGCCGAGCGCGTGGCGGCCGATGCCGCGCACATGGTCGTGCGTGCCGCGGGTCATGTGATCGAAGCCGAAGAAGATGTCGTCGACGCCTTCCACCTGATACGAGACGTGATGCATCCCCGCGCGCTGTCCGCGCATCAGGAAGATGACGTGATGATCGACAAGCCCGTCACCGTGATCGAGCCGGTCGAACTGGCCGATCACGTTGTCCGGCGAGCCGACGAAAAGCTCGTCGGTCGGCAAGAGACTGAAGGTGCGCTGATACCAGCCGATCACGTCGGCGAGATTCGGCGTGGCATAGGCGGTATGCGCGATGCGCACGACGCGCGCCGGTCCGAGCGCGCGGCTCTCGCCATCCGGCCCCCGCACGACGACGCGTGACGGCAACGGACTCGCACGCTCCTGCCCGGCCACAAGCTCCAGCCAGAAGCCGTTCGGGTCGCGCAGCCGCACGCGTTTGCCGCCGCCAGGCGCATCGAGCGTTTCGATGCCGTGCGCATCGGGCAGCTTCGCGATATCGTCGAGCAGGGATGCATCGCGCAACTCGTAGCCGAAGCTGAGCACGCCCGGATCGCCGAGCTCCGTCACATGCAGGAACGGCGCATCGCCTACGCCGCGCATGAAGAGGCGCGTGTCATCCCTGTGTGCGACGACCATCCCGAAGTCTTCGAGAAACGCCTGCATCATGCCGAGATCGGGCGCACTGAGCCTGACAAAAGCCATGCCATTGATGGGTGAGGCCACATCCGTCTCCTTCGTTTTATTCTTTCCTAGCCGAGAATGTCGGCGACTTTGCCGTAGAGCTCGTCCACCGTATAACGCTTTTGAATGAGCTTCTGCTCGCAGGCGTACCGGATCGCGGTATCGAGAGAAGCCTGCAACTTCTCGAAACCGACGGGCTGCAAATCGATGCTCCCCGCCAGCGTCTCACCGCCACCAGCCGCGCGGCTCTCGCACAACATGCGGAAGACTTCGCGCACGAGCTCGTCGCTCGTTTGCACGACGTCTTCCCTGATCGCGACGATGTGATTGATCGGCACCACGCCCGTCCGTTCGTGCCAGCGCAGGGCGGCTTCCTTCGGCTCGTCGATGAGCGTGCGAATGCCGGGATCGCCCGACAACGCGCCGCCCGCGATGATCGCGTCGACTTCACCCGCCAGCAGCATCTCTTCGAGGCCACGCGCCGCGGTTTGCTGCGTGACCCACGGCGGGTCTGCGTATTCGGCGACGTGCGCGCCTTCCTGGCTGAGCCACTTCACGCTTTGCAGGTCGAGGCCGTATTCGTCGGAAAGGATGCCGCGCACCCATGTGGGCGTCGTTTGCGCATACGAGCGCATCGCGATGGTTTTACCGGCGAGCGCGTCGGGTTCCAGGTCGTCCTGCGCGCGGCACAGAATGCTCTTGTGATGGAACATGCCGTTCATCACGAACGGCAGCAGACGATAAGGCTTGCCCGCTTCATAGGCCTGCAGGAACGTGACGATCGCGAGTTCGGCCACGTCGTATTTGAGTCCACGCACGACGTCCTTGAACGCCTTCTGCGCGGTATCGACGTTAGCGATGTCGAGCGTGACGAGCGGCGAGCGAATCTGCCCTTCCTTCAGCCGTTTCGTCTTCGGATAAGTCCCGAGCATGGTGCTCAGGTGAATGGTTTCGGTCGCGTTCATGCGCGCCTCCTTTTAAGCGATGGCCTTCGTGCGCGGGTCATGCACGATCGATTCGAGCGATGGCAATTCAGGAATCAGCTTCTGCCGATATGCGTAGCGCACGAGTGCTTCGAAGGATTGCGCGTTCTCATCGAGCCCGTAGGGAAGCGGATCACCGACGAGTTCAGCGAGCGCGAGATAGCGCTTGTCTTCGGCCTCTGCCGCGCTGCCCGAGCGCACGCGCGCCAGATAGCTTTCCTTCGCAAGAGAGAACGCTTCGAACAGCGCGCGAGCAAGCGATGGATACTGTTCGAGGACATCGTTTCTCACGACGATCACGCCATGCAGCGGATAGATGCCCGTCCTGCGATACCAGTCGTGCTCTCTCGCCTTTGCATCGGGGACCACATCGACGAGTTCGCCCGCGTCGTCTCCCGCGCCCGCGAGTCCTGCGAAAGCCGCATCGAGTTCGCCGTCGCGCAACATGCCGGCAAGCGTCCTGCCTTGCCCGACGCGTTGCACGTTCGACGGCGGCACGAAGCTTTCGACGTTCTCCTCTTCCTCCGTGAACCACGTAACGCTTTCGGGATCGAGACCGTATTCGTCCGCGAGGATGCCGCGCGTCCAAACGGCCGCCGTCACCGAATAGGCGCGAACGCCGACGCGTCGCCCCGCGAGGTCTTTCGGCTCGCGTATCGCCGACGACACCGGCCGTTGCAGCCCCGCATGACGAAAGCGGCGCGTCATCGGCAGCGGCAGCGCGGTGATCGGCGCGCCTGCGGCGACAGCCATCAGATACGACGTCGGCGCCATTTCACAAATGTCGTAGGGCTGGCTGCGCGCCATCGCGCGATAGGCATCGGGCATGCGCTTGATGTCGATGAAGTCGAGCGCGTAGCCTTCGACCTGCACCGCGCCGCTGCGCAAGTCCGCGACCTGACCGTGCCGCCCCAGCACGATGGACAGTTTCTTTGCCATGTCTGCTCCGTTTGTTTCGCGTCGTTCAGCGGTCCGCGAGTTTGCGACCCATGTCGAGCGCGGAGAAATCGCGCTTCGGGAACGTCATCAGGAAGCGATACCCGTCTTCGATTACGCGTTCGACGTTCTGCTCGGTCACATGCGGATGACCCACGGGAATATCGAATGCCTTGCCGACTTCGAGCACGTGACGCATCATGCGCAGCAGTTCAGGGTTGTCATACTGACGCGGACAACCGAGTTCCTGTGTGAGATCGCCCTCGCCGATCAGCAGCACGCCGATGCCCGGCACGCGCCTCACGATCTCCTCGATGTTCTCGACGGCGGCCGTATCCTCGATCATCAACGCGACGAGCACTTCGCCTTCGGGCGCGAGCGGCCATACATCGGCCTTCTTGTAGTAATCCTGCTGCGACAGTCCCCAGTAGCGCGCGGCAGGCATCGGGGCGTCGCCGCGCAAGCCGGCCGGATCGTAGAGCGGCGCTGTCTTCAGCCGCGGATAACGGCATGCCGCCACCGCGTTATACGCTTCCTCCGGCGTGCTGATGCGCGGCCATACGATGCCGTATGCACCGAGGTCGAGCGCCTGCTTGGCGAACCACTGATTCATCTCGCTGCCGCTCGGCGGGATGCGTACGAGCGGCGTCATCTGGCACGCGACGGAACCGGCATGCGCGATCTTCTGGCGCAGGAGCAGGAACTGCATCGCTTCACGCAATGCCCGAATGTCCCAGGGCGTGTGCTCCATCTCGAAGACCACGCCGTCGTTCGCGGATTGCGCGAAGCTGACCGCGTTCTCCACTTCGGCCTGAATGAATGACGTGAAGGCGATGCGTCGTCCGGATTCCAGCGCGCGGATGACGCCATTGAGTCGTTCTGCCATGTCTGACCTGCCTCCTCTCGCTTAGAGAATCGCGCCGCAGAACGCGTCGCCGGCTTGTTGAGGAAGGCGCTTCTCGGTCCAGTTCGACCCGCCGTCGAGCGTATAGAAGACTTGTCCGCCGCGCGTCACGGTGACGATGCCGTCCGGGTCCGTGGCATGCACGCCAAAGCCCAGCATCGTGCTTTGCGGATCGACGGCGGCATCCGCGCGATACCACGTCTTGCCGAGATCGTCGCTTCCGTAGAGCGCACCCGCGTTGCTGCGCGACGAGATGCTAAAGCACGCGTACATCTTCTCGGGCATGCCCGCTACAAAGCGGCAATCGCGCGTATAAGCGAACGGCGCGAATTTGCCGACTTCGATGTCCCTAAAGGTCTTGCCCTTGTCGCGGCTCTCGAAGATGCCGAGCCGGCAGATGTAGAAGAGCGCGTCGGGATCGGCGGGCGTCGTCACGACGGAGTGCGCGTCGAACATGCCTTCGGCGTCGTCGTCGGTTTCGATCTTGCTCTTGAGGTGCGCATGCTTCGAAAGCGCGATCAGGCCGTCGTTTTCGCCGCGCCATGTGAGACCACCGTCCTCGCTCAGCAGGAAGCCGTTGATCTCGCTGACGGCGTACATCACGTTCGCGTCGGTGGGATGGAATGCAATGCGCATCACGCGCGACGCCCCGAACGAAATCTTGAAGCGCTCGGGATAATCCGCATTGCATTTCGTCCAGGTATCGCCGCCATCGTTGCTACAATAGAACGCGACCGGCGCGGTGCCCGCGAACAATGTCTGCGGGTCGTGCGGGCTGACGACGACACACCAGAACTGCACGTTGTCGGCGGTGACGTTCAAGCGCGCCCATGACTGGCCGCCGTTGGTCGAGCGATAAACGCCCTTACGTGTGGCTGCGAAGAGCAGATTCTCCTGTTCGGGATGCGGCGTGATCGCCTGCACGGACGCGTCGTGAGGAATACCGTCCGCGGTTTCCCATTCGCCGCCGGGACGCAGCGTGAACATCGTGCCAAGTGCGTCGGGGCGCGTAGCCGCCGTGCCGACGAGCATCAGGTTCTTCATTCGAGTCTCCAATCTCTGTTATTCCGGTGTCCACGCGGACTGCACGACGCGGGACCTCGAGTTGCGTGAAACTTGCCTTTCGCGGCAGTTCAGCGAGTGATCGGAGACCAGTGTAGGCGGGGCGAACTACGCCTTGTTATTCAAAAACAGCCTTGGCGATAGATTTTTGCTTAGGCGAAATCACGCCCGTCCGAAGCGTCGGGTCCCTTGATGGGCGCCGTCTTCCTCTTAAGTACGAATCGGCTTTTTGGCGAGACTTCTTGCCGCCACGTCATTTCTGATAGCAGCTAGACAAGGCGGCACTTGGAGGGAAACCGTCTGAATTCAAGGATGCTGTACGGCCCGGCGGCTCGCGCCCACACATATGACCTCCGTCGGGCAGGCCATCGAATATGAAGGCGCCAATGGCACCAGGGCTGGCATCCGCAATCGCAGCACGAGCATGTTCATCAGGGTTTTACAACAGCGAAGCGCCCGTTGTACCGAAAAGCAATAGGGGCACCGCGAAGTCCCCGGCCGCCCGGCGACCCTGGCGCGTTCTTCAAGGGCAGCCCTTTTCGAGCAGCCCCACGAACTCCCTGCGCTGGACGCCGCCGCAGCCTGCGCAGCCGTGGCAAGGCACCAAGGTGGCGACTGCTTCCCAAAGTTCATGCGTCTGCACCGGCGCAGCGATGCGCGCACCCACCCGTTCTATGGTCCGCTGTCGCCCGCCAGTTGCCGTGACGCAATCGTGACTTTTAATGTGCTGCTTTCCTGGTCGATGTCGGGCGCGACGTTCACCGCAAGACACTGATAGCAGGATGGATCGGCACGCTGCGCGCCGGTCCATGCTCAGTTTGCTTCTCGAGTTCCGTGCGCGAAGCGAGCTGCCTGATCGCGATGCAATCGCGACTTCTGCACGCGTCCATACGCCAGCAACGAAATGCCGCCGAGTATCACGAGCGCGCCGAGTACCACGAAGCCCGACATGTACGAGCCCGTCGAACGATAGAGCAGTCCGACCAGAAATCCCGCGATCGTCCCGCCGCCACCCGCGCCGATGCCATTGATGATGCCCGATGCCGGGCCGATCGCCTGTGGCTCGATGGACGATTGCACGATCGACCAAATGTTCGGCGTATAGCTGCTCGCATAAAGGCCCAGCGCTACGGTAATGAGCCCGAGCTTCGCATAACCGCTCGACACCATCGGCAGAAGCATCATCAGCACGCCGGGAATCAGCAGGCCGAGCGCAGCGATCAGTACCCGCTTACCGGTGCGGTCGCTGATGCGCGACATCGGCAAGGCGAGCAACACTGCAGCGATATACGGCAGCGAACTCGCGAACGCCTGCGACATGCCCGTGAAGCCCACCGACTGCACCGCGAGCGGGATCCACAACGTGACGCCCCAGAACAGCATGCCTTGCGTCACATAGCTTAGAAGCAGCAGCAGAAACGGCGCACCACCGAGCGACGCGAATGTGAGCTTGCCCGCCGCGGCCGATTGCGCGGGCGGCGTGCGATACGGCGCTTCGAATTCGGGCTTCAGCTTCGCCATGTAGAGCGGCACGACGATGACCAGGCCGATGCCGCCCATCAGGAAGAACATCGAACGCCAGCCGAACGCATGATAGATCGGCGTCAGCACGATGAAACCGAATGCCAGCGCGAGATATTGTCCATAATACTGAATGATCGCGTTCGCCTTTGTGCGTTCGTCTGGTGCGAACCACGCCTTCGCGAAGCGCGATTGTTGCGGCCAGTATATGCCTTCAGCCACGCCGAGAATCAGCCGGCAAGCGAGCAGCACGACGAGCGAGCTCGTGAAGCCGACATACACCGTCGCGGCGGACCATAACGCGAAAGTCCAGATGACGACGGGCTTCGGATCGAACCGACGCGTGAGGATGCCGCCGAGCACGTTCGCGAGCGCATAGCCCACGAGAAAGATCGTCAGCGCAAGACTTGCGGTTACAGCGAAGCGCTCCCCCGCGAAGCCCATCTCCTGCGCGACGGATTGCAGTCCCACGGACAATGTCGTGCGGTCCAGATAAGCCACGCACAGCCCGAGCATCAGCGAGCCGCCTATGCTCCACCATTTCGATTGCGTCATCGTTATCTCCTTCTATATTGTGTTTATTGATCGTGCAGTACTGCCCGCTTCATTGCGCGGCGAAACGCGCAAGTGCGTGCCTGTCGACTTCGATGCCGAGTCCCGGCCCGTCCGGAATGCGCACGACGCCGTTCATGTGCTCGATCGGCTTCTTTAGTAAGGTGCGGCGAATCGGGTGTTCGGTTCGATCGAATTCGAGCATCGACTCGATGGGCGCAAGCGACGTGGGCGTTTGTGTCGGCAGCACGGCGAGCGGTTGCAGCGCTGCCGCCATCGCAATGCCCGTACCCCCACACGTGCGGGTTGTAGTGGACGCTGAAAGCCTGCGCCATGTCGGCAAACTTCTTGCACTCGGACAGACCGCGCGCCGCGCAGGTGTCGGCTGCACGATGTCGAGCGCTCGTGCGATCAGCATGTCGCGAAAGCCGAGGCGCGTGAATTAGCACTCGCCGCCCGCGACCGGAATCGATAGCGCGCGCTTCACTTGCACATGCCCTTCGCGATCCTCGGGCGGGACCGGTTCCTCGGACCAGCCGAACAACGCGAAGGCCCCGATGACCAGCGACTTCGGATCGAACCTGTGCGTCAGAACGCTGCCCGGCACGTTCCACCGGATACCCCACTAGAGATGGTTGTGCGCCAGGTCTTCCTTCACCGCGAAGAGCTCGCCGGCGAATCCCCGCTCCTACGCGATCAATTGCAGGCCAACCCGAAGCGTAGTTCGATCGAGATAGGCGACGCGCATTACCAGCGTCAGCGATCCGCCGTTCCCCCACCATCTAGAGTTCGTCATGTCCGCCTCCGCCTTTTCCACGTGTGGTGCCCATTAGCGCGACGTGCGGCGCACAGGCACAACCGTGACTTCACGCATCCGGATCCAGCCGCGCGTTGATCGCGATGGCGAGGATGATGACGACGCCGCTGATCGCATCTTGTATGTGCGGCGACACGAGCAGGATGTTCAGGAAGTTGCTCAAGGTCGCGAGGAACAACACGCCAACGAAGGCGTTGCGTATCGAACCCTTGCCCCCGGCGAGACTGATCCCCCCCACTACGACGGCCGCAATCGTTCCTAGCAGGAAGTTGTCGCCGGAGGTCGGCGCGACCGAACCCGTGCGCGCTAGAAACAGGAAACCGGCGAGTCCCGAGAGCAAACCCGAGAGTGTGTAAATGGCCACTGTCGTGCGCTCTACCGCGATGCCCGACAAACGCGCAGCGCGACTGTTGCCGCCCAGCGCATACAACACGACGCCGAGCTTGCTGCGCGCGAGCAGCACGCCGATCACCGCGGTCAGCACCAAAAAGATGTAGACCGGCACCGGCAGCGTGAAGATGCGCGTGGCTCCCAGGTCCGCGAAGAATGCGTCTGGGTTGTAGATCGGTGCTCCGCCCGTAAAGAGCATCGACACTCCGGAAAGTACCAAGGCCATGACGAGCGTCGCGATGAACGCGGGAATGCGCAGCACGACTACCATCAGCCCGTTGATTAGGCCCACTGCCGCCGCTCCGATCATCGCGATGGCGATGGCCGGCAGAAAGCCGACATACGGCAGGGCGTTGGACATGCTCATCTGCTGCTGCAACTCGGAACCGGCGCCGCCCATGAAAATGGCCGATGCCACCATCAGTGCGACGATCGACAGATCGATGCCTCCGGTGAGCATGACCAGTGCCTCGCCGAGCGCGAGCACGCCGATCACCGAACTCTGGAACAGAATGTTCGAGAGATTGCCGGGTTCCACCAGACGACCCCGTGAGACGGCCGTCCCCACGATTAGAAACAACGCAAACACGAAGACGATGGCGTTCTTGCGCACCACCGGCGAGCGCCACCACGGATCGTGTGCGGATTGAGCTAAGGTCGTCATGATCATCCCCTGTTGCCGAGCGTGCGGCGCTCTTGCCGTCCCTGCCGTAGCACGGAAAGCCCCACGGCGATCACAATGACCCCCGCGCGAATGATGCTCTGGTAATACGGATCAATCCCCGTGAGATTCATCACGTTGGCGATCAACTGATAGATGAGCACACCTGCCATCGCCTTCAGCAAGCGTCCTTCGCCGCCGAACAGACGCACTCCGCCAATGACGATGGCCGCGATCGAATCCAACTCCCAGCCGGCGCCGCCATTCGGTACGCCGCTGCTCGAACGGATGACCAGCGCGATGCCCGCCACGCCCGAGATAAGCCCAGCAATCGTGTACACGCCGAGTTTCAGCCGGTCGGATCGCACGCCCGCGAGACGCGCAGTCGTCTCGTTGCCCCCGACGGCGTAACAATGCAGACCCGACCGCGTTTGCGCGAGCCATACAGCGGCCACCGCCACGAGGACAAGCCACAGGAGCGTCGGCGGTGTAAGCAAACCGCCGCTGCTTCCGAGCGATTGAATCAGCGCGTTGCTGGTCAGCACGCTCTTCTCGCTGACGCTGAACGCGAGCCCGCGCGCGACGCCCATCATCGCGAGCGTGGCGATGAGGGGCTGCACGCGTCCGCGTACTACCGCTACACCGCTTGCCAATCCGCAAAGCGCGGACGTGAGCAGCGCCCCGCCGAGCGCCAGCACGATGTTCGTGTCCGCGTAACGCGCGAGTAGGATCGATGAAAGCGCCATGACGGCCGCGACGGAAAGATCGAAGCCGCCAGTCAGCACGACGATAAACTGTGCGACCGACAGAATCCCCAGTACCGCTGATTGCGTGAGCAGGTTGCCGATGTTCGATGCCGTTAGGAATTGCGGGCTCACCGCGCAGGCAAGCGCAATCAGGAGCAGCAGAATCAGGTAGACATCGTAGCGCGCGAGCACGCGCTTGACGTCGCGCCGCGCGGGCGCGTGATGCGACGAGACCGCCGCGTTCGATGAAGATGTGGCGTGACTCATGCGGCGGCCTCCACGTATGCGTTCGATCGGGGCACCGCGTGGCGCATTACCTCGACCTGTGTTGCGTCTTCGCCTTCGAGCACGGCGGCCGCGCGTCCTTCCGCCATCACGAGAATGCGATCGCTTAACGCGAGGAGTTCGAGCATGTCGGAGGACGCCATGATCACGGACATGCCTTCGGCCACGAGTTTGCGTATGAGTTGATGGATCTCGAACTTCGCGTTGATGTCCACGCCGCGGCTCGGCTCGTCGAGCAGCAAAATGCGGGTATCGTTCGCGAGCCACTTGGCGAGCACCACTTTCTGCTGATTGCCGCCGGAGAGCGTACGCACGGCCTGCTGCAATGAAGGCGTCTTGATGTGCATGCTCTTCACAAGTTCCTCTGCGATCTGGCGCAAGCGGCCCCGGCGCATCATCGACAAACGCGATACGCGCTTAAGAATCGGGTAGGCGATATTGTCCTCTACCGAACGGCCAATCACGAGGCCGCTTTCGCGACGCTCTTCCGGCACGAGTCCGAGGCCTGCGCGAATCGCATCGCGCGGCGCGCCGAACGATACCACCCTGCCCTCTATCATGATTTCGCCTGAATCCGGCTTCGTGATGCCGAAGAGGCACTCGAGCAGCTCGCTGCGCCCCGCGCCGACCAGGCCGCCAAGACCGAGAATTTCGCCCTGGCGCAGGTCGAAACTCACGTTCTCGAACTGGCCTTCGACTGTCAGGTTGCGTGCCGCCAGGATGACCTGCGCGCCGGCTTTCGTCTCAGGCCGAGCAGGCATCGCGTCTTCCAACGGACGGCCGACCATTGCCTGAATCAAACTGGCCTCGCTCACGTCCTTCACGTCATGCGTCGCCACCCGCGTGCCGTCGCGCATGATCGTCACGCGATCGCCAATGGTGATGATCTCCTGCAACCGATGAGACACATACACGATTCCGATCCCTTGCCTCCTGAAGACATCCAGCAATTCGAACAAGTGGCCGATCTCGTTGTCCGTCAGTGACGCCGTAGGCTCATCGAGCACGATAATTCGGCTTTCGCGCGAGATCGCTTTGACAATCTGCACAAGTTGACGTTGCGCGGGGCCGAGATGGCGCACCGGCTCATCGATGGGAAAGCGCAGGTTGAAGCGCTCCATCAACTCCACGACGCGCGCCCGCATTGCCGCTCGATCCAGCAGGCCGCCACGCTTCGCCAGCTCGTGACCGAGAAACACGTTCTCGGTCACGGTGAGCGGCAGCACAAGGTCAGTTTCTTGATAGATCACCGTGATGCCGAGTTCATGACTCAACACCGGGTCCAGCGCGGCGAATTCGCGTCCAGCCATCGACACGTGGCCGGCGTCGGGTCTTTCCGCGCCGGACATGACGCGCATGAGCGTGGATTTGCCGGCGCCGTTTTCGCCAATCAGGCAATGGATCTCCCCCGCGTGCAGATCGAAATCCACACCCTTGAGCGCCCGCACGCCCGGATACGACTTGACGATGCCCGACATGCGCAGCAGCGGGACCGTAATCTCGTGGTTCATGACAATAACGTTCCGTTAAGCGGAATGAGGCGGCATCATCGGCTTCAGCAGCAGCCAACGCCCATTGCCTTGAGTTCTTTCAGACGCTGCTCGATGAGCGCACGATGCTCTGGCGTATGTGCATCGAACTCCTTCTTGTCCGAGTACACGACGGGCGCGACGGGCTTGCCGGCTTGCGAGTCGTTGAAGACTTTCAACGCCAGGGCGCCAAAAGTCGGCGGAGTCTGCACGGTGTAGCTCGCCCAGCCGTCGAGGATCGCACGCAGGCCGTCGGCGGTGCCGTCCTTGCCCCACAAGTAGCCCTTCAGGTCGTCGCGATTCGCGGCCTTGATCGCGGTGAGGCCGCCGATCATTTCATCGTCGCTATCGAACACGATGCCGTCGATGGATCCTTTCGGAAAGGACTGCAGGAAGTCTTCCGTGCACTTGCGGCCGCCCTCGCGGCTATACCGACCATCGCACTTCGCGACGAACTTGATATCGGGATGTTTTGCGAAGACGCTGTCAAGTCCCTTCTGCTCTTCGAGTACCGGCGCCGCGCCCGTATTGCCCGTGACGTGCAGCAGCTTGCCTTGCGGCTTGCCGTTTTTCTTTGTCATCTGCGCGACGACGTCGTTGCCTACGCGCACGCCAGTGTCTTCATAGCTGATGGTCAAAAGCGAGATCCAGCCGTCCTTGCCCGGTTGCCCTGGCATCGCGCGGTCCGCGACGATGAGCGGAACCCCCGCCTTTTTCGCCATTCCGGGAACGGGCGCTGCGGGCTCATACTCGACAGGCTCCACGATCAGCACTTTGGGCTTGCGCGCGAGCAAATCCTGGATGTCGGAAAGCTGCTTGGCAGGGTCCCAATTCGCGTTGGTCCAAACGAAGTCGTATCCCGCTTCTTTCCAGCTCTTCTCCATGTCCTTTGTGTTGACGACTCGCCATTCGTTCTCCATGCCCGATTGCGACATTGCGACAAGTCCCTTGCTTGCGTCGGCCTGCATCGAGAAGATCAAACTGGCCGCGCCCAATGCGATCGACAACGCGACACGCGCGGCATTCATTTGTCGTACTAACATTTTTAGTCTCCTTTGATTGGGTATTCTTAGTTCCCGATTCAGGTCATCAAAAATCCGCCGGTCACGTTCAGCGCCTGTCCCGTCATCGCGCTGGAATCCGGGCTGGCGAGGAACAGCATCGTGTTGGCGACTTCCTGCGGCGTGACGAAACGGTTCATGGGTGCGGCGCTTTCCCATTCGCGGCGGACCTGCGCGATGCTCTTGCCTTCCTTCTGCGCGTGGTGCGCCATCACGTCTTCAATGCGATCACCTTCTACCGGACCAGGACACACCGCATTGACGCGGATGCCGTGCTCCGCGTTTTCCAGCGCGAGCGTCTGCGTGAGCCCGAGCAGCGCCCATTTCGAGCAGACGTAATCCGCGCGCAACGGTAATCCGCGCCGCGCAACGTTTGATGCGGTCGTCACAATCGTGCCGCGCTTCGCCGCGATCATCAGCGGCAGCACGGCGCGTGTGACAAGCATCGTGCCGGTGAGGTTGATATCGAGTGTCTCGCGCCACTGCGCGAGCGGCATGTCCTTGACGAGGTTGTAATGGCCGTTGAAGCCTGCGTTGTTGACGAGCACGTCCACGCGCCCATCGAAAAATCGGGCGGCGGCGCTCACGCCTTCTTCGACGGCGTGCTCATCACGGACATCGCAATGAAACACCTGGCAGCGGCGTCCTTCTTTCTCGACCAGTTCGCGCGTCTGATCGGCTCGCTGAAAATCCAGTACGGCAACATCGGCGCCTTCCCGGGCGAAAGACGTCGCGATGACTTGCCCAAGTCCCGCCGCCGCGCCCGTGATAATCACACGCTGGTTGACAAATCGACTCACGAAGTCCTCCTTCATTGAACAGAGAAGCGCTGCAACGCGGCTTCGTTGACGGTTACGCCAAGGCCCGGAGCATCCGGCACGGCGAGTTTCCCTTCCGCCAGCGCGAAGCGTTGATCGAGCAGGTCGTCGCGCAATGGATTGTGTTTGCGATCGAATTCCACGATCGGCTCGTTCTGCAGCGCGATTGGATTGGCCGTGTGCGGAATCGGCGGAATGGTGGCGATGGCCTGCAACGCCGCCGCGACCGCGATGCCCGAGCCCCATACGTGCGGAATCACGCCGACGCCGTGCGTGCTCGCGAACGCGAGAATCTGCTTGAATGCAGTGAAACCACCGCACACCGCCAGATCCGGTTGCGCGATATCGACGCAACCGCTACCAATCAGTTCGGCAAATCCATAACGCGTGAACTCGCATTCACCGCCCGCCACGGGAACGGGATTCTCAGCGCGCACGCGGCGATACCCCGCCTTGTCCTCCGGCACTACCGGTTCCTCGAAAAAGCGTACGTCAAGCGGTTCCATCATTCGGCCCATGCGGATCGCGGACGTCGCGTTGTATGCGTGGTTCGCATCGACCAGCATGCCGATATCCGGACCTACGGCTGCACGAATTACTCTCAGGCGTTCAATATCATCCTTCAGGCTCAGCAGACCGATTTTCACTTTGAGCATCTCAAAGCCCGCATCGGCGTAGCCGGACGCCTCTTCTTCGAGGCTGCGCAGCAGTTCGGGCAGACGGGTGAAATCCTGTGGGTAATAGCAGCCGGTCGCGTACGCGGGAACGGCGTCGCGGAAGCGTCCGCCGAGCATCTTCCACACCGGCAGCCCCGCGGATTGGCCCGCGATATCCCAGAGCGCGATATCAAGCGCGGAGATCGCCTCCACGTAAGTGCCCTTCTGCCCGAAATCGCGCGAGAAGTTGTACAGCTCCTCCCAGATGCGGACCGGCTCGGTCGGATCGCGGCCGATCAGTTTCGGTGCAAGCACGTGATCGATACACGCGGCGACCGGTTCCGGCGGGCCATACTGCCCGCCTTCACCCCAACCAACAAGGCCAGTGTCGGTCTCGATGCGCACGAGATAACTATTGCGCTCAGGGAACGCGGCCTGCGACGAGTAGAACAGCTTGTCGCCGAGCGGCACGCGTAGCACGTAGGAACGAATTGTCCTGATCTTCATGTCGTGATTTGAGGTTGTCAGCGTTCAGTTTTCGGAGTTGAGGTCCGCGAGATCGATGTTGGCGCTCAAGCGGTCGCGCGAGTTTTCCAGATGCGCTCGCATGGCTCTCGCCGCGCCCTGCGCGTCGCGCAGGCACACGGCTTCAACGATGGCAATGTGCTCAGGCAACGCAATTTCGTATGCGCCCGTTAGCTTGTCGACGATGGCGCGTTGTGCCCAGCGAATGAGTTCCATATGTGATGACAGGGCTTTTTGCAGCCGCACATTGCCGCAGTGCACATGCGCGAGTTCATGAACTTTTCGGTCAGCCTGCGCGATCGGCTCCACGTCGCCTCTGTGTAGCGCCTCTGCGGCGCCCAGATAAGCGGCGCGAACCCGCTCGGCCTCCTCGGTAGGTACGGCGAGCGTTGCGCGTTCCACGGCCATACATTCGAGCGCGATGCGCAGGTCGAATATCTCGTTGACGGTTTGCTGGTCTAGCGGCGCGACATACACGCCCTTGCGTGCTTCGACGGTCACGAAGCCCTGAATTTCAAGCGAGCGCAGCGCGTCGCGAAAGGGCGTCGAACTGACTTTCCATGCGGTCTGAAAATCGCTGACGTTGATGCGCTGCCCCGGCCGCATCTTCCCGCCGATGATCTCTTCCTTCAGCGCAGTCTCCACCTGCTCGCTGAGCGATGCTCTGTCGAAAACCTTCATCTTGTTAGCCTCGAATATGTCTGGTTTGCGCGTGCGGCGTTATCACAGCCACGCGCTCAACCCTGAAAACGCGGACTCGGCAAACCTCGCACGCCCGGCCGCCACGCAAACAGACTGCCGGCGTACGGCTCCTTTTCGCGGGTCGCGGGATCGAGTGTGAACCACGCTGTCGTGATGTACATAATGTCGAGTTCAGGTCCACCGAAAACCATGCAGGTCGGGTTCGACACCGGCAATGCGACCTCGCGATCGACCGATCCGTCGGGTGCGTAACGCACCAGTTTGCCGCCGCCCCACTGCGCGTTCCACAGAAAGCCGTCTTCGTCGACGATTGAGCCATCCGGGGCGCCCGGCGTCGTGAGCTCGGCGAATATGCGACGGTTGGCGATCTTGCCGTCTGCATAGTCGAATGCATCGATGCGGCGCGTCGCCATGTCGGAGAAGTACAGCGTCCTGCCGTTCGGGCTCCAGCACAGGGAGT
This sequence comes from Caballeronia sp. AZ7_KS35, assembly GCF_023631045.1. NCBI lineage: Bacteria > Pseudomonadati > Pseudomonadota > Betaproteobacteria > Burkholderiales > Burkholderiaceae > Caballeronia > Caballeronia sp. AZ7_KS35. The sequence goes on along the minus strand of NZ_JALQDV010000048.1, from coordinate 298,807 downwards.
TGGCACAGGCGATGTCGGTCAACAGCGTGCGCACGCTTGAATCGGCGTCGAGCGCATAGAGTGCGGCGTTGGCGCGTTGCGGCTGTTCCTCGCTCATCCCCCCGCAGAGGAAGCGGCCATCGGGCGCGACCCGGCCATCGTTGAGGCGCGTATGCGCGGCAGGATCGGGCAGCGAGGCAATCGGCACGGGTTGCGAGCTGTCCGCCTTAAGCGTAGCAAAGCCACTTTCAAGCGCGATCACCAGTCCGCCGCCCTCACGCAGCCCGATTGCGCCGATGCGCTCCGGCATTGTGCGGACGACAGGCGCCGACGCCGACACCTCCCACGACCAGATCTCACACGCGTGGATGTTGGTCCAGTGCAGAGTCTGCGTGCGCTCATCCCATACCGGGCTCTCGCCGAGTTGATTGCGGCAAGCCTGCACGACCTCGGGCGATCGGAAATTGAGTGACATCGACGCGCTTCGGTGAATTGATTGATGCATGATGCCTGATGCATCAGACTTCACGCATCAGAAAAAACCCGTACAATTTTTGCTCGACACCTCGAATACCAAGGCGATGCCTTTAATGAACCGTCGAATCTTTTTGGCAATGGCACTTGCGAGCAGCACAGGTCTCGCCCCACGAGTTCGCGCGGAACAGTGGCCTCTTGCGCTCGAGGTCGCCGTGAGCTCGCCGTGGATGGCGAATCAAGTTGCGCTGACGAGCTGCAATCTGCTGTTCCTCGGTTTGCCACGATATGCGCGTGAAATACCGACGCCGTCCATCGCACGCAGAGAAGCGAACGGCTCCCTTCAGCCCTTTCCCGGCAACGCATGGAACGCTTGGAAGCCAGGCGACGATGGCCGCGACGCGTTCGTCTATCTGAATTCCTTGCACGTCTTCTCGGACGACACCGTCTGGTGTGTCGATCAGGGTTCCTTGAACGCGGCAGCCTTTCCGTACGTCAATGAGACGCTCGACCGAGGCGCGCAAAAGCTGATCCGGCTCGACCCCCACTCAGGTCGCGTGCTCGATGTCCTGCGCTTCGACGACACCATCCTGCCCGCCGGCGCGCAACTTAACGACCTCCGCTTCCATGGTTCGACGATGTATCTGACCGACTCGGGTCTAGGCGGACTGATCGTGCATGAACTATCGAACGGCAAAACCCTACGACGGCTCTCCGGATATCCGCAGGTCAAGGCGTCCTCCATCGAGCCGCCGGCGATCCTCGCGCACGTGAAGGGCGGCGAGGTGTTTCATCCGCCCAACAGCGACTTGATCGAGATCACCGCGGACGGAAAGTGGCTCTTCTGGGCGGCGCCGACCGGCCCGCTCTATCGCATCGAAACGCGTTTGCTCCGCGATGCGACTCACCGACGCGCAACTCTCCACGCACGTAGAACACGTCTTCGAAATCAGCTTCTCCGGCGGCTGCGCGATGGATTCACGGGGCAACATGTACTTCTCAGAAACGGCGACGCATCACATCACCGTGCTTTCGCCCGAAGGCAAGCGTGCGGTGCTGGCGTCGCATCCGACGTTGATCCGGCCCGATGGCTCGTTCATCAGCCGCGATCGGCGGCTGTATATCCCGGTGAAACAGCCCGTCGCACGGCCGCACGGGCAAGCCAACGTGGCCGCGCCCTTCGTCACCTACTCGATTGTGCTGCCCGAGCTTTTCGACGGAATATCGCTCGGCGGTCCAGTCACGGGAAACTAGATGTCTGCCGCACCGCAACCCGCGCGCAATCAGTCCACCCTCGCGCAGACCTCGGACAGCAGTTCGCGAATCCAACGATGCGCCGGTGATCGATGCGTACGTTCGTGCCACGCAGCCACCTTCGAAAAACCGGGCACCTCGACCGGTGCATCGATGATTACGAGTCCGTCGCCGGATTGCACTAACCTGCGCGGAACGACTGCGATCAGATCGCTGGATGCAAGGATGCGTGGCAATACGAGAAAGCTCGTCACCGACAGCGCGACGCGCCGAGCGTGGCCGAGCCGTTCAAGCACATCGTCGGTGACGCCGCGAAACACGCCTCCGTCGTGCGACACCAGCGCATGATCGAGTGCGCAGAAGCGCTTGAGCGACAGCGTGCGCCTTCGTGCATCCGGGTGATCGCTGCGCATCACGCAAACATAGCGCTCGTTGAAGAGCGTACGCGCATGCAGATCGGCGGGCGTGGTTTCAGGTGTGACGAGCGCGAGGTCCAGTTCGCCCCGCTCGAACTGCGCGTGCAAGGTTTGATTGCGCACCGGCACGACCGCCACGCGCACGCCCGGCGCGAGCGCCCGCAATCGCGCGAGCAACGGCACGATCACCACTTGCAACGCGTAATCCGTTGCTGCGATGGTGATTGTCACGTCCGCTGTCGATGGCTCGAACGCCTGCGGGCGCAACATCGCTTCGATTTCGCCCAGCACCTGCTTGAGCGGCCCGACAAGTTCCAGCGCACGGGCAGTCGGCACGATGCCACGCTGCGTGCGCACGAACAGCGGATCGTCGAAGCTCTCGCGCAGGCGCGTGAGCATGCCGCTCACGGCGGGCTGTGTCAGCGACAAACGCCGCGCCGCCTTGGTGACGTTGCGCTCGTCAAGCAGCGCATCGAGCGCGCGCAACAGATTCAGATCGACGGTTTTGATATCAGTCTGCATGATGACTGTAATCATGACATGCGATTGGATTTATTGCAGCCTCACGCGCATCATTTGTTTCGTCAAATAACGAACGCCAAACTCTCATGCACGACATCATCTGGCCGCAAGGCTACCTACCAGGTCTTTCGGACAATTTTGCGTCGAACGAGGTCATCGTCGCGGGCTTGTCTGTCTCCGATGTCTGGCCGATGCTTGACGACACGACTCAGTGGCCGAGGTACTACAGCAACTGCGCCGACATCCGGTTTCACGATGCCAACGGTCCGCGACTTGCTGCCGGCGCACGCTTTCGCTTTACGACTTTCGGATTTCCCGTCGAAGCCGAAGTGACCGAATATGTGCCACCCGTCGAAGGCCAGCCCGCACGCGTGGCATGGCACGGCTGGGTGGAAGGCGATGCCCAATCCCGTCTGGATGTGCATCACGCATGGTTGCTCGAAGACCTTCCGCAAGGACGCATGCGCGTGCTCACGCAGGAAACGCAGAACGGCGCGCCGGCAAAGGCGCTTGCCACCACGCGACCCAATCCCATGATCAACGGTCATCAAGAATGGCTCGACGGAATGATCGCGGCGGCGCGCGCGGCCCGTTCTTAAGGAGACGACGATGATCGTGAAGAAGATTCTAATGGTCGTGACGTCGCACGCAACGATGGGCGAAAGCGGGCGCTCTACTGGCGTGTGGTTCGAAGAACTTTCCACGCCTTACTACGTGTTCAAGGACGCCGGCCTTGATGTCGAGATTGCTTCGATTAAAGGCGGTCCGGTTCCGTTCGATCCTCATTCGATCGAAGCCGGGGAGGCGCGTCCGGCCAGCGTGACCCGCTTCATGAACGATCCCGAAGCGATGCAAAAGGCACAAGCCTCAATGAAGCTCGATGCCGCCGATGCGTCCAACTACGCAGCCATCTTCCTCCCGGGAGGTCACGGAACGATGTGGGACCTGCCCGCGAGCGCGACGCTCGCGCACCTGTTGTCCGATGCGTGGGCGAAAGAGAAAGTGCTTGCCGCCGTCTGCCATGGCCCGGCGGGTCTCGTGAACGTCAAGGACGCAAACGGCACACCGCTCGTCGCAGGACGCGAGGCGACGGGTTTTAGCAACAGCGAGGAAGAAGCAGCGGGCCTTACACAAAGCGTGCCGTTCCTCCTCGAAGATCGCCTGCGCGAACTCGGTGCGCTTTATCGCAAAGCGCCGGACTTTCACGCACACGCGATTCGCGATGGCCGCCTCGTCACCGGCCAGAATCCGGCTTCGTCCGAAGAGGCCGCGCGTCTGACCTTGCAGGCGATCGTCTGAAGGTCGTCCACTGCAATCAGCGGCATGACGCTGCTCGCTGCGGTCTTGAAGCCGATCGCCAATCGATTGATTCGCGATCGGCGCTTGCGTTTTAGCTTCGCCCCCTCGCTAACCCAAAGGATTAACGAAACATGTCCACACCCTATCCGCGCGCCTTCTCGCATATCGGTCTTTCGGTGACCGATCTGGATGCCGCTGTCAAGTTCTATACCGACATCATGGGCTGGTATCTCATCATGCCCCCGACGACCATCAACGAAGACGACAGCGCGATCGGCGTCATGTGCACCGATGTGTTCGGCGCGGGCTGGGAGTCGTTTCGCATCGCGCATCTCTCGACAGGCGATCGCATCGGCGTCGAGATCTTTCAGTTCAAGAATGCGCAGAAGCCCGAGAACAACTTCGAATACTGGAAGACGGGCGTATTTCATTTCTGCGTGCAAGACCCGGACGTGGAAGGGCTCGCGGCGAAGATCGTCGCGGCGGGCGGCAAGCAGCGCATGCCGGTGCGTGAATATTTTCCCGGCGAGAAGCCGTATCGCATGGTCTACATGGAAGATCCGTTCGGCAATATCGTCGAGATTTACAGCCATAGTTACGAGTTGACGTACTCCGCCGGCGCGTACCGCTGATGCATACGCCGACACCGGCGCACGATGCGCCTCCGCCCTCGTGGCCCGCGTGGACATTCACTGGCAGCGACGATCCGAGGGCTCTCGCCCTGAACCGCATCGACGCGCCGCCGCTCGAACGCGGACACGTTCTCGTGCGCAACGCGGCTATCGGGCTGAATCCGGTCGACTGGAAAGTGCTCGGCGGCGATCTCGTCCACTGGCAACTGGGCAAAGTGCCGGGTGTGGATGGCGCGGGGGTGGTCGTGGCGGTCGGCGGCGATGTCGAACGCGGATGGCTCGGCAAGCGCGTCGCCTATCACACGAGTCTCGCGACGCCCGGCAGTTTCGCGCATTGCACGCCAGTCGCGGCACGCGCGCTGCTGATGGTTCCGCCGGAGATCAACCTCGCCACGGCCGCGAGCATGCCGTGCCCCGCGCTCACGGCGTGGCTCGCGCTCGACAAGTTGCCAACGCGTGCCGGGGCGCACGTGTTGATCAGCGGCGCGGGCGGCGCGGTCGGCCACTACGCGCTGCAACTCGCGGTGCTTCGCAGCTTCGATGTCAGCGTGATGTGTCATCCGCGGCATTGGGATCGTCTGCGCGCGCTCGGGGCGCGTATGTGTTTCGAAGGCCCGCTCGACGATGCATCGCTGTGGTCGCACGATCACGCAGGCGAATTCTTCGCCGTGGTCGACAGCGTGAGCGGGCCGCACGCGGCGCGTCTCGCACCCTCGCTCGGCGCGAGCGGGCATCTCGTCTGCATTCAGGGCCGCGCCGATGCCTGGCCCTGCGCGCCCTTCGGCCGCACGCTCTCGTTGCACGAAGTCGCGCTCGGCGCGCTGCACGTTCATGGCGACGACCGCGACTGGGCGCGCCTCGTCGATGCCGGCGAGCAGATTCTCGGCCTCGTCGCGAGCGGACGTTTCATCGCAGAAGACATATTGAGCGCGCCGTTCGATGCCTTGCCACAGCAACTCGATGCGTTGAGGCATCGCGCGTTCTCGGGCAAGCCAGTCGTGTCGATCGAGTGAACGCGGTTTCTTTCCTTTTTCGAGAGGTTTCAATGTCAGCGCTTTTCAGCCCTTTCACACTGAAGGACATCACCCTGCGCAACCGGATCGCCGTCCCGCCGATGTGCCAGTACAGCGCGGTCGATGGCGTCACCGACGACTGGCACGACGTCCATTACGCGGGCCTAGCGCGCGGCGGCGCGGGCCTCGTGATCGTCGAGGCCACCGCGGTTTCGCCGGAAGGCCGCATCACCCCCGCGTGCACGGGTTTATGGAACGACACGCAGGCGCAGGGCATGGCGCGCATTGCCGCATCCATCAAGAAAGCGGACGCGGTGCCCGGCATCCAGATCGGCCACGCGGGATGGAAAGGCAGCGCGAATCGTCCGTGGGACGGCGACGATCACATCTCGAACAGTGACGCGCGCGGCTGGCAGACGATATCGCCATCGGCCATCGCGTTCGGCGGCAAGCTCGACAAGGTGCCTTCCGAAATGACGCTCGATGATATCGCGCGCGTGCAGCGCGACTTCGTGGCCGCCGCCGTCCGCGCCCGCGATGCCGGTTTCGAATGGCTCGAACTTCACTTCGCGCACGGCTATCTCGCCCAAAGCTTCTTTTCGGTGCACGCAAACCGTCGCACGGATCGATACGGCGGCAATGCCGAAGGACGCGGACGCTTTCTCATCGAAACGCTGCGTGCGGTGCGCGAAGTGTGGCCCGAGCGCCTGCCGCTGACCGCGCGCTTCGGCGTGATCGAATTCGATGGCCGCGACGAGCAAACGCTCGCGGAATCGATCGAACTCGTGCGGCGCATGAAGCATGACGGCCTCGACCTGCTCAACGTCAGCATGGGCTTCTCGACGATGCAGGCGAAGGTGCCGTGGTCGTCGGCGTTCATGGCGCCGATCGCCGCGCGCGTGCGCAAGGAAGCGCAAATCGCGGTGGCGACGGCGTGGGGCATGGACGATCCGGCTGACGCGGAGCGCGCCATCGCCGCGCATCAGCTCGATATCGCGATGATGGGACGCGCGCATCTGGCCGATCCTCATTACCCGTTCCGCGCGGCGCGGGAGTTAAACGTGCCCCGGTCGTCGTCGCTGTTGCCCGCGCAATATGCGTATTGGCTGGCGCGCTATCCGGGTCCGCAAAACGGCGATCCGGTGGACTGATCCTTCTTCTCCGCAACTTTCGACCGACTTGCGCGGCGCGAGACTCGCGCCGCGTCGTGCTGCTTCGTCAAGTCGCGGCACCCGCGGCCTGCCCGCGCTCGTCTGGCGGACTGGGAATCGGCTCGATGCGACCCAGCACGAAGACGATCGACAGGATCCCCACGAAGATCACCATGCCCGCGACCCAGAACGCGTTCTCGAACGAATGGGTTGCGCTCACGATGAAGCCAGTTAACGCAGGCGCCACCGCTCCCATTACGTTGCCGACGCAGTTCATGATGCCGGAGACCGTGCCGACGCCGCCGCGCGGCGCGATGAGCGAAGGAATCGACCACGTCACCGCGCCCGCGATGGCAAGTCCGCCGAGCGAAATCGAGATCCACGCGATCGCCCAGCGCGGGTCGCTCGTACCGATCACGCCGAGAATGCCGAGCGCGCAGATCATGCCGAAGATCAGCACCGCCTTGCGTACACGGCTTTCGTCGTGACCACGGGCGATCATGCGGTCGATGATCCAGCCGCCGACGAATACATCGGTGAACGTCGCCCATGCCCAGGGAATCATCGCGTAACCCGCGGAGTGCAAGACGCTCATGTGCATGGTCGTCACGAGATAGCTCGGCAGCCATGTCAGGAACAGGTAGAACGCGTAGTCGTATGCGGAATAGCCGATCGTCAGCCCCCAGACTTTCCGGTTGGTCAGCAGATAGCTCAGCATGCCGGCCGTGCTCGACGCCGATTGTCCCTCCGGCGTCGCGCCGCCCCGCTGGATGTACGCTAACTCTTCGCGAGAGAGCCGCGCGTCCTTCGACGGATCGCGATAGACGATGCAGAAGCCCGCGAAATACGCGAGACTCAGCATCGCCGATACCCAGAAGCCCCAGCGCCAGCCGAACGTGACGACGACGAAAGCGATCAGCGGCACGCCGATCACATTGGCGAATTTTGCGGACGCGTCGAAGATCGATGTCGCAAGCGCGCGTTCGCCGCGCGGAAACCAGTAGCCCGTGGCCTTCGAACTCGCGGCGAGTCCGGGCGCTTCGGCGACGCCGAGCAGAAAGCGCGCCGCGACGAGTCCGCCGAAGCCGCTCGCCAGCGCCGTGATCACTGACGACACCGCCCACAGAAACGCCCCCCAGCGGCCCACGCGCGTCACGCCGTAACGATCGAGGACGACCCCGGCCGGAATTTGCAGGAGCGCGTAAGCCCACGAGAACGCGCTGAACAGAATGCCGATATCGCCTGGCGTCAGGTTGAAGGCTTCGCTCAGTTGCGGCGCGGCGACCGAGAGCGTCACGCGATCGATGTAATTCACCAGAATGCCGATGCCGATGAAAATGCCGATCCACCAGCGGCGACGCGGCACCGGTTTGCCCAAGCTTGAAGCGCTGTTGTTCATGTCGTCCCCTTGTCAGTTCGTGCGCCGGCCTTCGACAGGGTCCGTGCCTATTCCCGATGCCTGCCGACGTTCGCGCGAACGGCCCGAGAGCAGCGTAACGATCGCCGCGAGCAGCGCAGCGGCCGCCAGGATGCCGAGCCCCACCGCATATCCGGAAGTCGTCGAACGTACATACCCCAGCAGATACGGACCCGCGAAGCCGCCAAGATTGCCGATGGAATTCGCCAGCGCGATACCGGCCGCTGCCGCCGTGCCACCGAGGAAGGTTGTCGGCAACGCCCAGAACGAGGGCAACGCGCCATAACCGCCGATTGCGGCGATCGTCAGTCCGAGGAAAATCGCTGGCAACGAAGAGGAAGTGGCGGCAAGGGCCAGGCCCAGTGCCGCGACCACGCAGGCACATGCGAGATCCAGGCGGTACTTGCCGCGCCGGTCGGCGGCGCGCGACCACACGACCATCGTCAATGCGCCGATGACGAACGGCACTGCGTTTGCCGGGCCAATCCATTCATCGGCCACACCGAGCATCCTCATGATCTGCGGCTGCCACAGTACGAGCCCATTGTTCGCGGTGACGATCAGAAAGTAGATCGCACCGAGCAGCAACACGCGCGGATTCGCGAGCGTTTGCAAAGCGCTCGCCTTGTGATGAAGTTCGCGTTCGGCGGCTTCACCAGCTATACGCGCATCGAGCCAGCGGCGCTCGTCGTCGTCGAGCCAGACGGCCTGACGCGGCGAATCGGCAAGAAAGCGCAGCGTCACGAAACCGAGCAGCACCGACGGCAGGCCTTCAATCACAAAGAGCCATTGCCATCCCGCGATACCGAACAGGCCGTCCATGCGCAAAATGAAGCTCGACACGAGCGAGCCGAGCGCGGTCGAGATCGGGTTGGCGAGCATGAAAAGTCCCACGACCTGCGCCCTATACCGCGACGGAAACCAGAAGGTGAGATACAAGATCACCCCAGGAAAAAAGCCTGCCTCCGCCGCCCCGAGAACGAAGCGCAGAATCATGAAGCTTGTGGGGCCGGTGACGAATGCACCGCATGCCGAGATGAGGCCCCAACTGATGAGAATGCGCGCGAGCCATACGCGCGCGCCGGTTTTAGCGAGCGCAAGGTTGCTCGGTACTTCGAAGATGAAATAACCGATAAAGAAGATGCCCGCCGCCCAGCCGTACGCATACGACGACAGGCCGATGTCCTTATTCATCGTCAGCGCGGCGAAGCCGACATTGACCCGATCCAGGAATGCAAAAAAATACAGCAGGATCAGAAACGGCAAGAGCCGTCGCGTCACCTTTCTCATCGTGCGCTTTTCGAGTGCAAGATTGTCGTTATGGTCGTTCATGACATGTCCCCTCGCCTGCCCTGTGGCGGAATCGGTGATGTGTTATTGATCGAAGAAGCCGGCCACGGCGCAGACGCAATGACCGGCTAGCACCGCATCAGCTCGCGGACTGCATGGCCCGCACGTCGTGGGGGCGCGGAATCGGCTCAACCGCGCCATAGCCTTGCGTCGACAGCGCGGCAGCGGCGTTCGCATAGCGCGCTGCGGCTTCGGCGCTGTCGCCAGCCGCCAGACGCGCGACGAACGCACCGTCGAAGCAATCGCCCGCGCCCGTTGCATCGACGACATCGACCTTGTGCCCTTCGATGCGCACGCGCGATTCCCCTTGGGCGACGAGAACTCCATCGCCGCCCAGCTTCAGGCAAACGGTTCGCGGACCGAGCGCGAGATAGTGCCGGACGATCGTTTCGGGATCGGAAAGACCCGTGAGCGTTTGCGCGTCTTCGAGACTCGGCAGCAGGTAGTCGGCGTAACGCACCGTTGCATCGATGATCGCCCTCGCACGCGCGAGCGGCCAGAGCTTCAGCCGCACGTTCAAATCGAACGTCACCGCGATGCCTTCGCGCTTCGCATGCTCGAGGGCCGCAAGAACCGCGTCGCATGCGCTCTCGCTGATGGCCTGGCTGATGCCGGATACGTGGAGATAACGCGCGCGGCCGATTACGTCCAGTGGCAAGTTCGCGGGCGAGAGACGGCTCGCCGCCGATCCCCGGCGCAGATAGCTGAACGCATGGCCGCGCTCGTCGTGCGTGACAAAGTACACACCGGTATGCGCCTCTCGATCCGTCGCGACGCCGCTCGTATCGACGCCTTCGCTGCGCCATAGATCGAGGAAGCTGCGACCGAAGGCATCATCTCCCAGACGTGTGATGTAGCCCACCTTTCCGCCCTGTCGCGCTGCCGCTACGCAAAAGTTCGATGTGTCGCCGCCGAAACCCTGCAAGTAGTCGCGGGCATTGGCCTGCGTCTGATTGAACTCGATCATCGGCTCGCCAATCGCGACGATTTCCGCTGCCATGTCAGATGCGGCCATACTTCGCCAGTCCCTTGCGCAACGACTTCTCGCCGATGATGAGACGTGCCTGTTCGAGTTCGCGCTCATCGATTTCCTGCGAGAGCTTCAGTACCGCTTCCGCATGCACGCGCGGCACGACAACGACGCCATCGATATCAGCCACGATAATGTCGCCCGGATGCACCTTCACGCTTCCACACTCGACGGGCACGTTCGCCGCGAGTGTCGTGAAACGGCCGACCGTCGTGCCTGGCGACACGGACCGCGAATAGATCGGGAAGTCGTAGTCGCGGCGGATTTCCGTCAGATCGCGTACGCCGCCGTCGAGAATCGCGCCGACGTGCTGGTTCGCCACCGCGCCCGCGGTCATCAGCCCGCCCCACACCGCGACGTTCGTCTCGCCGTAGATGCCGATCACAATCACGCTACCGGCGGGCGATTCGTCGATCGCGTCGAGCGCGTGCTGCGGCGGCACTTTCTCGTGCGTCGGAGCTTCTAGGATCGTCACTGCGGGCCCGACGATCTTCTTGTCGTTGATACGCGGCTTGATCGACTCATCCATGTACCCGCGAACGCCTGCGATCTGATCCACCGCATCGGCAACGGAGGCCGTCGCCACACTCTCGAAACCCTTGATCAACTCTGCCAGTTCCATGTCATGCTCCTTTCGTTTGTAGTACACCTAATCGGTCGTTTGACGCTGCATTCCGGGAAAATGCATCGGGTGTCAATCGAGTGAGTCCTGCTCGCCGTCTACTTCGCGGTATAACTGCGGCCGTTCGCCTGCACCTTCCAGATACGGAAATTCGGCACGGCCGGGTTATCGAAATCCATTGCGTTGTCGACCCATTTGTTCAGATGCCCCGACACGACGTAAAGCGACCCGTCCGGACTCCAGCTGAGCGTATCGGGCCACGCCATCTCGGGATGGATCGCGTAGGTTGAGATGGCGCCTGTCTTTGCGTCGCGGAACATGAGACCATTCAATTCGAGCGCCGTCATGTAAAGGTTGCCCTTGCGGTCGGCGATCATGCCGTCGGTGTTCGAGGGCAACGACGCGACTCTTTTGACGGCGGTGCGTAGTGTCGATTCGCTGGAATCAAAGTCGCGCAGCAACGCGGTATCGAGCGAATACAGCGTATGGCCAGACAAGTTGGTCCAGTAAAGCGTGCGCTTGTCACCCGACAGCGCAATACCGTCGGCGCCTGTGCGCATCGGTGTCTTGCTGAGCACCGCCTCATTATCGATGCGGAAATGGAAGTCGGCTTCGTCGGTCGTGAAGACGGTCTGATCGAGCACGCGGTGCGCGCGATTGTGCTTCTGGTCATACACGATGAGTCCGCCGTGCAGATGGTCGCAGAAGATTCCCGAGTCGGTGATATACGCGAAGCCGCGATCGTTATCGACAACGACATCATTCAGGAACGAGCACTTCTTATCGGAGTCGGCGTCGTTGAACTCGTAGCGCTGAATTTCGCGGTCTGCCTTCAGGTCCCACAGAACGAGTTTCTCCGCACCTTGTGCCGATGGCTGTCCGGCAATGTGCCCCTGGTCGAGAATCCACATCACGTCATTCCGATCGATCTCGAAGCCAAGCACGGATTGCAACGCCTGACGGTCGCCGACCTTGTTCATTGCAGCGCTCGGGAAGGGCTGCAGTTCCCAGCGGCCGTTCTTGTGAACAAGCTTCGACAGCGTTGCGGGCACGTCAGGACCGCCCCAGCGCGCGGTGCTGACGTACATCGTGCCCTTCGAGTCGACTTTCACGCCTTGCAGCAGCACCTTCTTGTACGTCTGGTTGCTGTCGTAAGCCTGTTCGGCTTGCGCGTCGCCAAGGTCATAAGGCAAGCGATTCCACTCGGCCACCACTTCCATATGCGGCGCGCTGGGTGCCACGTTCGGTGACGATGCCGCCGCGAAAACCGTCCCGCTCGTTATGACCAAGGCGCCCGCCAGCGTGTGTCTGATATTGCGAAAGCTACGCATGTGTCTCCTCCGGTTGACTTCATCTTCTTCGGACGACCCGGCCGCGCGTCTGCCGCCGATCGTTAACTGATATCTTAGATATCAATTCTTGGGCGTGCAAGCGGCGCGTGCTAATATCCCTAAAAACTGCCCGTGCTTTGAAACAAGCACCGCCCCGGTCATACGACCAATAGTCGATGCCCCTTGAACATGAAGATCGAAAAGCTGGTGGAGCGCCCGAAGTCATTGACTGCCATCGCGAAGGACATGATCCGCAACGCGATCGTCGATGGCGAACTGCCGTTCGGCAGTCAGTTGTCCGAGAGTGCGCTGGCGCTCAAGCTCGGATTCAGCAAAACGCCGGTGCGCGAGGCGCTGCTGCAACTCAAGCTGGAAGGGCTGGTCGAGATCCTTCCGCAGTCCGGCACGTTGGTGTTCAAGCCGACGGAGGATCAGGTTCGCGAGATTTGTCGTTTTCGCGAGATCATCGAACTGTCGGCTCTCGAGCTGGCTATGCGCCTTGACGCCGATGAGCTTGCACAACGTCTGACAGCGGCGCTGAAAATAGGCCGCGAAGAAAGTCTCGACGATGACAGCCGCCATCGCAAGCAAGATGCTCAATTCCACGGGGCGATTCTCGAATGCTGCGGCAACGCATATCTGCAGTCCGCCTATCAACTCGTTGCCGATAAGATTCAGGCGTTGCGCGCGCGGCTTGCAGTCGGCGACAAGCCCGTTGGCACGTGTGACGACATGCATGCCGAAATCATGCGTCTGATCCGTGACGGGAACGTGCGCAAGGCGTGCACGGAACTGCGTGCACATATTCGCAGCACGGAAGACTCATACATCCGCGCGAGCAAGATTGATGGGAACGCGGGAGCGTAGTGCTCCGTCTTGACCATCGGTTCATTCACGGCCTTGGCGTGAAGGCGCAGCAGACCGTCACAAGATCGAATCTTCCACTATGCAAGCACTCATCCAGTCGCTCGGCGACATCGTTGGCAGCAAGTTCGTCTTCACGGGCGCTACGGAAACGCGACGGTTTCGTCAGGGTTATCGCTATGGCGGCGGTCAGATCGTCGCCGCCGTTCAGCCCGGAACGCTCCTCGAGTTCTGGCGTGCGCTGCAGGCCTGCCATCGCGCGGGCGTCATTGTCATCTGCCAGGCCGCCAATACCGGGCTGACGGGCGGATCGACACCGGCTGACGAAGGCTACGATCGTCCGGTTATCGTCATCAACGCTATGCGTCTACGGCGGCTCCACCTGATTCGCAACGGCGAGCAGGTGATCTGTCAGCCGGGCGTGACGCTAGATCAGCTGGAAAAGCAACTGCAACCGCTCAAGCGCGAACCGCACTCGGTCATCGGCTCCAGTTGTATCGGCGCTTCGGTGACTGGCGGCGTCTGCAACAACTCGGGCGGCTCGCTGATCCGCCGGGGCCCCGCGTTCACCCAGTTGTCGATCCACGCGCGAATCACGGCCGACGGCGAACTCCAACTCGTCAATCATCTGGGCATCGATCTCGGTGAGTCCGCCGAAGCCATCCTCGGCCGGCTCGACGCGGACGACTTGCCCGACGATATTCCGGCGGCCACCGGGCTACTGGCGTCAGACCGCGAGTACAGCACGCATGTCCGTGACATCACCGCGTCCACGCCCGCGCGTTTTAATGCCGATCCGCGCCGGCTCTACGAAGCGTCGGGTTCGGCCGGACACCTTGCCGTCTTTGCGCTGCGGCTCGATACCTTTCCGGCGGACGAACATACGCAGGTGTTCTATCTCGGCAGCAATGATCCGGCCGAATTGGAAACGATACGCCGTGACATTCTGGGCGGCTTCGCCAGCCTGCCGATCGCGGGCGAGTACATGCACCGCGGCGCGTTCGATATCAGCCGCCGCTACGGCAAGGATATGTTCCTGTACATACAGGCCTTCGGCACCGACAAGGTGCCGCGCGCGTTTGCGGCGAAGAGCCGATTCGACGGCATCACCGAAAAGGCGGGCCTGGGCAATGCCGTCAGCGATCGGCTATTGCAGGGATTGAGCCGGCTACTGCCCGAGCATCTGCCTCGCCGGCTGATCGATTATCGCGACCGATTCGAACACCATCTGTTGTTGAAGATGGGCAACGAAGGCGTGCACGAGGCGCGCGCCTACCTGAAATCCCGATTCCCAACGAAACAGGGCGACTTCTTCGAGTGCACGGAAGAAGAAGGCAAGGCAGCGTTTCTCAATCGCTTTGCCGTCGGTGGCGCAATGGTTCGATATCGGGCCGTTCATCCGAGGACGGTAGAAGATATCGTCGCCCTCGACATCGCGCTGCCGCGCAACGCGACCGACTGGTTCGAACGGCTTCCGTCGCACATCACGAAAGACATCGAGCTCGCAATGTATTGCGGCCATTTCTTCTGCCACGTGCTGCATCAGGAATATCTCGTCAAGAAAGGCGTCGACTGCGACCGCATCAAGGATGACATTCTTGCGCTGCTCGATGCGCGCGGCGCCGAGTATCCCGCCGAGCACAATGTCGGCCATCTTTACAAGGCGAGTGAGGCCCTCAGTGCGTTTTACGAAGAACTCGATCCGACCAACGCGTTCAATCCGGGCATCGGAAAGACTTCGCGGCTCTTCAATTGGGGGAAGTCCGCGTATAGCTGCGCGTGCAAGCCCGAGCCTGCTGCTGCGGATGAGGAGCAGTGAGCCCCGACATTCTTGTAGCTGGCGTACTCAGCGAGGAACCGGTTGATTGCGAGCGGCTCGGCATGAGGCACGTTTCGGAACGCGAGCCGGACGTCGCCCCGCGTGTGCGGAAGGTGGCGCGCTTCATTTGGGGGTGCGGCTAAATTCTTGGACTGATTTATGCCGCAATTCCAAGACTCTGCCGGTACTCGAGCGGGC
This sequence comes from Caballeronia sp. AZ7_KS35, assembly GCF_023631045.1. NCBI lineage: Bacteria > Pseudomonadati > Pseudomonadota > Betaproteobacteria > Burkholderiales > Burkholderiaceae > Caballeronia > Caballeronia sp. AZ7_KS35. Next base: position 283,436 of record NZ_JALQDV010000048.1, on the reverse strand, counting down.
TCAGGGAGCCTAGGGAGACCTTGATCCGCTTTGCGTTGTACCAGCGAATATTTGAGCGCGCTCGAGCGCGAACAATTGCTGTCAGCAACTCGCAGCCAGACGGTGCGCGCAGCTGACGCCTAATGATTGCGCAACCATTGTCGTTTACCCTTGCGGCATGGGCCTGCTTGCGTTTCCGCATGGGTTCGATGCGGTTCGTGGTCTAATGCTGTTGCGCACTAATCGTTAGATCCAGTACTCTGAAATGGCCAAGAAAAGCGATAACCGGCAAACGACCGAAGCGGGCGTGCTCCAGAGCGTGACGCTTATCGATGTGGCAAGGGTGGCGGGCGTTGCGCCGATGACAGTCTCCCGTGCCCTTCATCGGCCGGAACTCGTTCGTAGCGACACCCAGAAGAAAGTGCGTGAAGCGGTCCAGGCCACCGGGTACGTGCCCAACATGCTTGCGGGCGGACTGGCCAGCAGCAAAAGCCGGCTGGTCGCCATCCTGTTGCCGACCATCGCAAGTTCTATCTTTGCGGAGACCGTGCAGTCGCTCGTCGACAAATTGACCGCGTCGGGTTATCAGACGCTTTTGGGTCTCACCGCTTACTCGACAGCTCGCGAAGAAGCCTTAGTCGAAGCGATTCTCGGCAGGCGGCCTGATGGGATCGTGCTCGCCGGTACAAGCCATACCAAGGCGACAGTCGAGCGGCTCGCCAAAGCCAAGATTCCGGTCGTCGAAATCTGGGATCTCACCAACAAACCGATCGACACCGTCATTGGCTTCTCGCACGAAGAAGTAGGCAAGCAAGTCGCGCGGCACCTTCTCGCGAAAGGTTACAAGCGCTTCGGCGTCGTTTCCATCGATGATCCGCGAGGTTTGCGCCGCTGCAGGAGCCTGATCGCCGAACTCGCGAAACACGGCATTGGCAAAGCTACGTTCGCGATCCTCCCTGCACCGGCCACCGTGCAAGCGGGGCGCGAAGGCGCGGCCCGTCTGTTCGATGAGACGCCGCCGGAAATCGTCGTATGCAGTTCCGATACGCTCGCGCAGGGGGTGCTTGCCGAAGCAGCCAGTCGGAAAATGAGCGTACCTGAGCAGATTGCTGTGATGGGCTTCGGGGATCTAAGCTCTGCCGCGCACATCTATCCTTCTCTTTCGACAGTGCGAGTCGAAGGCGCCGTCATCGGCGTGAAAGCGGCCGAATCATTACTGTCGCGCTTTGCGCAAAGCTCGGCAGCCGGGCATCAGCCTGTGCACGTCAAGATCGATACTGGCTTCACCATAATCGACCGTCAAAGCACCTAGCAGGCCGTTGAAATACCCCTTAATGAACGCGCACTCGATTATTCGGAAGAGCTTGCGCGATGCAGTGTTCCAGATGAATTGACGCCGACTTTTCCTTGATTCAGGTGCTGCCGATGCCGCTTTCCTTCTCGCTTACTCTTTCAAGCTGTCCTGGCAGCAAGCGTTCGCATGCGAGTGAGGTTGTACGCCGCCTGAGTGAGCACGAAGAGCTGGTCGACTCGCTTCAGACCTCGATACATCGCCTGCCGAATCCTGCCAACGGTCTTGCCCCATCCGAACACCTGCTCGATGCGTTTGCGTTTGCACTGACTGATTGCATAGCCGGGCCATCGTGTGGTTCGAGCGTCAATCGCGGAACCGCCCGCGCGTGCATCGTTTTGCGCCATGTGCGGTGTCACCTTGTTCTCGCGGCACGTCGCCACGAATCCGGCCGTATCGTAGTTCTTGTCGGCACCGACTGTTATGGTCTTACCGGCAAATCGCGCAGCATCCGCAAGCATCTGCGCGGCCGCGTCGCGTTCGGCCGTACCGTTGGCCTGCGTGACCTGTGCGTTCACCACGAGACCATGCCGGTTATCGGTCAGCACGTGACCCATGTAGCAAAGCACCGCGCCCGTGCCACGACTCTTGCGAAACAGTCGCGCCTGAGTGTCCGTGCTGGATTCATGCGTGTCGTTGCTGCGTTTCTCGCCGCGCCAGTTCTCTTGCGAGCCGCCTCCGCCCTCAGACGGCGAATCGTCATCCGACTTTGTCTTGGGCACGAAACTCTTGTGTCCCGCCCACGGCTGGACAGCGTCAAGCAGCACGGCCGGTTTACCGACAAATGGAATGAACGCCCCCACCTACCAGATGGGTGACGCCGAGAAGGTGGACCCTCACGGGCCGACGGCATCAAAGTGCCCAAATGGAAGATCATTGAGGTCTTCACAGGCTAACCGGAGGGTCCGAAATGAAGTATACGACGGTCGGGGTGGACATCGCGAAGAACGTCTTCCAGCTTCACTGGGTGGATGCCGGCACGGGCGAGATTGTGAACAAGCAACTGAAGCGCGCCGCATTCCTCGAGCATTTTGCGAATCGCGAGCCTTGCCTCATCGGAATGGAGGCTTGCGGCGGTGCCCAGCATTGGGCACGGCGATTGATGGAGATGGGCGATCAGGTCAAGCTGATGCCGGCGAAGTTCGTCAAGGCTTTCAACATCGGCAACAAGAACGATCCTGCCGATGCTCGTGCTATCTGGATGGCCACGCAGATGCCGAGCAAGCCCGTCGCTGTGAAGACCGAAGCCCAGCAGGCCGTTTTGGCGCTGCATCGGTTGCGGCAACAGAAGATCAAGTTCCGCACGATGCAGATGAACAGTCTGCGGGGCTTGCTGACAGAATACGGCGAGGTGATGGCCAAGAGTCGCGCCGCGCTGGATAAAGCGATTCCCGGGGTGCTGGCGAAGCTCGCCGAGCGTCTGCCGGCGATGCTGATCGACTCGTTACGCGACCTTTGGAATGACCTTGATCGACTCGACAAACAGGTCGCTGACATTGAACGACGTTTGCAGAGTTGGATGAAGGAGGACAAGGCATGCAAGGCAATCGCCGCGATCCCCGGCGTTGGCCTGCTGACGGCGACGGCCACTGTTGCGACGATGGGTGACGCGAAGGCGTTCAGGTCCGGACGGGAGTTTGCCGCGTGGCTCGGTCTCGTGCCAAAGCAGATCGGCACAGGCGGGAAGATCCAGCTATTGGGCATCAGCCGGCGCGGGGACACGTATGTGCGGACGTTACTGATCCACGGAGCGCGCAGCGTGCTCTTCCATGGCAAGCACACCGGATCGTGGGCTGAGCAGTTGCAGAAACGGCGACCATCCAACGTGGTGACCGTAGCACTTGCCAACAAGATTGCCCGAACAATCTGGGCAGTTCTCGCACATGGCACGCCGTACAACCAGGGGCATGTCAGTGCACGACCGGCTTGATCAGTAGAACCGTATGGAAGATTGAAGCTTGCAGGATGACGTCGAAAGGTTGCGTTGGCAATCGAGCGTGATGACAAGACAGGTCGGACCTGAACTCGCTAAGCCTGAAAGATAGTTTGAGCGCGTAGCTCGTGCGACAAATGAGGAGCGAGTCAGCGGATTTCATCGGGGCCCGCAGCGTATGAGGCTGCATGAGGCCGCATATAAAGCTGCAACCTATCCTGTCGATGCAACACGCAAGAAGACCTGGCGCATTGGGGGCGTTCATATAACCATCTTGGCCGGTCGACCGGGATGATTGTCGGTCGTTATCCGGTCATGGTTGTCGCTCCTTGTTGATGTTTGTCGCTGGATGATTGTCGGCGCCGGTTGTTCTGTTTGTCGCTGGCTGCGCGACGACGGTAGCTTTCGACGTTCATCTCGAAGATCGTCGAATGGTGAACGAGTCGGTCGATCGCAGCGACAGTCATGCCGGGATCCGGAAACACGTTATTCCATCCCGAGAAGGGCTGGTTGGCCGTGATCAGAAGGCTGCGGCGCTCGTATCTTTCGGCGATCAGCTCGAACAGGACGCTTGTTTCGGCCTGGTCCTTACGGGCGTACGACAGGTCGTCGAGGATGATCAGGTCGAAGCGGTCGAGCTTGGCAAGAGCTGAAGGCAACTGCAGGCTCTGGCGCGCAGCCTGCAGCTTCTGTACGAGTTCGCTCGTACGCGTGAACAGCACCCGGTAGCCGGCGTCAATCAACGCGTGTCCGATGGCCGAACCTAGATGACTCTTGCCGGCCCCAGGCGGACCAAACAGGAGCGCCGTGGCACCTTTCTCAAGCCACGAATCGCCGGTCGCGAGCGCCATGACGTGTGCCTTTGAAACCATCGGCACCATGCTGAAGTCGAAGGTCGCAAGCGTCTTGGTCGGGTCCAGATGCGACTCGGCACGATGTCGTTCAATGCGCCGTTTGGCCCGCTCGGCCAGTTCGTGTTCGAGCAATGCGCCGATCAAGCGTGTGGCCTGCCAGCCTTCCTTGTCGGAGCGCTCCGCAAACTCGGGCAAAAGGCGGGCGATGGTCGGCAGGCGCAGTTCATTGAGCATCAAGGCAAGACGGCCGGCATCGTAAGCATGCGTGCTCATGCGACCTCCTTGTCGAGCAGGTCGTCATAGCTGCTTGCGGGTGGCATCTCGACATTGACATTTGGGCAATCGGCGTGACGCGGCGCGAACTCCTCGCGTAGAGCCTTCAGATCAGGCAGCTTGCCGTCAACCAGCAACGCGTTGAGGCGCGCGGCCAGCACGGCCTCGACGCGAACGAGCGCGGCGAGTTCAAGCAATCCAACGATGACTTTGCACGCCTCGCGTTGCGTCAGTCTCGCCTCCAGCTGTTCCCAGGTCCGGCGATAGGCCTCGCGCGGAAACAGCTCGTCTCGAAACGCAAGCCCCTTGAATGCCTGCGGCTTGCGTTTGAGGCTCTCAATGAAGTGTCGGTAATCAAGTGCGCGGCGGTTGTCGCCGGCACGCGAACCTCGCGAGGTGCTATGCACCAGCGCGCCTGACAGATAGCAGTCGAGCCGGTCACCATACACGCGCACCTTCAGACGATGACCGATCAGGCGCGACGGCGCGCTGTACAGAATGCCGCGTATGGTGAAGGTGCTGCAGCGTGTAACGCGCGCTTCTTCCTCGACGAAGTCGGTCGTGCGCCTTAACGGGAGATCCATGAGCTGTTCGCGCTCAAGGCGGAACGCCGCTGCGTTACGCCGGTTGCGACGCATGACGACCTCGCGCAGAAACTCATCATAGGCCGCACGATCAACGAAGTCCCGATGGCCGCGCAACATCAAGGCCTGGTCGACAGCTTCCTTTAAATAGCGATGCGATGACTCCACGCTACCGTCCTCGTGGCCCAGGCCGCGATTGTTGCGCGTCCCGTTCATGCCGTAGTGCTCGAGCAGCGCCGCATAGCGCACTGTGAAGTCGTCTTTATCCGCGAGGTTTCTGAACGCCGCCGACAGACTGTCGGTGCGATGCTCGCGCGGACATCCCCCGGCCTGCCATAGTGCATTTTGCAATCCCATGGACAGTGCTTCGAAGCTCTCGCCGCCTTCAACGACATTAGCGTATTCCCAGCGCGAGAACGCGAGCACGAAGTGGTACAGCCGGTGTTCGAATGGCACGCCAGCGATCGTCACTCCCAGTTCGGCCATGTCGGTGAAGTCGGACAGGCCGCGTGCGCCAGGCTCATGCAACTGCGGGAAGAAGAATGCTCGTCCCGCGCTCGTTTCCAGCTGCTGACGGGTTACGCTAACGGAAAAGAATGCAGGCGGCTGTTGCGCGACAGCGACGTTTGTGCGGCGATGTTTTTAGGCCGGATTCGGAGCGGGTTATTTAGGATATAACGGACGAAAGCGCGATGTTTTAAGCTTTTAGTCGGCGTCGCTTCGTGCGGGAAGCAACACAAGCGGCGGAGTGCCATCGCTTACGCTACTCCAGGTCTGCATGTACACCGCAAGTCTCTGGGCTGGAGTGGGCAAAAATGAACATAAAGCTCGCATGCACGGCCTCACTTCTCGCACTGCAGACGGGCTGCGCTCAGATGCCCAAAGCGACGGTGACGTACTACCTTCCCAAGTCCAACACCGCTATTACCGCGTCTCAGACTATCCTCTGCAGCAAGACAAAGGACGTGCAGGTCACGACACTTCTAACCGTCAAAACAGACTATTCTGCGCATTTCACTGCCCCGCGACCTCTTGATTTGACGATGCTTAGCGGTACTTTTTCCGACACGGATGTGACGGTCACGCTGACGGATGATGCGAGGCTCAAAACGATAAACGCGAAACAAACGGGCGAGGGGTCCGAAATCATCAAGCAAGCCGTGACATTGGGCGGTTCTGTCGTCGGGCTTCGCGCTAGACAAAAAGCTAGTTGGTGTTCCTTTAAGGAATCAGCAAAACCGGTGAAGATTACGTATACCAGGCAGAATCTGAAGTTCAATGAGCTCGTGCACTCCCGTTCGGAGGAATCAAGCGTGATGGAGCCGGACGCCGGCAGCTTCGGCACTAATGCGCTTATTCAAAGCTCATCACTCGGCAAGTACATTGCCCCTACACTCGTCATTCATGCTGCTGAGGTGGTTCAGCCAGTCACCGACCGGGCGCAGTCCGGCGGGGAAATTCGGTTGCCTCGTATGGTCCACGTTCTAATCGAACTGCGATGGGGGCCGTTCGAGAACAAGCAAACGGTTGGCTTGCGGGATGTCATTCTTCCAAGCGAAAACCATTCGGATCGCGATTACGCACTGCATATCCCGAAGTCTCCCGCATTTGGCACGCAGCAGTTTGTTCTGATGCTGGCCGACTCTGGCGCTATTTCTACCATCCAGTACGTGAAAAATTCGGGCACCACTGCCGCGCTTACCGGTGTAACCGACGTACTGACTCCGTTTAGGCGGTCCACCACGGCCGAGCAGGCCGACGCAGTGAAGGCTCAGGCCGACTTGAGTGCGCAACAAACTCGGCTCGCCGCGTGTGAAGCAGACCCGGCAACGTGTAAGTGAGAATGGTCACTCCGCAGCGCACAACGAATGCGTTGACATTACATACGTGTCTGGAGCGAGTCATTGAAAAAATGCGTCGGACGCGTTCAATGAGTTTGCACACTCAATGCATAGGCGCGTTTCCAAACGCCCACTTCTCGATTAGCTGGAAACGAGTCCAAGCGAGGGAGTGAACCGCACCGGATTTTGTGGAGGCTCCCACTCTTGAGACAATGGAGCCATGAACAAGAAGGCAACCAAGTTTTCCCCAGAGGTTCGCGAGCGTGCAGTACGTTTAGTGCGCGAGCAGCGTAGCGAACATCCGTCGATGTGGGCAGCGGTCGAGTGGATTGCGCCGATGATCGGGTGTACGCCGCAGACGCTGCACGAATGGATCAAGCGCGATCAGGTTGACCAAGGCGAGCGCGATGGCGTGACGACTGACGAACGCGAACGGCTGAAGGCCCTGGAGCGCGAGGTCAAGGAAGCTTCAGTTGCAGGACAGTGGTGAACAAAGCGTCGCCGGACGCTGGGTCATCGAGGGCGACCTCGCCAGCTACTTCGACACCGTTCATCATCGTCTTCTTCTGAAGGGAATCCGCAGGCGAATTGCCGACCAGCGTTTCCTTGCTCTGCTCTGGAAGTTCATCAAGGCGGATTGCGTTGATCGTGATCTGTTTCGTGCCGCGAGTGAAGGTGTTTCCCAGGGCGGTGTCATCTCGCCCCTGTTATCCAACATCATGCTGCACGAATTCGATGCGTGGATGGAAAGGAACTATCTGAGCAAGAAGGTGCGGAAAGATCGAAGGGCGTGGAACTTCGCGATTCTCAAGCAGCGTCCGATTACTGTTCGAGAAAACCGGCAGTGGAAACCGGCTATCGCCTACTGTCGGTATGCAGATGACTTTGTGATCGTGGTCAAGGGAACACGCGAACATGCCGAGGCAGTGCGCGAAGCATGCCATGGGTTCCTCGAAGGCGAACTGAGGCTCACGGTGAATATGGAGAAGACCCATATCGCACACGTGAACGACGGCTTCGTCTTCCTCGGTCACCGCATCATCCGCAAGCGTGGACCACGCGGCCGCATGCGGCCGGTGACGACCATCCCGTGGGAGAAGTACCGGGGTTTCGCCGAGCGGTTAGTCAAGCAACTGTCGGGCAACTATGGCATGAACCGGATGGACCTGATGGAAAGCCTGAACCGGCAAATCGCTGGCTGGGCCGCCTTCTATCAATACACCGATTACACGGCCACCATGTTCAGAAAACTTGACCGGACCGTTCGCTGATGCGCGATCATGTACGGCGGGCGATCTCGCGCACCCCGAACCCCTGGACAGAGAGCAATGCTATCTCTTCTCGCTCAGCGAACGACAAGTATCGACCAGCAATAGGTTTCGACATGAATAGTGGCATGCCGCCACGATAGCGGAACCAGCGCGAGCCCACCGCTTGTGATGCGCCTACCGCCTGCGCCGCCTTCTCGCTGGTAATGCCGGTGGCGATCTGTTGCCAAAACCGACGCTCAATCTCATGTCCAAGTGATGGGGCGCCTGGCGAGTACATCGCTGCTCGACCCGTCAACCGATACACCTGCTTTGCACTTCGCACCACGCAACACCTCCTCGATTAAAGGTGTTGCGACGACCGGTTGAATCCGCCGACACGCGAATCTGTCGAACTCGCAACCCTGGAATGGGTCGCCTGGGACAACAACTGTCGGCTGATGGAACCACTCGGCTATATCCCTCCCGCTGAGGCTGAGGCACACTACTACAGGCAACTCCGAAGTGCCGCTGATATGCCCGCATTAACTTAACCCAACCGGCCTCCACGATTCCCGGTGCGGTTCACTTCGCTTTCTGGTTGGATCTCGCAAGTCGGACGGGTACGCCGATGCAAATTCATTTGCGGTGACGTTCAAGTGCGTTTTGCGCATAACGTCCCTAGAGTACAAGTCGATGATGAGCTCCGAGCATCAACCCATCCGGCCGGGCGTCCTGCACCATTGACGCGCGAGACATCGGCTTCTTTTGGCTTGATGTAGTGGCCGCTCGGAGGACGTCATGAGCCATCCGAGCGGCTCCTCAATACAATGGTGCTACGACCGCAGCTGGCCGACAGTGACCCGAACAGGATTAGTGATAGTCACTGCTTCGCAGCGTCTATCCATCCCGAGCGAAGTCCGCGAACGTGTTCGTCTCGGACTTGATTGACAGATTGGGCATAGCCCAGTTCAGCCTCAACCTCGCCAATGCAACCCCAGCAGTCACCGCCACAGTTCATCGACATGGGGTCGTCGGCCTGATCGAGTTCTCGTCGACATATCTGGCATTTCTACGCTCGGCCTCCAGGGTGTAAATCTGCGAGATTGTCTGCGATTTACGCCGGCATGTCGAACGGCCGGTTGGGGCCGAAGGTGGCCCCGCCCAAGTAGGAATGCTTCGGCTCGACAGGCCATTTTGAAGACATGCACCGCGGATGGTCAGCGCCGCTTTAGGATGCCGCGACCAACAAAGGGTTTCGTGCAACTCCTGGCGAACGCATTATAGGATGTGTTCTTTCGTTCAACGCGAAGCGCGCCGTATGCTCACTTCAAATCCGTCGCCCCGATCACTGAGCCTCGACGATGTCCTAGCATTCGAAAGCTTAGACGGCTCCCATATTCCGATCCTCGACGTGAGTCCTGATCGGAAGCGCATTGCAGTTTCCGTGACGGCAGGGCTCGCGGGACTGCCGAGTTCCACGCGACCGTTTCTCTGGGGGGCCGACCATGGTCGGTTACATATCATCGATGTCGAGACCGGGAGCGCGCGCATCGTCAGCGGACCAGACGGCGCGGGCATCACATCGCCGTACTGGTCGCCGAGCGGGAAACTTATAGCCGCAATCGCCGCGCATCGCGACTGGGTTCGGCTGTGCATAGTTGACCTAGACAGCGTCAGCGTCGAGACCATCGCTGATCGCGACGTCGCCATGGAATTCGAGGGGCAACCGTCACTTCGATGGGTCGACGACGACACCCTCTCCGTTCTTGTCGTTCCCGCGGGTCGCCGTGCAGCCGGAATCGAGAGCGCAAGGTCGACAATCGAAGCCGCCCCAAAAGCCTGGGCCGCGATGCAGGTGGGCCAACACTCTACCGGTAACAGGCTGACGGTCAAACAAGGCGGAAGGAAGCGGCCGCCCCACGAACAGGTGACCGTCTCGCTCGTGGACCGAAGCATCTCAACCGTTACCGAGCCGAATACGGCGCATCCTGGCGTCGCCGCGCTTGCAAGCGACGAAACAACGTCGAGCCATCCGGACGTCATTGACACGGCCATGCGCCCTACCGACCGTCAACTTTGGCATGATAAAGCGACCGACGAGCGCATGGTGGTCGCGCGCGGCAACACCGGGGCCGAACTTTTATGGCTGCGCGGCCACGAGAGATGGCGAACTATCTTGCGAATCAACGGGCACCTAGCGGGTGTGCGCATCGGCAGAGCGTTCGAGGTCCAATACGAACTGCCGGGCGGCCGCGTAACGACCATGCGCTGTGTGTTGCCACCGGACTGGCGAGAGGGCGACCGCCGTCCGGCTGTCATGTTCGTCTATCCGACGCTCGACCGAGCGGCCAATCCGGATGCTCCGCTGCTCGTCGAAGGGCCGACTTTCATTTACAACGCTCATCTTTTTGCAGCGCAAGGCTATGTCGTGCTGGACCCCGATCTTCCTTTCGACGAGAACACCGATGGCGACTTGATCGACGCGGTCGCTACGGGCGCCGGACGCGCGCTGGACGCAGCGGAACGAGCAGGAATCATTGACCGGGATTGTGTGCATGTCTTCGGGCAAAGTGCCGGCGGCTGGGCCGTTATGGCGCTGCTAGCGAAGACGCGGCATTTTTGTTCCGGCATTTCGCTGGCCGGAGTCTCGGACCTGATCGCACTTCATGGCCAGCTTGATCCGCGCTGGCGCTATGAGTCGAGGCACCAGGCGGAATTCCATTTCGCCGACATGTGCGAAGACTTCTTTCATCTTTCCCGCCCGCCGTGGCAGGACCCCGCCTCCTACATGCGCAATAGCCCGATACTGTTCGCCGACAAAATCGAAGCCCCGCTCTTGCTGATGCATGGCGACCTCGACTACGTGTCGATCGCCCAATCCGAGGCGATGTTCGTCGCCTTGAGCCGGCAAGGCAAGCCCGTCGAGTTCGTCCGCTATTGGGGCGAAGATCATGTCTACGCGAGTCCCGCAAACATTCGTGACGCGTTCGGACGAATCGTCGCGTGGACTCAGCATCACAGCGCACGATGAGGCCGACTGACCGCGAGAAAGGCGAGGCAGTCGTCGCGGCCCACCTCCGCGATCTCTATCACCTTCGGGGCGAGGTCGAAACTGTCGTTGCCGGTGCCAACTGGACCATGCGGCTCAGTGCGGCGACGGGTCAAGCGATCGCGTATGTCCGTCTCTGCCGCCACGACCGATCGCTCGAGGACATCCACGCCGAGATGGCAGTGCTGAATGCCATCCAAGCGACGCCCGCGCTGGATGCAGGTCGACCGATTGCGAGTCGCCTTGGGTCGAACGTTTCAACGCTGACACTCCCGGACGGTTCCACGCGATTTGCTACTGTCTTCCAGCCCGTTGGCGGAAACGAACCTGCTGATCGCCCAAGCGATTACGCGCTTATCGGTGTCGCGCTCGCGGACCTGCATCGGCAGCCGGTCCTGAGCACCCTAGCGCCGTCGCGCTCACCCGGGCTAAGCACGGCAATAGGGTCCATCGAAAAAATCGCACTGCATTCTAAAGCCACAGCGGATCACCTCGCCGATGCAATCGCGTCGCTGAAACGCGAAGGCGCCGATGGCGCGCTCGGCACCGTGGTGCTTCTGCCATGGCGATGTGCGGCCGCAAAACATGCGCATCTTGGGCAATCAGGTCACCCTTTTTGACTTCGACGATTGTGGACGGGGTCCGCAAGTCATTGATATCGCGGCGATCGCACTTTGGCTAGAGGCTAGCATGCAGGCGGAGCCAGACCAGATGTGGCGCGCGTTTCTGGATGGCTATGGCGTGCGAATGACCGAGCAACTCGCGAAGTCAATACGCTGGTGTGTGCTGCAGCAGCAGATACGCATGACAAGGTGGCTCATAGAAGAGTGCGAGCTCGCCGATGAACTGTGGAGCGTCGTTTGGGAAAGAGCGCGAATCATCGCGAATAATGCCGTGAGTGGCAACTTGAGGGTGTTGCGGTCACCGACTGGATAGGGGAGCAATCGTTCTGTGACCATGCCTCGATTTCACGTCCTCCAGCGCGGAAGTTATCTGTCGCTTTACTCAGCTGTCGGTTCACTACGCGCTGGATCCTGCGAAATTCTCGGTTGAAGTAACAAAGCGGATTGATGATGTTCGTGCAGAGGCGGGCAATGACCCAAGAAAGGTAACTGATCGGATCTCCACCGACATTCTTAGGCGCCGAGCGGAAGTCGAACGGAATGCCCAGACGAGCAAAAATGCTTTGACGATCCGACAGTTGCAGGAGCTGTTCAGCTTATGTAATAACCCGACGATGGCGGAACTTCGAGAAGTGGGTTCAACAATCAACGCTTGCCTAAACAAAAACCTGTAAAGTCATGGTTTTTCAAAACGACCCTGTCAAATTCAAGAAGGTGGGACCAAACAAATGGCTCGCCAACGTCCGGCCGCAGGGCCTGTGTAATTCTGTTTATCTCTACACCATGGAGAACGACCCACAGCACACCAGCTTGTGGAAATTCTCGCAGGTTCGAACCTTTGCCGACAAGACGGGCGAATTCTGCAAAGGCATCGAAACGAACTACAAAATCGAATATGGCTGGCAAGGCGGAGATTTAGCAATGACATGCGATGTCATTTCATTCGGGTTTTAAAACCCCATGCTTTGACCGATTGTGGCGGAAACTCGTCTTTGATAAGTCCTTGTTTTTCCCAGCCACAGACCAGCGGCTGCTGGCAACGGCTGAGCTCGCTTCGGCAGGCGCCCGCGCGACAGTCAGTCTTGCGACGTTGCCTCTCACGCGGTCTGCTCAACAAGCACGAGTGCTGCATGCTCGATTCGCTCGGACATTCCTGCGCTATAGCGTCGCAACGCAACGCAATGAAATGATTCTGCGTGTGCGCGCGTCGTTTACTTCAAACCTGATGCAGGCGACAGAAGGCAGAACCCGACCCTCAACAGCCACTACGCCGGTGGGTCCATGACATCCGCCATGCGAACGGAATGAGACGTCGCTACGTCGCCGACCGTGCATTGCATTTCCAATAGACCACAGTCTAATTCACCCTCACCGCATTGTCATCGGCACAGCGCGGAGTAGCGTCAAAGTGACGACGCATCCGATCTGAGAAGCGGCGAGTCAGGCGTGAGGGTTGCTCTCACCGTTCATGACACTTTATTTCCCCGCGACGACGTAATCTTCGCGCCCACTGCCAAACTCTGCGAACCCGCTACGCTAATCGTGCCAACGGCACACTGCATACATCGATCATCCAACTACAAACGCAACAGTCACCGCACGCTCGACTTTTACCGAACGTCCCGCGCTCTTCAGCAACCCCGATTTCCGGTCGATGGCCAGCACATTCACCGTACCGCTTTCCTGATTCGCCACCACCAGCCACCGCCCTGTCGTATCGATGCCGAAACTCCACGGCTTCGAGCCATCCGACGCGACACGCTGAATCTCCGACAACGTTCCACTCACAGCATCAACACGATAGACGACGATCTGGTTCTCGCCGCGATTGGCCACATACACGAAATGCCCATCGCCGCTCACCGTGATTTCCGCGCCGCTCTTCACGCCCGCAAATCCCGCCGTGGAAATCGGCAATGATTGCGCGAGCGTTAAGCGCCCTTGCCGCGCATCCCATCGAAACACCATGACGTCGGCGGACAACTCCGTGACGAGATATGCGAAGCGCCCATCCACGCCGAACACGATATGACGCGGTCCGCTGCCGAACGGTGCAACGAAATCGTGCGGCGAGTTCGCGTCATTCGTTGAGAGCGTGTGCGTCGATCGATCGAAGCGATAGACGAACACGCGGTCCGCGCCGAGATCGGGCGCGAGCACGTAGCGTCCGGATGGATCGACGACCGCGTCGTGCGCGTGCGCGCTCATCTGCCGCTTGTTCGGGCCGGAGCCGCGTTCGGTGATCGTCGATGCGGGCGCTTGCGGCTCGCCCTCCCGAACCGCGAGGCTCGACACTGAACCGCTGTTGTAATTCGCCGCGAGAATCGTGTCCGACGATGCATCGAAGGTGAGATGCGTGGTACCGATGCCTTTTGTCGCGACCACGGCAAGCCGCCGAAGATCACCCGTCTCGCGGTTCACGCCGAAAGCGGTCACGCTGCCCGATTTTTTGCTTTGGTCGTCGACCGCATAGAGCACCGGCAGGCGCGGATGCGCCATCAGCCACGTAGCCCGGATGTCACCGACGGACGATGAAACGACCGCCAGCTCGCCGCTCGATGTATTGAGCCGCAAGGTTTCGATGCGATGATCCTGCGTGCCCACGTAGACCCATTCGTGCGGCGCGTCCTGCGCGGGCCCCGCGGCGCTGGCATACGGCGCCGCCGCGAGCAGCAGCACGAAAACCGACAAGGTGCTTCGAAAGAAATGAAACATGGTCGAATGGCGGATGACGTTATGACTAGCCTATTCGATCCCGCACCGCGCGTCCCGGCAAAATTCGACGATTCGCCTGGACTTTTTTCATCGTCACCCGGGCGCGCCGTGCTATTGCGACGATGCCTTCCGTTGCGGCTGCTGCTGCCGTGCCGCCGCGCGAAACTGACTCGGCGCCTGCCCCACTTCTCGACGGAAAAAGCGCGTGAAATACGCGGCGTCCGCGAAGCCGAGCCCGAAAGCGATCTGTTCCACCGACAGGTCGCCGAAGATGAGATTGCGCTTGGCCTCGGTGATGATGCGCGCATGGATCATCTTGGTCGGGCTCTGCTCCGCCGCCGACGCGCACGCCGCGCGCAACTGCACCAGCGAGATGGCCATCCTCGATGCGTAGTCCTGCAAAGGCAGGTTCTCGCGAAAATGCTCGTCGATCAGCTTGCGAAAGCGTTCAACCACGCGGATATCGTGACGCGAACCGGATTCGTTGCCTGTCTCGTCGAGGCTCGCTTCGCGCAGCAACCTGAGAAGCAGCAGGGTCAGCAGCGCTTCGGTTCCCGTTACGTGGCCCACGGCATCCGAATCGACTTCCTGCGCGAGACTTCGAATGAGGTTATAGACATCGATGCCGGCCGCGTCGGAATCGGTCAGCGAAATCACGCGCGGCGATGCCCACAGCGCGATGAATTCGTGCAACCGCGCATTGACCTGCGCGAGATAGGACACTTCGATGGTCACGACCCAGCGGTCGGCGTCGTACTCGTAGTCCAGGCCGTGAACGCATTCGGTCGGCAGCAGCAGCGCGCACGGTCCTTCGAACGGCACGCTGCGGCCTTCGAGGTTCATCACGCCGCGCCCGTTGCGCACGAAAATGAGCTGGCCATATTCCGGATGCGCGTGCGGCTCGGTACGCCAGCGCCCGCGCTCGGTGACATGGCCGACATGCACGAACCACTGATTTTCCTCGGGTTCATCGACATAGAGCCGAACCTTCGGAACCGTCGTGAGCTGGGATCGGGGCGGATTTTTCCCCGAGGCACCGCGTGTCATTGCCTCTCCTTGACTGGCCGTGACGACCGGCCCTGACGACCGCCGTCTGCTTTCCAACCATGTGCAGCAGCTTGGGGCGCTGCATCTTGCGATGTCCCGAGGTAACGCGGGACTTAACGACCAGGAGATCATAACCCGCTGAAGGGTCGCGAAAACGATAGAAATTTTTCCATATAATTCCGCGCGACGCGCCTGCAATTTACCCCGACACATCGATCAGAACCGATGCACCATGCCGACGATCACACCGCGCGAATCGGTGCCCGGTGCGACCGCGAGACCGGTATATCCCGTGCCATTGAGCGTGAATCTGGCCTGATTGCGGTTCTGAATGAATCCCGCCGAACCGTAGAGCGTGGTTCGCTTGGAGAGCGAATACGAATAGGTGACGCCGATCTGCTGTGCATTGTTGCCCTGCCCCAGCCGGTCGTGCGCGTAACCGTACATGAGCGAGAGCTGGTCTGCCGGTGTGAAAGAATAAGCGCCGGACACTTCATAGACGTCGCGCTTGACGCTGTCGTCGGTCTGCCGTTCCGTGTGATACGCCAGATAAAAGCGCGCCGCGCCGATAGTGACCGATCCGCCCGCGTTGAATACCTTCAGGATCGATGTGCCCGTCGCGTTGGCAGCCTGCTCATAGCCGGCGGCAAGTCCAAACGGCCCGTTCACGTAGCGCACGGCCGCGTTATAGAACTGAATGCCGTTGACCGGTTGAGTCGTCGAGTCGCGCATCGCGACCATGAACTGCGCGGTCACGCCGTAGAGCGTCGGCGTGAAATAAGAGATCGCGTTGTTTTCGCGAATCGTCAGGCTGTTGAAGCTGTTCATCGGCGAGCCGATGCTCATCACGGCCACCGGATCCAGTTCCGGGTTGATGAACATGTATTGCGGCGTGTTCTGCAAGCCGATGCGCGCTTCGCCGAATGCGCCCGACATACCGACCCACGCCTGCCGGTTAAAAGCCGCCGCGGCGTTGGCGGCTGCGCCCGTCACGCCGGAAAAACCCTGTTCGAGCTGGAAATTGATCGCCAGCCCGCCACCGATTTCCTCACTGCCCTTCAGTCCATAACGACTCGCGAACAATCCGCCCGACACGGCGCGCGCGACCGAACCGCCGGTTGTATTCCGATATTCGATGCCGTTATCGATGATCCCGTAAAGCGTGACCGCCGATTGCGCATGCGCCAGATTGAGCATGCAGGCGCACGCCACGCCCGTCAGCGCGGATAGCTTCTTCTTCACCTTGTCTCCTGACTTTTTTTTCAATCAGCGCGAAGCCGCTCGACGGATTGCGCGACTGTGTCACCGAGCCCGCGTTGTTCGAGCACTCGGCCTAGAAGTGAATTTCCGCCATCACCATGGGCACGGAGGTGACGGTGCCTGGCGCCGCGCTCGATGGCGTGCCGTACATGTGATGCCAGTACTCGTACCCGACGCCGGCATAGACCGTGCGCGGATGTCCCGCGAACGAACCGAGATCGGCTAGCAAGGAAAGACGCGTGAGGAATTCCGTTTGTGTTTCGACGCCGAAGCCGTCCTTGCCCTTCGGGCCCGTCACGCTCGCGAACCCACGCAAAACGAACGGCACCGGACCCGCGCGGAACGGAAAGAGCCATGAACTCTCGATGTGCCACGCCGTATGAAAGCGCACGTCCTGACCGGTAATGCCGTTGTGATTGCTCTCGGTGCGCAAGCCCGCCGTGATATTCCAGAAGCCGTGCGGCACGGTGAATTCGATGGTCGGTCCGAGGACAATCATGCGCGCCCGCTCGCCATAAGCATCGTTCTTGGTGCCGAACTCATAGCCCGCCGTCAGGCCATAGTCACGAATGAAGCCGAAGCCCACCGAGCGGCCGAGTATCTTGCCCGCGCTCAGTTCCACGCGGCCCACGCTATAGACTTCCTGCGCGCCGCCCGACGAAGGACCGCCCGCCTCCGGATTCGCCGAATTCGACACGAGGTAATCCACATTGAACGCGTAACTGCCGTAGCGAAAACCGCCCGTCGTCGTGAGGGAGCCGATGTTCTGCGCCACCTCCTTCGCAATGCCCGGGTAATGAAAGTCGCTGCCGTATCGATAACCGATGTAAGTGTCGTTCCACGTGACGGGCGGCTCGCCCAGTTCTTCGCCTGACTTCAGGCTCGGCGCGGACAACGGCGCGGTCGGGTTCACCTGTGTCTGTTTTGCCTGAGGCGGCTCGAAGCCGTTCGGCGCGGTGTAGACTTCGGCGTTGGCATATTCGCTCACGCAACACAGCAACGCTGCGCCAATCAGCGGCCTCTTCAGGGCTGTCGAAAGTTTCTTCATGTCTCCATCCACTTTTTTATCCACCCGGTTAGATTCGCGTGACGTCTGAAGCGTCAAAGTGAATCCGACGTGTGCTTGTTTGCTGCGGGTCTCGATGCGTCGTTTTCCTGGTTCTTTAGTAGGACGCCAGGTCATGGTATTGAAATCAGGCGCCAGAGCCTTTACACAAAAGTGAGATTCGCTGGCATTTTTGTTAGCCGCGCGCGTGAATTTCCCTAAGGCGATGCCCAAGAAAAAAAGCGTCGTGCACAGCCACGACGCCTTCCTTTAACCACGCGAATTCGTGCTTCAGTGATTCGGCACGTACAGCGGCATCGCTTCTTCCCAGAGCGTGTCGGTAATGGCGTGCGGGTTGCTGCCGTCCGCGTCCATCACCCAGTTTTGCCCGTCGGGCTGAAAGCTGTTGTCGTACAGCGCGAGCTCGTCGCGAAAGCCATAGGTACCCGAGCTATAAGCGATGCGCCCGTCGTAGGTCCACACGGCGTGACCCTGATTCGAGCCGTCCGATGTAAGGCGCTCGAGATGCGTGCCATCAGGATGGATCGTGAACACGTCGTAGTTGAACTTGTTCGGATCGTCCGCGTTCACCTGCTTGCGCGTGAAGACGATTCTCGTGCCGTCCGGCGACCATCCCGGCAAATTGTCCTGACCACTGGTCAGCACCGTAGTCGTGTGCGTGTCCAGATCGAGAATGCGCAGGCCTTGCAGCGTCGTGTTAGACACGCGATAAACGATCTTCTTTCCATCTGGCGAATAGCTCGGAAAGCCAGCATTCATCGCGCCGTCCGAGAGAATCTCCGGATGTCCGTTCATGCTGCCATCGACCTTGATACGCGCAATGCGCCCCGGCCCCGCGCCGCGTGTGAAAAACCAGTCGCCGATGCCGAATGCAACCCACTGTCGATCCGGCGACCAGGTCGGCTGGAACGCGCCGGCCAGTCCCTTCTTGATCATGTCGGGATCGAGACCGCTCGTCTGCGAATCATAGATGCGGCGATAACCGGTGAAGTCCGTATTGATGACCGCAATCGATGAACCGATCGCCTTCTCCGTGTACACGAGCTGCTTGCGATCCAGCGAGAGTTGCGGAAACACGTCGATATATTTGTAGTTCCACGCGCGATCGAAGCTGAACATCGGCGTGCCGTTCGGATGCGCGGGGCGGAATGTCACCTTCTCGTAGACCATCTTCCTGCCGTCAGCCGAATATTGCGGCGAGCGAATGCCCGAGTTGGACGTCGAGCGGAACGCGCCCGCCGTTGTGTAGATGCCTTCGGTGTCGCCGCCCTTGACGTGATACGCGATATTTGTGGCATCGAGATAATGCGGAAACACCTTGAAACCGGGCGTCGAGGTCAGCGAGGTTCTGGAAAGATCACTCAGCGCGACCGATACGATCTGCGAACTGACCGCGTTGATGCCTTCCGGCCGGTGCGCGCCCCACGTCGATTCGACCGGCGTCTCATAGAACACGACACGCGTGCCGTCCGGTGACCAAGACGGCGAACCGTCGTCGAAGCCGGAATGACTCGCGATCTTCTTCCATCCCGAACCATCGGGCCGAATGACGTAGATGCTGCTCTCCTGCGTGCGCTCCCAACCGACCGGCAGATTATGGCCGCGCCATTCCGAGCCGATATCCGACGACAGCGCCAGCCACTTGCCATCCGGCGACCACGAAGGCCGGAAGTAGCTGTGCGGCTTCGACGCATCGAAAGCAATGGCGCCCGTGACGTTCGTGAGCGCGCCGGTCGCGATGTTCAGCGTCCACACGTTCGTCGTGCCGAAGCCCGCCTCGCCCTTGCGTGACGAGACGAACGCGATCACATCGGGGGCGGTGGGAGAGAACTGCGCGGCATCGTCCACGGCGACGTGATCCGTGAGCCGCTGCAAACCCGTTCCGTCGATTTTCACGCGATACAGATTCGATTCGCCCAGTCCGTCGCGCTCGGACGTGAACACGATCCACTGCCCGTCCTTCGAGAACGACGCGTGGTAATCGAACCCCGGCGTTGGCAAGAGCTTGTGCTCGTCGGTCCCGTCCGCATTGGCGATGTACAACTCGGACGTGACGGGTCCCACGCGGTTCAGCAGCATGGTGCCGCTCGCACCGTTCATATCGTCCGATGCCGCGTTCGCGACACCCTGACTCGCTACGCATGCGCCGACGACGAGTCCCGCCACGCGCTTCATGAAACACATCCTCGAATACAAAGCATGTCTCCAGTCGTTATAAGCAGGCCAGGGTCGGCATGCCGCTTTGCGTCCCTGGCGTGATGTCGTGTCGACGAAGACCGCTCACTCGGCGGCCTTCCAGTACATGAAGCCCATGCCTTCGCCGGTGCCGGCGGGCGTGCGCCAGCACGGCACATAGTCCACCAGGGTCATTTGCGCCCGGGTTTCCTGCACGGCCTTCATCACGCTCACATAGAGCTTGATTTCCGATGTGCCGGACTGATACGAGCGGTCGTCCACCGCGGCCAGGCCGTCATAGTCGTAATCGGCCAGCATCTTCATGATGCGATGATCGAACTCCTCGTCATTCACGAAGTGCGACAGCCCGCCGGACGCGAAGATGCCCACGCGCACGTCTTCGGGCCACGCGGTGACGGCGTCGCGCAGGATGCGGCCGAACTCGATACAGCGCGACATCGACGGCTGCGTCGGCGGATAGAAGCAGTTCATGATGACCGGCACATGCGGCGGCGGCGCATCGCCCATGATCTGGTGATAGACGAAGCTGTACGCATGCGGCACCACGGGATACTCGGGCAGCGGCTTCATCCACACGTTGTCGGGCCACGCAAAGAGATCGGTCAGGTCGAAGTTCTCGCGCTGAAAATATTCGATGAGGTAAGTCGCCAGCTCCGGATGGCAGTCGTGCACCACATGACGATCCGGCGCATACACGGCGCGCTGCGGCGGACCGTTGTGCACTTGCGCGCCGCTGTAGATGGCGATCGACGGCGATAAGTGGGTGAAGATCTCTTTCTGATCCTTGCCCAGAATAATGGCCACGTCGATTTCCGCCTCTCGGTAAGCGGCGGCCATCTTGTCGAGCGCTGCGCGGCAGCGTTGAGCGCGCGCCGTGCGTTCCTCGATAGTCAGGAACTTCTCGAACGCTGCCTCGCGATGCGCTTCAAGTTCGGGATAGGTCCAGGTCCGGTTGCGAAACCACAGTTCCTTGTTGTTGCGGTCGCGCTCGCCGTTGATGAGCCAGTCCTCCGGAGCCTGACCCAGCATGCCGCTGTGCGGCACCGCCATTCCGAATACGATCTTCGCCATGTTTGGTGTTTCTCTTTTGAATGTGATGAGTGCAACGATGTCCAGGCATTCAGGCGCGTCGCAGCGTGCCTTGCTGTTCGGTGACTTTCGGCGCCCATTCAGGGCGATAGAGCACGATGGTGGCCATCGCACCCACCACCAGAAAGCCGAGAATGACCATCATCGGCAGGTCGTAACTTCCGCTCACGTGCAGCAGCCAGCCGGACAGACTCGCGGCCACGCCGCCCGCGAGACTCGTCGCGACCTGCTGCACTCCGGTCACGAGCCCGATGGCCTGCTTCGGAATCAGCGTGAGACGCGACAGCACGAGATTGTTCGCGGTGACGAGACCAAGCAGCGAGAGCGACAGCACGTTCCAGAACAACGCCATCTCGAGCGAGTTCGCATAAACGCCGAGCAGCACCGTGCAGCCGCCCGCGAAGCCCGTCACGGTGAAGGCCTTGCGCACGAGGATCGGATCGCGGCCGCTTGCGATCACACGATCCGCCGCCCACCCTGCTAGAGCCGCGACGATCGCGATGCCCGCAAAGCTGAAGAACGTGAAGAGTCCCGAGCGCGAGATCGACAGGTTCCGCTGTTCGACCAGATACGCGGGCATCCATGTCATGCAGTAGAACGTGAAATAGCCGTAGCAGAAGTTGGTGATCATGCCGCCCCACACGACCGGACTCGTCATGATGTTGCCGAGGCTCACCGAGCGCGCGCGCTGATCCGAGATCGCGATCTGCTCCTTCGAAGGAAAGTCGCTGCGCACCATCGTGAGCCAGGGCACGAGCCAGAACAGCCCGACCAGGCCGGTGACGACGAACATCGTCTGCCATGAGTAATGCACGATGAACCACGCGCCTACGGGTGCGCCTAGCGCGGGGCCGAACTTGTTGCCCATCGCGAGAATGCCGACGGCGAGACCGTTCTGGCTTTCGTCGAAGTTGTTTCGAATCCAGCGGTAACTGGCTGGAATCACGATCGCTTCCGCCATGCCGATAATGAGCCGCATGACGACGAGACTCGCAAGCGCGGTCACCGCCCCCATAAAGGCCGTCGCGATACACCACAACGCGAAACTGATCGCATAGGGCCACTTCACGCCGTAGCGGTCCGCGACCCAGCCCATCGGTATCTGAAACACGCCGTAGGACCAGAAGAACGCCGCGTTGATCCAGCCGCGATCCACGTCGTTCAGCGCGAAATGCCGAATGAAATCCGCATCCGCCAGCGTGGCCGAAATGCTCGTACGATCGACGAAGGAAATCAGTACGCCGAGCGCGAGCAGCGCAAGCACTGCCCAGCGCCGCGTCACTCCGGGTTTGCTTGTCTCCATATGCCCTTTCTCTTATGTTCGATTGAATCTTCCGGATGGAAGCAAGAATAGGCCAAGGCGTCGCCCGAGTCCCTACACAAAACTGAGTTTCGATGGCACTTTTCTTCAGGGCCGGTGCGAGAAGACGCGATCCCTTAACAAACAGGCCATAAACGGACTTAAATCCCGGCGAACCTTACTTTTGTACAGGGACGCATCGTTCGCAATCCTCTATTCTGCATTCGATTCCTGCCGCGAGAGCCGATACCGCCTCGCGCCGTCGACCGTCTATAAAGGCTCGCGTCCTTTAGCGTGAGCTCGCCTCGCCTGGCGCGCAACGCACGCACATCGCCTCGATCGGCCGCTAAGCCATAACACGCGCGGCTTCTCGTCGCGCCTGGTGCGAACGTTCGCGTCGCGGTCACCGCGCATCGACATTCAATAATTAAAACCGGAGACACCATGAAAAAGCGGATTCTTTTGCCCCTGGCGCTTTGCGTTTCAAGCGCATTCGATAATGCTCAAGCGCAATCGTCCTTGACGCTTTATGGCATCGTCGATAACGGCATCGAATTTCAGAACGGCGGTCAGGGATCGGTCGGCCGTGCGGTATCGAGCGGACTCTTCGCCACCGTCTATGGCTTGAGAGGCAGCGAAGACATCGGCGGCGGATATCGTGTCAATTTCCAGCTCGAACAGGGCTTCTCCGGCGTGACGGGCGCAGCGACCGATCCGACCGCCGCATGGAACCGCCTTGCGTGGGTCGGCATGAGCGGACCGTTCGGCGAGTTGCGCATCGGCCGTCAGAAGAAGCCCGAATATCTTTTTCTGAACGGCGAAATCGATCCGACTGCCGTGAAAAGTATTGCATCGCCGATCAACAACTTTCAGGATGTGACCGTGCGCGCAAGCAACGCGATCGCCTATTTTGCGCCCACGATTTACGGCTTGAGCGCGCAAGCCATGATCTCCTTGCGCGACCAGACGATGAAGCCAAGCAATGGCCTGCACTTCTATAACGTGGTCGCGCGCTATGTGAACGGTCCGGTTCGCCTGTCCGCGGGATATGAATCGCAAGGCAATCCCACCGGCAGTTCGGTGCAGAAGGTATGGCGCGCGGCGGCGGGATATCGCGCGGGAAATCTGCGCATGTATCTCGCGTATCAGTCGGAACGGCAGACGGACAATAGCGAAGAACGCGACATTTACGAAGCCTCCATGTCTTATCTGCTCGATCCATTCAATCTGCTTTCGGTCATGTACGGCTATGCCCATGATCGCGCCGGACAGGGAAAAGACGCACAGCAGATCGGTCTCACCTACGAGTACTTCCTTTCGAAAGCGACGAGTCTCTACGCGGCCGCCGGTTTGATCGATAACCACGGTCAAGCAAATTACACGCTCGACGGCACGCAATACAGCGGCATCCCGACCGCGCCCGGTGCGTATGCGCGAGGCATCGTGTTGGGGATGACGCACAAGTTTTAGTGAATGGTTCGGGCTTGACCAAATGCTCAAGCCTCAGGCCTTTTAATTCAATAGACTCAGTATTTACCCTTAGTGTGTAATTCGTCTCATCGCTGCTGCAACACGCGGCAGACACATGTCAAAGGGTAAATATGAACGCCTCGATCGCCACCATCATCGCCGCCGTTTTCCTGCTTCCCGCACTGGCGTCCGCTCAATCGAGCGACCCAGTCACACGCGAGCACGTCCGCGCGGAACTCGCGCGGCTTGAAAGGGCTGGCTACAATCCACTGAGTAACTGCACGGGCGACTGTCCCGGCAGCCTGCGACGCGCCGAAGCCGTCATCATGCGCGAGCAGGCCGCGGCCAGCACGGCTTATGGTTCCGGGTCGAGCGGGACGGCGCAATCGGGAAGATGAACCAACCGGCTGTGCCGTCCTGTCACGCGGCTATCTGACTATGTCGCCGGACTGCTAGGGCGTTCTGTTACGGCCGGCTTCGTCGGCCCGGCCCTTCATCGCCTTGCGCGCAGCGACGCGGAATTCGGCAGCCTGTATTTCACCGTCAGGGAAATCCGCCCAGGCGGTCGGGCTGTAGCCCGCATTTTCAGCGCGGACGAGATCGGCGCGAACCTGTGCGCGAGTCAAGGACTGGTCGCCTGTCTGCGCAAAGGAAAGAACGGGAATGGCAAGGACCAACCCTGAAACAGCTTTGACGAGCGGTTTCATGCAACACCTCCCAGGCTTGCCTGGCGACACTGCATCGCGGGATGCGTGAAGTTCGCTCAAACAGTCTAGCAGGGTTAGCAATTGAGGGTTGACACTTAGCTCCCGCCGCTTGCGTGCGCTTTCAGGTCGGAACAGGGTTCATCGCAAGCGAGGGAGACGTCGGCGGATAGACGCACCACGAGCCATCGTCGTGGCGAAAAAACACGATAGCGAAGGCTTCGGACGCAACCATGATCTCGATGCGCACCGCACGCCAGGGCATGGCCCTCGAACGTGCCGCGCGACTGATTCGAATGTTTCCGGCTCGCCCCAACCAGTCGTGCATCAGGAACCGAAGCGATTTTCTCTGTTCGCTCATGACTGTTTCTCGCTCGGATCGACGAAACCGTAGATCTCATTCAGGACACTCAGCCGCGCACCGATGCCGGCACGCTCGATGTATCGCACCACCCTTGAAAAGCAGGCTCTCATGGCCACCACTTCACGCTCGTCATCCTGACCCGGAAAGAACGCGCTGCCGGATCAATGCAGCGCGTCGCGCGTCGCGAGCGGCTTGAAAAGGCGGCTCCAGGCGACGCTGATCAGAACCGTCGCGAAGCCGCCCGCCACGACCGAGCCAACGACGCCCAGCGCCGTCGCACTCACGCCCGACTCGAATTCGCCGAGCTGATTGCTCGCCCCGATGAACAGCGTGTTGACCGCCGCCACGCGCCCCCGCATGTGATCGGGCGTTTCGAGCTGAATCAAGGTCTGCCTGACGATGACGCTGATCGTATCCGCCCCGCCCGACACCGCGAGCAAGAGCAGCGATAACGGAAACCATCGCGAGAGGCCGAATGCCGCGATCGACACGCCATACACCGCCACCGCAATCAGCAGCTTCTTGCCGACACCGCTGACGATCGCGCGTCGTGAAAGCACGAGTCCGATGCACAATGCGCCCATGGCGGGTGCAGAGCGCAGCAAGCCCAGGCCTTGCGGTCCGACGTGCAAAATCTGCTTCGCGTAGACGGGAAGCAGCGCGGTCGCGCCGCCGAACAGCACCGCGAAGAGATCGAGCGAGATCGCGCCCAGCAACAGCGGACTGCCCCAGATGAAGCGCAAGCCCGCGAGGATCGTGTCCGCCGTGGCAGGTTCGCGCGAGGGCGGCGTGTAGTCGTAGCGAACGAACGCGTACATTACGGCGCTGATGCAGAACAGCAGCGCGCTCGTCAGATATACGGTGCCGACGCTGACCGCGAACAGCACCCCACCCAGCGCCGGCCCGGCGATCACCGAGATTTGCTGGACCACCGTGCTGAGCGCCATCGACCGCGCAAGCAGGCGCGGCGGAACGAGCATCGGCAGGAGCGCCTGCTGCCCCGTCATCTGGAACGGCCTGATTGCGCCGAGCACGAGCGAGAGCGTCAGCAGCACGTCGCGCGTTACGCTGTGCGTCGCGGTGGAGACGATCAGAAGCGTCGCCACGACCGCCTGCAACGCCAGGCACGCGGCAACCATCCGTCCCCGATGCAGCCGGTCGGCGCAATGCCCCGCGATGAGCGTCGTGGCGAGACCGGGAACGAACTGGAACAGACCGACGAGGCCGAGATCCCAGGCGCTCGATGTCAGGTCGTACATGTGCCAGCTGATCGCGAGCATCAGCATTTGCTGCGCGCTGATCGAGCCGACCCGCGCGATCAGGAAGCGCACGAGCGACGCGTGACGCAGCAGGGACGTCACAT
This sequence comes from Caballeronia sp. AZ7_KS35, assembly GCF_023631045.1. Taxonomy (NCBI): domain Bacteria; kingdom Pseudomonadati; phylum Pseudomonadota; class Betaproteobacteria; order Burkholderiales; family Burkholderiaceae; genus Caballeronia; species Caballeronia sp. AZ7_KS35. The sequence goes on along the minus strand of NZ_JALQDV010000048.1, from coordinate 257,125 downwards.
CGTCCGGATGATTCTGCGTGGACGGCGATGAAGACGGATGCGACGGAGTCATGACACGTCACGCATGGGAGCATTGACCTTTGGCGCCCACTTCCTTCGGAGCAGCACAACGGTACTGGCGGCCCCAAGCAGCAGGAACACGAAGATGGCGAGCATCGGCAAGGTATAGCTGTGCCCGACATGAAGCAGCCAGCCCGACAGGCTCGCCGATACGCCGCCCGCGAGACTCGTCGCCACTTGCTGCAGGCCGGTATTCAGTCCGACCGCCTGCTTGGGAACCAGCGTGAGTTTGACGAGCGCCAGATTGTTTGCCGTCACGAGGCCGAGCAGGGAAAGCGACACGACGTTCCACAGCAAGGCCATCTGCGGCGAACGGGCATACGCGCCGAGCAACACGGTCGTCCCGCCGACGAATCCGGCGACGATGAACGACTTGCGCACGATCACGGCATCGAATCCGCGTGCGATCATCCGGTCAGCAGCCCATCCCGCGAGGGCGGCCACGACCGCGATCCCGACGAAGCTGAAGAACACATATAGGCCCGATTCACCGAGCGACAGGCCGCGTTGCTCGACGAGATAAGCTGGCATCCACGTCATGCAGTAGAACGCAAAATAGCTGTAGCAAAAGTTGGTGACCAGCCCGCCCCACACGACCGGACTCGACAGCAGGTTCGAGAGCGGCACCGACGCTGCCCGCTTCCTGGCGACGGCGAGTTGCGCGCGCGAAGGAAAGTCGTTCTCGAGCATCAGCAGCCACGGCGCCAGCCAGATCAACCCGACGAGTCCCGTGATCATGAACATCGCTTTCCATGAGCCCGTCGAGATCAGCCACGCCGCAATCGGCGCGCCGAGCGCCGGCCCCATCTTTCCGCCGATGGAAAAGATGCCCAGCGCCGTGCCCTTTCGCGTTTCGTCGAAATGATCGGCGAGATAGCGATAGGTCGCCGGAACCACCACGGCTTCCGCGACACCGATCATCAGACGCACGATGATGAGCGCCCACAATGTCGTCACGGCGCCCGTCGCAGCGGCGGCGAGGCACCAGAGCAGGAAGCAGATCGCATACGGCCACTTCACGCCGTAGCGATCGACCAGCCAGCCCATCGGCAACTGAAAGAGGCCATACGCCCAGAACATCGCGGAGCCGAGCCATCCGCGCTGCACGTGCGTCAGCGCGAATTCCTGCACGAAATGACGGTCGGCGAACGCCGCGGACATGCTGGTGCGATCCACGTGCGAGATCATGAGCCCCAGCGCGAGCAGCACGAGGATGGCCCAGCGGTTCGCTGTCCGCGCGCGTTCGACCCGGGTGATGTCCACATTGCGCTCCGAGGTCCTTAACCGAGGGAACCGGTCACATCGTCGAACAACTCGTCGACCGACAGACGACGCGGAATGATCTTCTGATCGAGCGCCCAGTCGACGGCCAGTTGCAGGCCCTTGCGATTCGCTTCCAGGCCGAGCGGCGGGAACACGGCGGGAACGCTGTCCGCGCTCGCGCGGCTTTCCACGACCATGCGATACAGCTCGCGCACGATATCCGGCCGTTCTTTCGAGAGCTTCTCGTGGACCACGAACATGTGGTTGATCGGCACGACGCCGGTGCGAGCGAACCAGTCTCTCGCGGCAGCCTGCGGGTCGGGCACGAGCGTGCGCACGCGTTCGTCCTTCGGCATGTCTTCTCCGAGCAAGGCGGCCGTGAGCTCTCCGTCGAGCATCATCTGCGGAATAGACGAACCCGCCGGCAAACGCTGGCAATTCTGCGGATCGCTGTATTCGGCGAGATGGCCGTCGCCGAGCGTCATCCACGTGACCTTGTCCAGATCGACGCCGTATTCGTGCCGCAGGATGCCGCGAATCCACAACGCGGTGGTTTGCGTGTAGGTGCGCACGCCGACCTTCCTGCCTTCGATATCCTTCGGATCGAGATGGCCGAAGTCGATGTTGTATCCGGCGCAGTGATGCTGGAAACGTCCCGAGATCGGCGCGGGCAGCAGCACATAGGGCTTGCCGTAGGCCTTCGCCTGGAGGAACGTGACGATCGCCAGTTCACCCGCGTCGAACCTGCTCTCGCGTACCATCGCCTTAAAGCCGTTGTGCGCGGGCGTCGGTCCGCAGAATTCGAGGTTCACGAGATCAGACTTAACCTGACCATTGCGCATGGCCTTCGTCACCGCGTATTCCGCGAGATTGACGCGCAACGTCGGCGCTTCGGTTTGCGTGGTTGTCATGCTGTGTGCTCCTGTTGCTGGTGTCGTTGGATGTCAGAGCCGTACTTCGATCAGGCTCGGCCCGGCTTCGCGCGCCGAATCGACCAGCGCCTTGTAGAAGCCTTCCGCCTTCTCGACGGCCACTGCCGGCACGCCCATGCTCTTCGCCATCGCCAGCCAGTCGATGCGCGGCTTGTCGATATCGATCATCGACAACGCGCGCTCTCCCGGCGCGCCCGCGCCCATGTTGGCGTATTCGGCCTTGAGGATTGCGTAGCTGTTGTTGGCGAAGATGATCGTGGTGACGTTCAGTCCTTCGCGTGCCTGCGTCCAGAGCGACTGGATGGTGTACATCGCACTGCCGTCGCCGACCATGCAGACGACGCGTCGCTCGGGACACGCCAGCGCCGCGCCGGTGGCCACGGGCGTCGCATAACCGATCGAGCCGCCCAGGTTGTTGATGAGATCGTGCGGCCGCGCGCCCATGGTCAGGCTCATGGATTCGCGACCCGTCGTCAGCGACTCGTCCACGACGATGCAGTGCTCCGGCAAGCCGGCCGCGAGCACATGCGCGATGCTCGCCGGATTCAGCGCACCCACAGGCACCGGCGTTTTGATGCGCGCCTGAAGAAGCGGCGCGGTGGCGGCCGCGCCGAGCGCCTGCAACAGCATGTCGAAGGCGAGTTCGCTGTCTTCGTCCGCCTCGACGAGCGGATGCACGAGCGTGCCTTCCGCCTTGAGCAGGCTCGGCTTGTCCGGATACGCGAAGAACGCGACGGGCTCGCGCGTCTCGACCGTGATGATGTGCTTGTAGTCCTTCAGAAACGCCTGGGCCTGCGCGACCGCATACGGAATGCGCGCGAGCGGCACACGTCCCGCGCCGCGCTCGATGCGCGCCGTGAAGAACTGCGAGCCGAGCACGGCGGCTGTCGCGGCCGCGACGCGTCCCGCCTTCTCCAGCGCCACGCCGCGCGTGGACTTGTTCGCGAGAATGATCAGCGCGGGCTCACCCGAGCGCAGCACGCGCGCCACATGTTCGATGCGCTCGGCGCTCGGCGCGCGGCGCGCCTCGACGCGGTTCGGCGGCAACCCGGGTGCTGCATCGACGGGTTGCCACGAGGTATCGCCGGGAAGAATGAGCGTGGCGATCTGGCCCGGATGCCCGCTCGCCCTGGCCACGGCCTGCGCCGCGTCCCAGGCGATCGTGTTCGACGATTCCGCGCGCCGCACCCAATGACTCAGCGGGCGCGCGAGACCTTCGATATCCGAGGTCAGCGGTGGATCGTACTTGAGATGCGACACCGAATGTTCACCGACGACATTGACCATCCCCGACGAAGCGCGCTTCGCGTTATGGATGTTCGCGAGGCCGTTCGCCAGGCCAGGGCCCAGGTGCAGCAAGGTCGACGCGGGCTTGTCCTTCATGCGATACCAGCCATCGGCGGCGCCGGTGGCCACGCCTTCGAACAGGCACAGCACGCTGCGCATCGCCGGATTGCCGCCGAGCGCAGCGAGGAAATGCATCTCCGAGGTGCCCGGATTGGCGAAACAGATATCGACGCCCTGCTCCACCAGCGTCGCCACGAGACTTTCGGCGCCGTTCATCAGTAACCCGCCAGTTCGCGTGCGAGACCGACCACGCCATACGTGCGCGCGGGTGCCGACATCAGGAAGCGATAGCCCTCTTCCTGCAAGCGGCGATGATTCTTCGCGGTCACATGCGGATTGCCGACGACCACATTGTGCTTGCGGCACGTCTCGACGATCTGCCCCATCGCCGCGAGCACTTCCGGATGCTCGTACTGACGCGGGAACCCCAGCTCCTGACTCAAATCGCCTTCGCCGATCAGAATGAAACCGATGCCCGGCACGTTGGCGAGGATGTCGCCGAGATTGTCGATCGCCTGGGTGCTCTCGCACATCAGCCCGACGAGGAGCTCGCCCTGCGGCGCGAGCGGCCAGACATCGGCGCGTTCGTAGTACTCGGCCATCGACAGGCCCCAGTAGCGCGCGGCGTTGGCGGGACCGTCGCCGCGCAGGCCCTTTGGCTCATAGAGCGGCGCGTTCTTCGGCCGCGCATAGCGGCAGGAAGCTACGGCGTTGTAGGCCTGCTCGACCGTCGACACGTGCGGCCAGATCACGCCGTACGCGCCGCGATCGAGCACCTGCTTCGCGAAGCTCTGGTTCATCTCCGCGCCATTGGCGGGGATGCGCGCAAGCGGCGTCACCTTCGGCGCAACCGAACCGGACTCCGCAATCTGCTTGCGGCTGAGCATGTACTGCAACGCGTCGCCGAGCGCGGACACGTCGTACGGGTTGTGCTCCATTTCGAAGACGATGCCGTCATAAGGCGCATCGCTCATTTCGATGGCAGTCTGCTTGTCGAGTTTCGCGAAGGCGGCATGCGCGGGCTTGCCGGATTCGAAAGCACGGATGATGCTGTTCAGGCGGGTGTTTGACATGATGCGTTCTCGTTCAGGTTGTCAGCTCAGCGCCGGATAGAGCTTCTGTGCGGTCTTGCCGAAGACCCATGCGCGGTCTTCGTCGCTCAGGCATGCAAGCCCCTGTTGGGCGGTGGCGAGAATCTCGCTGAGCGTGCCGGTCGATGTCGGGAAATTCGATCCCCATGCGAGCCGTTGCGCGCCGAATGCCTCGACCACACGCGGGAAGAAGGTCTCGGCGCTCGCCTTTTCCTTCTTCACGTCGCCGAAGATGCGCGGCGTGAGCTTCATGTAGACGTTCGGCAGGTCACGCAACGCGAAGAGTCCGGCTGCGTTCGCGTATGGTGGCCCGTCGAGCACGTCCGGACGCGCGAGGTGATCGAGGATGATGTTCACGTTCGGAAACTTTTCCGCCAGCATGCGCACTTGCGGCAGGCCGACCGGTCCGGTCTGGATGCACATCGGGAGCTTCAGCTCCGCGAGCATTTCCCACGCCCTGAACGACCTGGGGTTGTCCAGTTCGCTCGGATCGAAATCCTTGGTCGATCCGCCCGTGAAGATGCGCAAGCCCGCCAGTCCCTGGTCGGCCCAGTTCCTGATGACGGTCTGCACGTCATCGGCGAGCATATCGACCGAACCCACGGCGATGAGCCGGTCCTTGTACTGATTGCAGCCGTCCACCACATAGCTGTTATCGAAGCCGTAAGTCGTCGACGAATGCACGACGGCCGCCTTCGCGACGCCTGCTTCGTCCATCGCTTCGATCAAGGCCTCGACCGTGTTCGGGCGTTCCTGCGACCAGTCCGAACGCTTGCCGAACAGCGGCGCGGGCGGATAGCGCTTCTCGTCGTCCGAGATGATGTGCGGATGAATGTCGATGATGTTCATTACAGTCCTTTCGCCTTGAGGTGCTTGTCCAGACGCGGATAGACGCGTCGCGCGTTGCCCTCGAAGATCGCGTGCCGGTCCGCATCGCTCAACGCTTCGCATGCGTCGATATAGCGCTTGGTATCGTCGAAATACTGGCCGGTATTCGGATCGCGTCCGCGCACCGCGCCGATCATTTCGGAACCGAACAGCACGTTGCTCGTCGGCACCACCTTGGTCAGCAACTCGACGCCCGGATGGTGATAGACGCACGTATCGAAGAAGATGTTGTTCAGCAGACCTTCGAGCGGACGCTTGGCCATCTCGAGCGACATGCCGCGATAACGCCCCCAGTGGTAAGGCACCGCGCCGCCGCCATGCGGAATCACGAGGCGCAGCGTCGGGAAGTCCCTGAACAGATCCCCTTGCAGGAGCTGCATGAACACCGACGTGTCCGCGTTGAGATAGTGCGCGCCGGTGCCGTGATGACACGGATTGCACGATGCGGCGACGTGGATCATCGCGGGGACATCCAGATCGCACAGCGCCTCATAGAGCGGATACCACTCGCGATCCGTCATGGGCTTGCCGGTCCAGTAACCGCCGCTTGGGTCCGGATTCAGATTGCAGCCGACGAATCCCATTTCCTCGACGCAGCGGCGCAGTTCGGGCAACGAGTTCTTCGGCGGCGCGAGCGGCGACTGCGGCAACTGGCAAACCGGCACGAAGTTGTCCGGATACAGATCGCAGACGCGTCGCACGAGATTGTTCGACACTTCGGCCCATTCCAGGCTCGTGCGCTCGTTGCCGAGGTGATGGCTCATGAGACCCGCGATCGGCGAAAACAGCGTGAGGTCGCCGCCGCGTTCCTGTTGCAGACGCAACTGACCGTTGCCGACGCCTTCTCGAATGTCGTCATCGGAAACGTGCGCGCCGGACAGCGGGGGCGCATTGGCGGGATCGTCGGCGGCCGCGATCTGCCTGGCGCGCCAGTCGCGGAACGAAGCGGGAACGGTCGTGAAGTGACCGTGGCAATCGATGATCATGTTCTTGTGCTTTCCGTGCAGGTTCAGACGCGGGGATCGACGAACAGCTCATCCATGGACATGCGACGCGGCGTCAGGCCTTGCTTGAAGGCGGTCGCTTCGAGCGCTTCGATTGTCTTGCGGTTTTCTTCGATACCGTAGGGCAGCGGGTCGTTGCCGACGATCTTCTGCAGCTCGATGTACTTCTTGTTCTTCTTGTCGTTCAGTTCGCCTGCGTTGAGCTTGGCGAGCCACTCCTTCTTCGCCTTGTCGAACGCGTCGTAGATCGACTTCGCGACCCACGGGTGTTCCGCAAGCACCGAGTCCTTGACCACGATGGTGCCGTGCATCGGGTACACGCCGGTGCGGGCGTAGTACTCGGATTCGAGTTCTTCCGCGTTCGGGAACAGGTCCGGATAATCCGCTTCCACTTCCTTCCAGCCGCCCGTCGGGTCGCCGGTGCGGCCAATGCCCGCATTGCCGTGGAAACCTGCGACGAGTTCGCCCTTCGCCATCATGTCTGCGAGCGAGGTGCCCTTGGGCGCATGAATGACGTTCGGCGGCAGCTCGAGTTGCGTGACGTGCTCCTCGTCATCGACGACCCAGGTCACCTTAGAAGGATCGAGGTCGAATTCGTCGATCAGCACCTGGCGCGTCCATGCGCCCGTCGTCACCGAATACGCGCGCACGCCGACCTTCTTGCCTTCAAGATCCTTGGGCGTCTTGATGCCCGCGTCCGGCCGCACGAGCAGCCCGGAATGATGGAAGCGGCGCACGACGAAGATCGGCAACGCGACGAAGGGCGCGCCATAAGCACGCGCGATGATGTACGTGGTCGGCGCCAGTTCGCATACGTCGAACTCGACATCGCGGACCATGCGCCGGAACGCGCCGATTTGCGGCTGAACGGTGATGAATTCCGCGTCGACGCCCTCGATGGGAATCGAACCGTTGCGGATGGCGGAAGTGTGCGGATGTTCGGCGATGGCGAGCTTGAGATGGACCTTCTTTGTCACTTGAGTCTCCATGGAGGAATATCGTGTTGTTGACGACATGATCTTTTGAGAAGCCCGACGCCGTCTATTGAATAAAGCGGCGTGACGCTTAACCGTTTGGTAAAGGTGCTGCCTCACACGATATGGATGCCTAATTAATGCACGCAAATCAAGATACACGTCGTGTGATCGATGCTTTCCAAAGACTTACGAGTTGCCGCTCTGCAATTGCTGCGCGGCTTCTTCCAGGCAGGCGATCATGAGCTGCGCGCTCGGCGTCAACCCGCGATTCCGGTTCCACAGCACGCCTGCCGGCCTGAGCAAGCGCGGCAAGGTCAAGGGAAGCGCATGCAGGGGCTGCGCGTCGTCGTTGGCCGGCGTGCCGACCATGACAGCGATGAAATCCGAGATCTGTAGATGCGCGCGCGTCACGTGGACCGACAGCGTCTCGATGTAGTTGTTCGTCAGCGGTACATCGTGCGCCCTGAGCGTGCGTTCCAGCGAATCGCGTAGAATCGAGCCTTGCGGCGGCAGGATCCACGGATACGGATGAAGATCCGACCAGTTGAGGTTCTTGCGCCGCGCCAGCGGATGATGCCGCCCGGTCATCAACGTGATGGGTTCTTCGAGCAGCGCTTTTTCCTCGAAGCTGCCGAGCGTGTCCGGCGCAGGCAGCCGGCCGACGATCAGATCGAGCCGCCCTTGCCAGAGTTCGGGAAGCAATGCGCCGCGCGTGCCTTCGACCACCCTGACGTTCGTTCCCGGCGACTTGACCTTCAGCAGGTTGAGCGCCTGAGGCAGCAGCGCGGACGCCGAAGCGGGCAACATGCCGATATGCACCTTGCCTTCCGTGCCCGAACTCAGCGCCTTCATTTCATCGCGCGCCTGATGGAGTATGGTCAGCATTTCCCGCGCGTGACGGATGAGACACTCGCCGTGCGGCGTCGGCACGAGCCCTTGCGCCGTGCGCGAAAACAAGGTGAGCCCGAGCCCGCGCTCCAGCTCGGCCAGCGACTTGGACACCGCCGGCATCGTGACGTGCGTGACTTCCGCCACCTGCGTCAGATTCCGGTAGGTATCGATGGTCACGATCAGGCGCAGATGCCGCGCCTTCAGGTTCACCTGCAAATAGCCGTCAAGCCCCGTCACGTTGAATCTCCCACTGCCTTGACGCATCGGATTGCGCAGGCATGGCGCTCAGTCCTTCGGTTCGAGCGCATGCAAGGTCATGCCGAGCGAGATCGAGGTGAAATAGCCTATCGTCACGAGCAGCTCCGCGATGACCGCCCGGCCCAGCCCGGCATCGTACCCGGCGAAGCGCGCATCGTCGATGGAGCCACCCGCGAGAATGTCGCTCACTGCGTGGCACACGAGGCCGAAGCGCCCATGTTCGCCCGCGGGTCGGCGTTTGTCCAGAATCGCGCTGACGACCGCATCGGGCACGCCCGCCTTCAGCGCATGCCGCCGATGATTGGCGATCACATACGGGGCGTTCCAGAACACCGCCGTCGCGAGAATGGCGACTTCGGTTTCCGCTTCGCTGAGCACGGGCGAACGGTCCACATGCGTGCCGATGATTTCCATGCCCTCGGCCAGACGCGGGTTATGCAGCCAGATGTTGAACGGCGTCGGAATGCGCCCCCGCCCCGCCCCCAGTTGCGCGATGACCCGCTTCTGTTCGTCCGTAGCCTGCTCCGCGTCGATACGCGCCAGCCGATCCTGCGCCATGCGAGTCTCCTTTGAATGAAGAGTCAATTTCCGCCCAGACCCGGCAGCCATCGTCCGAGGAAGCTGTCCGGCCAGGGAATATGAAGAATCCGGTCGAAGACGAAATAGAGGAACGCGGTTACGCACACGGCGAGGATCAGACTGAGCTTCCACGATTCGCGCCCCTCGACGCGCATGTACGCCACCATCATCAGCGGCACGGTCGGAAGCATGCCGATCACCGACATGCACGCCAGGAAGGCGACAAACCAGCCGAGAAAGCGCGCGGCGCGCGACAGCACGGTTACCGTGGCGAGCTTTTCATCGTGATCGCCCGATACATCCATATGAACGCCGCTGCTGGCGCGCGCCGCGCCGTTCGCCGGAATCACGAAGACCTTGTACGCGAGGCTGACGGTTCCCGCGAATACCAGAATGCTCGCCACAACCGTCGGCCCGATGCGCGCCATCAGCAGCCAGTCTTGCGAACTCAGCAGCATGTAGAGCCCGATGCCGATGAAGAACACATCCTCGCGCTTCAGGACGATCGATCCACTCGGCTTGAACTGTGCGACTCCGCCGCTGCGCAGCGCGCTGAAAAGCGGCTTGAAGAAGACCAGCGCGGCAAGACTCAGGAGGACGACGACGACCGGCCGCGACAGCCAGTCCGTGCCGTAGCGCACGAAGGAAATCGACATGTAGCGTTCCATCAGCACGCCCAGCACGAGGCCGAGAATCAGCGGCGGACGCGCCCATCTGAGCCGCTTCATGGTCCATCCGATCACGCCGGCGATGAGCAGCACGAAGAGGTCTCCCCAGCTTCGCGAACCCTGGAACGCGCCGACATAGATGACCGGCATGATCACCGGCAGAATGAGCGTGTAGCGCAGCGTCGAGACCTTGGCGAACTGGCCGCTCAGGAGAAAGCACAGGCCCGCGCCGAAGATGTTGGCGAGCGCGATCGACCAGACCATGGAGTAGGTGAAGTCGAGATGGCGCGTGAGCATGTCGGGGCCGGGAATGAAGCCGTGCACCATCATTGCGCCGAGCAGGATGGCCTGGGCCGCGCCGCCGGGCACGCCGAACGAAAGCATCGGCACAAGACTGCCGCCTTCCCGCGCGTTGTTCGCCGCCTCGGGCGCGATCACGCCGCGCACGTCGCCCTTGGTGAAGGTTTCCCTCGCGCCTCTGGCGGTCTGCAACGCGTGGCCGTATGCGATCCAGTCCGTCACCGCGCCGGTGATGCCCGGCACCGCGCCGAGGATCGCGCCTAGACCGCCGCAGCGCAGCACGAGAAACCAGTTGCGGAAACTGTCGATGACGCCCTGACGCATGCCCTGCCTTGATGTGAATTGCACGTTCTCGGCAATGGCCGCGCGCCGGATCGCCAGCTCGCACAGTTCAGGCAACGCGAAGATGCCGAGGATGATCGGCACCAGCGGAATGCCGTCCTGAAGGTAAAGAATATCGCCGGTCCAGCGCATCTGTCCGGTCGCGACATTGGTGCCTATCATGCCGACCAGAATGCCGAAGCATGCCGCCACGACGCCACGCAGCGGCGCGTTGCCCGACAGCGCCGACACCATCGACACGCCGAACACGGTGAGCGACAACATCTCCGGCGTGCCGATCGACAGCACGAAGGGGCGCACCAGCGGCAGCGACACGGCAAGAATGACCGCGCCGATCAGCCCGCCCATCAGCGACGACATATAGCAGGCGCTCAATGCACGAGATGCTTCTCCGCGCCGGGTCATCGGCAGGCCGTCGAGCACCGTGGCCTGCGACGCCGCGTGGCCAGGAACCCCGAAGAGCACGGCGGGAATCACGTCCGAGGTGGTGATGACGGACGCCATGCCGAGCAGCATCGCGAACGCGGCGTACGGGTCCATCGTGTACGTGAAGGGCACGAGCAGCGCAAAGCCCGTCAGCCCGCCGATGCCGGGCAGCAAGCCGATTGCGAGCCCGACCGTCACGCCGAACACCAGAAAGATGATCCGGTTGAACTGCAGGAGCGTCGATAGCGCGTGTCCCGCCGCCATCAACGTTGCATCGTTGAAGAACTCCATGTCTCATCCTGATGGAATGGCGAGCTTCGTCGGCTCACCTGTATTGATGTCGCAGCCAAGCGCAGGTGCGATGCTCAGCCGGCCAGCATCGGATAGAGCTTCTTTGCGGTCCCTCCCCATACCCATGCGCGTTCCTCGTCGCTCAGCGCCGCGAAGCACGCATTGCCTTGCTCTACGAGCGTTTTCAGCGGTCCTGCCGAAGCCGGATAATTCGAGCCGAACGCCAGATGATCCGCGCCGAACACTTCCACGAGCTTCGCGAAGAACGGTTCCGCGCCGCCGGGCGCCGCCTGCGCGAGATCGAACGTGCGCGGCGTGATCTTCATGTAGACGTTGTCGTATTTCGCGAGCCAGAACAGCGCGGCGCAGTTCGCATATGGCGGGCCTTGTTCCAGATTCGGGCGGCCGCAGTGATCGAGCACGATCTTCACGTTGGGAAAGCGCTCGGCCAGTTCCGCCACCATCGACAAACCGTCGGGCGTGGTCTGGACGGCCATCGTCATGCCGAGTTCGGCGCAGCGTTGCCAGACCGGGAACGTCGCGGGATTGACGAGCCAGCTTCCGTCGCCTTGATGCGTGGCGCCGCCGGTGAAAAGCCGGATGCCGCCCATACCGCGCGCGAGCCAGTAGTCGAAGGCCGTCAGCGCGTCGGGGGCCATCACGTCGAAGGAATAGACGCCCGTGAAGCGGTCCGGATACCGCGCCACGCTGTCGGCGACATACGAATTGTTGCTGCCGTAGGTCGTCGACGAATGCACAATCGCGGCTTTCGACACGCCGGCTTCATCCATCTCGGCGTTCAGTTGCTCGAAGGTGACGGGACGCGTCGCCGACCACGTGGAGCGGTGCCCGTGCTGAGGCGCGATCGGATAGCGTTCCGTATCGGTCGAAATGATATGCGGATGAATGTCGATGATTTCGGGCGTCATGTGAATGGTCCGTTTGATGTTGATGTGCCTTCGGGCCGTGGTCAGTGTGCGCTGAAGATGAGCTTGCGGGCATCTTCGAGTTGCGCTTCGGGCGTCGCATACAGCCGGGCGACGATCTGCTCCACCGTGTCGCCCTTGATCGGATCGATCGGATAACCCGCCTGCTTCATGGCGTCGATGAAATCCGGATCGGCGATGGTCTGCGCAAACGCTTCGCGCAGCGCGTCGAGACGGTCTTGCGGTACGTCCTTCGGCACGGCGATGGGACGGCCCGCCTGAAACGGCAGAATGAAGAGATTGAACAGCGCCTTCACGTCGGGCCGCGTGATGTAGGAAGACAGGTTCGGCACATTGGCGAACGCCGCGGGACTGGTCCAGCCCAGATGCAGCAGCACCTTCATCTTGCCGGTCTTGAGCAGCCGCACCGGTTCGCCCTGTTGCAGACCGTCGATGGTGGACGCCCAGCCATCGACCTCACCCCGCTGCATGGCGAGATACACTTCGCCGCGGCCCGTATAGCCGGGCACGATGCTCATCTTCGCGCCCAGGTATTCGTCGAGCAGCGCCGGCAGCGTGCGATCCTCGTTGGCGAAGCCGGTCGCGCCGACATACATCTTCTTCTTGCTGAGATCGTCGGCGGTGGTCACGCCGGATCGCGTCATGGATACCAGGCAGTATTCGACCTTGTTGAGGCTGCCGAGCCATCGCACCTTGCGCGGATCGAAGCGGTTCTGCCGTTCGTCGAGCAGCGGAATGTAGAGATTGTTACGCTGCAGGAATCCGATCACGGTGCCGTCGCTTTGCTGCCGCGATTGCAGCGAGGCCGCCGCGACCATGCCGCCCGCGCCCACCACGTTCATCACGATGGCCTTGGGATGTCCCGGAACGTACTTCACGAAGAAGCGGGAGAACTGACGCGCGATGATGTCTGTCGGCGTGCCGGCGTCCGCGCTGACCACGAGCGTCAACGCCTTGCCGCGATAGAAATCTTCCACGGATTGACGGGATGCCGGGGCCGCGAATGCGGTCGCCGCGAAGCCGAACAGGGCTGCACAAGCGCCTAGCGCGCTCTTGTAGTTCATGATCTTGCTGTCTCCGTGTAGATGCGCGGAACCGCCGCAGCCTTTACCGGAAACGCTTCGTGACCGGTGGCAGTTCGAGTCGCCGCTCGTTATCAGGTGAGCGTGAGTCAATTGTGCCAGCGGGTTTCATACGGTGGTTTGAGAAAAACAGCCGTCGAGTTGAGTGAATGGTTAAGGTGCGCGCGCGCTCTGCGTCGCGCCCGGGCGCGAACTCAGCGGGCCGCGCGCGCTTCTTCCGAGAGACGCCGCGCCGTATCTTCGAGGCAGGAAAGCATGAGTTGCGCGCTCGGCGTGAGGGTGCGCGCGCGGTTCCACAGCACGCCGGCGGGCCGCAAGAGGCGCGGCAGGGTCAGCGGCAGCGTATGGAGCGGCTGGGGATGCGCGGCGTTGCGCGCGGAGGAATCCGCCATTACCGCGATGCAGTCGGAGACCTGCAAATGGGCGCGAATCACGTGCAGCGACACGGTCTTGATGTAGTTGTTCGTCAGCGGCACGTCGTGCACTTCCAGTGCGCGTTCGAGCGGATCGCGCAGGATCGAACCGATGGGCGGAAGGATCCACGGATACGGACGCAAATCCGTCCATTGCAGCGACTTTTTCCGCGCAAGCGGGTGATGCCGCCCGGTCACGAGCATGACCGGTTCCTCGAGCAGTTCCTTTTCGTCGAAGCTGCCGAGCGTATCGGGAGGCGGCAGGCGGCCGACCACGAGATCGAGATGACCTTGCCACAGGTCCGGCAGGAGCGTCGCGGCGGAGCCTTCGACGATCTTCGCATTGGTGCCGGGCGAGCGCTCCTTGAGCAGTTTCAGCGCCTGCGTCAGCAGAATGGACGCGGACACCGGCAGGACGCCGATTTCAATCTTGCCCTCGGTGCCCGCGCTCAGCGCCTTCAATTCGTCGCGCGCCTGATGCAGAACGTGAAGCATGGCGTGCGCGTGGCGCGTCAGACATTCCCCGTAGGGCGTGGGTACGAGGCCCTGCCCGGTACGCGTAAAAAGCGAGAGACCGAGCCCGCGTTCGAGTTCCGCCAGCGACTTCGACACCGCAGGCAAGGTGACGTGCGTGACTTCTGCCACCTGACTCAGATTGCGGTACGTATCGATCGTCACGAGCAGCCGCAGGTGCCGCGCCTTGAGGTTGATCTGCAGATACCAGTCGATTTCCGCCGACACGTCACACTCCTCTTCCGGTATGAGCGAATGGTTAAGTCGTCGGACATTTTACTCAATCGACCGGGGGCGTACGCGTTGGCACAATTCGACCGTGCATGCCGTAGCATGGCGCGCGCCGCTCGTCACGCGCTAATGCAGGCTGGCAAGCGTGTATTTCCAGGTATTTCGCAAAGGGCTTCACTCAACTCAGCCGGTTCGACCGGCGTTCGGAGACAAGCGCAATGACGTACGACTCGACGCGCCGCCGCTTCCTGCGCAAGGCAGGCGCCATGGGAATGGGGTTGGCGGCAGGCGGCCTCGCCGCGCCTTTTATCGCCAGGGCCGCTTCCACTGACATTCGCATCGTCAGCAATCCGGGACCGGAAAACGCCACGCTGAACGCCTTGATGGATGAACTCGGTTACTTCAAGACTTACGGCGTCGATGCGCGGATCATCCAGGTGCCGGGCACGAGCGGACCGTTCGATGCCATCACGCGCGGGGCCGCCGACGTGTGCATGGTCTCCGGTTACAACCTCGTACTCACGCGCATCGAACAGGGTGCGCCCGTGAAGATCGTCGGGGCCGGCATGAAGAAGTGCGCGCTGACGCTCTTCGCGAGACCCGGAGGCCCGGCGACGCTCGACGATCTGCGCGGAAAGACCGTTGCGGTCGGCCCGAAGCTCGGCCTGCTGCATACGCTCATGCTGCAACTGATGGCGGAAAAAGGCATCGACGCTTCGCTGATCGAATTCATCGATCATGGCAGCAACGACCAATGTTTCGATGCGGTGGCAAGCGGCGCCGCCGATGCCTGCTGCTCCAGCATCTCGCATCTCAACGACGATGCAGGCCTGCATGTCATCGACGGAGGCAACCTGTGGCAGGCATTACCGCGCTGCGTGTTCCAGACGGCTTATGCATCGAATGATGCGCTTGCAGGCAAGCACGAAGGATTGGTTTCGGTGATGGCGGCCTACGGCGCGCTCTACGAATTTCTGATGTCGCCCGCATCGCACGACGCCTTTTTCGATGCACGCAAGCGCGCCCAGAAGCGCTTCGACGCTGCATCGGCGCAGGCGATCTGGGACTTCAATCAGACCCAGCGGCCCTATTCGCGGGATCTTTCGCTGAGCGAGCGCGAGGTCGCGTACTTGCAGGACATGGATATCGGCGTGGGAAGCCTGAAGCGGAAACAGGCGTTTGGCGCAGTGGCCGATATGTCGGCCGCGAGGGCCGCCGCGACAACCGCTGCCTGAACCACTGGACGAAACCGCAACGGAGAAACCGAAGCTTCTCCGATTTCTGTCTTAGAACGTATGCCGGATGCCCGCGATCACGGATATCTGCGATCCACCGGCGGGAGGTGTCGGCACCGGAGACAGCGTGGTCGCCGCAAGCGCCAGCGTGCCTGAGTTGTTGATATGCTCGCCCGTCACATACAGAAGCGTGCGCTTGGAAAGGAGGTATTCGCCGCGCAGCACTTCGATCACCGCCTTGTTGGGCGAATGCTCGTATTTGAGTTGCGCCAGCATCCCGTCGATATGGAAGAACGGCGTCACCGGAACCGTCCCTGTCACCCATACGAGATTGCTTCTCGGCGTGGCGATACCTTCGTTCACGCGCCTGATCCATCCCACGCCAAACTTCGCCTTCGCGATCATGAAGTATCCGCCCAACGTGAAGCGGCTATCCGTGAGATCGGGCGAGGTCAGGCCGCCCCACGTCGCGGAGGTGCCGCCATAGTTGCGCTCGTATGACGTCGCCAGGCCCCAGACGTGGCCTTCGTACTTGAGCAACGCCGAATACTCCCGGCACTGATTCGACGGAGAGGTCTGCCCCGGACAGTTGGTCGCGACATTGCTGTTGCCGTTGACGGCATCGCGGCCGAAGCTGTAGTTGACGCCGCCTTCGAAGTCGCCGAGAAAATAGCGATAACTCACGGCGTTGTCGGCGCGCGCATTGGCGATGCCGTTGTCGAGCGTCGTCAGACCTTGCGCGCCGGTTCCGAACGGATTGATGAACGAGATGCCGAAGAAGCGCATCGTGTACTGGCGGCCGAATGTCAGGCGGCCATATTTCCCGTCGAGACCCACATACGACTGCCGGCCGAAGATGCGCCCACCCTGTCTCGATGCGCCGGTCGTCGGGCTGAAGCCGCCCTGCAGGTCGAAAATCGCCTTGACTCCGCCACCCAAATCCTCGCTGCCCCGGACGCCGAAGTAAGAGGTGGCGGTGCCATCTCCTGTACGCCATCCGTTCGCGGTCTGGTTCTTCCCAGTGGCGACGTTGTTGACGAATTCGACACCCTGATCGATCAAGCCGTACATCGTCACCGAGCTGGCGCCGACGGGTTTCGGCGGCGGTGCGTCCTCTTCCTCGTCTTGCGCCCATGCGGAAGAGGCGCTCAGAAGTGCGGCGCAGACGCATAGCGCGGTCCGGTATTTCATTTGTCTGTGTCTCCGTCATGTTGCTCACTGAGCCGGTGAAGCGGTGTCGGGACGGCCGCGCCTGTGAGCTTTTCTTTGATGTGTTCCGGCGATGATCAAATTCTGCCAGCGGGATGTCATCTCCAAGTTGAAAAAAACAGCGTCAAGATTGAGCAAATGGTTAATGCGGCCGCGCAGGAGAGAGGAACCGATCCGCCGGTGGACCTTCGAATCGGATGCCGCAAACGGGCATACGAGATGTCTCCCACCGGACGGATCGACGCGCGCGCACACACGACGTGTTCTCACGCTGTCGGGTACTCATGGGACGCGCTGAGTGTGCATTTCCGCCGCGACGACAATTCCAGACTTTTGTCAGGACCGGTATGCGCCCCCTTTATCTACTCGTCCAAAGAGGCGAGCGTGCCGAGATTATTTTCCGATATCGACCGTGAGAGACTCGCGAGTATTCGGTCGTCTACGCCAACCGGTCGATTGACCACATGTCTCGGGGCTACCAGGGCGTGAACAAGATCTAACTCGCGACGAAGTCCGTTGCTGTCGTTCAGGGCAGCGGTACGTTCGCCCTGCGCAGGCCCGCGACCTGCGCCGCTCGAAACTCTCTCGTTGAGCGAAGCGAAGAGGACGGCCTGTGCGAAGTAGCAGTCGACTCCGAAATCACCGAATCGGCTCGTGCGGACGGGCCTGAATCAGGCGTGCCACGCCAGCAGTTCGTCCGCCTCGAAAGCCTGCGTGGTTCGCGAACGGACCGACGAAGCCACTGAGATTGCTCACCGATTTGATGATCGCGATGGAAACGGCCGCGGTCGAGCGCGTGAGAAACAGCGTAGGCAATGCCCACAACGGCGACTTGAACGCATAGAGTCCGGCGAGGCTCAGGATGATTATCGTGACCGATACATACGGGTTCGTCTTCAAACCTGTGCCGAGCAGCGCGGCGGCGGCAAGGTGCGAGCGGAATCGCCGAATGCATACGGCGTTCGTTACGGCGACCCGAACTGTGCGACCGCAGGACCAAGACGATCGTCGTGAACAGATGCGGCACCATCGCGATGAGACCGACCTGCGTATGGCTCAGTGTCCTGAATGCGCGCACACCTGCATGCGCGCCTTGTGCAGCCGACCACGGAATCGCGTCCGCAGTCCGGAGTCGCTGCGAGCCAATAGCTAGAGGTGCGACATACCGTAGTCAGCCCGCTAGGCAGGTCCAGCATGTCAACAGGTTGGTCCACCGCAAGAGCGTACCGTGCCTTCTCACCCGCCATGTGCCATAGACCGCGAGTGGCGCTCCAGGCGCCTCACGTCGGAGTTTCTATCCGCGCATTGAGGATTTGGCAGCTTCCAGAGTGAACTGGCCGTTCGACTGGCCACCCTGTCACTTTGGCGAGCGGCCGAAACTGGCCGACTTCGGAAGGCTGCCCGCTTCACGACTGTGCTGCGAAACGGGCATCGGCTTAGGCCTGCACGAAAGCCAGCCGATCAGCGTTTAACACGTCCGCGTTGACGGTCAACATCCCATGCGAATAGCCGGGATATGTCTTTAAGTTCCGTTCTCGAGTAACTCGATCGACTTCTTCGCCGAATCACCGATTGGCACGATCTGGTCGTCCTCACCGTGCAAAACGAGCGTGGGTACGGTGATGGCGCGAAGATCTTCTGTCTGGTCCGTTTCGGAAAAGGCCTTGATGCCCTCGTAATGTGCCTTTGCACTACCCATCATGCCTTGTCGCCACCAGTTCTGAATGACGCCCTGGTGGACCGTCGCATCAGGGCGGTTGAAGCCGTAGAACGGACCCGTCGGTACGTCTAAAAAGAACTGTGCGGAATCGAACCGATATGCGTAGCTCCAAAAGACACGCGGCATCCGCCGTCCTGAATGCAGCGGCTACAGTAGCCGTCGAAGAACCATCCTTGCAAGTCGAAGTGACGTCGGGCGAGATATCGACGCTTGTCGCCGCGCTCGATGCGCTGCTCCGCGAACGCGCGATGGCCTATCGGATTGCATCGGACTATCTCGTTGCACAGCAACAACCGATCGATCAACTGTCGTTCGGGATATCGAACATCATGCGCATCAAGCGTTCGCTCGAAGAACGGCTTAATTCGGCCGATCGGATCTGAAGCCGCCGTTTCAATCAACTCATCAGTCGATCCGCGCCGCCGCATACCGCATGCGATGCGGCGTGTCACGGCGTTCGGCAATCCGGTCGACAACTCACAGGAGACGTGTTTATGCTGCACAAGAAAAAAGATTCGGGCGCTGCGCCGATGCCCGCGTATGCGCTGCGCAAGACGCGCGGAAAGCTCGATGCGCTGCTCGCCCGGCGCAAGCTGTTGCTCGCGTGGGTGCTCTGCATTCCGTTGCCCTACGTGGCGGTGGAAGCGGGCTGGATCGTGCGCGAAGTCGGCCGGCAACCGTGGGTCGTGTACGGCTTGCAGCGCACGCGCGATGCCGTCTCGTCGGTTCCGGCCTCTTCGGTCTCGCTCAGCATCGCGATGTTCCTCGCCTTCTACGCCGTGCTGCTGTTCACGTTCTTCGTGCTCGCAAGACGCTGGCTGCGCGCCGGCCCCGATCTGGACATCATGCCGCCCGCCGCTATGGCCGGCGAAACGGCTCGATCGAAAGCGAACGCCGTCACCGGTTACTGAACTCAGGAGTCTGCAAATGGATAGTGCCGTTCATACGATGCTCGCCGATACATGGTTCGGCCTGATCGGGCTGATGCTCGTCTTCTATGTCGTCACCGATGGTTTCGATCTCGGCGTCGGCATCCTCACGCTGCTGCGCAGGCAGTCCGCCGACCGCGATGTCATGGTCCAGTCGATCGGTCATGTATGGGACGCCAACGAAACGTGGCTCGTCGTGCTGGGCGGCGCACTGTTCGGCGCGTTTCCCGCCGCCTATGCGCTGCTGATGGAGCATCTCTATTTGCCCGTCATGGCGCTGATCGCGGGATTGATCATGCGTGGCGCCGCAATCGAGTTTCGTCATAGCGTGGATCAGGGTCCGCTCTGGGACAAGGTGTTCGGCATCGGCAGCCTGATCGCGGCGCTCTCGCAGGGCGTCGTGCTCGGCAAGGTCATCACGGGGCTCGCGCCCGGCAAGGTGGCGCTCGTGTTCGTCGTCGTCACGGCGATGGGCGTCGTCGCGGGCTACTGCCTGCTCGGCGCGACCTGGCTCGTCGGGAAGACCTCGGGCATGGTCGAGCAATGGGCGCGCAGGATGTCCCTGCTGAGCGCGATGTTCACGGTGGCCGCCGCCGCGCCGCTCACGCTGGCGACGTGGTTCAGGAGCGATATCGGTCATGCGCGGTGGTCGCAACCGGGCGTCATGCATCTGCTGATCGTGCTTGGACTCGGCGCCGTGGCCGCGTTTGCGTTCATCATGGCATCGCTCTATCTCGGCAGTTCGCGCGGGCCGTTCCGCGCATCGGTAGCGCTCTTCGTGCTGTCTTTCGCGGGACTGGCGATCAGCGTGTTCCCCGATTTCATTCCGGGCAAGCTGGGCGTTCTCGGAGCCGCTTCCGACTCGCCGACGCTCGCGTTCATGCTCATCGGCATCGGACTCGTCTTTCCGGTGATGATCGGCTACAACCTTTATCAGTATCACATCTTCCGCGGCAAGCTCGCGGGCGGCGCGCACGCGGGAGAGTGAACGATCTTCGTTGATGGACACGAAAACGCCGCCCTGGGGCGGCGTTTCATTGAAGTCGCGCCATTCGATCGGAAAGCGCTCATGCCGCGTCGAGCGTCGTCTGCCAGTGCTTCGGCGTAGCGCCGACCAGACGCTTGAAGACCGTCGTGAAGTGCGCCTGCGAGCGGAATCCGCAGGAAAGCGCGACATCGAGAATGCTGTGCTTCGAGGTGCGCAAAAGCGCCTGCGCGTGATCGATGCGCTTTTGCAGCAGGTATTCGTGCGGGCGCATGCCGGTGGCGCGCCGAAATTGCGCAGCGAAATGCATCCGTGTGAGTCCGGTGCTCGCGGCGATGTCGGCCAGGCTGATGTTGTCGGCCAGATGCGATTCGACGAACTCCGATACGCGGTTGATGCGCCATTGCGGCAGCGCCGAAGGCTCGCGTCCGCGCACGGCCGGCGCCGAGAAATGACGCGCGACGAGCCGCGACACGATTGCACAAGCGACGCTGTCGATGAACACTCTGCCAGGCGCCGCGCCTTCCGTCTTGCAGACGGCGAGCGCTTGTCCCAGACGTTCGAGCGCGGGATCGCGTATCAGCTTCGGATCGTCGAGCACGATGTCGCCCGCATGCGGCCGCTGGAACAGATCCTCGTAGCATTCCGCCAATGCCCGCTGCGGCACGAAGAGATGCAGCACATCCATCGCGGATTCGAACACGGCCGAGACGCGCGTCGCGGGTGCGGTCACTTGCACCACGCCGGCCGGCACGCGCCCGTGCAGCAGCTTGCGCCCCGCATGACGAAAGATCAGTTGCGCGCACCGGAGATTCAGGCTGACGCAATGATGCGTGCCGCTGCCTTCGTTGACGGCTTCGAGCGGCGCTTCGCCGTGATGCAGCCAGCGAGACATTGCCATTCGCTCGGACTGCGCATCCGCTGCGGGCTGCAGCACGCGCGGGCTTGGGCTGCGCCATCGGTCTTCGAGTTCGATCAGGGGCGCGCGCGGCGTCCCGGCTTGCGAAAGCAGGTCGAGCGTCATGATGTTTCCTTCTCTTGCTTGGATCTGACGGCGTGCCGAGGACCGGCACAGCGATGACTCAACGTTAAAGAAACGGAAACGGCCCGCCTAGCCGTACAAAAGGTTGACTGCCCCGCCGAATGGTTGAGCCGACCTATATCAAGGTTTGATGCGCGCGTCCGGCAATGCACTTGCACCGGGTCAACCCCGATTGTTCCGATGAAAGATCGTCTGCTACCTTCCAAATCATACGTATGATCTAGAGGGAGCTGAATGCCGACCTTGCACAGGCAAGTCCTCAATCAAATGGGCGAACAGATCTGCGCGGGCAAATTCGCGCCGGGCGACATCCTGCCGGCCGAAGGCGAACTCGCCGAACTCATGCAGGTGAGCCGCATCACGATTCGCGAGACGATGAAGTCGCTGTCCGCGAAAGGCATGCTGCAGGTGCGGCGCCGTCACGGCACGATCGTGTTGCCGCGCTCGCACTGGCAGTTGTTCGATCCCGACGTCATCACATGGCGCGCACGTTCGGGCGTGGTCGATGACGACCTCATCCGCGACCTGATGGAACTGCGCACGATCATCGAGCCGAATGCCGCGAAGCTCGCGGCGAAGCGCGCGACGCCCGAGGACCGCATCGCGTTGCGTCGCGCATTCGAGGCGATGGAGCGCGCCGTTGCAGGACAAGGCGAATACGTGCCGGCGGACCTCGCGTTCCACGGTGCGATTCTCACGGCATGCCACAACCAGTTTGTTCAGCAGATGCAAAACGCGCTCTCCGCAATTCTGCGCACGAGCTTTGAGTTGAGCTCGGAGATCGAGGGCGGCCCCGCCCGCTCGCTGCCGATGCACGAAGCGTTGTGCATCGCGATCGAACAAGGCGATGCACATGCGGCGGAGCAAGCCGTGCTCACGCTGATCGAACGAGCGGAAAAGGACTTCGACGATCGCGCGGCGCTTGCCCGCACCGTGAACGACACGCCTTCATAGCAATACATCATCGTTTGGCAACCAGGAACGCAGCCTCGCCAAAGAGGCTGCGCGGACGCGCTCGCGTCGACGTTTCGACCGCATCACATAGGGAACACGCATGAACAAGTTGTTCGATCTCAATGGCCGAACGGCCCTCGTCACGGGTTCGGCGCGCGGCATTGGCTACGCGCTCGTGGAAGGACTGGCGAGGGCGGGTGCGCGCGTTATCGTCAACGGCACGAAAGCCGAAACCGTCGATGCCGCTGTCGGCCGTCTGCAGGCACAAGGCTTCGACGCACGCGGCCGCGCATTCGACGTCACCGATGAAGCGTCGGTTGCCGCTGCGTTCGCCGCGTGCGATGCGGAGGGCATCGAAGTGGATATCGTCGTGAATAACGCGGGCATTCAGTTCCGCAAGCCGATGATCGAGCTCGCGCTCGCCGACTGGCAACGCGTGATCGATACCAATCTGACGAGCGCATTCATCGTCGCGAAGGAAGCCGCGCGTCGCATGATCGAGCGCAAGCGCGGCGGCAAGATCATCAACATCGGTTCGCTTACGAGCGAAGGCGCGCGCGCGACCGTTGCGCCTTACACGGCCGCAAAAGGCGGCATCAAGATGCTCACGCGCGCCATGAGCGCCGAATGGGCGTCATTCGATATTCAGGCGAACGCGATCGGCCCCGGCTACATCCTGACGGACATGAACCAGGCGCTCGTGGATAACGCGGACTTCGACCGGTGGGTCAAGAACAGCAATCCGTCGCAACGCTGGGGCAAGCCCGAAGAGCTCGTCGGTACGGCGGTGTACCTCGCGTCGTCTGCATCGAGCTATGTGAACGGGCAAATCATTTACGTCGATGGCGGCTGGCTCGCCGTACTTTGACATCGGAGACATCATGGACAACATCAAAACGGTCGCACCGCAAAGATGGTGGCATCTCATGCCGATCATCTTCATCACGTACAGCCTCGCTTATCTGGATCGCGCGAACTACGGCTTTGCGGCGGCCGCGGGCATCGACAAGGATCTGGGCATCACGTCGGCGACCTCGTCGCTGATCGGCTCGCTGTTCTTCCTCGGATACTGCCTGTTTCAAGTGCCCGGCGCGATCTACGCACAGAAGAACAGCGTCAAGAAGCTGATCTTCGCGAGCCTCATCTTGTGGGGCCTATGCGCCGCCGCGACCGGCATGGTGAGCAACATTCCGACGTTGATGGCGCTGCGCTTCATCCTCGGCATCGTCGAAGCGGCGGTGATGCCGTCCATGCTCATGTACATCAGCCGATGGTTCACGCGCACGGAACGCTCACGCGCGAATACGTTCCTCATTCTCGGCAATCCGGTCACGGTGTTGTGGATGTCGATCGTGTCGGGCTATCTCATTCGCAACTTCGGCTGGCGCGAAATGTTCGTGATCGAAGGCGTGCCCGCGATTCTGTGGGCCATCGTGTGGTGGTTCACGGTAAAGGATCGTCCCGCCGATGCTCCTTGGATGAGCGACAAGGAGAAAGCCGATCTCGATGCCATCCTCAAGTCCGAGCAGGCGCATATCGCGCCGGTGCGGGACTACAAGGCGGCGTTCCGTTCGTCCATCGTGCTCAAGTGCTGCGCCATTCACGCGTTGTGGAGTATCGGCGTATACGGCTTCATCATGTGGCTGCCGTCGATTCTGAAGTCGGCGTCGAAAACGATCGATATCGTCTCGGTCGGCTGGCTCTCCGCCGTGCCGTATCTCGCGGCCATCGTTTTGATGCTGCTCGCATCGTATCTGTCCGATAAAACGCGCAATCGAAAGCTCTTCGTGTGGCCGTTATTGTTGATCGGCACGGTCGCGTTCGTGGGTTCGTATCTCGTCGGCACGTCGAATTTCTGGCTGTCGTTCACGTTGCTCGTGATCGCGGGCGCCACGATGTACGCGCCTTACGGACCGTTCTTCGCGCTCGTCCCCGAGCTGATTCCGAGCAATGTGCTCGGCGGCGCGATCGGTCTCATCAACGCGTGCGGTGCGCTCGGCGCCTTCCTCGGCGCGTGGCTCGTCGGCTATCTGAACGGTGCGACGGGCAGTCCTTCCGCATCGTATGTGTTCATGGCCGCGGCGCTGCTCGCGTCGGTCGTCCTCATGATGCTGGTGCCCGCGCAGACCGGCCAGCGCTCGACACCCAAGGGAGGCACGGGCAGCAAGTCCGATTCCGTGACTTCGCTTCTCGTGAAATAACTCATGGCAACGCTCATCACCGACGTCAAGGTCATCCTGACCGCGCCTGAAGGCATCAATCTCATCGTCGTCAGGGTCGAGACGAATCAGCCCGGCTTGTATGGGCTCGGCTGCGCGACCTTCGCGTACCGGCATCTCGCGGTCAAGTGCCTGATCGAAGATTACTTGCGGCCCTTGCTGATCGGGCGCGATGCCGAGGCGATCGAAGAGCTCTGGCAATTGATGCATCAGAACGCGTACTGGCGCAATGGACCGATCGAAAACAACGCGATCTCGGGCATCGATATGGCGTTGTGGGACATCAAGGGCAAGCAGGCGAACATGCCGCTGTATCAGTTGTTCGGCGGCAAGGTGCGCGAAGGCGTGCCGATCTATCGTCATGCGGATGGCCGCGATCTCAACGAACTCTGCGACAACATTCAGCGATATCGCGAGCAGGGCATCACGCATGTTCGCTGTCAAAGCGGCGGATACGGCGGCGGGGCCTTCGGCCGCGCGCCATCGAATGCGCCGGAAGGCGCTGCGGACGGCATTTACCTCGACAGCCGCAAGTACATTCGCGACACGCTCAAGCTGTTCGATGGCATCCGCAGCAAGATCGGCTTCGATGTCGCGTTGTGCCACGACGTGCATGAGCGTCTGAAGCCGGTGGAGGCGATTCGCTTCGCGCGCGAGCTCGAGCCTTTCGAGTTGTTCTTTCTCGAAGATGCGATCGCGCTCGAAGAAGGCGAATGGATGCGCCAGCTGCGCGAGAAAACCACGACGCCGCTGGCGCAAGGCGAGCTATTCAACAATCCGTATGAATGGCGCTTTCTGATTACGGAGCGGTTGATCGACTTCATTCGCGTGCATCTGAGTCAGATCGGCGGCATCACCGCGGCGCGAAAACTGCAGATCTTCGCCGAGCAATTCGGCGTGCGGACAGCCTGGCATGGTCCGGGCGACATGTCGCCGCTCGCGCACGCAGCGAACATTCATATCGACCTTGCATCGCGTAATTTCGGCGTGCAGGAATGGTCGGGCACCGAGCCGCCGAACTTCGTGATTCAGGAACTGAAAGGTCCGCGTGAGGCACTGCTCGATGTGTTCCCGGGACTTCCTCAGTTTCGCAACGGCTTCGTTCATGCCAACGAAAAGCCGGGCTTGGGCGTCGATCTCGATGAGCGTGAAGCGGCGAAGTATCCGTGCGAGCGTAACGTCACGCTATGGACGCAGACGCGCTTGATGGACGGCGGGTTGCAGACACCCTGACGGCTGCGCTCGATTGACTTCCTGCCGGCTCCATGGCTATTCTCGCGTCATGAAAACGTCGCGGCGCGAGCGATCGCGTCCCCGGAGATTCACTTGCGCTTCGACCTCCAATCGCTGAAGCTTTTCGTCGCCGTCTGCGAACACGGGAGCATCGCGCGGGCTGCGGAATTCGAGAACATCGCGGCTTCGGCGCTCAGCAAGCGCATGTCGCAGCTCGAAGACATCCTCAAGACGGCGTTGTTCGTGCGTAGCAACAAGGGGCTGGAATTGACCGTCGCGGCGGCAGCACTGCTGCAACACGCACGGACGCTGCTGCGCGACATCCAGCAGATGGAAAGCGAATTGCTCGACCACGCGGAAGGCGTTCGCGGTCAGATCCGGCTACACGCCAGCCTCTCCACCATCGTCCAGTACATCGCCAAGGATATCCGCGATTTCCTGGATCTCCATCCAGCTTTGCGCATCGACCTTCAGGAGAGCCTGAGCCCTGCTGTCGTGCGCGCCGTTTCCGAAAACACTGCCGATATCGGCGTGTTCGGCGGCACCACGGTAACTGCCGGCCTGCAGGTCTATCCGTACCGAAGCGACCGCCTCGTGGTCATCATGCCGCCCGATCATCCGCTGGGCCGTGCCGGCCGTCTCAAGTTTCGCGAGGTGGCGCGATATCCGCTCGTGGGGCCTCAGGAAGGAAGCTATCTGAATTCGCTGGTGTTGCGCGCGGCGGCAGACCTCGACCATCCGCTCAAGCTGTCTATCCGGGTCAATGGCTTCGAGCCGGTGCGCAGCATGGTCGAAGCGCGCCTTGGCGTGGGACTCGTGCCCGAGCATCACGCCGAGCGCTACGTCAGCTCGGCGCCGCTGGTTGCTGTCCTGCTGGACGAACCGTGGGCCGAGCGGCACTGGAAAATCTGCGTGCGTGAGGCGGAGTCTCTTCCCGCACCCGTCCAGCTCTTCCTCAAACACCTGCTCGCAAGCGCGCAGCAGCAGCCCGGCAATCACGAATAAGCTAGCCTCAATCCGGGGTCCGGCCACGACAGCACACCCAGACGCCCGGTGCCGGACATCGTGACATACGCTGTCTTCATGTCGGCGCCTCCGAAGCAGATGTTCGTCACCATGCCGTCGGGCACCATGACTTGCCGAACCACCTCGCCGGTCGGCGCGACGACGGTGATGCAACCGGTGACGAGCGTCGCTACGCAAATGTTTCCTGCCGCGTCCACGGCCAGGCTGTCGAATCGCTGGTAGCCCGGAAGCCCGCACACGAGACGTCCGCCGTGCGGCGATGGATAGGGATGCTTGCGCGCCCGGCCGGGTTCCTCGAGGTCGAACGCCCATAAGCGCGCCGTTTCTGTTTCGGCGACGTAGACCACGCGATCGTCGGGCGACAGACCGACGCCGTTCGCGGTAGTAAGCGGATACGCGACTTCGACGATCATCGACCCGTCGGCTCGCGCGTAATAAAGACCCGCGTGATCGCGATCGCGCAGCCGGTTCTTGCCGAAATCAGTGAAGTAAAAACCGCCTTCGTGGTCGAACACGATGTCGTTCGGCCCGCACAGCGGATGATCGCCGCAGCGGTCGTAGAGCGTCGTCAGCGTGCCCGTGCGCGGGTCGAACCGTTCGATCCGCCCACTCGTATAGCCTGGATGGATACCCGGCCGAGTGCGATTGAGCCCGGCAACGGTACGGAACAGGAATCCCCCGTTGTTGCAGATGTAGAAAGCGCCGTCCGGACCCACAGCGAGACCGTTCGGCCCTCCGCCTGTTTCCGCGACGACGCTCACGCTGCCGTCGACGGATACGCGGCTGATCGTCTCGCGCTCGATTTCGACCAGCACGACCGAGCCGTCGGCCATCGCCACCGGTCCCTCGGGGAACATCAGGCCCTCCGCCAGGATGCGGATGTCGCTCTCCATGTCTGGTCTCCTCGGTTCAACGCTTGTCCGCATTCTCGACGAAACGGTTGTCGTATGTGGCCTTCAGATCGATCGATGCTTTGCCGATTTCGGGATCGAATGCGGTCAGGACATCGTGTACGGTATGCGCGGCGGCGTCCGTCATCAGGCCGTCGCGCGAAATGCAGCTTCGCATGTTGGCGTACGCACGAGCGAAGACATCCTTTTCGGCCAGCGCATATTGCTGCGGCACGGCGGCGGCGACCTGTTCGGGCGTTGCGTGCGCCATCCAGCGCTCGGCCTCGACGATCGCATTCGTCACCGCTTGCACGGTATTCGGATACTTGACGAGAAAATCTCTCGTCGTGTACATGGCCGCTTCCGGATAGTCGCCGCCCAGTGTCGCGCGCGTGCCGGCCGGGTCTCGCATCACGGCCAACGGAAACAGATCGCCGCTGCCCTGCAGAACGGTGGCGACCGGGTCGTTGCTCATCAACGCGTCGATCTGACCGCTGCGCGCCGCAGCGATCGCTCCGGCAGATGAACCCACGCCGATGATCGACACGTCGCCGGGCTTCAAGCCGGACTTGCTCAGCAGATAGTTCACGCCCATATGAAAGCTCGATCCGGGCGAACTCACGCCGATACGCATGCCTTTCAGGTCCGCATAAGTCTTGACCTTGTCGTGGCTCGCGCGCGTCGCACCGAACACCCATCCGGGGCACGAGGCCAGCGTCACGAACGAGACCAGCTTCTGCCCCTTGGCGGCCATGGTTATCGTATTGGAGTAGGCGCCTGCCACGATGTCGGCACTTCCGCCCATCATCGCCTGCAGAGCCTTGGCGCCTCCGCTGAACACGCCGATTTCGACATCCAGCCCGGCCCGTTTGAAGTAGCCCCGGCTGTCCGCAATGACGAACGGCAGGTAAGGAAAGCCGACGCCCGCCGCCGCCAGATGCAGCTTCGGCTTCTCCGGCACAGGCGCGCCGCTCGCGGCCGATGCAGTCGAGACGGCAGCGAAGATTGCCAATGCAATGGAAACCTGACGCCAAAGCGCTGTCACGATAGTTTGTCTCCGTCGAATATTTCTCGCGCGACCGTGCCGCGAAGCGTTCAACCCTGCACGACGTTCTGGCGCTGCTGCCCGAGGCCCTCGATGCCCAGCGTCACGATATCGCCCGCTTTCAGATAGACCGGAGGCTTCTGCCCCAGGCCGACTCCGGGCGGCGTGCCCGTGGAAATAATGTCGCCCGGCTGCAATGACATGAACTGCGACAGGTATGAAACCAGATATCGCACGCCATACACCATGGTGACCGTACTGCCGTTCTGATAGCGATGTCCGTTGACTTCCAGCCACATCGGCAGCGTCTGCGGGTCGGGAATTTCGTCCGCGGTGACGAGCCAGGGCCCGGTCGGACCGAACGTATCCGCCGACTTGCCCTTGGTCCATTGGCCCTGACGCTCCGCCTGAAACGCGCGCTCGGACACATCGTTGATGACGCAATAGCCCGCGACATGGTTCATCGCATCGGCCTCGCCGACATACTTGGCCGTCGTGCCGATGACCACGCCCAACTCGACTTCCCAGTCGGTCTTGAGCGAGTCGCGCGGAATCTCGATCGAGTCGTTCGGACCGACGATCGCACTCGTGGCCTTCATGAAGATGATCGGCTCCGGCGGCACCGTGGCGCCGGTTTCCGCTGCGTGGTCGGAATAATTCAGGCCGATGCAGATGAACTTGCGCGTGCCGCCCACGCAGGGGCCCAGACGCGGATTGCCTTCCACGCGCGGCAACGACGCAATGTCCAGCGCTTTCAGGCGTGCGAGGCTATCCGGCAGCAGAGCGTCGCCGGCGATATCGGCAACATGGTTCGACAGGTCACGGATATGTCCATCGGCATCGAGAAGGCCCGGCTTCTCTTCGCCCGGTGAACCGTAGCGCAACAGCTTCATATGTATGCTCGCTTCAGTAGGTGGCGCGACCGCCGGACAGATCGAAAACCGCTCCGGTGGTGAAGGAATTTTCTTCGCTGACGAGCCACGCGATCATCGCCGCGGCTTCATTCAGTTCGAGGAAACGGCCGCGCGGAATCTTGCCCAGCATGTATTCGATATGCTCGGGCGCCTGCTCCATCGCGCCGGGCGTGCGCGCAACGGCCGGTGTCACGCAATTGACCGCGATGTCGTGACGTGCCAGCTCCTTTCCCAGCGACTTCGTCATTGCGATGACCGCGGCCTTCGCCGAGCTGTAGGCCGCCGCATTCGGATTGCCTTCCTTGCCGGCGACCGAAGCGAGATTGACGATACGGCCGTAGTTCTGACGGACCATTTCCGGGACCACCGCACGGCAGCAATGGAACGTGCCGTTGACGTCGATCTCCATGACCTGCTTCCAGATATCGATCGGATAGTCGATCAGAGGCGCATTCGGGCCGACGATCGCCGCGTTGTTGACAAGGATATCGATACGTCCCATCGATTCCAGCGTCGCCGCGACAGCCGCTTGCACGCTCGCGTAATCGGCAATGTCGACGCGCTCGAAGTGAACGTCGTGCCGGCGCAGTTGAGTACGGGCCTGCTCGATGCCAGCAGGATTCACGTCCCAGACCACGAGTCGCGCACCGGACTCGAGCAGCCGGCGGCCGACTTCGAGACCGATGCCTTGGGCGCCGCCCGTCACGACAGCGACGCGGTCCGCCAGATTGATTGTGTTCGTCTGCAATTTAGTCCCTTCAGGTTGGATCGCGCATTCACGCGCTGGCGGCAACGGTCTGTCCGGCCACGGGGCGCCAGCGCAGCAGATAGTCTTCGATCATCGATACGGCCGTATCGAGCACTAGCGCGAACACGGTCAGCACCAGGATCCCCGCGATGACCGAGTTGATATCGAACACGCCTTCGGCCAGCAGAATCAGATAGCCAACGCCTTTCTCCGAGCCCAGATACTCGCCCACCACGCTGCCGACGAACGCGATGCCGATCGCGTTGTGCAGGCTCGAAAACACCCAGCTCGTCGCCGATGGCAGATACACATGCCTCATCAGTTGACGCGAGTTCGCCCCGAGCATCCGCGTATTGGAGAGCACGGTCGGACTCACTTCGCGCACACCCTGGAACACGTTGAAAAAGACCACGAAGAAGACGAGCGTCACGCCCAAGGCGACTTTCGACCAGATGCCCAGCCCGAACCAAAGCGCGAAAATCGGCGCGAAAATCAGGCGCGGCATGGAGTTCATCGCTTTGATGAACGGATCGAACACGACCGCCAGAAACGGGCTAAGGGCAAGCCAGAGACCGCATCCCAAACCCAGAACCGTGCCGATTGCGAACGCAAGCATCGTTTCGAGCAGCGTCGTGTACAGATGGCGAAACACCGAGCCCGTGACGAACCACGCGACGATGCGACGCGCCACGCCTACCGGATCGCCGAAGAAGAACGGCGACAGCCATTTCTGATACGTGCCGAGCCACCAGATGAACAGGACGCCGAGCAGGATTGCGAGCCGCGTCGCCAGAACGGTGAAGCGATTGCCTGGACTAAACTCGATTGCGCGCATAGCTTTTCAGAACCTCGCCTCTAAGCACGTCCCATATCTGGGTGTGCAGTTGAAGGAAACGCTGCGTCATGCGGATCTCCGACATCTCGCGCGGCCGCTCGAGATCGATCTCGAACTCAGCGATAGGTCGTGTACCCGGTCCCGCCGATAGCACGATGACCCGGTCGGAAAGCGAGATCGCCTCTTCGAGATCGTGAGTCACGAACATCACGGACTTGCGGTCGTTCGACCACAGCCGTAACAGCTCGTTTTCCATCAGATGACGGGTCTGGATATCGAGCGCGCTGAACGGTTCGTCCATCAGAATGATGCGGGGATTGAGCGCCAGGGCTTGCGCGAGACCGGCCCGCTTGCGCATGCCGCCCGACATCTGATGCGGATATTTCTTCCCATGACCTTGCAGCCCTACTCGCTCGAGCCAGCCGCGGGCGACGCTCAAGGCTTCCTCGCGCGGCATCCCGCGAAAGATCAGGCCGATGGCAATGTTCTCTTCGGCGGTCTTCCACGGCATGAGCGCATCGACCTGGAACAGGTAGGCGGCCTGCGTGTTGAGACCGTGAGTCAGTTTCTTGCCGAACACGCTCAGGCTGCCCGACGAAGGCCGGGTAAGCCCGGCGGCGACGTTCAACAGTGTCGACTTGCCGCAACCCGTAGGACCGACGATCGAGACGAACTCGCCGTCTCGTATCGTCAGGCTTCCGCCGGAAACCGCGGTGTAGGTCTGCGCTCTCTTGCCGTTGCCGGCAAAAGTGCAGGTCACGTTGTCGAAGCGTAACGCTTCACGCGCTTCCGCCGGTCCGCTGTCGAGCGGGACGCTATACGCGGCGGTGCTCATGGCTGGACCTCTGCCGCCTTTCTGACAAATCGATTGTCGTAGGTCGTGGCGAGGTCGATCTTGGCCGAGGCCACCGCCGGGTCGAAGGCCGCAAGCACTTCATGCACCGTTTGGGCGCCCTTGGCCGTGATTTCCCCGTTCTGCGCGATGCAGCGTCGGCTGTTCGTGAAGGCCTCGGCGTAGAGCGCCTTGTTGTCGCCCAGAAACTGCGGCGGCACGTTGTCGGCGACCTGTTGCGGCGTCGCCGTGGCGATCCACTTTTCCGCGCGCACGATCGCATTGGCGACTGCCTGAACCGTCTTCGGATTCTTGTCGATGAAGTCCTGCGTCGCGAATACGCTCGACTCGGGATAGTCCGCCCCGAACACCTTCACGTTGCCGTCCGCCGTACGCATGTTCTCGAGCGGTCTCAGGCTGCCGTCTTTCGTCAGGATCGTGGCACTGGGATCGTTGACGATAAGCGCATCGATTTGCCCCGCACGCACCGCCGCAACGGCGCCGGCCGCCTGCCCCACCCCGATGATCGATACGTCCGAAGGCTGCAGCCCCGCCTTGTGCAGGATGTAGTTGACCGCCATGTGCGTGCTGGAGCCTGGCGCGCTCACGCCGATTCGCATGCCCTTCAAATCCTTGGGCGACTTGACGTCGGTCTCGTGTTTCTGCGATACGCCGAAGATCCATCCCGGGCAAATCACTTGTGCGGCCACCACGACGAGGTGCTGACCCTTCGTCGCCATGGTGATCGTGTTCGAGTACGCGCCCGCCACCATATCGGAGCTGCCGCCCAACAAGGCCTCCAGCGTCTTCGAGCCGCCCGAGAATGCGGCGATGGTTACGTCGAGCCCCTCGTCCTTGAAATAGCCGCGCTGCTTGGCGACGAGCATCGGCAGGTAGGTGATGCCCGTCGACGCCGCCGCGATGTGCAGCTCGGGCTTCTCAGGCGTGTCCTTCGCCACTGCCGTGGCCGATGCGCAAACGAGTCCCACGGCTGCGCACAGTGCAACTGCGAGTTTCAGCTTCATGGTTGTCTCCTCCCTTTCAAGGGATGTGGGTGCGAAAACTGCCCTGCAAGGCTGGCCTTGCGTGATCGTGACGCCGCGCTGCCAGCCGGTCCAGGCCGCGATCCGCCCTAAACGACTTCTTTCTGCAAGGCTTCGACCACTGCATCGCCCATGTCACGGGTGCCGACGCTTTGCGTACCTTCCTGATGGATATCGGCGGTTCTGTAGCCGGCGGACAGCACGGCCCGCACGGCCTGTTCGACGCGCTCGGCGGCGTCTTCCATCTCGAAGCTCTCGCGCAGCATCATCGCGAGCGACAGGATGGCAGCAAGCGGATTGGCGATGTCCTTGCCTGCAATGTCCGGCGCCGACCCATGCACGGGCTCGTACAGCCCTTTGCGGTCGTAGCCCAGCGAAGCCGACGGCAGCATGCCGATCGATCCGGTCAGCATGGCCGCGGCGTCCGACAGAATATCGCCGAACAAGTTACCCGTGACGATGACATCGAACTGCTTGGGCCGGCGCATCAGCATCATGGCGGCGGCGTCGACGAAGAGATGGCTCAGTTCGACGTCCGGATAGTCCCGCCCGACGCGCGTGACAGTTTCGCGCCACAATTGACTCGCCTCCAGCACGTTCGCCTTGTCCACCGAGCACAGCTTGTGGTGACGTCGACGAGCGGCGCGGAAAGCCGCGTGCGCGACGCGTTCGACTTCCGATTCCGAATAGCGCATCGTGTTGAAGCCGACGCGCTCGCCTGCCTCGTTGGTCTCGAAGCCGCGCGGCTGACCGAAATAGGCATCGCCGTTCAGCTCGCGAACGATCACGATGTCGAGTCCATCGACGACTTCCGGCCGCAAGGTCGAAGCGCCGATCAGTTCCGGGAACATATAGGCCGGACGGAAGTTCGCGTACAGCGTGAGCGCTTCGCGCAACTGCAGGAGACCCGTTCCGGGACGACGCTCGCGGGGTATCCCTGCTTCGTCCGCGACGCCTACCGCACCGAACAGGATGGCGTCGGCCTTGCGCGCCACGTCGAGCGTGGGCTGCGGAAGGGGCACGCCGTGCGCCCGGATGCCGGCCTCGCCGATATGCGCCTCCTGGGTCTCTGCATGGGGCGCCACGACTTGCAGCACCTTGAGCGCCTGCGCCACTACTTCCGGACCGATGCCATCACCGGGCATGACTGCAATCTTCATCTGAACTCCTCCAGGTCGTTTTGGAAAGCGCGCGCCTCAATAGGCATCGGCACGATTGCGCTCGAATGCATCGATGCGGTCTCGATGCGAAAGCGTGTAATCGATCTCGTCCATGCCGCGCAGCAGGCATTCCTTCGCGAAGGGCTCCATATCGAAAGGATGCGAAGCGCCATCGGGTAACGTCACGGTCTGCGCGGGCACGTCGATGGAGATCCGGCTGACTGCCCTGCTGCCGAGGCTTTCCAGGAGCGGAAGCACGACGCTCTCCGGCAGCACGATCGGAAGCAGCCCGTTCTTCAGGCAGTTGATGAAGAAGATATCGCCGAAGCTCGGGGCGATCACCGCCCGGATTCCGTAGTCATACAGCGCCCAGACCGCGTGCTCCCGCGAAGAGCCGCAACCGAAGTTGTGGTTCGCCACCACGATGCGCGCCTCGCGAAACGACGCCTGGTTGAGCACGAACTCAGGCTTCTCGGCGCCATCCGGACCGAAGCGCAGCGCACGAAAGAGGAACTGGCCGAAATCGTCGGAGCGGGGTTTTTGCAGGAAGCGCGCGGGCAGGATCTGGTCCGTGTCGCAATCGATGCCGGCGATCGGGACGGCGACCGCATCGAGGTGAATCAGGCTTTCCATTTCATGCTCCCAGGAGACGGCGCACATCGGTCAGACGCCCTGTCACGGCAGCGGCAGCAGCCATGGCCGGACTCATCAGATGCGTGCGCACCCCAGGTCCCTGACGGCCCACGAAATTGCGATTCGAAGTGGAAGCGCAACGCTGCCCGGGCGCGGCGATATCGCCGTTGGTTGCAAGGCACATCGAGCAGCCGGGATAACGCCACTGAAAACCGGCTTCCTTGAACACGCGGTCCAGTCCTTCCGCCTCGGCCTGAGCCCGTACCTCGTGCGAGCCCGGCACGACCCA
Organism: Caballeronia sp. AZ7_KS35; assembly: GCF_023631045.1. Taxonomy (NCBI): domain Bacteria; kingdom Pseudomonadati; phylum Pseudomonadota; class Betaproteobacteria; order Burkholderiales; family Burkholderiaceae; genus Caballeronia; species Caballeronia sp. AZ7_KS35. Next base: position 221,681 of record NZ_JALQDV010000048.1, on the reverse strand, counting down.
CGCCTCGACGCGAGATGCGATGCGGCGGCCGCGCGCCACCTCCGCCGCGCTGCGCAAATCCTCGATGCGGCCGTTCGTGCACGATCCGATGAACACCCTGTCGATCGCCACGCCTTCCAGCGCCGCGTTCGGAGGCAACCCCATGTAGTTCAGCGCTTTCGACATCGCCGCGCGTCGATCCGGGTCGGCTTGTCGCGCGGGATCGGGAACGCGTCCGTCGATGCCGCAGGCGTATTCGGGCGTCGTGCCCCACGTGACCATCGGGGCGATGTCGGAGACGTCGATGTGTATTTCCCGATCGAAGGGCGCGCCGGGATCGGTGAACAAGTCGCGCCATTGCGACATCGCGCGGTCCCACGCATCGCCATCGGGTGCGTAGGGACGCCCCGCGATGTACGCGAACGTGGTTTCGTCCGGTGCGATCATGCCTGCTCGCCCGCCAGCTTCGATGGTCATGTTGCAGAGCGTCAGCCGGCCTTCCATCGACAGGCCGGAGATCGCGGAGCCCGCGTACTCGATGACGTGGCCCACGGCGCCGGCCACGCCGATCCGGGCGATCACGGCGAGAATCAGGTCCTTGGCGGTGACGCCCGTGCCCGGCCTGCCATCGAGTGTGACGCGCATGTTGCCCGACTTGCGTTGCCACAGGCATTGCGTGGCGAGCACGTGAGCCACCTCGGTCGCGCCGATTCCGAAAGCAAGCGCGCCCATCGCCCCATGTGTGGATGTGTGGCTGTCGGCGCAGACGACGGTCATGCCGGGCAAGCTCAACCCTTGCTCGGGCCCGACCACGTGCACGATGCCGCGACGGGAATCGTCCATGTCGAACAGCGTGATCCGAGACTCGGCGGCGTCGCGCTGAAGCGCCTGAATCATGCCGCGCCGCTCCGGGTCGGCAACCGCGGACAGGTCGTTTGCGACGCTGGAAACGTAGTGATCCGCCGTGCCGAAGATGCGCTCGGGGGAGCGTGGCGTCAGGCCGCGCTGACGCAACAGATCGAAGGACTGCGCGGTGACGTCGTGAATGAAATGGCGGTCGATGAACAACAGATCCTGTCCGTCGTCACGCGACATGACCCGGTGACGGTCCCAGATCTTGTCGTAAAGCGTGCGCGGGCGACCCGCTCCTTGTTCGAGTTGCATCGCTTCGTCTCACTCCGTGAATGCGCCGTTTGCGAACGCTTGCGTACGCTCGGCGGGTCGGTGTTGTGAGAGCATCATGCGCCAGACGCACAGCGTTGTACGTGCTATTTCGGCAAGGCACCATCGTGAAATGCGATGCCGGGGCGGCCCCTGCGGTAGACGACGCGATAGTCGAGGTGCAGCCCCGGCTCCATGCTTGCCAGATTCCGACTGTGGACGGCGGCAAAACGGCAGACGGGAAGCGGCGAGATATGCCCGGCGGCGGGTTCCGATGCGTTCAGTCGACAGAAGATTCGAGCTCCGAACCGCTGCGAAACCGCGCGGGCGACACGTCGTGATACCGCCGCCACACGCGCCGAAAATCCCGGACGGATGCGAAACCGGATTCCTCCGCCACGCGCTCGATGTTGTAGTCCGACTGCGCGAGCAAGCGCTGCGCGCTCGCCACCCGCAGACTCTGCTGATACTCCAGTACGGTGACGCCCGCGTGCTCCGCAAACAGGCGGCTCAGATGCCGCTGGCTCACATGCGCGGCACGCGCGAGTTCGGCGACGCTCCAGTCGCGCGCAGGGTTTTGCGCGATGGCATCCTGCGCGCGATGCACCGCCGGATGCATGTGATTCCGATGCGCAAGCCACGGCGAAAGCTGCACGTCGTCGCCTGCACGGCGCTGATAGACCACCTGACGGCGTGCGATATCGGCGGCGCGCTCGGCTCCCGCATAGTGCTCGATCAGATACAGCGACAGGTCGATACCCGCGGTGATTCCGGCGCTCGTCAGCACGTCGCCGTCATCGACGAACAGGCAGTCGTATTGCACGCGCGCCGTCGGTTCCGCGCGCGCGAGTTCATCGACGAGTCCGAAGTGCGTGGTGCAGCGCCGTCCCGCAAGCAGCCCCGCGCGCGCAAGCAGGAGCGCGCCGGAACAGATGCTGGCGATGCGCGTGTCTTCGGCCGGGGCGCATCGAAGCCACTGCGCGACCGTATCGAACGGCGCGTTCGCGCCCGGCTCCGGCGACTCCGTGCTGCCGACGACCATGACGAGACTGTTCCGCGGCAGCCTGTCGGGCAACGGTTCGATACCGTCGATGAAAGTGCCGAGCGACGTCGCCGCGCGCTCGAGCGGGCCGCAGTGATGCAGCGCGAAAGGCCCGCCGGCTTCGGCCGCCATTCGCATCGCCTCGGCCGGGCCGGCATAGTCGAGCATCAGCACGGGCGGCGTCAGCACGAACCATACGGATATCGGCGGAATCATGCAGCTTTTGCCGTGCGCCACGCAGCGAGCGCGTCGTCGGTTGTGGCGATGCGCGCGAAGCGTCCCTGCAGCACGAGTTCCGTATGCGCCTTGATCTCGGACGTCGAGTAGACGCGGCCGCTGATGGCGTGAGTCATCGGAAACGTGAGGGTAGCCTCGGTCACGTAGTCGACGGCATAGCCGATGTCCGAGGCGACTCGCGTCGTCGTCTCGCAGCACTGTTCGGTGCGGATGCCCGCGATCACCAGATGATCGATCTGGCGCCGGCGCAGCCACAGGTCCAGGCCGGTATCGGTGAACGCGTTGTGCGTGTGTTTCTCGAAGACGACATCGGGCGAAGCGGGCAACCAGTCCAGCGGCTTCACGAAGCCCGATTCCTTCTTGAACGGTCCGGCCTTGCCGACATGGAAGATATGAACCACCGGAACGCCGGCTTCGCGCGCGCCGCGGTCGAGGCGCAGTACGGCTTCCTTGAAAGCCGGCAGATCCGTGTCGGACCAGTCGGGCATGTGGCGAAACGATTCCTGAACGTCGATGATGACGAGAGCGGAACGGCGTTGGTCGGCGGTCATTTTTGGCCTCGATGATTGAACGTGCAATCATCATAATGCCCCGTCAACCGCACAGGAAAGAGCATTACGCGTCATCTTTGCGGACAAAATCCGCCATCACAGCCCATAAGTTCGTCGGGCAGCATCGCGAGTATCCATGCCGCTGCGTTGCGACCGGATGCGACCCGCCCTACACTTGGCTACGCGCATCGCGCGCGGGAGCAACGTGTCATGGTCGAAGTCCTCGTCATTCTCCAGTTATCCATATCGGCCGCCGAGCGCGATGCCGTCATGCGCGCCGCCCCGCCGACGCAATCCATCTCGAACCGCGTCTACGTGAGCACCGCGGATGCTTCGGCCGTTCCACGCATCGCGTCGATGCACGGCGTCGCCAGCGTGCTGACGCACGCGGAATCGTCGGTGAAGCAGTCGAACGGGCTCGACGATACGGAAGCGCTTTTCGTCGATGCATGGATGTCGCGGCTCGGCCAGGTCAAGACGCGCCGTGGCGATCAGCTCGACTGGGACACGCCGCCGATGCAACCGCCCGATCCGAAGCGGTGACGCATCGGCCGCGTGGACCCCTACCCCATCGCGCTCAGGAAACCGATCCGCCTCCGAGTGCTTCCATCGTGAGTTCCGGTTGCGGCGCGGGCGCATCGCCGGGTTGCGGACTGCCGCCGAAGTATCCGCCGCCGAACGCGTTGCCGCCGCCGGCGGTAGGGGTGCGGGTCGCGGTCGAAGTCGACGCGAGGCCGCCGCCGTTCGACGAACCGCCGCCGACGCCCGCGAGCCTGCCCGAATCCGGGGCCGATACCGCCGTGCCCTCGCCGTTCACGCTCCCCATTCCATAGCCCGCTTCCCCTGCCAGCGTGGCTGCGCCGGGACCGCCCTTGCCATCCTCGTAAGAATCGAACGCCGATGCCGATGCGCTCGCCATGCCGCCGTAAGAAGCCGCGACCGATGATGGCGTCGGACTCTGCGCGCCGGAGCCCGGCACTACGTCGAGATCGACGAGCCGCATGCCTTGCGCCGATACCTCTTCCCATTTCGCGACGAAGTGCTGCCAGTCGGCGCCGGACCACAGGTAGTACGCATCCGCGCCGGGCAGCCAGACGCCCGAGAAGCGCTGACCTTGCGCGGACTGCGTGATCTCGATATCGACGAGACGCAGATTCTGCTGGGCGAGCTCCTGCCACTTCGCGACGAAGTTGTTCCAGTCCGCATTGACCCAGAGATAATGACCGCCCGTGCCCTGCCGCCACACGCCGAAGAAGCGCTGCTCGTTGCCCACATCGACGATCTTGAGATCGATGAGACGAAGGTTCTGATCCGCGAGCTGCTGCCACTTCGCGACAAAGCTGTTCCAGTCGGCGTTGATCCAGAGATAGTAGCCATCGTCGCCGGGCAGCCAGACGCCCGAATACAGCAGCGTGCCGTTGACGTTCTGCACTTCGAGATCGACGAGCCTCAACCCCTGGGCGCCCAGCTCCTGCCATTTGGTGATGAAGTCCGCCTGATTCGCGTTGACCCAAAGGTAATAGCCGCCCGTGCCCTCGCGCCAGACGCCGTGGAATCGCTCGGAACCGTTCTCGCGCGTGATCTTGAGATCGGCGAGACGCAGACTCTGCTCCGCGAGTTGCTGCCATTTCGCGACGAAACTGTTCCACGATGCGTTGACCCACAGATAGTGCGCGTCGTTGCCCTGCCGCCATACGCCGGTGTAGGTCTGTGTAACGAGCGGAAAGCCGAGATGGAACGGCGTGTGCACGCACATGTTCCAGGTGTTGCCCTTCATCAGACAATCGACGCCGCCCGCTGGCGCGCAATTCGCGCAGTTGGCGTTCGGTTTGAAGTACACGCCCCACGATCCGCCGCAGTTGCAGCCGCTCGCCGCGTATTCGTCCGGCGCGCCGAAAATGTGCCCGCTTTCGTGCGCGAATACGCGGTCGATGTTGTCGGGGCCCCATCCATCGTTGTCGTAGTTCATCACGAGACGCGGGCCGCCGATCGACGCATAAGCAAAATGCCCGAGCGGATACTTGGTGAAGAAGCCGCAATACGTCCAGTCGGTGCCGAGATCGGTGCGCAGCTTTTCGATGTACGCCGTCACCGCGCCCATGCCCGTGCCGTAGCCGAGCTGCGTCATCGCGGGATCGCGCCACAGCGTCTCTTTTTCATCGAAAGTCAGCGTGTCCGCGCCGGGCTGCACCTCCACCGCGACGATCTTGATGTCGTACTTGAAGGTCAAGCCTTCCGGGTTTTGCGTCGCCAGCCAGCTCAGTCCGTTCTGCACTTCGGCGACGACCTTCGTACGCTCGTCCTGCGAAAACTTGAGATTGTCGTTCGGTCCTTCCACGATCACGATTCCCACCGCGACCGAGCCGGTCAGACGCTGGCTCGTCGGCGCGCCCGCCTGCGCCATCGCCCTTTCGGCGCGCTCCCTGGAGTCTTCGGGCGGCGTACACGAATAATGCATTTCCTCGCTGGAATCCCACGATTCGCCCTCGCGCGGACGCGATGACTTCGCGGTCCGATACGCGCTCGATTCGCGCAAGGCGAACGCGTTGTAGCCCAACTGCTCCGTCGCCGACAGCGAGTCGACCACCATCGCGGATGCCTGCAGCGATTCGTACGCCAGCGCCTTTGCGGCGGGTTCCGCCGATTCCTCCATCACGATCACGCGCGAACCGTAGACATGCACGACACGGCGGCTCGATGTGGATTCGGGATGACGCCGCGCCTCGGCGAATGCGCCTGTCTCGGGCAAGATCACGACACGTTCACGAATGTTGATATCACCGGCCATTTCAACCTCCTTTGAAGAGATAGGGATTTCCTGGAAGGCCATTGAGTAAGGGGTCTTCAGGAAGCGCGTGTTGAACACGCTCGTCGTCTGCGCGCTATCAGGTCAGCTCGCAGTGATCGGGATGCCGAAGAAATACAGCCTCGATCGAAGGGACGCGCCGTGATACGGCGCCCATGATTCGCGTTCTTCGTCAGAATGGGCGCAACGGTTTTTTGAGGGCCGCATTGCGAAGATCGTCCGCTTACCTTGCAGCGCGCGTTTTTATCGGCCCCTTAGGTAAGACGCGTTCGCTCGGCCCGATTGAAAGCCTAGTAATCTTTCGATGCGATTTTTATTCTTTTTTCGCGCCGTTCCAGTGGCCTTTCGACGCGGGAGGCCGACTCACACCCGGAGGATCGAACGATGACGAAGTACCTAATCTCCTTCCCTGCATCGGCGATGAACGTCTCCGATGAAGACATCGACGCGGTCGGCGAAGCGGCACGCGCGGTCATCAGAGAGGCGAAGGAAGCGGGCGTCTATGTGTTCGGCGGCGGTATCAATGGGAACGTGACGCCGCTGATGGTCGCCGCCGACGGCACCGTCACGAACGGGACGTATCCGCAGACGAAAGAGTTCGACGGCGGCTTCTGTGTGCTGGAACTTCCATCGCGCGAAGCGGCCGTCCAATGGGCCGCTGACATCGCCAAAGCCTGCCGCTGTGCGCAGGAACTCCGCGAGTTCGGGTACGACCCGGAGAGCTGACACGCTCAACCAAGTCGACGACTGCCGCCACCTTGTATCGCAACGTATCGGCGGCGGCGGCGGATACGCGCGATTACACAACGCCTCGATTTCGACACGCACGGGATACGTCGGCGCGCTTCAATACGTCCATCGCGCAGCAGTGAGCCGCGCCAGCAGCGGGATTCGACGTATTACGTATGCAACGCGATCCGAGCCGAACGATCGTATTCGAAGCGCAGTTCGCGTGACGGAGTCGGCCGCCGAAATAGCTTCGCCTTCATCAGGAGTTCTCATGTCATATAACAAGACGCTTCCCAAGTCGCCGTCGCGCCGCCGCTTCGTCGAGGTTGCGGCGGCCGGTATCGCAGCGGCATCGCTGAACAAGCTCGCGTTTGCTGAACCGAACTCATCGATCGTCTCAGTCGCGAAGACCGCGAATAACGACAAGGAAGCGATTCGTCCGCTTCGCGTGCATGTTCCCGAAGCGCAACTCACCGATCTGCGCCGCCGCATCAAGGCAACGCGCTGGCCCGAGCGCGAGACCGTTTCCGACGAATCGCAAGGCGTGCCGCTCGCGATGATGCAGGAACTCGCGCGCCACTGGTCCACGGACTACGACTGGCGCAAGTGCGAGGCGAAACTGAACGGCTATCCGAATTTCATCACCGAGATCGACGGGCTGGACATCCACTTCATCCACGTTCGCTCGAAGCACGAGAACGCGATGCCGCTCATCGTCACGCACGGATGGCCCGGATCGGTGATCGAGCAATTCAAGATCATCGATCCGCTGACCAATCCCACGGCACACGGCGCGAGTGCGTCGGATGCGTTTCATCTGGTGATCCCGTCGCTGCCGGGCTATGGCTTCTCGGGCAAGCCGACGGCGACCGGCTGGGGACCCGAGCGCACCGCACGCGCGTGGGTCACGCTCATGAAGCGGCTCGGATACGACAAGTTCGCGGCGCAAGGCGGCGACCTCGGCGGCGTGGTCGCCAACGTGATGGGCAAGCAGGCGCCGCCCGAGTTGCTCGGCATTCACGTCAACTTCCCGGCGACCGTTCCCGCCGATATCGCCAAAGCGCTGCAGGCAGGCGATCCGCCACCTGCGGGCCTCAACGATGAAGAAAAGCACGCGTACGAGCAGCTTGCCAGCGCCGCAAGAAAACGCCGGGCGTACGCGCTGGAAATGGGCACGCGCCCGCAAACGCTCTACGGCATCGCGGATTCGCCGACAGGTCTTGCCGCATGGCTGCTCGATCATGGCGACGGCTACGTGCAGCCTGCGGCGGCGCTGACTTCGGCGGTGTTCGGGCGCGACGTCAACGGCGAATCATCAGGGGCGATGACGCGAGACGACATTCTCGACGACATCACGCTCTACTGGCTGACGAACACGGGTGTCTCGTCCGCGCGCTTCTACTGGGAATCGCACTTCAACTTCCTTGCGGCCGCCGACGTATCGGTTCCCGCGGCCGTGAGCGTGTTCCCGCGCGAGAACTATCAGGCGCCGCGAAGCTGGACGGAGCGCGCTTATCACAACCTCATCTGGTACAACCGGCTCGACAAGGGCGGACACTTCGCGGCGTGGGAACAGCCGGACCTGTTCGCCGGGGAAGTGCGTGCGGGGTTGAGGTCGTTGCGCACGTGAGCGCGTGCTGGGCCACATCGCAAGACGAACGTTCAGCGCGTCGACGGAATGTCCGCGATCGCATCCCGCTTCGTGATCCACGCCTAATAAGCGATGCGCGTAACCACGCTGAAGGACATATCGTTCTGTTCCAGGCGTGCAGTCATTGCCTCGCGTGCGTCCGCATTGGTCGGAACGTCCAGGTAGCTCTTGCCCGCAAAGCCCGGCTCGAAACTTACTTCGGCTTCGTCGGCAATCGCCTGAAGAATCTCATGCTCGGCGGATTGAACGAGCTGGTCGTCATCGGTATGGCTTACTGCGAAGCAGGTGAGCATCGTTTGACCCCTTGCGATTGTGCTGTGACGCTGATGCGTCTCGACTGCGAAACGGGCGAGCGCCTGCGTGGCGCACAAGTGCCGACGCATCTATTGTCGCCTCGGATGAGTGACATGATTACTCGACAAAAAGTCAGTGGTGCCGAGATCGAAACAGGCGGAATACAGTCAGCTTCCTCGTGAATTGCCGGGCTAGAATTTTGGGCTCGTGTACGGCCGATGGCACCGATCGGCCAATTCGCGACATCGCTTGAATGAAACAGCGGCGAGCGGTACTTTCGAACCGCTCGCCGCCCGCCATACCGCCATTCGTTGCGCCGCGTTCCTTACTTCTGAACGACGACAGCCTTGTTGAACGAACCGCCCTGCGTGATCGCAGCCGCATTGCCGATACCGCTCTGAGTCACGGAGCCGTAGTTGGCGTTGCCGATCTGGACGATCGAAGCCGTGTTATACGCACCGGTTTGCGAAGCATCCGCGGAGTTGAAGTAGCCGACTTGCGTCAGCGTCATGTCTTCGTGCGAGCCCGACTGCTTGCCCTTCGCTTCGTTAGAGCCGCCGCCCTGACCGGCCAGCAGCGTCGATTCGAACGCGCCTTGTTGCGTCAGATCCATGTTGTTGTTCGAACCGACCTGCACCGCGGCTGCCAGGTTGCTGCCGCCATCCGTCTGATGAACGGCCGCCGTGTTGCGATCGCCCGCCTGAACGACATACGTGTGATCGTTGGCTTCGCGATACTGATCGACGTATGCCGTGTTGTAGGCCGAGCCGGTTTGCAGGATCGTCGTCGTTTCGTTGGTCGCGTTGCCTTGCGTCACCTGCGCATAGTGCGGTGCGCCTGCGCCGCTCTGGTCGATGGTGGTCGTGTTGCCGCCGCCGTTTTCCGAATGCACTTGCGCGCGGGCGAAGTCGGCCTGCCTGATCGACACGTTGTCGCCGATTTCCGAAACCTGCTCGATCTTGCCGTCGTTATGATCGCCGATCTGATCGATGCGAGCCGAGTTGTAGCCGCCATTCGTCTGCGTCACCGTCGCGATGCCGTTCTTGTTGCCTTGCAGGATGTCGACGCGGTTGCCGATCGTGGTCGTCTGCGTGACCGTCGCTTTTGCGCCGTCGCTCACGCCTGCCGTCTTGCCGGTGCCTTGGTCGATGTTGACCGTGTTCCAGCTCGAGCCGGTGCGATTGATGGTCGCCGAGTCGTTCTTGCCGAATTGCGTGACCGTGTCCTTGTCGTACGACGAAGCCGTCTGCGTCACGTTCACGGTGCTGTTGCTGCCCGTTTGCTTGATGGTGGTCTTTTCACCGATCGCCTGCTGCTGCGTGAGCGTCGCGCTCAGCTTCGATTCGCCCGAAACGCGTGCCGCGTTTTGCTGGATGTCGGTCACGTTGGCGCCGCCGTTGCTCGAAGTAACGGTCGCGCTCGAACCGTCGCCGTTCTGCTGGACCTTCACGCGGTCATGGCTGGACGCCGTCTGCGTCACGCCAGCAGTGTTGCCGTTGCCGTACTGCTCGACGATCGCGCCTTCGCCGACCGACGCTGCAAAAGCCGACGTCGATGCCAATGCTGCCAGACCCATAGCGATGATGATTGCCTTCACTTTCATTTTTATGCCTCGTTGACTTGATGTTTTTTGCACGTAGATCCGTAACCCTAACGGACGTCAACCCCCGCTGACGCCCGGCCCTGCACACTCACACACCTACCTGTACTGCGTGGTCTCCTCGCCTGCCTACTTCATCAGAACCGCAGCCCGGGCGCCGCCCGTCTGCGTAACCGATAATCCTGAACCGTTCCTGCTCTGCAAGATCGAAATCTCGTTGTTGTTGCCAAGCTGCGTCACCGACGACGACATCGAATTCCCGACCTGCGTGACCGTTGCTTCGTTACCGCTGCCGTTCTGCATCGCGATCGACCGGTTGTACTGACCCGACTGATATCCGGCGTAAAGATTGGCGGCGCCGCTTTGCTGAAGCACGGTCCAGTTGTCGTTGCCGGCCTGCGCCGTCGCCGCCGCGTTCGCGATGCCGATCTGATTGGCCATCAAGCCGTTATGTCCGGCCTGAATCGCGTCGAGACGATTACCCTGGCCGTGTTGCGACACGCGAGCGACTTGCGTCGCGCCGCCGAACCCCGGTTCCGGCGGACCGAAATCCGAGACCGACGACAGGTCCGCCGCATACACCGCGAGCGAGACGACCGCGCCGAGCGCCGCGCACACAGCGACCTTCGATGCGCGCATTGGCGCACGCGATGCTTTCATGCTGATCTCCTTCGCTGAGACTGATTAACTGCCGATGGTCTTCGGCGGATCGATTCTCACCGGGCTATACGACGGATTCACGTCTTCCATCGTCTGCGCGTAGCCCTGGTTTTCCTGCAGATATCGCTGCATCGTCGGGTCGTACCAGTCCTTCGTGTCCTTGAGCGCCCACGACTGGTTCGCGACGCCTTGCACGATCAGATGCACGAGCGCCGATTCGATCGCTTCGTTCACGCACAGCTGCTGCGGCTCGTTGCGCGTCATGCCGGCTTCGGCCTGCAACAGATCCTTGAAGCCGATGAAGCGATACACGCCGGTATCGACCTGAATCGAATAGATGGTCTTGGTCGTCGACACGCTGTTGAGTATCGTGCCGTTGCGGATATCCACGGCGCGCAGGTTCACCGTCACTTGATCCACGCGATATTGTTGGGATGCCGAAATACCCAGATACGCGATGCCCGCGCCGCCCGTGCGAATGTTCGTGTCGTAACCGACGATGCCGCCTTCCAGCACGATGCTCGCCGGTGCGAGCGCGCCGATCTGCGGTATCGCGTTCTTTTTATCGTCCGGCGTTTCCAGCGCGCGCATGATCTTGCGTTCGGTCAGGAGGTCCTGAAGGTTTTCGCGCTCGACGGGCGTGAACCAGCCGGAATCGCGCATCGCCTTCACGAGAAACGAAGCGCCGCCCTGCGTCACCTGCGACGAGAACGAGCTGTCCGGCGACGGCTTGTACTGGCCCGTCAGATCGCGAAAACCGTACACGGCCGCGACGATGCGCCCTTTCGGCGGCGGCAGGTGCGTGAGGTCGCGCGTCACGCGCGTCGGCGGCGTGAGCGTCGCGTTGCCCGCCGAAGGCATCGGCGTCGTGACGCAGCCGGTCAACAGCATCGTTGCAAGGAGCGTGGCGCCCAGTGCCGCGCGCGTCGCCAGTGTCGTGATAGCTTCTTTGTTCATGTCGTATGCGCGCTCGCGTTACTGTCCGTTGCCGACGACGAAGGTCGTCGAGGCACCCGTGGTCTTGTCGGTCGTCGTCACTTGCAGATTGCCGCCGGTAACTTGCGTGATCGCAATCGAGAAGTTGCCCGTGTTGATCGTGCCGGGATGCAGCGTGCCGTCCGTGCCGACGATCGAGCTCGATATCGACGACGCGACGCGCGACAGAATCGCCTGCTGCAATTGCGTGTTGAACTGGTCGAGCGTGGACTGGCTGCTCGTACCGAGGTTCTCCGTCGACGGATCCTTGTACTTGTTCTGCGCGTTCGCCTCGTTGAGCAGATTCGTCCCGTTCAGCGGATTGCCGCCGAAGTTCGGATTCACCGGTTCATACACAAGCGAAGTGGCTTGCGCGGCGATAACCGGCATCGCAAGCGCGCAAGCGAGCAACGCGCGTTTCAAGAGCGCATTCGTTTTCATTGCGGTTTCCCCGTATTTTTTGGCCTTACTGCATCGATTTTCTTATGATGCGATTTTTTTATAGTTCGTCCATCGCCATGTCGGCGTCGCGGAACAGCAGACGGGTCAGGTCCGCCTGCATCACGTTCTGAAAGGCGATCTGCGCCGCGCCTTCGGCAATCGGCTTCACGTTCGAGCGCGCAATCGGCAGGAACGCCTGGAAAACGCGACGCTGGCCGTACTCCACCCACACGAGACTGCCGTAGCGCGGCGACGGCCGCTCGTGCACCGAAACGATGTAGCGCTCGGACAGCGGGATGGCGCCCCAGGCCTGCGCGAACCAGGTGTAGAAGTCCTGCCCCGCGAGCGTCACCGTGTCGGTCGTGACCACGCCGCCGAGCGTATCGTCGAGCGCTTGCTTGCCTTCGATATCGACGGTGCGCGAGCGTGCCGTGCCGGCGAGGGTGGCGCTCTTGTCGAGCGACGATGCGGCATTCACGGTGCCGCGCGGCGTGAGAGGCGCGCCATTGGCGGCCGGCAATTCGCCGGTGTTGCCGACCGGACCGGGCGTCGGCGTGCTGGGCAGCGAGATGAGCGGTTGAGCCTGAGACGCCGTGTTCACGTGCGCGGCCGGCTGCGTTTCCGCATCCTGCGCATTCGCATTGATCGCGCCGATCGAAACCCCGATGCACACTGCGATGACCCGCCCTTTGACAGGCGCGCTGTTCTTCTCACGCTGCATGACTTCCCCGTATGTCTTTGGCCGCTATGGTGCTGCCTTCAGACGGTCTGTTTTAAACGCTTCGTTTTTATTTGTACGACGAGACGGATTCTCCGTAATAACCGGTAATGGCTATGTTGTCCGCGCCACATTCATGCCAAGAAAATCGCAAGCAACGACGCATCGGCTAAAAGCGTTGCGCCGATGTTTTCGCGCGTCTACCGAAGGAAACGTTTGCTGGCAACCAAGGACGACGCCCGATGTTGGTGCAGCCGATACATCAAACGTGCGCCGCTTTCACCGCGGATGGGCAATGCGCTCCGTCCGAACCTGCGCAACGCCGCCAGCAGCCATAAAAACTATTGGCACGATTCCCGCTTAGAGGGGATGGCAAGGAGCCGGCGCATCATCCGGTTCATCGAACAATCTGGAAATGGACGGCTAGGGTTCCGGTCTGCTTCACGCGGATGCTGGTCCGAGAGCTGTCGACCTCAGGCGAGGTTACACGGCGGGATAAAAGCCCGGGAGAGAACGCGATGAGTCGCGCTGCTCCCTTGCCGTCGCCAACCGTCTCCTTCGAGGTCAACCTCATGCGCAAGCTCGCTCGCTTTCTTGGCATCGCCGCACTCTCCGTCGCCGCTTTCGCGTCCAGCGCCGCATCCGCCGCGCCGCGCAACGACTTCAAGGTCTGCTGGACTATCTACGCGGGCTGGATGCCGTGGGGCCAGGCCAAGACGCAGGGCATCGTCTCCAAGTGGGCGAAGAAGTACGGCATCAACATCGATGTCGTCCAGCTGAACGACTACGTCGAGTCCATCAATCAATACACGGCCGGCAAGTTCGACGGCTGCGCGATGACCAACATGGACGCGCTCACGATCCCGGCTTCGGGCGGCGTGGACTCGACGGCGCTGATCGTCAGCGATTACTCGAACGGCAACGACGGCGTGCTCATGAAGGGCAAGGGCAAGCAGATCGCCGATCTCAAAGGCCAGCAGATCAACCTCGTCCAGTTCTCGGTCTCGCATTATCTGCTCGCACGCGCACTCGAAAGCGCGCACATGAGCGAGCGCGATCTCAAGGTCGTCAACACGTCCGACGCCGATATCTCCGGCGCATTCGCCACGCCCACCGTGCATAACACGGTCACATGGAATCCGATGCTCGCCGACCTGAAGGCGCAGCCGAACGTCACCGAAGTCTTCGACTCCAGCAAGATTCGCGGCGAGATCATGGACATGATGGTCGTCAATACGAAGACGCTGAAGGACAACCCGGCGCTCGGCAAGGCATTGACCGGCGCATGGTTCGAGATGGTCGCGCTGATGCACGGCGATTCCCCCGAAACCACGAGTGCGCTGACTTCGATGGCCAAGGCGTCCGGCACCGATCTCGCCAACTTCAAAGGCCAGCTCTCGACCACCGCCCTCTTCTACACGCCGAAGGCCGCGCTCGAATTCGTGACCAGCCCCGACATGCCGAAGATCATGACGCGCGTCGCCAAGTTCTCGTTCGATCACGGCCTGCTGGGGCAAGACGCGAAGAGCGCGGATGCCGTCGGCATGGCGTTCGACAAGGGCGTCGTCGTCGGCAACAAGAACAACGTGAAGCTGCGCTTCGATCCGGCCTACGTCGAGATGGCGGCGGCCGGCAAGCTCTGAGCGCTTCAGGTTCTACTACATGGCGGCCAACATGCGACTCATCAATCGACATCCGAGCAGGACCGGCGCGCTGATGCTGTTACTGCTGCCGTTCGTCGTGCTGCTCGCGGTGTATTTCACCGGCTCTTCGATGCGGCTCGCCGACAATCCCGACGACAAGCTGTTGCCGAGCGCGACGCAGATGAGCGATGCGATGAAGTCGGCCGCCTTCACCGAAGACAAACGCACCGGCGAGTATCTGCTCTGGACCGATACCGCGTCGAGCTTGCGAAGGCTCGGCATCGGGCTCGTCGTGAGCGCGGCGATCGCGCTCGTTGCGGCCATCGCGACGGGATCGTTTCCGCTCGCAAGCGCGACGCTTTCGCCGTTCATCACCGTCATATCGATGGTGCCGCCGCTCGCCGTGCTGCCGATTCTCTTCATCGTCTTCGGTCTCGACGAACTGTCGAAGGTCGTGCTGATCGTCATCGGCATCACGCCGATGATCATTCGCGATCTGCACGCGCGCGCCGCTGAAATCCCGGCCGAGATGTGGATCAAGGCGCAGACGCTCGGCGCGAACAGTTGGACGCTTGTTCTGCGGCTCGTGCTGCCGCAGCTTCTGCCGCGTCTGCTCGTCGCGATCCGGCTTTCGCTCGGCGCCGCATGGCTCTTTCTCATTGCAGCGGAAGCGATCGCATCGACCGACGGGCTTGGCTATCGCATCTTTCTCGTGCGGCGCTATCTGTCGATGGATCTCATTCTTCCCTACGTCGCGTGGATCACGCTGCTCGCGTGGCTCACCGACGAACTGCTGCGTCGACTCACGCAGTGGTACTTTCCGTGGTACGGCGGAGGCGCGCGATGATCGTCGTTCGCAACGTATGGAAAAACTACGGCGATCAGGTCGTGCTGGAACGGCTGAATCTCACCGTGAAGGAAGGCGAATTCTGTTCGATGGTCGGCGCGTCCGGCTGCGGCAAGTCCACGTTTCTGCGCCTGCTGCTCGGACAGGAACGGGCGACGCGCGGCGAGATTCTGCTCGACGGCGAACCGTTTCCCGCCGAACCGGACGCGCATCGCGGCGTCGTGTTTCAGCGCTACTCGGTCTTCGATCATCTGAGCGTGCTGCGCAACGTGATGCTCGGTCTCGAACTGCCGCGCGCGAAATTCACGGGACGGCTCTTCGGCGCACAACGACGCGCCGCACGCGACGAAGCCGCCGCGATGCTCGAACGCGTGGGTCTTGGCGCGGCGCTCGACAAGTATCCGCAGCAACTTTCGGGCGGCATGCAGCAACGGCTCGCCATCGCGCAGGCGCTGATGATGAAGCCGCGCGTGCTGCTGCTCGACGAACCCTTCGGCGCGCTCGATCCCGGCATCCGCAAGGACATGCATGTGCTGTTGTCGGAGTTGTGGCGCGAATCGAAGCTCACGATTTTCATGGTCACGCACGACCTCAAGGAAGGCTTCACGCTCGGCAGCCGCGTGCTCGTCTTCGACAAGGTGCGCGTCGATCCGCAAGCGCCCGGCGCGTACGGCGCGCGCATCACCTACGACATTCCGCTCGACCGCACGCGCGCCTCGGCATCGGCGGTGCATATGGCGCAGGCCGCGGTGCAGGGCGCATCCAGCATCGAACTCGTCTCCGACTAAAGGAAGCTCTACGCCATGACAGTGTTACTCGAAGAAACGGTCCCCGGTGGCGGTCATGCATCGCTGATCGTCAAGCGCGGACAGTCGCTCTGCATCACCGATATTCGCGGCGGCGCGAACGTCAGCGTGATGATGGTCAACGCGGCCGAAAAGAGCGAGCGGCTCAATCTGCCGGATTCGCTGAAGTGCCAGCACACCGCGAAGCTCACCACGGGCCATTGCCTCTATTCCGACATGGGGCGCGTCCTGGCCGCCATCGTTGCGGATACATGCGGCTGGCACGACAGCATCGGCGGGGTATCGAATGCGCAGGAAGTGTTCGAACGATACGGCGCGGGCCGCTATCAGGAGTTGCGCAACGGCTTCTATCGCAATGGCACCGACAACCTGCTCGTCGAGATGAGCAAGTGGGGCCTCGACGTTTCCGACCTGCTGATGACGCTCAATCTCTTCAGCCGCATCGACGTGACGAGCGATGGCGCGCTCGCCTTCGTGCCCGGCAATTCGAAAGCGGGCGATTACGTCGAACTGTATGCGCCGATGAACACGCTCGTCGTGCTGACCGCGATCCAGCATCCGCTCGATCCGCATCCCGAATACTCGCCGAAGCCCGTCAAGCTGGAACTGAAGGAATCGCATCCCGAAGTCGCGGAAATCTGCCGTACCGCATGCGAAGAGAACGTGCGCGGCTTCATCAACACCGAACGCTTTTTCCTTTGAGCGAACCTGAGAGATGAGCAACATGACCCAAGCGCTTACCGTCAGTGAAAAACATCCAGAAAGCGCGGTGTATCGCGAAACGCTCGCCGCGGGCGAACCGTGGCTGCATGAAGTGAAAGCGGGGCAGACGCTGCGCATCGTCGATCTGGAGGGCAATCAGGCCGTCGATACGCTCTTCTACAGCCTTCACGATCCGCGCGAACGCTTCGATCCGCAACGCACGTTGCGTAGGCAGCAGAGCCTCTATCTGACGTCCGGCTCGGTGCTGTATTCGAATCTCGGCAATCCGATGCTGACGATCGTCGCCGATACCTGCGGCCGTCACGACACGCTCGGCGGCGCATGTGCGCAAGAGAGCAACACGGTGCGTTATGCGCTGGAAAAGCGCTACATGCATAGCTGCCGCGACAACTTCCTGCGTGCATGCGCGCACGACGGACGGCTCGCGAAGCGCGATATCGGCGCGAACGTCAACTTCTTCATGAACGTGCCGGTGACGGCCGAAGGCGGCCTGACCTTCGAAGACGGCATCTCGGCGCCGGGCAAGTATGTCGAGCTGCGCGCGGAGATGGACGTCATCGTGCTGATCTCCAACTGTCCGCAACTGAACAATCCGTGCAACGCCTATAACCCGACACCCGCGGAGCTGATCATATGGAACTGAAGCGCATTCGCAGCTGGATCTATCACGTCATGCTCGTTCGCTCGGGACGCTGCTGCACGACCACGCGCGAACAACTGAACCGAAGCTATCGCTGAAGCGATCGCGGCCGCGGACGACCGCGGCTCGCCATGCTCACGGCGGGACGGCCCGCCTCCGAACGACCCTTCCCTTTCCATGTTCGAGAAGATCCTGATTGCGAATCGCGGGGCGATCGCCTGCCGCATTCTCAGAACCTTGCGCGCGCTCGATGTCACCGGCATCGCCGTGTATGCCGAAGCGGATCGCGCTAGCCGCCATGTAAGCGAAGCCTCGATTGCGCATTCGCTCGGCGACGGTCCCGCCGCGACGACCTATCTCGACACGGCGAAGATCCTCGACATCGCGCGTGCCGAAGGCGTGCAGGCGATTCATCCCGGCTACGGCTTTTTGTCGGAGAACGCGGCGTTCGGCGAAGCGTGCGAAGCGGCGGGCATCGCGTTCATCGGACCGACGCCCGCGCAATTGCGCGCGTTCGGCCTCAAGCACACCGCCCGCGAAATCGCCGCGAAGGAAGGCGTGCCGATGCTCGAAGGCACGGGCCTCCTCGACGACTTGCCGTCCGCGCTCGCTGCGGCAGAGCGCATCGGCTATCCGGTGATGCTGAAGAGCACGGCGGGCGGCGGCGGCATCGGCATGCGCGTGTGCTGGAACGCGGGCGAACTCGGCGCGCATTTCGACGCCGTGCGCCGTCTCGGCGAGAACAACTTCAGCGACGCGGGCGTGTTCCTCGAGAAGTACATCGAGCGGGCGCGGCATCTCGAAGTGCAGGTCTTCGGCGACGGCCAAGGCGACGCCATCGCATTGGGCGTGCGCGACTGCTCGGTGCAGCGGCGCAATCAGAAAGTGCTCGAAGAAACGCCCGCGCCATCGTTGCCCGAAGGCGTATCGGCTGCGCTGTGCGATGCCGCGATCCGTCTCGCGAAGGCCGTCGATTACCGGTCGGCCGGCACGGTCGAATTCGTCTACGACAGCGCGGCGGAACGGTTCTATTTCCTCGAAGTGAACACGCGTTTGCAGGTCGAGCACGGCGTCACCGAGCAGGTCTGGGGCGTCGATCTCGTCCGCTGGATGATCGAACTCGCCGCTGGAACGCTCGCGCCGCTTTCCTCGCTGATGGCGGGCCTGAAGCCGCGCGGCCACGCGATCCAGGCGCGCCTGTACGCGGAAGATCCGGGCCGCGACTTCAAGCCGAGCCCCGGCCTCGTGACCGATGTCGCCTTCCCCGTAGCCGATGGCCGCGCGCTGCGCATCGATACGTGGATCGAAGCCGGATGCGAAGTGCCGCCCTACTTCGATCCGATGCTCGCGAAAATCATCGCGTGGTCGCCGACGCGCGACCAAGCGCGCCACGCGCTCGACGAGGCGCTCGCGAACACGCGGCTTTACGGCGTGGAGACGAATCGCGACTATCTGCGGCAGATCATCGGCGACGCGCCGTTCGCGTCGGGCGAGCCGTGGACGCGCTGCCTCGAAGCGCTGAAGTATCGCGCGAGCACGATCGACGTCGCGAGCGGCGGCACACAGACGACGGTGCAGGACTATCCGGGCCGGCTCGGCTATTGGGCGGTCGGCATTCCGCCGTCGGGACCGATGGACGACCGCTCGATGCGCCTCGGCAATCGTCTCATCGGCAACGCCGCCGACGCCGCCGCGCTCGAAGTGACGATGAGCGGCCCGACGCTGCGCTTCAATACCGATGCGGTGATCGCGATCACGGGCGCTGACATTCCCGTCACGCTCGACGATATCGCGCAGCCGATGCACACCAGCATTCATGTCGCGGCGGGCTCGACGCTCGCGCTCGGCACCATCCGCGGCGCGGGCGCGCGTGCCTATCTCTGCGTGCGCGGCGGCTTCGATGTCGCGTCGTATCTCGGCAGCCGCAGCACGTTCACGCTCGGCCAGTTCGGCGGACACGGCGGACGCGCGATCCGCGCCGGCGACGTGCTGCACGTCTATCCGCTCGGCGACGCGCAAGCAGGCGCGACGCTCGGCGATGCGCTGCGCCTCGAACCTGTTCGCACGATCCGCGTCATCTATGGTCCGCATGGCGCGCCCGAGTATTTCAGCGCGGCGTATATCGAACGCTTCTTCGATACCGAATGGGAAGTGCACTTCAATTCGAGCCGTACCGGCGTGCGCCTGATCGGGCCGAAGCCCGAATGGGCGCGCGAGGACGGCGGCGAGGCGGGCCTGCATCCGTCGAATATTCACGACAATCCGTATGCCGTCGGCGCGATCGACTTCACCGGCGACATGCCCGTGATCCTCGGCCCCGACGGCCCGAGCCTCGGCGGTTTCGTGTGTCCGGTGACGATCATCGAAGCGGACTTGTGGCAGATCGGCCAGTTGAAGGCGGGCGACAAGGTGCGCTTCGTTCCCGTCGAGATCGGCGAAGCGCGTGAGGCCGCGCGGCGGCGGCGTCGTGAAATCGAATCGCTCGATATCGAACGCGGCGAAGTGACCGAACGACGTGCGGCGCTGACCTCGCCCATCGTGCTCGATAGCGGATCGGGCCGCGAAAGACTCGTCGCGCGCGTGTCCGGCGATACGCATCTGCTGCTCGAAATCGGCCCGGCGGAACTCGATCTCGTATCGCGCTTTCGCGGTCATGCGCTGATGCAGTCGCTCGAATCGCAGGCGCTTCCCGGCGTGATCGATCTGACGCCCGGCATCCGCTCGCTGCAGATTCATTACCGGCCCGACGACTTGCCGCTCGCGCGTCTGCTTGCGATCGTCGAAGAAGCGTGGGCGCAAGTGCTGCTGCAAGGCGATCTGCGCGTGCCGTCGCGCATCGTGCATCTGCCGCTTTCGTGGGACGACCCGGCGTGCAGGCTCGCGATCGACAAGTACATGACGACGGTGCGCAAGGATGCGCCGTGGTGCCCGAGCAATCTGGAGTTCATCCGGCGCATCAACGATCTCGATTCCATCGATGCCGTCAGAAAGATCGTCTTCGATGCGAGCTATCTCGTGATGGGTCTCGGCGACGTGTATCTCGGCGCGCCGGTCGCGACGCCGCTCGATCCGCGTCATCGTCTGGTGACGACGAAGTACAACCCGGCGCGAACGTGGACGGCGGAGAACTCGGTCGGCATCGGCGGCGCGTATCTGTGCGTGTACGGCATGGAAGGTCCGGGCGGATATCAGTTCGTCGGACGCACGTTGCAGATGTGGAACCGCTACGCGCAGACCGCGGATTTCTGCGGCCAGCACTATCTGCTGCGCTTCTTCGATCAGATCCGCTTCTACGAAGTGTCCGCCGACGAACTCATGCGCATTCGCGCGGATTTTCCGCTCGGGCGCTATCCGCTGCGCATCGAGGAAACGGAGCTGTCCTTGCCGGACTATCAGGCGTTTCTCGCAGACGAAGCGTCGAGCATCGATGCGTTCCGCACGCGTCAGCAAGCGGCGTTTCAGGCCGAACGCGAGCGCTGGCGCGAAGCGGGCGCATCGGAAGACGCGCAGGATGCGCCACTCGTCGATGACACCGAACTCGCACCGCTCAAGGCTGGCGAAGTCGCCATCGACAGCGAGATCGCGGGCAGCCTGTGGCAAGTGAAAGCGGCCCCTGGCGATGAAGTCGCGGCGGGCGACGTGCTGCTCGTCATCGAGTCGATGAAGATGGAGATTGCCGTCTGCGCGCCGTGCGCGGGCACCGTCGCCGCGATCCATGTCGCGCCGGGTTCTCCGCTGCGCGCGGGACAGCGCATCGCGGTCATCGAACGTCACTGAATCTATCCAACGGAAAACCATGTCGACATTCGATCTGCGTCTCTCCACGCTGCGCCGCGAATATCGCGAAGGCTCGCTCACGCCGCGCAAGCTCATCGCCCGGTTGCGCGACAAAGCCGCCGCGCTCAATCCCGAGTTCAATCTCTTCATCCATCTGCTGACGGAAGAAGAGATCGCGCCTTTCGTCGATCGGCTCGAAGGCCACGATCCGGACAGTTTGCCGCTCTACGGCATTCCGTTCGCGATCAAGGACAACATCGACCTCGCGGGCATCGAAACGACGGCGGGCTGTCCCGCGTTCGCTTACACGCCCGATGAATCCGCGACGCTCGTCGGCCAGTTGATCGCGCTCGGCGCGATTCCGCTCGGCAAGACCAATCTCGACCAGTTCGCGACCGGTCTCAACGGCACGCGCTCGCCGTATGGCAAGTGCCGCAACAGCGTGCATCCCGGGTATCCGTCGGGCGGATCGAGCGCGGGGTCGTCGCTTGCGGTCGCGCTCGGCGTCGCGAGCTTCGCGCTCGGCACCGACACGGCCGGATCGGGACGCGTGCCTGCCGCGCTGAACAATCTCGTCGGCCTCAAACCGACGAAAGGATTGCTCTCGACCGCGGGCGTCGTGCCGGCATGCCGCACGCTCGACTGCGTGACATTCTTCACGGCAACCGCCGCCGAAGCCAGCGAACTGCTCGCGCTGACCGCGCGGCACGATCCGCGCGACGCATACAGCCGACGCAATCCGCAATGGAACGCGGCGCGTGCGTTCGGCACGCCGCACGCGTTCCGTTTCGGCGTGCCCGCGCAACTGGAGTTCGCGGGCTGCAGCGAAAGCCCCGCATTGTTCGCGCAAACGCGTGCGCTACTCGAAGCAGCGGGCGGCGAAGCGGTCGAGATCGACTTTCAGCCGTTCGTCGAGGCGGCGCAATTGCTGTATCAGGGACCGTGGGTTGCCGAGCGCTATAGCGTGACGGGCGAGTTGATGACGACGCAGCCGGATGCCGTGCTGCCCGTCATTCGCGATGTGCTGGCGAAAGCGCCGGGCGCGACTGCCGTGGAGCTGTTTCGCGCGCAGTATCGGCTTCAGGATCTGAAGGCGCTATGCGATGCATCGCTCGATACGCTCGACTTCGTGCTCACGCCGACGTATCCGCGACCGGTGACGCTCGCTGAACTGGAGCGCGATCCCATCGGCCCGAATTCGCTGCTCGGCTACTACACGAACTTCATGAACCTGCTGGACTATGCGGCGGTGGCCGCGCCCGCCGGCTTCATGGAGAACGGATTGCCGTGGGGCGTGACCGTCTTCGGCCGCGCGTTCACGGATCAATATCTGCTCGGCGTCGCCGATCTGCTTCAGCGCAGAAGCGGCATGCGCTGCGTCGGGGGAGGCGAAGTCGATGCGAGTCCGCACGGCGCGGCGGCCAACGATCGCATGACGGTCGCGGTATGCGGCGCGCACATGCAGGGCTTGCCGCTCAATCGCGATCTCGTCGCGCGCGGCGCGCGTCTCGTGCGGGCGACGCGCACCGCGCCTTGCTATCGGCTATGCGCGTTGCCCGCATCGGCCGACGGCACGCGCAGGCCAGGCATGTGGCGCGTCGCGGACGATGGCGTCGGCATCGCCGTGGAGGTCTGGGAGATGCCGAGCGCGGAATTCGGATCGTTCCTCGCGACGATTCCTTCTCCGCTCGGGCTGGGCAAGGTCGAGCTGTCGGACGGTTCGTGGACGGCCGGTTTCATCTGCGAGCCGTACGCGGTGCAATCCGCCGAAGACATATCGGCGTTCGGCGGATGGCGCGCGTGGCTCGACGGTCGGCATCTTCAAGCCGCGTCTGGTTGATCGATCGGATTTGTCAACGCGCAGTCTGCAGCGAGCGCAAGGCCCGGCAAAGGAAAAGCGGATTCATGTCGCCAGAGAGGAATCTTGCGCGACGTCGCGGTGAATCCCGCACGCCTTTTTGAGCGAAGCGCCGAAGATGAGCCAGAGTGCGAGCGAGCCTGTCGATACGCCTCCCAGCACGAAGAACGCCGTTGCATAACCGAAATGCTGCGCGAGCACGCCGCCCAGTGCCGGGCTAAGCGCAGCGCCCATGCCCTGCACGGTCATCACGACGCCCTGCCCCACGTTCACTCGTCCGGTTCCCCGCAGCAAGCGCACGACCAACGCGGGGACCGCGACGCTTTGCAGACCCGCGCCGATTCCGTCGAGCGCCTGCACGGGCCACACGCCCCATGCCGCGATAAACATTCCCGCCACGAGTCCGCGCGCCGGCAGCGCGAGAAACGTGATCAGGATCACACCCCAGTAGCCGATTCGCTGGATGAGGCGGTTCGCGAAGATCGCCGCGACGACCATCACGAGTTGCGCAATCACGATGGTCTGCGCAGTGAACGCACTCGGATCGCCCTGATGCGCCGCCACGACCGCGAGCCCGTAAAGCGGCAGCATCGCCGCGTTGCCGAGATGGAACATCGCCAGCGAGGCGGCCAGGAGCAAGATGGGCCGGCACGTCAGCAGCACGCGAAATCCGCTCGCCTGTTCATGCCCGGTCGGGGACGAACTGCTCAAGCCGCGCGCGCTGTCGTGATCGATCGCATCGCGCTGGATGAGCAGCGTCGAAATCACCGTCATCGCGCCGAACACGCCCGCGAGCACGAACACCGCGCCGAACCCATAGCGCCATCCGAGCCAGCCGGACAGCGCGGCGCCTACGACGTTTCCCGCGTGATTGGCCACCTGATTGCGGCCGAACTGCCTGTCGAATCCTTTCTCGCGCACGATTCCCAGCGTGACGCCGGCGACGGCGGGACCGAGCGCAGCGCCCGTGACCGCGGTGAATATCTGCGATGCAGCGACCATCCCGTAGCTGTGCGATACCCATAGGACGAGCGATGCAAGCGTCGTCATCACGCCTGCGATGACGATGACGCCGCGCTTGTGATGCGTCGCATCGACCAATGCGCCAGCCGGGGACGTGGCCAGCATGCCGGCGATGCCGCCCAACGTCATGACGGTCCCGATCGCATCCGCATGCCAGCCGTGCGCCTGCAGGAAAACGCCGAGAAACGGCCCGATGCCCGCCTGCACGTCCGCCATGAAGAAGTTCAGCCCTTCTAACGCATATGAGGGATTCATGGTTCACCAATGACGTCCGTTTCGTTGGGCCTTGGTCGGTTCCGAGCGCGGGCTTCGCTTTGAGACTTTGGGATCGCCCTCAACCGTTTTCGGGCGCGTCGACGAGCTGGGCGATTTCATCGACCTCGATCGTCCGACCATGCCTGTTCCTGACGCCGTGCCCCCAGGCGTGGACATGCGCGCCCGGACTCAGGTAATCGGCCAGCTCGGCCGCGGCGTGCGGTGGCATGCGCAACGAGGTGCCATCGTGGAGCAAGGCGCCGCGCAATTCGCCTTTCGGTCCGAAGAGCGACAGCAGGACCTCGCCCGACGCTTCCATCGCCTTGCGCTCGACATGCGGTCTCTGATGCGTTTCGCCGTTAGCGTGCGGACCTTCGTCGCGAATGAGCACACCGCTTTTCGATTTCAGCGAGACAGCGGCGATGATGTCCGCGTCTCGCGGCTTTGTCCCGCGCACGCGGACCTGATCGCCCGGCGCGACATGCCGCGCGAGTTCCTTCGATAGATGCGGTGGAAAATGAACCTGACGCGAGCCGAGCACGAGGCCGTCGATTTCTCCGTGTGAATTGAGCAGAAAACGTGTCACCTTTCCGCGGGTCTCGGGAAGGCTGGCGGGATCGATCCAATGCATGTCGCTACTCCTGAATGAGCGTGAGTGGGTAGGTCAGGCTTGCGCCGATCAGGGCGCTGTCGGCGGACGGTCGTAAATCTGCGTGAGATTGCCCGGCGAACCGAACGACGTCGCCTGAAGCGCCGTGCCGTATTGATTGCGCGTGCCATAGCCGCGCGCCGAAACCGTGGCTCCTGTTCGAACCAGGCTTCCGAACTGCTGTGCGACCGGAGGCGTGAGTTTGATGACCGTGCCATCGGAGAGAATCACGCCGTCGGGCTCGCCACGCGGCGCGGTCGTCACGTGCGCCACCTGCCCCTGCGCACTGAGGCGCGAGAGACCGGCGCCGCGCAGTTCCCGCGGAAGTGGTAGCGCGCCGGGCATCGGCGGCTGATCGATCAGTTGCTGTCCACTTCGCGTGTCGGCGATGCGTTGCGCGATGAAGTTGCCGCCTTCATCGCGCCAGCCGCTCAACTGCACGCTGTCGCCTTGGCGAACCGTCGAAGTCAGTTGCGCGCTCATGTGCGGCGGGAACCGTACGAGCGTCCCGTCGCTGGCGAGAAAGCCGTCGACGTCGCCATCGGGATTCGTCAGAAAGCGCGCTACGGTCGCTTGCGTCGTGGTCATCGAGGCCGCATTGGAGATCGGTCTCGGGGCCGGGCCCGGAGGCCGAGGCGGCGGCGCGTCTGCGGAGACCGGCGGCGGGGGCGGCGGCGCCGTCACAGCGCTCGTTTGCGCTGCGCAACTCGCGCTCATCGCGAGGGCGGCGGCAAGGCTCGTCGCGCCGAGCAGGCGAACGGCGATTCGTCGATTGGCTGGCTGGGTCGATTGCATGTTTCACTCCTTTCGCGTGGCGCGGAGTGTTCTGCAAGTGCTATGCCATTCGAAGAATGCTGAAGACTTCGACGTCTTGCGCGAACGAAGATCGTCGATGTGTCAACGAAACGGACATCGCCTGTCCGATTCGTTGACACTCGTTTCCCTACGACGACGCGTCGGACATTCCGAGACTCGTCATCCGCGTATAGAGCGACTGACGGCTGATGCCGAGCCTCCTTGCCGCCTCCGCGCGGTTGCCACCCGACGCAGCCAGCGCGTGAGTAATCAGCGCGCGTTCGAGCCGCGCAACGGCTTCCGTAAGCGGAAGCTCGAGCAGCGCTGGCGGAATTGCCTCGCCGGTTTTGTCTTTTGCCGCAACGAGAAACGCGAAATCTTCGCGTGTGAGCACTTGCCCCGGCGCAAGCGCACTCGCCCGCTCGATCGCGTTGGCCAGTTCGCGCACGTTCCCTGGCCAAAGGAAAGTGGCCAGAAGGCGCTGGGCATCGGCGGAGAGATGCTTGCGCGTCGCTTCGGTCGATGCAGCTTCCAGAAAGTGCTCGGCAAGCGGCAGGATGTCGGCCACACGCTCCCGTAGCGGGGGCATGTGCAACGGGATCACGTTGAGGCGAAAGAGCAGGTCCTGTCGAAACGTGCCCGCCTCGACCATCGCGGCAAGATCGCGATGCGTTGCCGCGATCACGCGCACATCGACCGATATTGTCCGGTTCGTTCCGAGCGGCGTGACTTGCCGTTCCTGTAGCGCGCGCAGCAGTTTCGCCTGCATGGAACGCGGCATGTCGCCGATCTCGTCGAGAAACAGCGTGCCGCCGTGCGCCTCTTCGATCCGGCCTTTGCGCTCGCCCTGAGCGCCGGTGAACGCGCCTCGCGCGTGCCCGAAGAGTTCGCTTTCGAGCAGGTCTTCGGGAATGGCCGCGCAGTTCACCGCGACGAAGGGACCGTTCGCGCGCGCCGAGGCGCGATGGAGCACGCGAGCGGCCACTTCCTTGCCGGTCCCGGTCTCGCCGGTGATCAGCACGGTCGAGTTCGTTCCCGCCGCGCGGCCCAGGCGCTTCTGCACGTCGCGCATGGCTTCGCTTACGCCGAGCAGTCGCGGCTCGCGAGAAGTCACGTCGTCGCTGAATGCGGGCGTGAGGGGGGAGCTTCGCTGCGCCGATAGTATCCGCTCCAGCAGCGCGACGATCTCATCGCGTCCGACCGGCTTGGTCAGATGTTCGAACGCGCCGAGCCGCATCGCGCCGATGGTGTTGTCGCTCGTGGCGTGGGCCGTCAGCATGACGACGGGCACGGCTTGCAGCTTCGCGATCGCACGCAGTGACTCGAGCACCGCAAGACCGTCCGCGCCCGGCAAGCGGAAGTCGAGAAAGATGCACTCGGGCGCCGGGTTCGCGCGCAGCCAATGCAGTGCCTCTTCGCCGGAGCGCGCCTCGATCGCCCGGTGGCCGAGGTCTTTCACGGTTTCCACGAGTCCTTCGCGGAAGGCATCGTCATCGTCGGTGATTAATATGGTCGCCATGGCAAGTCGATCACGAAGCACGTCATGTTCGAGTCGTCGTCGAGATAAGCACGTCCGCCGTGCGCCGACGCGATCTCCCGCACGACGGCAAGGCCCAGGCCGGACCCGTCGGGCCGCCCCGTCACGAATGGCTCGAAGATCCGTTCGCGCTCGGCCGCGCCGACGCCGGGACCATTATCGATGACCGTGAGCCGAAGCCGCTTCCCGTTCGCCGACTCGACGCCGCGTGCGCCGAGCATTACCTGCGTGCCAGACGGCGCGTGCCTCAGCGCGTTCAGGATGAGGTTGTCGAGCGCGCGCGCCAGTTGCACGGGATCGAAGATCGGCATGCCTGCGTCTTGGTCGACGTCCACATCTTTGCCGAGCGCGATGCCACGGCGTTCGGCGCCCGGCTCATGCGTATGAATAATGTCGTCGAGCCATGCGTGCAGGCTGACCTCACGCGTCTGCAGCGAAACGGGCTGCGTCAGCGCGAGCAGGCTCGTCACCTGCGACTCGATACGGCCCACCTGCTCGATGATCGACCTCAACGCTGCTTCGCGGCGCGCAGCATCGCCTGCCAGCGCGTTCTCGGCCTTCAGACGCATGGCGCCAGCCGGATTGCGAATTTCATGCGCGATTTGCGCCGCCATTTTGCCGAGCGTGCTGAACCGTTCGGCCTGTGCGAGCTGGGCGTTCAGTGCGTCTGCGTCCCGCTTGAGCTGCTCCGCACGCGCGACGTAGCGGTTGAGGGCTTCGACGATCTGATCCAGATCACGCTCGCCCAACCGTTCCAGCCGTTCGCCGCGCTCGAACTCGCCCTCTGGCGCAAGCGCGCGTTCAAGCCGGGTCAGGTTGTGCTTCCAGCGCTTGAGCGTCAGCGCCAGAAACACGGCGAGCACGACGATGACCGAGAGCACGCCGGCGAGGATGGCCGCTGCGCGCTGTCCGTATGGCCCGAGCGGCGGCCGCGCGCGCGTGAGCGTCCAGGCCAGCAGGCCCGCTTGGCGCGGCACGGGGCAAGCGATCGCGATGACGGCGTCCGTTCCGCTCGAAACGACATCGGCGCGCATCTGTCCGATGCTGGCTGCGTGCTGAAGCGTGCGCAGGATAAGCGGTGTCTCCGCTTCGGGAACGTCTCGTTTCATGCCGCTCCCGCCATAGGTCGGAAAGGCATAGGCCAGGAAGCCGTTCGGCGCGCCGGATGCCGGCTCTTTCGCCCAGAACCCGCCTTCGATGCCCTCGGTCCGTATCAGAACCAGATCGAGCACCGCGTGCATGAGATCGACATTGGTTTCGTCGGGATGCTGCATGGACATGTCGTAGCGCGAGGCCACCGCCTCGCATGCTGCAGCAGCCTGCTCCTTCGCGACGACCACGCGTTCCCCAAGCGCCGACGAAAGCGTGAGCCATACGGCACCGCTCAAGAGCCCGCACAGAACGGCGACCAGAAGCCAGAGCGTGAAGAGTTGAGTTGAGAACGACGGTCTCGGCATGGACGGTCTACGGGCGAGCCAAAGTGAGCGCGTTGGGAAGCAAGTATTCTGCCATCGACAGAATCCATCCACGTTCCGCGCTTCGTCGCCATTCTTCCCCGCTACCTCTGGAGGTAGCGACCATCGCCGCGTGGCGTATCGGCGCGCATCGGTTCGGGAACTCGAGCGACATCGCGGACGAAAGCTCCGTCACGCGCACTTCATATACGCGTGGTTAGCTGCGTGCGCGGCAGCAGAGCGCCTCAACCGCCGTCCTTCATCTCGCGCAGATGCTTGTAAACCGTCGCGCGGCCCATTCCGAGCACCTTGGCGACATAGTTCGCCGAGCTCTTGCCTTTGAATGCGCCCTGCGCGTGCAGCGCCTCGACGAGCTCACGCCGATGATCGCGCGTGAGCGAGTTGAGCGCGATCTGCCGCTCGCGCAGCCAGCCATGCAGGAAGGTGTTGATGCGCTCCTGCCAGTCGTCCTTGAAAAGCTCGACAGGCTGCGCGACGACGCCCGCGCCACGCAAAAAGAGATCGAGCGTCGAGCGCATCTCGTCGAACGCCGCGATGTTGAAATTGATGCACATCACGCCCGCGGCATTGCCCGCGTCGTCGAAGAGCGCCGTGCTCACGCAGCGCATGCGGCGTCCGTCCCAGTTGAGCTTTTCGTACGGACCGACGAGGCGCTCGCGCGCGGTCTGCTCGACATCTTCGAGCGCCGAGTCGTCGCCGATCTCGCGCTTCGAGAGATTGTTCGACAGGTACGCGATGGTCTGGTCGGAGAGATCGTGGATCACCACTTCCGCATAGGGGAAGAAGAGCGTCGTGATGCTGTCCGCGATGTGCGCGTAGCGCGCGAGCAGCGATTCGCGAGCGGCGTCATCGGGCTTCGGCGTCTTGCGTCGGGGCATGGAAGTCGGCATGAGTTCGGAACGGCGAATGGCGATGATACCGCTAGGCCGCCGCGCGCTGCTTCGCGAGATGAACATACAGCGCGTGCGCGACCGCGATGTCCTCGAGGCCGAGCCCGATCGAGCGGAAAAACACCGCGCGCTCATGCGAAGGTGCGGGACACGCGCCGCGCGCAAGCTCTGCAAGATCGCCGCGAATCGCATCGGGCGACCAGCCGTGACGCTCCCGCGCGATCACCATTTCGCCGGCGCTCGCGGGCGTCGTCCGCCGATAGTCGCAGTAGACATCGAGCGCGTTCAGCGCGGCGGCGTCGATCTCGTGCGCGCGCGCGACGTTCGTGCTGATGGAGGTAATAAGCGCAGGCTTCGTGAGCGCATCGAGCGCGAGCACCGGCGTGCCCGATGATGTGCACAGCATCACGACATCCGCATCGCGCACGCACTCGTCAACCGACGCCGCGACGCGCACACGCGCATCGAGCGCCCGCAGCGCGTCCGCACGCTCGCCATCGCTTGCGAGGCGCGGGGAATGGATGCGGATCTCCGACCATCCGCGCAACGGCGCGACATGCCGCAGATGCGCGAGCGCGACGCTTCCCGATCCGATGACCGCGAGCCGCTCGCTCGATACGCGCGCGAGCCGGTCGACCGCGAGCGCCGTCGTGCCCGCCGTGCGCTCGGTGGTGAGGAGCGCGGAATCGCACCACATCAGCGGCGCGCCGGTGCGCATCGACATGAGCGCGGTCCAGGCGGTGACGATCGGCGCGCCAGGCTGCGCGATGTAGGGCGAGAGCTTCGCGCCGAAGACCTCGTGCTTCGCCCAAACGCCGAGATAGGTGATGAAATCGCCGGCATCGCGCGGAAACAGCGTGAGCGTCTGCGGCGGCTGAACGGCTTCGCCATCACCGAGCGCGGCGAACATGTCTTCGAGCGCGCCGCGGATATCGAGCGAAGGCAGCGCCCGCCTCACTTCCTCTTCGTGAACGATGAAAGGAATCTGCGCGCCGGGCGCGGCCTCGCGCGCTTCTTCGGGCAAGGAAATCATTCGAAAACCTCCGGTTCGTGGCCGTTGAGCGATTGCTTCGTGACTGCTTCGACGTAGACTATTTTGTCCATTCTAGACTTTTATTTTATTTTTCGTCTATATTTCGATTGGGCGCGCGGGCATCTCCGCGCGCCTGGCGCAAGACAGAGACGGTGCGGGTTCACAAACGACCTTGGTGACGACAATGAACTGGAAGATGATCTGCTTCGCGGGCGCGGCGAGCCTCGCGTTCACAATTGGACTGGCGCACGCGGAGTCGCAGACCTTGCGATTCGGCGTCGAGGCCTCCTATCCGCCGTTCGAGAGCAAGACGCCGGCGGGCCAGCTCGAAGGCTTCGACATCGACATCGGCAACGCTGTGTGCCAGCGCATCAAGATGAAGTGCGTATGGGTGGAGAACAGCTTCGACGGGCTGATTCCGGCGCTGCAGGCGCGCAAGTTCGACGCGATCAATTCGGCGATGAACATCACCGACAAACGCAGGCAGGTGATCGACTTCACGCCGCCCGTCTATGTCATGCCGATCCAGATGGTCGCGCGCCGCGACGCGAAGCTGCAGCCGACACCCGCGAGCCTCAAGGGCAAGTCCGTGGGCGTGCTGCAAGGCTCGACGCAAGAGGATTACGTGCGCAAGCACTGGGCGAGCGAAGGCGTGCAGGTCGTGACGTACCAGAGCCAGGACCAGATCTTCGCGGACCTGAGCGCCGGACGGCTCGACGGCGCGGTGCAGGAAGTGCAGACCGCCATCGACGGTTTCCTCGCGAAACCCGAGGGCAAGAACTTCGATTTCGCGGGCGCCGCCCTCACCGACCCGTCCACGCTCGGCGAAGGCACCGGCATCGGCTTGCGCAAGGACGATGCGGCGTTGAAGGCGAAGGTCGTCGCGGCGCTCGACT
Source organism: Caballeronia sp. AZ7_KS35 (assembly GCF_023631045.1). Lineage (NCBI taxonomy): Bacteria > Pseudomonadati > Pseudomonadota > Betaproteobacteria > Burkholderiales > Burkholderiaceae > Caballeronia > Caballeronia sp. AZ7_KS35. The sequence goes on along the minus strand of NZ_JALQDV010000048.1, from coordinate 189,990 downwards.
CGCTGAAGAAAGACGGCACACTGAGCGCTTTGTCGCAAAAGTACTTCAAACGCGACATCATTGCGAAATAGGCACTTCATCAGGCATCGGAAAAAATGGCTCAGGACGTGATCGTGCTCGGCGCGGGCATCGTGGGAGTGAGCGTGGCGCTGCATCTGCGGCAGCGCGGATGGCAAGTGACGCTCGTCGATCGCCGCGCGCCCGGCGAGGCGACGAGCTTCGGCAATGCGGGCCTGATCGAGGCGTCGTCGGTCGTGCCTTATGCGTTTCCGCGCGACTGGGGCACCGTGCTCAAGTTCGCGATGAATCGCTCGACCGCGCTGCGCTACGACCTGCGCTCGCTGCCCGCGTATGCGCCGTGGCTCACGCGGTTCTGGTGGGAATCGGCGCCCGCGCGTCTGGCCGCCGCCGCGCGCGACATGCTGCCGCTCATTCAGCGAAGCGTGGCCGAGCATGAGGCGCTGATCGCGCGGGCAGGTCTCGCCGATCTCGTGCGGCCCACCGGCTGGCTCGAAGCGTATCGCTCGCGCGAGCAGTTCGAGCGCGAAGCAAGCGCCGCCGAACGGATCGCGCGCGAGCACGGGCTCGGCTTGAAGGTGCTCGATGCCGAGGCGCTGCATCGGCTGGAGGCATCGCTCGATGGCGGATACGCGGGCGCGATGCACTGGACCGATCCGCGCAGCGTCATCGATCCGGGCGCGCTGACGAAGGGCTATGCGGCGCTATTCGAGCGCGAGGGCGGACGCTTTCTGAGCGGCGACGCCGCGACGCTCGAACCATCGGGCAGCGGCTGGCGCGTCATGACGTCGAGCGGACCGGTCGAAGCGCGGGCGGCGGTGGTGGCGCTCGGCGTATGGTCCGGCGACCTCGTGCGCCGGTTCGGATACCGCATCCCGTTGATGGCCAAGCGCGGCTATCACATGCACTACGCACCCGACGGACGCGCCGCGCTATCGCGGCCGGTGGTCGATATCCAGAACGGCTACGTGGTCGCGCCGATGCGGCGCGGCTTGCGTCTGACTACCGGCGTCGAGCTCGCGAGCCCTGACCGGCCGCCGAGCCCCGTGCAACTCGAACGCGCGGAGCGGATGGCGCGACCAGTGTTCGGCCTCGGGGCGCGCATCGACGAGTCGCCGTGGCTCGGGCTTCGGCCCTGCACGCCGGACATGCGGCCGGTGATCGGACCGGCGGATCGCCATCGCGGGCTCTGGTTCGCGTTCGGGCACGCGCATCACGGCCTCACGCTCGGTCCGGTGACGGGCAGGCTTGTCGGCGAGCTGATGAACGGGGAAGCGTGCTTCACCGATCCAGTTCCGTATCGCGCGGGCAGGTTCTAGCACTTGTCGAGCGGCGAACGTTTCCGATCCGGCGCAGCATCGCCCGCGCGATCGAGCACGCCGTCATGGCCTACCCGGAAGCGCGTTTCTTGGCCCTTCAGACTGCGCCATCGCATCGGTAATGTATGTGTCATGCATTGTGGAGAACACGCATGGACACATCGATCGTTTTTCGACACCTCGATACCCCCGAAGACTGGACGCGCGCCTTCGAAGTAATGAAGGAACTCCGGCCGCACCTTACGGACCCCGATACGTTTTGCGCACAACTGCGCCGTCAACGCGAGGAAAGCTATCGGCTGCTGGCCGCCTGTGACGACGAAGGCGCGATTCTCGGCCTCGCCGGGTATCGAACGCAGACGAACACGCTGTACGGACGCTTCGTCTATGTCGACGATCTCGTCGTCACGGCGCGTCTGCAAGGCAGCGGCATCGGTGCCCGTTTGCTGGACACCGTCCGCGGGATCGCACGGGACGAACACTGCGCCCGCTTCGTGCTCGACACCGGCCTGCATATGGCGCTCGCACAGCGCTTTTATTACCGCAACGGCCTGCTCGCCAAGGGCATGCATTTTGTGCAGACGCTGGCTGTGCCCGGCGAGGAGCGCGCGCGATGAAAGTGCTCTTCATCAACGCGAGCCCGCACGGCGACGCGAGTCACGGCTACCGGCTCGCGCTCGAAATGATCGATACGTTGCGCAAGCGTGCGCGCGTGGATACCGTGAAACGCGATCTCGCCGCAACGCCGCTGCCTCCGCTCACGCAGGACTACGCGCGCGCCATCACGTCGCGCCATCCGGACGAAGCGCAGTTCGACATCTCCGAACAATTGATCCGCGAAATTGAAACCACCGACACGCTCATCATCAATACGCCGATGCACAACTTCACCGTGCCCGCCGCGCTGAAGCTATGGATCGACTACGTGCTGCGCATTCACCGCACGTTCGTTTCGACGCCCGAAGGCAAGGTCGGTCTGATGCGCGACCGGCCCACGTTCGTGATCGTCGGTTCCGGCGGATTTCATGGCGGTGAGCTTGCGCGTCAGCGAGACTTCCTTACGCCGTACCTGCGTTACGCGCTCGGTTCGATCGGCTTGCAGGACCTGCGCCTCGTGACGCTCCAAGGCCTCGTGCGCGGCAGCGAAGCCGTCGCACAGGCGCTCGATCTCGCGCGCGAGGACATCGCGAGGCACGCGCTCTTCGCATCCGACGGCGACACCGTCACGCCCTAACCGTCATACGCCCGGCGAAGCATGCGCGCGAGACGCGCCGCTTCGCCGGCATCGGCGACATTCGCGAAGCCGACGACGATACCGCGCAACGTTTCCTTGCTTCGCCCGTTGAGATACCACGCGGACAGCGCGAGCACCGCGAGACCCGCCTCCCGCGCGCGGGCGGACATCGCCAGATCGTCGACGGGACCGTCGCGATCCGCACGGAAGATCGCGACGAGATGCATGCCGCCCGTCGGCAACCCGATGCTCACGCGATCTCCGAACGCCTTCTGTATCGCCGTCGCAAGCCACTCGCGCCGTTGCGCATACAGCGCGCGCATGCGCTTCAGATGCCGCGCGAAATGCCCCTGCGCGATGAAGTCCGCCACGGCCGCCTGATAAAGATACGGCGAGCCCGCGTTCATGCTCGCCGTGACCTGGCCGAAGCGCTCCACGGCCCGGCCGGGCGCGACCACATACGAGAGCCGCAGGCCCGGAAAAAGCACCTTGCTGAAGGTGCCGCAATAGATCACGCGATCGTCGCGATCCAGGCTCTTCAGCGCCGGCAACGGGCGGCCCGCGTAGCGGAACTCGCTGTCGTAATCGTCCTCGACGATCCAGCCCTGCGCGCGGCTCGCCCAGTCGAGCAGCTTCATGCGCCGCGCGAGCGACAGTGTGACGCCGAGCGGACTCTGATGCGCTGGCGTGACGAACGCGAAACGCGCATCGGCCGCGAGCGCGATGCCGGCATCGACGTCGAGCCCTTCGTCATCCGTCGGCACGGGCACGAGCCGCATGCCGGCATCGAGAAGAAAGTTACGCGCGAGCAGATAGCCGGGCTCTTCGAACCACGCGCGATCCTCCGGTTTCGCGAGACCGCGCAGCACGAGTTCGAGCGTCGCGCGATAACCGTTCGTCACGAAAACCTGCTGCGGATCGCACGCCACGCCGCGCGACAGGCCGAGATATGTCGCGATGCGTTCGCGCAACGGCCGATATCCGGCGGGATCGGGATAGGCAAGCGTGGCGAGATCGCCGCTGCGCGCGCGATGCGCGACGAGACGGCTCCATACCTTGCGCGGAAAGGCATCGAGCGCGGGCAGACCCGGACGCAGCGGCTTCGCATCGTGGCCGATCTCGGCGGCCGGTTCGGCGCGCGTTGCGCGTGCCGTGCGCGGCGCGTTCCCGCGCTCGCGGTCCTTGCGCGCGCCCGACGGCGTCGCGGCTTCGGGCAGCGACGACGACACGAACGTGCCCGCGGCGCCGCGCATCTGCAGATAGCCTTCGTCGACGAGAATGGTATAGGCTGTTTCGACGGTGCCGCGCGCAATATTCAGTTGCGTCGCGAGGCCGCGCAACGCGGGCACGCGGTCGCCGGGTTTCAGATGACCCGCCGCAATGGCCGTCTTGAAGCGCTCGCAAATCTGCAGGTAAATCGGCGCGGCCTCATGCCGGTCGATTGCTATCTTCAACGCATGGTCGGCTGATGGCATGACATGTCTCATGGACTAGTTCGATCGACGATTCTTGTCCCTTTTCGCTAAGCCATGATTCTCACACAATGACTTCACGTTCACTGTCTTTTCACTTTAAGCACGAGGTGCATCATGAAGATCGTCGTCATGGGAGGTTCGGGTTTGATCGGCGCGAAAACGGTCGCGATCCTGCGTTCGAAGGGTCACGAGGCCGTCGCCGCTTCGCCGCGCAGCGGTGTGAATGCCGTAACGGGCGAAGGATTGCATGAAGCGCTTCGCGATGCGCAAGTGGTGATCGATCTGACGAACGCGCCTTCGTGGGCGCCGGACGACGTCATGGCCTTCTTCCGCGCATCGGCGACGAATCTCGGCAAGGCCGAGGCCGCGGCGGGCGTGCAGCATCATGTGGCGTTGTCGGTCGTCGGAACGGACCGCATGCCGGACAACGGCTATTTCCGCGCGAAGGCCGCGCAGGAGAAGCTGATCGCCGAAGCGGGCGTGCCGTATTCGATCGTTCGCGCGACGCAGTTCTACGAGTTTCTCGGCGGCATCGCCGATGCCGGCATGCAGGACGGCAAGGTGCATCTGTCGCCGGGACAGTTTCAGCCGATCGCCGCGGACGATGTCGCCGCGATCGTCGCGGATGTCGCGCTCGGCGCGCCGCTGCTCGGCATCATCGATATCGCGGGGCCGGAGCGTGCGCCGCTCAATCGGATCATCGGCCGGTATCTGAAGGCGAAGGGCGATGTGCGCGAGATCGTCGTCGATCCGGACGCGACGTACTTCGGCGGCACGATCAGCGAAGACTCGCTCGTGCCGACCGGCGAAGCGCGTCGCGGCGGCATCGGTCTGGATGAATGGCTGGCACGCGCGCACGCGTGAGTGTGACGGCGGGCGCCGCCGTGCCCGGCGCCCGCTTCGGTTGCGCTTTTCGGATGGTCAGAGATATTCGACGTTGCCGTCGACGCTGATGGCTTGTCCCGAGATGTTGCGCGCCGCCGGCGATGCCAGGAACAGCGTCATCGCTGCGATATCGTCGACCGTGACCATGCGGCGCAGCGAAATCTTCTTCAGGTACTGCGCTTTCATTTCATCGAAGCCGACGCCCGCCGATTCGGCGCGCGCGGCGATCACCTTGTCCATGCGCTCGCCCTCGACGACGCCCGGCAGGATCGCGTTGACGCGGATATTGCTCGGCCCGAGTTCGACGGCCAACGACTTGACGAGACCGACGATCGCCCATTTCGTCGATGCATACGGCGTACGGTACGCATAACCCAGCCGGCCAGCGACGGACGACATCGCGATGATGCCGGGGCGATCCGACGTCTCCTTGAGCAGCGGCACCGCGCGACGCAGGAAATAGTATTGGCTGTTGAGATTCGTCGCGATGGTTCGCTCCCAATCGTCCGGATCGATGGCTTCGATCCCGGCAGTCGGACCCGCGATGCCCGCATTGTTGATGAGCAGGTCGAGCCCGCCGAGCCGCGAGCGCGCGTCGTCGATGACGCTATCGACTTGCTCGCGCGCGCCGACATCGGCGACACCGGCATGCAGCTTCGGATTGCGCGCTTTGGCGCCATCGACCGCCTGCTGGTTCACGTCGCAGATATAGACTTGCGCGTCGGCTTGCACGAATGCGTCCGCGATTGCAGCGCCGATGCCGGCAGCCGCGCCCGAGATGAGTACGCGCAAGCCCGGGACCGGTTTGAGAAGCTCAAAAGTATTCATGTTCGATATCGACATTCGTTCGGTTCATCAGCGAGCGGGAGAAGCATCGGCGACGGGACGCTGCGCGGCGTGAATCGATTTCGCGAGCAGCGGCACCAGCAGCAAGCCCAGCACCGAGGCAGCCACGACGACGTTGAAGCCCGCATCGCTTCTGCCGGTCATCGTTTCGGCGAGCCCGAAAAGATAAGGTCCGACGAAGCCGCCCAGCAAGCCGATCGTGTTGATGAACGCGAGGCCGGCCGCCGCTTGCACGCCTTGCAGCCGCTTCATCGCGACGGCCCAGTACGACGGCAGAATGCCGCCTGCAAAGAAGCCCGTGATGCCGAGCAGCGTAATCTGCACTGCCTGATTCCGGCTGGCGAGGAACGCACACGCACTGACGACGACGCCCGCGGTCAGCACGCCGAGAAAGCCGCATTCGTTGCTCACACGGCGATGAATGCGCGGAAGGGTCAGCACGCCGAGCAGAAAGCCGATGCCGACACTGCTCGACAGAACGCCGACGAGAATCGGCGAGCTCACATGCATCTGCGCGACGATCGACGGCGTGAAGAAATACAGGCCGACGAACGCCACCTGATTCAGGAAGTAGATGAGCGCGATCAGCACGGTCGTCGGGCGCTTGAGCGCGGCGAGCCAGTCTGCCGTGGTGAGGTCCGCGTGTCCGTGCGTGTCGATGACCGCGTGCGTTTCGAGCGCCTGCGCTTCCTGCGCGGACAGCCACTTCACTTCGGACGGACGATTCGGAAGCTTGAAGAACAGCACGATGCCCAACACGATGGTCGGCAAGCCTTCGAGCAGGAACATCCACTGCCAGCCGTGAAGACCGCCGATGCCGCCGAGCTGCATCAGACCCGCGCCCAACGGATTGCCGATGATGAGCGCGATCGACGGCGCGGTGTAGATCCATCCGACGGCAACGGCGCGGTCTTTGGGCGCGAACCAGAGCGTCACCATGTACATCAGCGCGGGGAACAATCCCGCTTCGGCGACGCCCAGCAACACGCGCAATATGTAGAAGGACCACTCGCCCTGAACGAACATCATCGCGGTCGAAAGCGCGCCCCACGTCACCGCGATTCGCGCGATCCACGCGCGCGGCCCGACGCGATGCGCGATCAGATTGCTCGGCACTTCGAGCAGCGCATAGCCGATGAAGAAGATGCCGGCGCCGAGTCCATACGCCGCGGCGCTGATGCCGAGGTCGGCAGCCAGGGCGCTCTTGGCGAGCGCCACGTTCGTGCGATCGATGAACGACAGGAAGTAGATTCCGCACATCAGCGGAAGCAGTCTTGCCATGGCCTTGCGAGTCGCAAGCCAATGCGTTTCTCCGAGGCTGTGGTCAACAGTAGCGGCAGTCATGATGTCTCCAGATTTGACTTCTTCGAGTCAGAGCGAAACGTTGTCGCGCCCTTTGAGCCCGAGCATGGCTCGCGCATCGGCGGGTGTCGCGATGTCGAAAGACAACTCTTCGAGAATGCGGCGAATCTTGCGGACCTGTTCGGCATTCGATTTCGCCTTCACGCCTCGCGACAGGTAGACGCTGTCTTCGAGGCCGACTCGCACGTTGCCGCCCATGATCGCGCCCATCGTCACCAGTGACATCTGATGACGCCCGGCGCCGAGAATCGAAAGATGGTAGTTCTCGCGTCCGAAAAGACGGTCGGCAGTCGCGCGCATCATCGAAAGATTCTCGGGATCGTGGCCGATTCCGCCGAGAATGCCGAACACGGATTGGATGAAGAATGGCGGCTTGATCAGCCCGATATCGATGAAATGCGCGAGGCTGTACAGATGCCCCACGTCATAGCACTCGAATTCGAAGCGCGTTCCATAGTCGCGGAATTCGGTGAGGATGTTCTTGATGTCGCGGAACGTGTTGCGGAAGATCATGTCCTCCATGCCTTCGACATAATCCTTCTCCCAGTCGAAGCGCCACGAAGACATCCTCGCCGCGACGGGATGAAGCGAAAAATTCATCGAGCCCATGTTCAGCGAGCACATTTCCGGCTTCGCCACGCGTGCGTAAGCGAGGCGCTCGTCGAGCGTCATGCGCGTGCTGCCGCCCGTCGAAATGTTGATGACGGCGTCGGTTTGCGCGGCGATCGCGGGCACGAATCGCCGGAATATTTCGGGCGATGGCGTCGGGCGGCCGTCTTCCGGATTGCGCGCATGCAGATGAAGAATCGCGGCCCCGGCCTCGGCGGCTTCGAGCGCCTGATGCTTGATGTCATCGGGCGTGATAGGCAGATATTCCGACATCGACGGCACATGCGCCGAACCGGTCACGGCGCAGGTGATGATGACTTTGCTGCTCGGATTGCTCATTGAATGTCCTTCGGAAACGCGCTCGATGGGCGAGCTTCGGCAATACCCCGGCGCGCCTGAACGAGGCAAGCGCGGGAGGACGCCGTTGGAAAACGTAGGGCGGAACGGGAAACGACCGTGCGGCCGGCTTAAGCCGGCGGCGACGAACTGACGTGAAGTTGGCGTTGCATGGCTGTCTCCGATGGATTCGCGAGTCGCGCATTCGCGATGCGGACTCGTCTTGTTACGGTGATAGTAGTGGGATACGATGCGCTGCGAAAGGTCATATTCGGACAAGGTGGTGTCCCCGCAGGACACACGAGGAGGCGCTGTGTCGTCGAGACTGCCACTGTTGAACGAGCGCATCTATGCGCCCTACAAGATCGCCGCGCTGGTGGACGTGCTCGCTGAGCAAGGCATTGCGCCGGCGGACAGCCTGAAGGGAAGCGGCGTTGCGCCCGAGGAGATCTACGATGCCTCGGTGATGACGTCCGTCCGGCAGTACGCCGCTGTATGCAGCAACGCCGTCGCGCTTTCCGCCGATCCGCGAACGCCGTTCAAGACGGGCGCGCGGCTGCATCTGGCCGCGTATGGCATGTACGGCTACGCGCTGATGTCGTGCCTGTCGCTGCGCGATTACTTTCGGCTCGGCGTCAAATACCATCGGCTCGCGACGCCGACCATCACCATCGAATGGCACGAACATCCGGACACGTCGGTATGGACGTTTCCCGACGCGTTCACGTCGCCCTTCCCGCATGACGTGCAGCAGTTCCTGCTCGAACAGCAGTACACGCAGCATGTGACGCACTTGCAGGATGTCGCGGGCAGAAGCTGTCCGCCGATGCTCGCGCGCTTCTCGTATCCCGCGCCGCCGCACGCCTCCATCTATCCGGAGTATCTCGGCTGCCCATGCGAGTTCGACGCCGACGAATGTCAGCTCATCTACGACGGCGCGATACTCGAACTCAAGCCTCATCTCGCGGACAGGCACTCCGCCGCGCTTCTGCAGGAGACGTGCGACAGGCTCATCGGACAGGCGAAGACATCGACCGGTGTTTCCGGCGAGGTCTATCAGGTTCTCATGCGCAAGCCGGGCGAGTTCCCCGGCATGGAGACCGTCGCTAGCGCGTTGAAGATGACGAGCCGCACGCTGCGTCGACGGCTCGAGTCGGAAGGCACGTCGTTCGTCGCCATCGTCGACGATGTGCGGTGCTCGCTCGCCACCGAGTATCTGAAGACGACGAAACTGAGCACGGACGATGTCGCCATGCTGGTCGGCTTCACCGACACCGCCAATTTCCGCCGGGCGCTGAAGCGCTGGACCGGCAAAGGCCCCGCCGAAATTCGCGAGCAGGAGTGACGCCGGCCGCGCAGGCTTTTCATTCGTTACTTCAGACAAAAATGGGTTCGACGGCGCACATACGTAACCTTACAGAAATATAACAATGCACTCACTTCGCGGCAGTGGCGAATGAGCGAAGGCTGAACCGAGGAGTGTGCGAAATCTGAATCCGTCGAATTGCGATCGATCGCATCGACCGGATCGAGCAGTCGCGGACTCGAAAAAAACATCAACACTCGTGTGCCAGGGGGACCGTCGGATGCTGCATTCTCACTTCTTCGATTCTGCTGCGAACCAGCCGGACAGCCCTGCGTTATGGGTCGATGAGCGTCTTTACAGCTACCGCGAGATTGAAACCCGGGTCCGTCGCTTGTCGGCGGGACTGGCGGCGTTCGCACGAAGCACCTGCACGAGCCGATGCCTGCTGTTTGCATATCGCAGCGTCGGCGCGTATGTCGGCATCCTGGGCATTCTCGATGCCGGCATGGCCTATGTGCCACTCAACCCGAAGATGCCGGCAGCGCGGATCGCGGCGATCATCCGGCAATCCGGCGCGCCGTTGATGCTCGTCGATCGGCGTTGCGCCGAGTCGCTCGATGAAGTGCTGTCCCTGCTCGACGAACCTCCGCAGATTGTCCTGCTCGACGCAGACGCGGAAGAATCGCAACTTCCATCCCCTGCTTTCTCGCTCATGCAGAGCCGAGGCGCCGCGCACGACATCGCCTACATACTTTTCACGTCCGGTTCGACGGGATCGCCGAAGGGCGTGCCGATCACGCATGCGAACGCCGATGCGTACGTGAACGGCCAGTTGCAACTGGTCGACAAGGTGCGCGATGCGCGTTACATGCAGCTATGCGAGCTGAGCTTCGATCCGTCCGTGCATGACATGTTCGTCTGCTGGGCGAACGGCGGCTGCCTATATGTGCCCGAAAACGTCGATCCCGTCGGTAACGCGAGCTTCGTCCAGACGCACCGGATCACGCATTGGTGCAGCGTGCCATCGGTCGCCGGCATCATGCAGCAAATGCGCAAGCTGCCAGCGGGCGCATTTCCGAGCATTCGCGTGTCGATGTTCGGCGGCGAGCCGTTGCCTCGCTCGCTCGCGCAGGCGTGGATGCGTGCCGCGCCGAACAGCCGGCTGCTGCACATGTACGGGCCCACGGAAGCGACCGTCGCCTGTACGTGCTTCGAAGTCACGCCCGAATTCCTGGACGATCCGCAGCACACGGTCATACCGTTGGGCCAGGGCCTGCCCGGCGTGGAACTCATGATCGTGGATGCCGAGCTCGAACCGGTCGCCCCGGGCCAGACGGGCGAATTGCTGATCGCGGGACCGCAGCTTGCCGAAGGCTATCTGTCGTCCGACGAACCCGGCAATAGCCGGTTCATCGCGATGAACTATCCGGGCAAGACCGCGCATCGCTGGTATCGATCCGCCGACGCCGCGCGCGAAACGACGCCACACGGGATCGTGTTTCAGGGCCGTCTCGATACACAGGTGAAAATCCGCGGCCACCGGCTCGAGCTGGAAGAAGTCGAACATGTCGTGCAAGCGGCCAGCCACGCCGCGTCGTGCGCGGTTGTCCCGTGGCCGCTCGACGAAGTCGGACGAGCAACCGGCCTCGTCGCGTTCGTGACGAATCCGGAAGTCGAGACCACGCATGTTTGGCGGGCGTGCCGGCAGCGTCTGCCGGTCTATGCGATGCCGCAACGGATCGTCATCATCGATGCGTTCCCGCTGACGGTGAACGGCAAAATCGACAGAAAGGCGCTCGCGGAATATTGCGCGCGCGGCGAGGTCGCGGCGTGAGGCGTGGGGCGATCGGCTCGCGTCGTTTCAGTCGATCTGCTCCGTCGCGGCCAGCGTGCCTGTCGTAGGGCCGATACGAAGCATTTCTATCAGCCGTTCGATGTCGCCTACGGTGTTGAACATCGCGAGCGACACGCGGATGCCGCCACGCTCCGGCGAGACGCGCACGTTGTTTCGAGCGAAGTAGTCGGTCCACTTGTCGACCGGCAGTTTCAGCACGTATATGTGATTGCGCTTGCCACGCGCTCGCGGACCGACGACGCTCACACCCAGCGCATCGAGGCGTTCGAGCAGCAGATCGCCGAGCGCCAGCACATGCTTCTGGATCGCCTCGACGCCTACGCTCTGAATGAGGCCGATCGCCGCGGAAAGTGCGTGCAGGTCCGGGAGATTGACGTTGCCGAATTCGAAGCGCCGCGCGTCCTTGCGTAAAGCCATGTCGTCGGGACGGGCGACATAGTCGGCTGGCGGATTCGCCATGCTGGACATCGCAAGGTAAGCCGGCTGCAATTCGTCGAGACCGTCGGCGATATAAAGCACGCCGAGTCCTTGCGGCACGAGCAAGCCCTTGTGCGTGCCGGCTGCCAGCACCGAAATGTTCAGCGCCTTGACGTCGAGCGGAATGACGCCGACGGACTGCATCGCATCGACGATCAGGTAAATGCCGCGCGCCTTGCACAGCCGTCCGATGCTCATCAGGTCATGGACCTGGCCCGCATGGAACGTCACATGCGAAAGCGAAACGACTTTCGTACGCGCATCGATATATGGCTCGAACGTCTTGGCGGTGGCAATCTCGTCGTCCGGCAACGGCGCGAACCGCACTTCGATGCCATTGCGCTTGAGGTTCAACCACGCATAGGCGTTGTTGGGATGATCGCCTTCTATCAGCACGACGTTGTCGCCGGCCCGGAGCGGGACCGCGTTCGCCGCGATATTGAGTCCTTCCGACGTGTTCTTGGTGAATGCGATTTCGGTCGGCGCCGCGTTGAAGAACGTCGCGACGCTCTCGCGTGTTTCCTCGACACGTCGCAACCAGACCGGCTTCGGACCGGCCATCTCGAAGCCTTCCGACAAGAAGGCTTCGAGTGCTTCGCGCACGCTTAGCGCAAGCGGCGTCTGGTGGGCGGAGTCGAGATAAAGCTGCCTTGTGGTGACGGGGAACTGCTCGCGGACAGCGGCGAGCTTTGCAGTCGGGATCATGAGCGATGTCTCATTTCAGGTTTTCTTTGCGAGGGCATGCACGGCACGGCACGAATCCGTCGAGGCATTAGACGATCGCCGAGAAGCGATGTCAAATACATTCCGATAAGTGGAACTATCGAGTTCCTATTTATGGAATCATTAGACGGAGATGCTAAACTGGCCGCATGTCTCCCACCATCGCGAACCTTCCTGTCACCCTCCGGGCCCGCAATTCGAATCGAGTATCCTAGGGAACCGCTTTTCGCCTGATCCGCGAAGGATGCGCGCCACAGGCCCATAAAACCAGAAAACCCAGCACACATGCGCAAGGAAGAACAAGCCATCGTCGAGACGTCCGAGCCGGAGGTCTCTCCCACCGAGCGCGCGTTTCACATCATCGAAATGGCTGCGCAAACCGGTCGCATGACGACCGCCGACATCATCACCGCGCTCGGCATTCCGAAGACCACTGCGCATCGCCTCGTCAGCAATCTCGAAGAGTTCGGCTTTCTCGAACACGGCATGGAACGCGGCCGGTATCAGGTCGGCCCGCGCCTGCTGGAACTCGCGACGAACATCCTCGCGGCGTCCACCTCGCATGGGCCGATCCACGCGCTGCTGATGGAACTGTCGCGACGCACGGATGAAACGGTGAGCCTCGGCGTCATGCGCGGCTCCGAGGTCGTGTATATCGACAGCGCGATCGGCAATTCGCCGTTGACGCTCAATTTTCAGAAAGGGCATCGCGCGCCCGTGCACTGCACGTCCAGCGGGCGCGTGTTTCTGGCGAACATGGAGAAGAAGCAGCTCGACGCTTATCTGCTGAGCGGACCGTGGGAACCGATCACGCCCTACACCATCGTCGATCCGGAACGGCTCAGGCTCGAAATCGACCTCGCGCGAAAGAATGGCTATGCGACCAACGATTCCGAGTTCGCGATCGGCGTGGTCGGCGCCGCCGTGCCGATCTCGGGGCCGCACGGCCGCCTGATCGCGTGCTTGAGCATCTCGGCGCCCAAAGCGCGCAAGTCGCTGGAAGACATTACCTTGCTGGTGCCGACCTTGCAGGCAGCGGCGCTGCGAATCACAAAGATTCTCGGCGTGATCGACGGCGGAACGACCGCCGAAGACAATGCCGATACCGATAGCAAGGCGACGCGCCGCAAGCGCTCCTGATCAACCGCCCGTCACGCGACCGATCTCCGCGCCGGCGGTGACGAAGCGGATCGCGCGGCGCATGTAGAACACGCCTTTCGTGCGGCTTCTGAGCGTCGTCGTTGCGCCGGTGATCGGGTCGACGATGTCGCAGATCGCCTCGCCGACCTCCACCACGTCGCCGATGTTCGCCGCGTACACCACGATGCCGCTGGTCGCGGCGTAGAAATGCTCGCTCGCCGCTTGTCGCGTCGCCGGATGAATCAAGACGGGGCATGGCGACGGCGTATCGCGGATAGCGCCCCGATCGACGAGATAGGCAACGATCGCTCGCGCATGACGCCGCGCCGATTCATACGTGACGTCGCGCTCGCCGGCGCACTCGACGATGGCGGCGACAGCGCCCTCGCCAACCGGATACCGGTCGCCGAAGCGCGCTTCGACGTCGGCCCACGCCAGGCGCGTCCAGTCGATGAAAAGCCCGAGATCCGCGCGGTCGAACAGCATCTGCGCCCGCGATTGCAGATGGCGCGCGAGCGGTTCGACGCGCGGCCACGCGGCGGTGTCGGCATAGACGTGGACGACCGCTTCCAGCGAGCAATGAATGTCAAGAACGATGTCGGCATCGCAAGACAGCTTCAGCAGGGTCGAACGCAGCGCGTCGAATTCCGTCGTCGGCGCGCAAGCATTGAGCGATGCGCGCATTGCGTTCTTTATCGCGCGCCTGTTCGCGTCTTCGTCGCTGCCGAGACGGCCTTCCAGATGCGCGCAGATGTCCGAGGGGCGCGCGACGCCGCGATTGAAGTTCGCGGCGCTATTCAGCTCGAAGCAGCCGAAGAACTGGCCGAAGACATGCTGACTCAGGCCGATCGGATTCGCTATCGGAACGAGCGTGACGGTCGCGTCGAGCTTGCCCGCGGCTTCGAGCGCCTGGAGTTCGTCGCGCAGGACGTGCGCCGTGAGCATCGCGGGCGTTTCGTCGGCATGAAGCGATGCCTGCAGATAAACCTTCATGTCCGCGTCCGGCGGCCCGAACGTCAGGCTTACGAGATCGCGCTGCGTACCGATGGTCGCTGCGAGTAACGGCGTCCGCTTGAGTAGCACCTTTCGTCTCCTTTCTACGATGACGCGCGAGGTTCCGGCTGCGCAACAAGATTCTAAACTCGCGCATCTGAAAAATGCCGTTTTCCGGTTCTAAGTAGTTCCACTCATCGGACCTTTATTGACATCGAATTTGGCATGCGCTCAAATGTGCCACATCGGACACACAAGGGACATCGTCCATGAGTTCTCTTCTACACGGATATGGCGCGCTCGTTCTCGAAGGCGCGCTGCAGACCGTGCAACTGGCGGTCTGTTCGCTGGCGCTGGCCTTCGCGATCGGCTTGCTCGGCGCCTGCGCGAAGCTGTTCGGCAGCCGATGGATCGCAAGACTGGCCCGTCTCTACACGACGATCGTACGCGGCGCACCGGATCTCGTGCTGATGCTGCTGCTCTACTACAGCATCCAGATTCTGCTGAACGGCATCACCGAGCGCTTGCATTGGACGCAGATCGATATCAAGCCTTTCGCGGCCGGTGTGATCGTGCTGGGTCTGATCCACGGCGCGTACTTTACCGAGACGCTCCGTGGCGCTTTTCTGGCGATTCCGCGCGGGCAACTCGAATCGGGCACTTCGCTCGGCATGTCGTTCGGTCATGTCCTTGCGCATATCCTGTTTCCGCAAATGATGCGCTATGCGCTGCCGGCGCTCGGAAACAACTGGCAAGTCATCGTCAAATCGACGGCGCTCGTATCCATCATCGGACTCTCGGATGTCGTCAAAGCCGCGCAAGACGCAGGCAAGACCACCACGCACTACTTCTTTTTTATCGGCGTGGCCGCATTCGTTTATTTGCTGATCACGACAGCATCCAATCTCGTATTACGTCACCTCGAAAATCGATATGACGTCGGCGTGCGCAAGGTGAACGTATGATCGACGTCTTTCGCGAATACTGGCGGCACTATCTTTATACCGACGGCTATCAGTTCACCGGATTGATCGTCACGATCTGGCTGCTGCTGTTCTCCGTCGTGCTCGGATCCGCACTGGCGGTGCCGATGGCCATCGCGCGCAGTTCCGCGAACCGTTTCCTGTCGCGCGCGGTCTGGCTTTACACCTATCTGTTTCGTGGCACACCGCTATTCGTTCAGTTACTGCTTTGCTATACGGGCGTGTTCAGCCTCGACGTGATTCGTAATCACGAGCTCACGAACGCGTTCTTTCGGGACGGAATGCATTGTTCGCTACTCGTGTTCGCATTGAATACATGCGCCTACACGACCGAGATTTTCGCCGGCGCGATCAAGGCCACGCCTGCGGGCGAGATCGAAGCCGGCGTGGCCGCGGGAATGTCGACGTTGCAGCTTTATCTGCACGTCATTCTCCCCTCCGCGCTGCGGCGCTCGTTACCGAGTTATAGCAATGAAGTCATTCTGGTCTTCCATTCGACTTCCGTTGCGTTCGCCGCAACCGTGCCGGATCTGCTGAAAGTGGCGCGCGACGTGAATTCCGCGACCTATCAATCGTTCGCCGCATTCGGCATTGCGTTTCTGCTCTATTCCGCGATCACCTTTTCGCTGGTCTGGCTCTTTCGCCAGGCGGAAAACCGTTGGCTCGCTTACCTGACACCGCAAAAATGACTAACGATGTCTGCATCGATTCGTCGCGTTCACCTGAAAAAGTCGTGGTCGCCGATCTTCACAAGAGCTTCGGCACGCACGAAGTGCTGAAAGGCGTGTCGCTCAGCGCGCGCGCCGGCGACGTCATCAGCGTTCTCGGCTCGTCGGGCTCGGGCAAAAGCACGCTCTTGCGCTGCATGAACTTGCTCGAACATCCGTCGGCGGGCCGCATCTTCGTCAATCAGACGGAAATCCGCATGAAGCAGGACAGAACGGGCACGCTCAGGCCGGTCGACAAACATCAATTGCGGCGCATACGGTCCAAGCTCGCGATGGTGTTTCAGCACTTCAACTTATGGCCGCATATGACGGTGCTCGAAAACGTGATTCATGCGCCGGTTCACGTACTCGGACTCGGTCGGCGCGAAGCCGAAGAATATGGCCGGGCCAATCTCGACAAGGTCGGTTTGGGCGTCGATATCGCCGGCCGTTACCCCGCGCATCTCTCGGGTGGCCAGCAACAGCGCGTCGCAATCGCCCGCGCACTGACGATGGATCCCGACGTTCTGCTTTTCGACGAGCCGACTTCCGCTCTCGATCCCGAACTCGTGTCCGAAGTGTTGAAGGTCATGCAGAAACTCGCGGCGGAAGGACGGACGATGATCGTGGTGACGCATGAGATGAACTTCGCCCGCAATGTTTCCAGCGAGATCATTTTTCTGCATGAAGGACGAATCGAAGAGCAAGGAAAACCGGCGGACCTGTTCGCCAATTCCGCAAGCAGCCGGCTCCGAAGGTTTCTGTCCGCGGCATAGCTTTCCTTTCTCTTTATCGACAACAAGATCATCAGCCGGAGACTTCTGTAATGAAACGATTCGTGTCGACCCTGCTGTTTTGCGCGCCCGCCTTCACCTCATCGTATGCAAGCGCTCAGGATGCGTCGACGCTTCGATACGGCGTGGATCCGTCGCATCCGCCGTTTTCATCGCGCGACTCCAGCGGCAAGCTCGTCGGATTCGACATCGATCTCGGGACCGAAATCTGCAAGCGCATGCACGCAAAATGCGAATGGGTTCAGAACGACTTCGATGGCATGATTCCCGCGCTTCAGGCCAAGAAATTCGATGCCATTCTCGCGTCCATGTCGATTACCGACAAACGCAAACAGGTGATCGATTTCACATCGAGGTTATATAAGACGCCGAACAAACTGATCGTGCGTAAAGACACGAACCTCGAACCCACCGCGGAATCGCTGAAAGGAAGATCGATCGGTGTCCAGCAGGGCACCGTTCCCGAATCCTATGCGAAGGAACATTGGGCGCCCGCCGGCGCGCGCGTCGTTTCTTATCCGAATTTCGATCAGGTATTCGCGGATCTCGCCGCAGGCCGTCTCGATAGCTGCTTCACCGATGCAGCCGTCGGCGAGTACGGATTCCTGAGAACGCCGCAAGGCGCCGGTTTCAAGTTCACCGGCGGCAATGTCTATGCGAGCAACGGCGCGGGCATTGGAATCCGCAAGTCGGATATCGAACTGAAGGAAAAGATGAACAAGGCGATCGCCGACATGCTCGCCGACGGCACCTATAAACAACTCGCAGCCAGGTATTTCCAGTTCGATCCTTACGGCAGTTGAGAGGTTATCGTCTCGACGCCGGCATCAGCGGATCCCGACGTCACGCTTGCCGAACGGGGATGATTGCAGTGAAACATGTGCCATCGGCGAGCGATGACGATACCTGCAGATCGCCATTGTGAGCCTGCACGATTTGCTTGCAGATGAAAAGACCGAGACCGAGACCCCCGCCTCGCGGTTTATCGGCGGGCCGCCAATATGGCTCGAACACTTTCCTGATGTCCTCGGGCGCAATGGCATCGCCACCGTTCTTCACGGCGATGATCAATTTCCCGGCCTCGACTTTCCCATTTACGGTAATAGGCAAGTCCGCCGCGCCATGCGTGATTGCATTGCCTAACAGATTGGACAATAGCTGCTGCATACGAATCGAATCGCAGTGGACGGTTCCTTCAATGGCGATGCTGTCTTCTATCATCAAGCCGGGATGACCCGCCTTTGCCTCGGAAACGATATCGCGCAAAAGCTTGCCGAGATCGGGGTCGGGCGCGATGTGGGCGCCCAGTCCGGCGCCCAGGCGTCCGCGCGCGAAGTCCATTACATCGTCGATCAAACCCGCCATTCGGCCGGCGACCGCCTTCAATCGCAATCCGAGTTGAGTGATCTCGGTGGTTCCACCTTTGATCGAAAGATATTCGGCAATCGAATGCACCGCTGTTAGCGGATTGCGAAGGTCATGTCCGAGAACGGCGATGAACTGCTCACGCAATTCCGCGGCCTCGCGCGCGTGCGATAGCGCAGTTGCCGACGCAGAGCGGTTTTCCTCCAGTTCGAGCTCAAGCGCGATGAGCTTGGCGTACGCCTCGAACATGCAGACCGTGCGGACATCGGACAGATAGCGCGGACGCGGATCGATCGCGCATAGATTGCCGAAGTACCGGCCGTTGGATAGAACGATCGGCACGGAGATATAACTTTGAAGGTTATAGATTCTGGCCGTGTGATGACCGCAGTAACGCGGATCGTTCCCGAAGTCATCGATGACGATCGATTCGCGCGCTTCTCGCGATTCGAAGCATAGCGTCGTCTTCAGATCGAGTTGACCGCCGACTTCCAGACCGAAGCCAATGTCGTCGTGAACGGCGCACGCTGTCCATGTATTGTCTGTCACGCGCGCGACCGCGGCGTAGCCCATCGATGTTCTTTCGCAAATCGCCTTGAGCATCGAGCCCACGGCACTCACGCGGCCGATAGCCTCGATGTCGTCCTTCAGTGCGTCAGGGCCGTCTTCCCCGGTCAAAGTTATCATGTCGAATGCTGCTGAGATGTGACAAGGCCGTATTATGCGCCGCGAACATTTCTTTTTAGCTCCGAAAGTCCTGCCCAATGCGAGACATGCTGACTTCTTTCTTCTGGAGCGGCGACGCGATCCGCAGTCGTCGCGTCAGTGACATCGTTCTATCCGGCACGCTCGATCTGCCTGCGCCTCCCGCGTCGATGCTCGCGGATTGGCAGAGAGAAACCACGACGCGTCTCGCGCTGCAACCCGGTGATGTCGAGCCGATGCATCTCGCGCGGACGCAATTTCGCTGGCCGGACTACAAACGCTGCGTGCAGGCCATGTCCGACTGGACCGGCGCGCTGGGGCTTCCCGCGGTGCTCGACGATAGCGACATGGCGTTGATGGCCTGTCGTGGCGCCAGGTATCACCATGACGGCGAGCAGTATGGCGGCGCCGCTTTTTGCAATCTCTTCCTGAGCGAAGACAAAGGTCTGGACCTGCACTTCCCCGCTACCGGACAACGCATTGCGCTGACGAGGGGAACGGCCGTGATCTTCGATACGGTCCAGCCTCACGGCGTCATTCAGCGCGACAGCGACCGCTTCTGCGCCGCCGACTTCCCCCCGGACCACGACTTCACCCAGATTTTCCTGACGTGGGAACTTCCCATCGAAGACGCCGATACCGGAAACGCGCTGAACGTCGTCTTCGATAGCGACCGCTCGAACGCGCTGCAACTCGAGGAAGCGCAAGTCTGGCTGAACGGCTCACGAACCGCCGTGTGCCCGGAATCGGGTTGCTGGGTGCGCGTCTGAGTCGCGATCGCGTCTGCGCTAAATCGCAAAAATCATCGTTGACGCTCTCTTGAAATCCTCCTATAACCATCCACATGGATGGTAACGGGAGGTTTTTCACACTATGGCAAAAGAAGTGCCGGATCGCTCGCGAGGCAGCGAAACCGAAAAAATCACGATCAATCTCGGTCCGGTCGACTTGGGCCAGATCGATCTGCTCGTCGAGGAAGGCTTTTACTCGAACCGGACGGATCTGATCCGCACGGCCATCCGCAATCAGTTGTCGATTCATGCGCCGGCTCTGAAGGACACCGTGACGCGCCGCGAACTCGTGCTCGGCCTTCAGCATTTTTCGAAACAGGATCTCGAGGCGGCATGCGCGGCCAATCAGCGTCTGCGGATTCAGGTGCTCGGTTTGGCGAGCATTGCCATGGACGTCTCCCCCGAACTCGCGCTGGCAGCGATCGACTCGATTCTGGTTCGAGGCGCGCTCCATGCGTCACCGGCAGTCAAGGCCGCATTGGCGGATCGAATCCGCTGATGCGCCTGACGCCTTCCCGCTAACGGAATGAACATGAAACTCAACGAAGGTTTTTTGGACTCGATGAAAGAGGCATTCGCGCTCTTTCGCAGCAACGATCCCGCCGCGGCCGCGGAAATCGTCAAACGCGCCATGCGCGGCGAACGGACGGACACGGCAACCGCGCACCCTAACCCGCAGGACGACACGACGACCGCGCGATTCGCCGATCTCTTGCAACCCCGGCGCCACGCCGGCAAGACGCGGACTGATGCGGACGTGCAGGATCGCGGGCACTTCAGCACGCGTCGTTATGTCGGCGCCGCCGGTCAACGCGATTACAAGGTCTACGTTCCCGCTCATTCACGTCGGGATCCTTTACCGCTGATCGTCATGCTGCACGGCTGCACCCAGGACGCCGACGACTTCGCATCCGGCACGCGGATGAACGCGCTCGCCGAAACGCACGGCTTTATCGTCGCTTATCCGATCCAGCCGCAGAACGCGAATACGTCGAAATGCTGGAACTGGTTCAGGCACGGCGACCAGCAGCGCGACCACGGCGAGCCGTCGCTGATCGCGGGCATCACGCGAGAGGTGATGGCCGATCACGACGTCGATCCGAAACGCGTCTTCGTTGCAGGGCTTTCGGCCGGCGGCGCAATGGCGGCGATCGTGGCGCAAACCTATCCCGACCTTTACGCGGCAGCAGGCATTCACTCGGGCCTGCCCGTGGGATGCGCGCACGACTTGCCATCGGCGCTGGCGGCCATGCGCGGCGGCAAGGCCCGATCCAAGGCGCGCAAAGCCGGCCGGGCGGACATTCATCACGCGCAGGCGTCGCAATGCCCGCTGATCGTCTTTCACGGCGATGCCGATGCTACCGTGCATCCTTCGAACGCCAACGAACTGGTACGCGAGTTTTCTGCGGGCGAAGCGACACCCGCCCGCGCGTCGAGCGGTGACGGCCGGGCGCGCAAACATACGGTCCGGCACATGACGTCGCAAGCCGGGGTGGATGCAGAACTCTGGATCATCCACGGCGCGCCGCATGCGTGGTCCGGTGGCTCGTCAAGCGGAAGCTATACCGATCCGTCCGGCCCCGACGCCAGTGCCGAAATGCTGCGATTCTTTCTCGAACATCCGCGCCGGCAGTGAGCGGTCGCCTTTGCGCCCTCGATCGGCGGCGTCCGACCGGTTGCCGCCGGTCGGATAACGAAACGCAGCGCGCATCGCGTCACGCGCCGAAGGCCTTCGTCAAAGCCGGCACGCTCAACACCGCCGTGTAATAGCCCATGAACTGCACGCCGGTATTGAAGCCGAAGTTGCGCGACAGCAATCCGCCGAGCAAGCCCACGCTCAGAATCACGAGCAGACCGAGCAGTTGCCCTTCCCACACGCTGATTACGACGATCAGACCGACGAACGTCGCGATGATCGCCTCGTGACTCAGCTTCCTCGCGACGAACGACGCCGCGCGATGCGCGTAGTTCATCGACAGCGGATACGCGACGAGCGCCGCGAGCACGACCGCGAGCAAGCCGAAGCCGAGGAACTGCCACGTCGTCATCAACGTATGCAGATTGTTGATGTGGCCCGTCGCCGTATCGACGAAAAAGCGCGGCGGTGCGTTGAATAGCGGCGCGGCCGGTCCCGCCGCGACAGGACTCAGCGGCAGACCGAACGCGATCAGCGGAATCAGCGCTTCGGCGATGTAAGTCGCTTCGGTCACGCCGTTGCGCGCGGAGATCACCGTCGTCAGGCGATGATACGCATGCTTCACACGCGAGCCGACGAGTTCGCCGAGCACGACCGTCATCGCTACCGGGCTGAACACGAATGTCGCGCTCGATATCGCCGCGGTGGCCGCGACCCAGCCGCGTTGCTGGCCGTCGAGCACTTTCATCGGATTGGGGAAGTAGCCGCTCCAGCCCTTCACGTCGGGCGCGAGCGAGAACGTGCGGACGCGTTCGCGGCGCATGCGGGCGCGATCGGCGGGCGAGAGTATCGAGAACAGATCGGCGATGAGCGGCCCGATCGCGATGCCGAGGAAGTAGCTCACCGAGAGCTTCACGCCGTATTTGCCCGTGAGCGCCTGAAGACCGACGATCACCAGCACGAACGGCACGAGCAGAAACACCGAAGCCCATCGTCCCGACGAAAAGAACGCAATGGCGACCGATGCCGCGAGAAACACCCACGGCGCGGCCTTCGTGATGACCGGCCCGAACGGCGCGAGCAGCACCGCGAACAGCACCGCGAGCGGCACGGCGACGAACGCCGCGACGATCGCGCCCGAGATCATCTTGCGCAGGGCGATATGCGGCACGCCGAGGTTGCGCAGCATCGTCGCCTGTTGCAGCAGGGGCGTGGCGAGCGTGTCGCCGGGAATGCCGAGCAAGGCGGTCGGAATCGCGTGCGTCATGTGCTTCGACACCGCGCCCGCCATGAAGAAGGAAAATACGCCGACGGGCGGCACGCCGAGCAGCACGACGAGCAAGGTGAGCGGCGCGAGCGTCGTGGTTTCATCGGTGCCCGAAATGAGGCCGATGCCGGAGAACACGATCGCGCCGATGAGTCCCATGCCGAGCGCGACGAGCAGTTGAGTGACGAACGGTTCCATCAGCGCGCTCCTTCGCGTTGTTCATCGCGTTGTTCATATTCGGCGAAAAGCTCGTACAAACCGAGCTCCTTCATTTCCGCGACGACCGAAGGCGGCAGGTCCGCGACGCGCCCGAGTCCGCCCGCTTCGTTCGCGAGCTGCTTCAGCACTTCCTCGCGGCCCGCCGCGCCGTGCGCTTCCTCGACCACTTCGCGCTTCGGCTTGAAGAGCTTCGCGCAGACCGCGCCCGCGATCAGGCATCCGGCGAGGCCGACGAGCATCGCGTAAGCGCGGGCCATCGCGGCATCGGGCACATAAGCGGCGAGCACGCGATTCGCGATGGCGAACGCGCCGTAGCTGATCGCGATGCCGAGCACGACCGACCACGCGAGATGCCGCGTATCGACGGTATCGCCCCATATTTCGACGAGCTGATACTCCGTCGTTTCGGCGCTTTGCGAGAGCGCCCGGCCGCGCTCGTGCGCGGCGAGTTGCTGTTCCATGTCTCCTCCTTGAATGGAGTGATCAGATGCACTGCTTTTCTTGTCGCTGACGCTTGGCCTCGAGTGCGCGCGCCACGCGCGATGACGTTTCGCGCTTCAATGCCGTCGAAATGAACGCGCCCGCTTGCACAAGTCCGTTCAGATCGATGCCCGTCTCGATGCCCATGCCCTCGCACAAATAGACGATGTCCTCCGTTGCGGCGTTGCCCGTCGCGCCCGGCGAATACGGACATCCGCCGATGCCCGATACCGAGCCATCGAACACCGCGACGCCGCGTTGCAGCGCCGCGTGCACGTTCGCGGCGGCCATGCCCCACGTATCGTGGAAGTGACCGGCGAGCGCATCGACGGGAATGTGTTCGATGCACGCGTCGAGCATCGCCTGGGTTTTTCGCGGCGTGCCCGCGCCGATGGTATCGCCGAGACTGATCTCGTAGCAGCCCATGTCGAAGAGCTTCCTTGCGACGCGCGCGACGGCTTGCGGCGCAATCTCGCCTTCGAACGGGCATCCGAGCACGCAGGATACATAGCCGCGAATGCGTACGTTCGCCTCGCGCGCCGCCGCGATCACCGGTTCGAAGCGCGCGATGCTTTCGTCGATCGAACAGTTGATGTTCTTCTGCGAGAACGATTCGGATGCCGCCGCGAAGACCGCGATTTCATCGACATGCGATGCGAGCGCGGCGTCGAGGCCCTTCATGTTCGGCACGAGCGCGGCGAGCGTCGTGTGCGTGGCGCGCGCCTTGTCGCGCACGCGTTCGAGCACGTGCGCGCCATCGGCCATTTGCGGCACCCATTTCGGCGATACGAACGAGGCCGCTTCGACATAGCGCACGCCCGCATCGATCAGGCGCTCGATGAGTTCGGCCTTCACATCGGCCGATACGTGCGACGGTTCGTTCTGCAAGCCATCGCGCGGACCGACTTCGACGATGCGTACGCGCTTTGGCAGCTCATTCATCGCGCGGCCCTTGCAGAAGACTCATGCCGTAATCGACGCTCACGTTGCGCGCGGCGACCATCTTCTTCACGACCCAGTCGATATCCGTGCCACTCGCGCCCGCTGCCAGCGCGATGTTGCGCGCGTGCAGCGCCATGTGGCCGCGCTGGATGCCCTCCGTCGAGAGCGCACGCAACGCGCCCATGTTCTGCGCGAGACCGACCGCGACGGCGATCTCGCCGAGTTCCTGCGCCGAGCCCACGTTCATGATCTTCAACGCGAGACGCGCGAGCGGATGCGTCTTCGTCGCGCCGCCGACGAGTCCGACGGGCATCGGCATTTCGATCGTGCCGACGAGGTCGCCGTCGTTCGCCACTTCCCACGTCGTCAGCGACGTATAGCGCCCGCCGCGGCTCGCGTACGCGTGCGCGCCCGCCTCGACCGCGCGCCAGTCGTTGCCCGTCGCGACGATCACCGGATCGATCCCGTTCATGATGCCCTTGTTGTGCGTGGCGGCGCGGTACGGATCGATCGCCGCGAACAGATACGCATCGACGACGCCGGCGATCACGTCCTCGCCCGCGTATTCCTTCGTTTGCAGCGTGGCCGCACTGTAGCGAACCTGCGCGCGCGCGAGGCGCAGATCCGCGAGATTCGACAGGATGCGCAGACGCACCTTGCCGCCCGTGATTTCCTCCATGCGGCCCGCGACGGTTTCGGCCATCGTGTTGACGGTGTTCGCGCCCATCGCGTCGCGCACGTCGACGATCAGATGCGCGACGATCATCGCGCCGCGCGGCGTGTCCGGAAACACGTGCACTTCGATGTCGCGGCAGCCGCCGCCGAGACCGATCAGCACCTTGTCGCGCGCGTTCGCCATTTCGATCAGCTCGTCGCGATGCTTGAGAATCGCAAGCCGCGCGCCATACGGGTCCGACACGCCGACGATCTGCACTTGCGCGCGCATCAACGGCCCGGTGCTGGAGGTGCGAAAGCCG
Source organism: Caballeronia sp. AZ7_KS35 (assembly GCF_023631045.1). Taxonomy (NCBI): domain Bacteria; kingdom Pseudomonadati; phylum Pseudomonadota; class Betaproteobacteria; order Burkholderiales; family Burkholderiaceae; genus Caballeronia; species Caballeronia sp. AZ7_KS35. Next base: position 164,546 of record NZ_JALQDV010000048.1, on the reverse strand, counting down.
CCCGCCTCGCGCGAGAGCTTCGCCATGAACGACGCCGCGGCGACGATCGACGGCTCTTCGACCGCCATCGGCACCAGCACGTCGCGGCCGTTGATCTGGAAGTAGCCCGCCACCGCCATCGGCAATTCGAACGTGCCGACGACGTTTTCGATCATGCCGTTCGCGGTTTCGAGCGGCAGCGCGCCGGGTTTCGCGAGGAGCGCGTGCTCGGCGTCGTCGAGGTCCGCTGCCTGCGCGATGTGCGAGAGGCGTTGCGCGGGCGACATCGCGCGGAAGTTCGGCAACTTCGAATCGATCATGTGTCTTCCTCTTCTGTCTGGATGTGTGTCGTGAGTGTTCGCTTTCGATGCTTGCAGCAACGCACCGGGTGAGCGAATAATAGGCTGACTGTACCCATTTCAAAGGTACAATTCCGACAAACAGTGACCTTGCTGTACCCATGACAGCAGGATCGTTTTCAGAACAGGTCGATACGATGCGGCATGAGAAGCCCAGCCTGTCTGCGACACTCGCGGGCAATCTCGCCAGACAGATCACGGAAGGTGTGCTGCGCGCGGGCGACAAACTCCCGTCGATCAGGGAATACGCTGAGGCGAACGGCTGCGCGAAAAACACCGTCATCAGCGCATTCGACATGCTGACGGCGAACGGTCTCATCGAGCCGCGACGCGGCGCGGGCTTTTACGTCGCGAGCGTGGCGAAGCCGCAGCAGCATGACGAAGATGCGCCGACGCTCGATCGCGCGATGGATTCGGTCTGGCTCATGCGCGAACAGTTGCAGAGCAAGCCGGACTTTCTCAATCTCGGTGAGGGATTTCCGCCCGTCGCATGGCTCGAAGAGACGCGGCTCGATCACTTCCACCAGCGCGTGGTGCGAACCGGTGTCGCGTCGCTGTTTCGTTACGGCAGCCGCTTCGGCTATCTGCCCTTGCGTCAGCATCTGCAGCAAAAGCTCGCCGGCTATGAGATCGAAGCCGCGCCGCAACAGATCGTCCTCACGCACGGCGCGAATCAGGCGATGGACATGGTCGTGCGTTACTTCGTGCGCCCGGGCGACACCGTGCTCGTCGACGATCCCGGCTATTACGCGCTGTTCGGCAAGCTGAAGCTGTCGGGCGCGAATATCGTCGGCGTGCCGCGCGCGGTCGACGGGCCGGATATCGCGGCGCTGGAGGAGCGGCTCAAGACGCATCGGCCGCGGCTCTTCTTCACGCAATCGGTCGGACACAATCCCACCGCGACGGACATCAGCGCGGCGAAGGCGCACCGCGTTCTGCAACTGGCGGAAGCGCACGATCTGATCGTCGTCGAGAACGACGCCCTCGCCGATCTCAAGCCGCGCTCGGCGACGCGCATCAGCGCGCTGGATCAATTGCGGCGCACGATTTATATCGGCAGCTTTTCGAAGTCGGTGTCGGCGGCGCTGCGCGTGGGCTTTCTCGCCTGCGATGCCGATCTCGCCAGCGATCTCGCCGACGTGAAGATGCTCACGCACGTGAGCAGCAGCGAATACTGCGAGCGCACGCTCGATGCGATCGTCGGCGACGGACACTTTCTGCGTCACACGAACCGCTTGCAGGACCGCCTCAAACGCGCGACGGCGACGGGCGTCGAAGCGTTGACGCGTCTTGGCGCGACCATCTTCAAGGTCAGCGATCAGAGTCTTTATCTATGGGCGCGTTTGCCCGCGCACGACGATTCGATAGCGTTCGCGAAGGAGATGCTCGGCAAGCACGTGATCCTCGCGCCGGGGACGATTTTTTCCGCGCACGCGAACATCGTTTCGCCGTGGTTTCGCTTCAATGTCGCGTATCTCGGCGACCCGCGATTCTCGAACGCACTCGCGCCTTGAAACGCCGGGCATGCCTGCCCGACGTGTCGCTACGCTGCAATTACGCGCTGGCTACTGCTGCCAGGCCGGTCCGCGAAGACTTCTCGGCCACGGGGGTCGATTGTCCCGCCGATTGAAGCGAAGGCTCCGCCATCTGTCCTCGCAGCTTGATGAGCGCGAGCACCGTATCGATCGTCGGTGTCGCCTGCCCGACGAGACGCCCCATTTCCTGGACGACGGTAAGGAGCGGATCGATTTCCATCGGCCGGTTGGCCTCGAGATCCTGGAGCATCGACGTCTTGTGCGCGCCGACCGCACCCGCACCATCGATACGTCTTTCGACATCGACACGGAAATGCACGTCGAAGCGATCCGCGATCGCTTTCGCCTCCAGCATCATCGCTTTCGACACGGCGCGCGTGGCCGGATTGCTCGTAATGACATCGAGCGTTGCATGAGTCAATGCGCTGATCGGATTGAAGCAGAGGTTGCCCCAGAGCTTCAGCCAGATTTCATCGCGAATACGCTCCCGAATGGGCGCATCCAGATCCGCCGCGCTCATGATTTCATGCAGCTTCTGAACGCGCTCGCTGCGCGCTCCATTCGGTTCGCCGATGGGGAACTTCTTGCCGTACACATGGCGGATCACGCCCGGCGCGACGACTTCCGCCGCCGGATACACGACACAACCGATCGCACGCTCCGGTCCGAGCGCGTTCCATTGCTTCGCGCCGGGATCGATGCTGTCGAGCGTGGAGCCTTCCAGCTCGCCGCCATGCTTGTAGAAGTACCAGTACGGAATGCCGTTGACGGCCGTGACGATAGCCGTCTCTGGTCCGAGCAAAGTCTGGATCTGACCGACGACGCCCGGCACCGAATGCGCTTTCAACGCGATGATCACGTAGTCTTGCGGACCCAGCTCGCGCGGATCCGACGCGCATCTGACCTTGACGACACGTTCCCCGCCATCGATTTGCAGCCGTACACCGTTTTCCTGCATCGCCGCGAGATGCGGACCACGCGCAACGAAGCTCACGTCCGCGCCCGCCGACGCCAGTTGCGCGCCCATATATGCACCGATCGCTCCGGCGCCATACACACAGATCTTCATCGTTTAGACCCCTATCTCAAGCGCCAAGATGACTGAGCAACGCATCGACACTGCCCTTCGCATCGCCGAAGAGCATCCGCGTGTTTTCCTTATAGAAGAGCGGATTGTCGACGCCGGCGTAGCCTGCCGCCATGCTTCGTTTGGACACGACCACGGTGCGCGCCTTCCACACTTCGAGCACGGGCATCCCGGCGATGGGACTGCCCGGATCCTCCAGCGCGCCAGGATTCACGATGTCGTTTGCGCCGATCACCAGCACGACATCCGTGTTGGAAAAGTCGTCGTTGATCTCGTCCATCTCCAGGACGATGTCGTAGGGCACCTTCGCCTCCGCGAGCAGCACGTTCATGTGCCCCGGCAAGCGGCCCGCCACCGGATGAATGCCGAATCGCACGTTCACGCCCTTGCTGCGCAGCTTCTTCGTGATCTCGCTGATCGTCGCCTGAGCCTGCGCGACCGCCATGCCGTAGCCGGGCACGATGACGACTTCCGACGCATCGCGCAGCAGCGAGCCGACTTCATCGACCGTGACCGGCGCGACTTCACCCTCGATCGTCTTCGAAGCGGTCGAGGTCGCCGTGCCGAATCCGCCGAGAATCACGGAGAGGAACTTGCGGTTCATCGCGCGGCACATGATGTAGCTCAGAATCGCTCCGCTCGACCCGACCAGCGCGCCGGTCACGATCAGCAGATCGTTGCTCAACATGAAACCCGTCGCGGCGGCGGCCCAGCCCGAATAGCTGTTCAGCATCGACACGACCACCGGCATGTCCGCGCCGCCGATCGCCATCACCAGATGCACGCCGATCAGCGCGGCGATGACGGTCATCGTCAAGAGCGAGCTGATGCCCACATCGGCGTCGGGCGCTGTCAGGAACACATAGCCGAGCGCGATGCACGCGAACACGCCGACGAGATTCAGCGTGTGCCGCATCGGCAGCAGCAACGGCTTGCCGCCTACCACGCCCTGCAACTTCAGAAACGCGGCGATGGACCCCGTGAACGTTACCGCGCCGATGAACACGCCGAGATAGATCTCCACGTTGTGGACCGACTGCGCCGCGCTGTCCGATTCCGCGCCGGCTGCCGGCGACAGGTAGCTCGCAATGGCGACCAGCACGGCCGCGAGACCCACGAAGCTATGCAATGCCGCGACGAGTTGCGGCATTTGCGTCATCTCGACGCGCCGCGCGAGGATCGCGCCGCCCGCGATGCCGATCGCCATCAGCGCGGCGACGGCCGGCAACGCTTCCCCGCCGTTGAGCCAGAGCGTGGTGACGATCGCGATGGCCATGCCGGCGACGCCATAGAGATTGCCGCGCCGCGCCGTCGATGGATGACTGAGCCCGCGCAGGCTCAGGATGAACAGCACACTCGCCGCCAGATAGGCGATGCTTCCGATTCCAGTTTGCATGTCGATCTCCTTAGCGCTGGAACATGTTCAACATGCGTTGAGTGACGAGAAAGCCGCCAGCGATATTGATTGTCGCGACGAGGATCGCGAGGCCCGCGAGAATCGCGACCAGATGATCCGGCGTGCCGACCTGCAGCAGCGCCCCCGTCACGATGATTCCGCTGACCGCGTTGGTCACGCTCATCAGCGGCGTGTGCAAGGCGGGCGTCACGTTCCACACGACCTGAAAGCCGACGAAGATCGCCAGCACGAACACCGTGAAGTGCGCGACGAACGCAGGCGGCGCAACGGCGCCGAGCGCGGCAAGCAACGCAGCCGCGATGGCGAGCCCGGCCACGCCGATCCATCCCGCGCGACGCTTCTGTTCGATGGTCACGGCAATCGTTGCAGCGGGCTTTGCGGCAGCGGGCGGCGCAATCGCGGGCTCCGGCTTCTTGGGCGGCGGCCATTTCACCTCGCCGCGCAGCACGACGGTGACGCCGCGCATCACTTCGTCATCGGTATCGAGCGTGATTTCGCCGTTCTTCTGCGGCGTCAGATCGGTCAGAAGATGCCGCAGATTGGTGCCGTACAACTGGCTCGATTGCGTTGCCATGCGCGATGGCAGATCCGTATAGCCGACGATCGTGACGCCTTCGATCGATGCCGCCTCGCCCGGCCGCGTCAGCTCGCAGTTGCCGCCCTGCTCCGCCGCCATGTCGACGATCACGCTGCCTTGGCGCATGCTGCGCACCATGTCGGCGGTGATCAGTTTCGGCGCGGGCTTGCCCGGAATCAGCGCGGTCGTCACGATGACGTCGACGTCTTTTGCCTGCGCGGCGAACAGCGCCATTTCAGCCGCGATGAATTCGGCGCTCATCTCTTTCGCGTAGCCGCCGCTGCCGCTGCCGTCCTCGACGTAGTCCAGTTCGAGAAACTCGGCGCCCATGCTTTCCACCTGCTGCCGCACTTCGGGCCGCGTATCGAAAGCACGGACGATCGCGCCGAGACTGCGCGCCGCGCCGATCGCCGCCAGTCCCGCGACGCCCGCGCCGATCACCATCACTTTCGCGGGCGCGATCTTGCCCGCCGCCGTGATCTGTCCCATGAAGCCGCGGCCGAACTGGTGCGCCGCTTCGATGACCGCGCGATAGCCCGCCATGTTGGCCATCGAACTCAACGCATCGAGCTTTTGAGCGCGCGAGATGCGCGGCACGCAGTCCATCGCGAGCACGGTGACGTTGCGCGCAGAGAGGCGCGTCAACAACGCTTCGTTCTGCGCCGGCCAGATGAAACTGATGAGCGTCGATCCTTCGCGCAGCAACTCGACTTCATCGCCCACGGGCGCAATGGAAGGCGCACGCACTTTCACGACGATATCCGCGTCCGCATAGAGCGACGGCGCATTCTCCACGATTCGCGCACCCGCAGCGCGATAGGCATCGTCGGAAAATGCGGCAAGCTCGCCCGCGCCGGCCTCGACGCTCACTTCAAATCCGAGCTTCAGCAGATGCCCGACTACTTCCGGCGTCAACGCGACACGACGCTCCCCGGGAAAGCGTTCCCGTGGCACAGCAATCATCATTGGCATGACTAAATTCCCAATCGACGGTTTCAATTCTTCAGTGGCGCGCGCCTGCATTCGGCTGGCGAGCATGCCGAACCTCGCATCAGCGAGAAAGCTGGCGCGAGATACGAATAATGGTCAGTGTCTGGTCGGTCAGCCGCGTATACGGGCATCGAGCGAAGCGGCCGGTGGGATGGGTGGCCGCTTCGTCCTTGAGCTGCGTTCATGCGCCTTTTGTTGCGCGGACGCGAGCCGTTATCTCTATGGTGCTTTTTATACTTTGAATCGCTGAATCATCAGGCGTCGACTTTCGCCTCCAGTTCGGCGATACGCTTGCGGAGCGCACGCTCTTCCTGAAACCGCGCCGTTTCATCGCGGATGATCGCGACGATACCGGTCAGCTCGCCTTGCGGCGAATGCAGCAGCGCGACGGTGAACGCTATCGACATCGCGCGTCCGGCCTTATCGACGGCGGGAACCTTGAGCAGATCGTGCCCATAGCGCGTCTCGCCGGTCGCCATCGTCTTGTGATAGCCGTCCCAATGACGACCGCGCAGGCGCTCCGGAATGATCAGATCGAGCGACTGACCCAAAGCTTCGCTCTGGGTGAAGCCGAACATGCGTTGCGCCGCCGGATTCCATAGCGTAATCGCGCCGCTCGCATCCGAAACGATCACGGCATCGCCGATCGCATTGACGAGTTGTTCGTAGTCGATCGTGGGGGTCATTGTGTCGTCCATGCTTGGGTATCGATCGAGACTGATTTCTGAAGGGCCGCTGCCGTCTTGGGCTTTCGTGGACGGCAGCGGTTACCTTTTCAAGCGCGTCAGACAGCTCGCGCTTCCTTCATTTGCGCTACCTGCTCCTTGCTATAGCCGAGTTCGAGCAGCACTTCTTCGGTATGTTCGCCGAGCAGCGGCGAGCCCGTGATCTCCGGCTTCAGGTCCGAGAACTTGATCGGGCTGCCGACCGTGAGATATTTGCCGCGCACCTTGTGATCGACCTCGACGATGGAACCGCTCGCACGCAACGACGGATCGTTCGCGAGTTCCTTCATCGTCAGCACCGGCGCGCACGGAATATCGAACTTGCGCAGGATATCGACCGCTTCGAACTTGGTCTTGTCGGCGAGCCATTCTTCGATCTTGCCGAAGATATCGAAAATATGCGGCTGGCGCGCTTCGGCCGTCATGTAGTCCGGGTCCTCGATCCATTGCTCCTTGCCGATTGCGCGGCAGATCGGCGCCCATGCGTGCCCCTGAATCGTGAAGTAGATGTAGGCGTTCGGATCGGTTTCCCAGCCCTTGCACTTGAGCACCCAGCCCGGCTGACCGCCGCCGCCCGCATTGCCGCCGCGCGGCACGACGTCGCTGAACGTGCCGTGCGGATACTGCGGATATTCCTCGAGATAGCCGACGCGATCGAGACGCTGCTGATCGCGCAGCTTCACGCGGCACAGATTGAGCACGCTGTCCTGCATCGACACGGCGACTTTCTGTCCCTTGCCCGTTTGCTGGCGGCCGATGATCGCCGTGAGAATGCCGATCGCGAGGTGCATCCCGGTGTTGCTGTCGCCGAGCGCCGCCGCGCTGATGGTCGGCGGGCCGTCCCAGAAGCCCGTCGTCGATGCCGCGCCGCCCGCGCATTGCGCGACGTTTTCGTAGACCTTCAGATCGTCGTAGTGATGGCCGTCGCTGAAGCCCTTGACGGACGCCACGATCATCTTCGGATTCAGCTTGCTGATGTTCTCCCAGGAGAAGCCCATCCGGTCCAGCGCGCCCGGCCCGAAATTCTCGACCAGCACGTCCGATTCCTTGATGAGCTTCGTGAGCACTTCCTTGCCTTCGGGCTGCTTCGTATCGAGCGTCAACGAGCGCTTGTTGCTGTTGAGCATGGTGAAGTACAGCGCATCCGCATCCGGAATGTCGCGCAGCTGGTTACGCGTGACGTCGCCGGAACCGGGACGCTCGACCTTGATGACATCGGCGCCGAACCAGGCCAGCATCTGCGTGCATGCGGGACCCGCCTGAACGTGCGTGAAGTCGATGATCTTGATGCCTTCGAGTGGTTTCTTGCTCACGAATTTCTCCTGGGTGGCTAGTCTTGGTTACTTTTTCGATGCCGCGCTTTGCGGGTTCAGATTCGTCAGGCGACCGCTCTCCGTGCCGGCCGTTTCGTCGATCACTGCGTTGATGAGCGTCGGCTTGCCCGACTTGATCGCTTCTTCGAGCGCATGCGTGAGCTCTTCGGGCGTCGTCGCGTTGTAGCCGATGCCGCCGAATGCCTCCATCATCTTGTCGTAGCGTGCGTTCTTCACGAACACGGTCGGCGCGACGTCCTTGCCGCCGGTCGGATTCACATCGGTGCCGCGATACACGCCGTTGTTGTTGAACACGATGGTGCAGACGGGCAAGTCGTATCGGCAGATGGTTTCGAGTTCCATGCCGCTGAAGCCGAACGCGCTATCGCCTTCGATCGCGACGACCTGCTTGCCGCTCGTCACCGCGGCGCCGATCGAGAAGCCCATGCCGATGCCCATGATTCCCCACGTTCCGGAATCGAAGCGCTTGCGCGGCTCGTACATGTCGATGATGCTGCGCGCATAGTCGAGCGTATTCGCGCCTTCGTTGACGACATTGATGTCCGGGCGCGTCTTCAACACGTCGCGAATGGCGCGCAGCGCGCTGTGGAAGTTCATCGGCGACGGATTCTTCGCGAGCGTCGCGGCCATCTTCTCCAGGTTCTTGTTCTTGCGCTCGTTGATCGCGCCCGTCCATTCGACGGACGGCTTCGGGAAATCCGCGCCGATGCCCTCGACGAGCGCCGCCACGCACGAGCCGATGTCGCCGATCAGCGGTGCGGCGATCGCGACATTGCTGTCGATTTCGGTCGGCGAGATATCGATCTGCACGAACTTCTTCGGCGCCGAGCCCCACGTCTTGCCCTTGCCATGCGCGAGCAGCCAGTTCAGACGCGCGCCGATCAGCACGACGCAGTCCGCTTCCTGCAGCACGAACGACCGCGCAGCCGACGCCGATTGCGCATGCGTGTCCGGCAGCAGGCCCTTGGCCATCGACATCGGCAGATACGGGATGCCGCTCTTCTCCACCAGTTCGCGAATCTGCGCGTCGGCCTGCGCATACGCTGCGCCCTTGCCCAGCAGGATCAGCGGACGCTTCGCACCCTTGATGACGTCGAGCGCGCGCTTCACCGAATCCGGCGACGGCAACTGACGCGGCGCGGCATCGACCACCTTGATGAGCGATTGCTGGCCCTTGAGCGCGTCCATCGTCTGCGACAGCAGCTTGGCGGGCAGATCGAGATACACGCCGCCCGGACGGCCCGACACGGCCGCGCGGATCGCACGCGCGATGCCGATGCCGATGTCCTCCGCATGCAGCACGCGATAGGCGGCCTTCGCATACGGCTTCGCCGCGTTCAGCTGATCCATCTCCTCGTAATCGCCCTGCTGCAGATCGACGATTTCACGCTCGCTCGAACCGCTGATCAGGATCATCGGGAAGCAATTGGTGGTCGCGTTGGCGAGCGCCGTGAGTCCGTTCAGGAAGCCCGGTGCCGACACCGTCAGGCAGATGCCCGGCTTCTGCGTCATGTAGCCCGCGATCGCGGCTGCGTTGCCCGCATGCTGCTCATGGCGAAAGCCGATGAAACGCATGCCTTCGGCCTGAGCGAGTCGCGCGAGGTCGGTGATGGGAATCCCGACGAGGCCGAAGATCGTATCGATGTCGTTCAGCTTCAACGCGTCGATGACGAGATGGAAACCGTCGGTCAATTGCGGCGCCTGAACTTCGGCGGCTTCCTGTGTTCTTGCCTCGAGTACGTCTGCCATTTGTCTCCCCCAGAGGGCCGGTTATGTTGGTGATATACTAGATATTAGATACAGAATTTGTCAAAGCTTAGTTTGCTGTTCGGGATCGGGATGAACCCTTAGATGAGATGTTTCGGTGTCAAGGCGCTGACGATCATCAGATCAGGCGCGGCACTGCTAAAAAAAGAAAGGCCGCGGACATCTGTCACGCGGCCTTTCTTTTTTCAAATCGAATGCGCAGCTCTTGCGGATGACGCGCGACAGCGTGCGCTTGAAACGCGTCGCTTCGGTATCAGCAGGCGGGATTCATCGCGTCGACGACTTGCTCGGCGCGTCCGTCCAGTCGGTCTGGAAGGGCAAGTCGATATAGGACTGCGGCGAAGCCTGCGTGACCGTGTTCTCTATCCATCGGCGACGCATTGGCGCGAGTACGAACTTCGCGCACACGCCCGCCGCGATCGACGTGATCGCGGTAGCGATGAACACGGCGTTCCATGAACCGAGCGACGCGAGCACCGACGCGAGCGGCACCATCATCGAAGCCGTGCCCTTGGCCGTGTATAGCGTTCCTGCATTGGCGGCGGCGTACTTACTGCCGAAGGTGTCCGCGCAGGTCGCCGGGAAGATCGAGAATATCTCGCCCCAACACAGGAAGGTCAGCGCCGCGAACAGCATGAACATGTAGGGGTTCTGCCCGAACTGCATCAACCCCAGCAGCGCGACGCCTTCGCCCAGGAAGATGATGAACATGGTGTTTTCGCGACCGATCTTGTCCGAGATGAAACCGCATAGCGGGCGCGTGAAGCCGTTGCACAGATTGTCGATGGACAAGGTCATCGCGAGCAGCGGCAAGGTCGCGCCGAACAGACTCACTGGCAAACTTGCGAAGCCGTATTCCTTGGCGATCGGCCCGAATTGCGCAGTGGCGATCACACCGCCCGCCGCCACCGCGACGAACATCGCATAGAGCACCCAGAAGATGGGCGCTCGCACCATCTGTCCGGTCGTGTAGTCGATCTTGGTCGCCACGATGCGCTTGGCCGGCACGATGCCTTTCGGCGGATTCGGCCGCACGAGCAACAGTGCAAGCACGAATATGACGGCGCCTTGCAGAATGCCGAAGAACATGAACGCGTGCTCGTAGCCTGAGCTCTGGATCATGTTCGAGATCGGAATCACCGTGACGGCCGCGCCCGCGCCGAAGCCCGCCGCGGTCAGGCCGGCCGCGAGACCGCGTTTGTCCGGGAACCACTTGAGCGCCGTGCCGACGCATGTACCGTACACGCAGCCGGCACCGATGCCCGCAACGACTGCGGCGATGTACAGATGCATGAGCGTGGTGGCATGGGCGTCGATGATCCAGCCGATCGCAGCGAAGATCGCGCCGCCCATCACCACCGGGCGCGGTCCGAATTTATCGACGAGCCAGCCTTCGACAGGCACGAGCCACGTTTCGGTCACGATGAAGATCGTGAAGGCGGTTTGAATCGCCGCTTGCCCCCAATGGTGCTTTGCGTCCATCGGCATGACGAACAACGTCCACGCATACTGGAAATTGGCGACCAGCCCCATGCAGATGATGCCGATGACCAACTGCACCCACCTGTTCTGACGACGCCCGTGCGACTGCCCGGCCACCGTCGAATCTGCGCTCACCATGTCTGTCTCCGTTATGTGTCATTGCGCTCGTTCGGCGCTTGATGTCGTGCTGAAAAGCCGATGCGTCAGGTTTGTTTGCGAGACGGGCGTGCAGGGGGAAAGCCGATTGACGCGCGCGAGTGGCGCGTGTATTGAGGCAACGATTTCGCTCGACGGGCACGCGATCGAGGTGTGCCGTCGTTTCCTGCTACGTCCGCGCTTTCCTCCAAGTGGTATCGAGAGTGGACAGTGTGAGCATCGTGCGCGAGAAAAAATATAAGGGAAAGTTATTAAAAATTTCGGTTTGGATTAATTATCGTGAATGGATGACGGGGCCAGATTGGCCGCCACGTCTATGCGCGCGCGCCCGGAATGTCCGCGCGACGGCAACAGATATCGCGCGGCAGTTGGTCGGCGGGCATCACCGCGGACTTGCGGCATTCCCGTTCACGATCGCAATGTCTCGTCTAATCAACGATCTGGCGTGCCACTGAAAATTGGCACGTCGCATGCAATGTTGGTTCAAAGCCCGCGTTGCCATCGATACTGAACAGCATGAGCGGCTTCCAGTCACCGGCGCATTGGCGCGCGGTACGGTTGTCAGGAGTCCGCCCATGCCACTCGCCCGACTGCTTGTCTGCTTTCTCCAGTGCTCGCTGGCAGCCGCGCTGCTTTTGCCCGTCGTCGCGGGCGCAGCGAACGTAGCCGCATCCGGCGCGCATGTCGCGGTTCCTGACGATACGGCTACGCCTCACGCGCTCAAAGCCGGCATCGAGCGCCTGCGCACCGGCACATGGTGGGAAGCCAACCGCAAGATGCGCCCGGAACTCGCGCAGGTCGGCGACCTGATCTTTCTCCTGCCCCTTGCCGACAGCAAGCTCGAGCCATCATCGGATGCGATCGGCCGCGTGCAGCGCCTGCGCGAAGCGCTGCGCATCCATCAGATGCGCGAACCCGCCGGATGGACTCGGCTCGTTGCGCAGGTCAAGGCCGCGCGCGCAAAGACCGGCGATCGCTCCGCCGCGCTGCTCGCCGACGCGCTCGTCAACGAGATCCGCTACCGCGACGGAACCGATGGCAGCTACTACGCGCCGGCGCGTTTCTTCATCGAAAGCGGCGTGTGCAAGGATTTCGCCGTCGCCAAATATCTGCTGCTGCGCGACGCGGGCTTCGACATCGCGCGCTTGCGTCTCGTGTCGCTCGCGCCGCGCTACAGGAACACGCCGGACGACTGGCACGTCATCCTCGTCGTGCAGATCGACAACGCGAGCGAGCCGCTCACGCTCGATTCACCGGGTGCGGCATCCGCGAAGCGTGCAGACGATAAGGTTTCCGAAGCATCGGCCTGGACTGGTCCGTCGGCGCTGCTCTCCGCGATCCTCGCTGGTCGCAAGCCTGCCGAAGCAGTGCTGCGCGCGCCCGCAGGACCGCTCGCCGCTCCGCTCAGCGAGTCGGGTCAGGCAGACCGCCCGCTTGCGACGGTCTTCAACGAGCTGGGCAGCCGGTCATTCGACCGCGATGCGCCGCGTGCGCGCAGGACATCGGCTGCCAAGGGACGCGCGAGCGCGATCTACGTCGATGAAGCGGGTGATGCGTGGCAAGTCGACAGCTCCGGCACGTTCCCGAAGTGGCGCGTCGCCGCTGATCGCGCAGACGCGCCCATCAATCAAGGTCCGGCAGCAAGGCTCATTCGCGTGACGGCACGCTGACTGGAGCACTGACTGCAACGGTCCGTCCCGCGGCGAACTGAGAAGCATCCAGTCGCAAAACATCCGACGGTCGTACGAAAGCAGTCTCCCAATATGCGGAACGTTCTTTGCGTCGATAACGACATGCCGATGTCGAACGTCGGCTCATTGGGAGACAAATCATGTCAGTCGATACAAGCCAGATGAACATTGTCGGGAAAGGCGCCGAGACCGCGGATGGTCCGGGCCCCGACGTCATGGCCGCGAGCACGCTGGATGGAAACAACGTACTGAGTTCCGATGGAGACGATGTCGGCAAGATCAAGGAGATCATGCTCGACGTCACATCCGGACGCATCGCGTATGCGGTCCTTTCGAGCGGCGGCTTCCTTGGGATCGGCGACAAGCTGCTCGCGATTCCATGGAGCGCCTTGACGCTGGATACCAACAACAAGTGCTTTCGGATTTCAGCGACCACGGAACAAGTGAAGAGCGCGCCCGGCTTCGACAAGGATGCGTGGCCATCGATGGCAGATCGCTCGTGGGCCGACTCGATTCACCGGTACTACAGCCGGCCGCCCTATTGGCAACGCTTCGAGCGGGACGACGCAACGTATCGCAACGTGCCCCCGGAACTCTGAAGCGAACTTCATTGATCGGCGATGCCGTTAGCCCGCCGCGTCGGGAGCAGTCATTCAAAAACAGATGTACAGGAGATATCGATCATGAAAAAGCTCATCGCTGTTATCGCGTCCACACTCCTCGCCACGACGGCGTTTCAGCACGCGGCAGTCGCCGCAGATGCCTCGGACGCGCAAAAGGCTCAAATGAAGGCAAACAGCGAAAAGATGGAGGAGCAGGCGACGGCGAACAAGAAGAAGGCCGAAGCTCGGAGCGATGCGGCCAAGGCACAGGCATCGGCGGACGAAGACAAGGCTTCCGCTCAGGCCGATGCCGACAAGAAGGCCGCCAAGGGCGCGAAGGCGACCACGGCTGCGGAGGCATCGGGCGCGCGAAACGACGCGGCCAACGCGCAGAGCAAGGCCAACAAGAAGATGCACGATGCCCAGGCGAAGGCGGACAGGAAGAAGCAGGACGCCGCCCACGATGCGAACGTAGCGCAGGCCAAGGCCGATGAAAACAAGGTCGAAGCCCAGAACGACGCGAACAAGAAAGCGGCCGAAGCGAAGGTCGATGCCGCGAAGAAGCAATAAGCATATGCAATAAGCAATGCAGGGGCGCACCGTCCCGGTTCGCCCTTCATCGACTTCACGCGATCGGTATGGTCAACGACCTCTGGTACAAGAACGCGATCATCTATTGCCTGTCCGTCGGCACGTTCATGGACGCGAACGGCGATGGCGTCGGCGACTTTCAGGGCTTGCTGCGGCGGCTCGACTATCTTCAGGGGCTCGGCATCACCACCATCTGGCTGATGCCGTTCCAGCCGTCGCCTGGCCGCGACAACGGCTATGACATCAGCGATTACTACAACGTCGATCCGCGATACGGCTCGCTCGGCGACTTCGCGGAGTTCACGCACGCGTGCCGTCAACGCGGGTTGCGCGTGATGATCGATCTCGTCGTGAATCACACGTCGGATCAGCATCCGTGGTTCCGTGAGGCGCGGCGCGATCCCGATTCGAAATATCGCGACTGGTACGTCTGGTCGAAGAAGCGGCCGGCCAACGCGAACGACGGCGTGGTCTTCCCCGGCGTGCAAAAGACGACGTGGACTTACGACAAGGAAGCGGCCATGTGGTACTTCCACCGCTTCTACGAGTTTCAGCCCGACCTCGATACATCCAATCCGTTCGTGCAGGCGGAGTTGCTGAAGATCATGGGCTTCTGGATTCAGCTCGGCGTTTCGGGCTTTCGCATGGATGCGGTCCCGTTCGTCATCGCCGCCAAGGGCGCACAGGTGAAGCGGCCCGTTGAACAGTACGACATGCTGCGTATGTTTCGCGAGTTCCTGCAATGGCGTCAGGGCGACGCGATCATTCTCGCGGAGGCGAACGTGCTGCCCGACACCGACATGAAATACTTCGGCGACGCGGGCGAGCGATTGCAGATGATGTTCAACTTCCAGGTCAATCAGAACACGTTTCATGCGCTCGCGTGCGCCGACGCCACGCCTCTGAAGAACGCGCTCGACGCGACGAAATCGCGCGCCGCAACCGCGCAGTGGGGCGTATTCCTGCGAAACCACGATGAACTCGATCTTGGCCGTCTATCGCCCGCGCAGCGCGAAGCCGTGTTCGCGGCGTTCGCCCCGGAGCCGGACATGCAACTGTACAAGCGCGGCATTCGCCGTCGTCTTGCACCGATGCTCGACGGAGATCGTCATCGGCTCGAGCTTGCGTACAGTCTGATGCTGACGCTGCCGGGCACGCCCGTCGTGCGCTACGGCGATGAGATCGGCATGGGCGACGACCTGCGCCTGCCCGAGCGCGAAAGCGTGCGAACGCCGATGCAATGGTCGACGGAGCCGCATGCCGGTTTCACGAAGCACGCGCGTCCCGTTTGCCCGGTGATTTCTGGCGGACCCTACGGCTACGAACGTGTGAACGTCGCGAGCCAGCGCCGCGATCCGGACTCGCTGCTGAACTGGATGGAGAGAATGATCCGGATGCGCAAGGAAGTGCCCGAGATAAGCTGGGGCGACTTCGCGATTCTGAAGGCATCGCGCGACGACGTGCTTGCGCTGCGTTACGACTGGCGAAGCAACTCGGTGGTCTGCCTGCATAACTTCAGCGCCGCGGCGTGCACCGTGAAGTTTCGGGTCGGCCTCGGCGCTGGAGAGAACGACGTGCTGGTCAATCTGTTATCCGACGATCATAGTCAGGGCGATGCGAAGGGACAGCATACGGTCGTGCTGGAGCCGTATGGCTATCGATGGTTCCGCGCAGGCGGTCTCGATTATCTTCTGAAGCGCAGCGAAGTGTGACGTTGGAGAGCATGGCCGCATCGACGTGCGGCCGCGGGCGCGCCGTCGCCGCCACCGGCACGCCATGGCCTGAACGCTTGCGCGCGATGAATTCGCACTCCGCGTTCGCGTGATGCCTGCCGTCGATATACCTCGCGGTGCGTATCGCCTCGCGCGGGAGCTTCAGGGCTGCTTTCGATTCACTCGTCGTCACCCTGTCTGCCTCATTCCATGCACTACCCGGTTACTCTCTTAATACGAACGTTTTGGTTTATAGTCGTCGCCAGACCGCCGGCATTGGCCGGCTCCCGGACTTCTGTGCATGAGAACCCCATGACCATTGCGACCACGCCAGAAAAAGCGGCCGCGAAATCCGCCAAAGCCACGAAGGCTACCGCCACTCGCCAACCCAGACAGCGCGATCCCGAAGTCACACGCGCCCGCATTCTCGAAGCGGCGAAGAAGGAGTTCGCGAAACTCGGTCTCGATGGCGCTCGCGTCGAAGCCATTGCGGCCCGCGCGAAGTCCAACAAGCGGATGATCTATCACTACTTCGGCAGTAAGGAGAACCTGTTCCTCGAGGTGCTGGAGGATGTCTACGCCGACATCCGTTCCGCCGAGCAAAAACTCGATCTCGATCATCTGTCACCCGAGGATGCGATCGCCGCCCTCGTCACACATACCTGGAACCACTACCTTCGTCATCCGGAATTCCTGAACCTCGTCAGCAACGAAAATCTTCACAAGGCTCGTCACGTGAAGAAGTCCGCGCGCTTCATGGAACTCCATCAGAACTTCACGTCGATGCTGCAGCGCATCCTCGATCGCGGCGTCGCATCGGGCGCATTTCGCAGCGGCATCGATCCGCGGCAACTGCACATCACGATGGCCGGCATCAGCTACTACTATCTGACCAACCGTTTTACGAGCGGGCTGATCTTCGACTTCGACTTCATGGACAAGGAAGCGCTCGATGCGCGCCTCGCCTTCAACATCGACACGGTGCTGCGGACCATCCGCAAATAGCGAATGCGTTCGCGCCGCTTATGCGGCCGCGAGAAGCCGCTCACACGTCTGACCCTTCCCTCGTGAGCCAGGCGGCCTAGCCCGCTGCCCTTGCCATCGCCGATGCCGAGCGCACGAACGATCGTCAGAGCGCGCGAATGCCCGGTCGCCAAGGAAACGCGCCTCGAGTTGCGCGAGCACCGCGTCGGCGGCCTGCATCCACTTGCTCAAGTCATCCTCCGTTTTCATCGGCCGCGAAACACGTTGACAGCGGCGTTTCGTTGGTCTTAAATAACCCACCAGATGGTTACTTGCTGCGAATGCCGGCACACGAAACCACGTAATTCAAGGTCTTCTGCGAGGCGCTCGGGTTTATCTGAACGGGTCGGCCGAATGCAAATTGCGGGCCTTTTCATATCGATCGGAGACGGCATGAAACTCTCGGAAACACATCAACAGATTCGCGACACGACGCGCCGCTTCGCGCAGGAAGTCATCCGTCCGCTGGCGGAAGAACTCGACCGCGAAGAGCGCTTTCCGGCGGAGGTTTATCGGCAGATGGGCGAGCTCGGGCTTTTCGGCATCACGGTGCCGGAAGCATTCGGCGGCGCGGGTCTCGATGCCGCCGCGTACGCGCTCGTCATGGAAGAACTGTCGCGCGGCTATTCGTCGGTGGCGGATCAATGCGGCCTGCTCGAACTCGTCGGCACGTTGCTGAGCGTGCACGGCACCGAGGCGCAGCGCGCGCAGTACATGGAGCCGTTGTTGCGCGCGGCGCTGCGGCCCGCGTACTGCATCACCGAATCCGATGCGGGCACCGACGTCTCCGGCATTCGCACCACGGCCACGCGCACCGCCGAAGGCTGGGAGCTGAACGGCGCGAAGCTGTGGATTCACAACGCGCCCGTCGCGGATGTCGCGTTCGTGCTCGCGCGCACGAATCCCGCCGCGGGCAAGCGCGGCATGAGCATCTTCATCGTCGATTGCGATCTCGAAGGCGTGTCGAAGGGACCGAAGGAACACAAGATGGGCCAGCGCGCGTCGCAAGTGGGCGAGCTGCATTTCGATCGCGTGAAGCTGCGTCACGATGCATTGCTCGGCGAAGAAGGACGCGGCTTTCACATCATGATGAGCGTGCTCGACAAGGGCCGTGTCGGCATCGCGGCGCTGGCGGTCGGCATCGCGCAGGCGGGGCTCGAAGCCGCGCTCGACTATGCGCAGACGCGCAAGCAGTTCGGCAGCCATATCGCCGAATTTCAGGGCGTGCAGTGGATGCTCGCCGACATGGCGAAAGACATTCAGGCCGCGCGCCTGCTCGTGCACGACGCGGCCGAGCGTCTCGATACGGGCGACCGCGCCAGCATCGCCTGTTCGATGGCGAAATGCTTCGCGGGCGACACCGCCGTCAAGCACAGCGCGAACGCCGTGCAGATATTCGGCGGCAGCGGCTACATTCGCGGCTATGAAGTGGAGCGGCTGTATCGCGACGCGAAGATCACGCAGATCTACGAAGGCACCAATCAGATTCAGCGCACGATCATCGCGCGCGATCTCGTCGCGAACGGAGCATCGCTGTGAGCGCGCGGCCCATTGCGCTCGTCACGGGCAGCCGGCGCGGCATCGGACGCGCGATCGCCATCGAGCTCGGATGCGCGGGCTTCGATATCGCCCTCACCGATATCGCCGCATCCGATGAACTCGATCAGGCCGTGCGCGATGTCGAGGCAAGCGGCGCGCGCGCCATCGCCGTCATCAACGATCTCGCCGATATCGACAGCCATCGCCCGATGCTGCTCGATATCGAAGCGCGGCTCGAAAGCACGATCGACTGCCTCGTGAACAACGCGGGCGTCTCGGTCATGTCGCGCGGCGATCTGCTCGACGTCACGCCGGAAAGTTTCGACCGCTGCATGACGGTCAATACGCGCGGCACGTTCTTTCTCATGCAGACGTTCGCGAAGCACATGCTGGCTCGCACGCGCGCGAGCGTCGCGGCGCATCCGAGCGTCATTACGATCACGTCGTCGAATGCAGTCGCGGCGTCGCCGTTGCGCGGCGAATACTGCGTATCGAAGGCCGGGCTTTCGATGGCGAACACGTTGTTCGCGCTGCGGCTCGCGCCGCACGGCATCGGCGTGTATGAAGTGCAGCCGGGACTCATCGCGACCGAGATGACCGCGCCGTCGAAGGAACGCTACGACCAGCAAATGGAGCAAGGTCTTACCGCCATCAATCGCTGGGGCACGCCGCAGGAAGTGGCCGTCGCCGTGCGCACGCTCGCCACCGGCGGATTGCCCTACAGCGTTGGCCAGGCCATCCGTGTCGACGGCGGCCTGCTCGTCACCAAATACTGATCCGACATGAACTCGACCATCAGGCTCCCGGCCGCATCCGGCACACTCGAGACATATCGTCTGCAAGGCGTGCCGCTCGACGTACGCACGCCCGCCGCGCCCTTCAACCGCATCGCGTATTCGGCGGCGCACGTCGTCGCGGATCCGTTGCGCGCGGGCGAACTGAACGGCACGCCCGCCATCGACTGGGCGCGCACGCTCGACTATCGGCGCTATCTGTTGCAGCAAGGCTTGGGTATCGCCGAAGCGATGGATACCGCGCAACGCGGCATGGGCTTGCCGTGGCCGAGCGCGCTCGAACGGATCACGCGCACGATCGAGGGCACGCGCGACATTCCCGGCGCGCGCATCGCGTCCGGTTGCGGCACGGATCATGTCGCGCCGCGCGATATCTCGACGTGCGATGCAGTCATCCGCGCCTACGGGCAGCAACTCGAAGCCGTGCAACGCGTGGGCGGCCGCGTCATTCTGATGGCGAGCCGCGCGCTCGTAAAAGTCGCGCGCACGCCGGACGATTACCGGCGCGTCTATCGCGAAGTGCTCGCGATGTGCGATCAGCCGGTGATCCTTCACTGGCTCGGCGAGATGTTCGATCCCGAGCTCGAAGGCTACTGGGGCGCGGACGATCATCCAGGCGCGGCGCGCGTGTGCCTCGACGTGATCGGCGAGAACGTCGGGAAGGTGGACGGCATCAAGATCTCGCTGCTCGACGACGCGAAGGAAATCGCGTTTCGCCGAGGCCTGCCGTCATCGGTGAAGATGTACACGGGCGATGACTTCAACTATCCGAGTCTCATCGCCGGCGACGAGCACGGCTTTTCGCACGCGCTGCTCGGCATTTTCGATGCGATCGCGCCAGCGGCGTCGCAGGCGCTCGCCGCACTCGCAAACGACGATCTCGACACCTTTCATGCGTTGCTGTCGCCGACCGTCCCGCTGTCGCGCCACATTTTTCGCGCACCGACGCACTACTACAAGACGGGCGTGGTCTTTCTCGCGTATCTGAACGGCTTTCAGGATCACTTCTTCATGCCGGGCGGACATCACGGCATGCGCCCGCCCGCCTATCTCGCGGATGTGTTCCGGCTCGCGGATCAGGCGCGTCTGCTGCGCGATCCGGCGCTCGCTATCGAGCGCATGCGCAAGGTGCTCGCGCCGCTCGGCATCGAGGCATGAGCGCGCGAATCTGCTTTCGTTGACGCATTCACGGGCGCTGGCATACGTGAGCGCGCTCGGACGCCGCGGCCTGAGAATCGAACTCGGCTGGCCCATCGGCCCGCTGCGCCCACGCGATCCGCGCGCATCAGGATCGCTTGCGCCTCTCCAACACCCGAAAAGTTTTTCTTCTCCGCGTTGGCAGATCTTCTCGTTTGCCGGTGTCGGGCCTCTCGCCGATAGTTGAGTCACCGGGCAGCGCAATCAAGCGAAAGCCCCTGACCTCAAACATCGATCGAAGGAGCAAGCCATGAAACTGAAGAACAAAGTCGCGCTCATCACGGGCGGCACGTCGGGAATCGGACTGGAAGCGGCCAAGCTGTTTCAGAAGGAAGGCGCGACGGTCATCGTCACCGGCACGACGCAAAGCCGGCTCGACGAAGCAGCGCGGATTCTCGGCGATTCGGCGATCGCGCTCAAAGTCGATTCGCGCGATCCGGCGCAGATCGATCGCGCGATCGTCGATATCGTGGAGAGCCACGGCCGTATCGACATCGTGTTCGCCAACGCCGGAGCCGGCCAGGCCGCGCCGCTCGAAGCCGTGACGCCCGAACAGATCGAAGCGCAATTCTCGCTCAACTTCAACGGCGTGTTCTTCACGATCCAGAAGGCGGCGCCGCATCTGCCGAAGGGCGGCGCAATCGTCGTCACGACTTCGTTCCTGAATGAAACCGGCACGCCGGGACTGTCCATTCTTTCCGCGACGAAAGCCGCGCTGCGTTCGCTGGTTCGCACCGCCGGCGCCGAACTCGCGCCGCGTGGCATTCGCATCAATGCGGTGAGCCCCGGCCCGATCGCCACGCCGTTTCACACGAAACTGGGCTTGTCGGACAAGGAACTCGCCGATGCGGGCGCGGCCATCGAAGCCGCCGTGCCGCTCAAGCGTTTCGGCGAAGCACAGGAAGTCGCGCGTGCCGCCCTTTTTCTCGCGAGCGAAGATGCATCGTTCGTGACCGGCACCGAAGTCGTCGTGGATGGCGGACTGACGCAGCTCTGACGCATCGCCTTCGATGGCGGATGCACGCGTCACCATGATTCTGTACATTCACGAGATCCCACGGCTGAATGAAGAAACATGCGAGCGCCCAGCAATCTGAACGCACTGCGAGCCTTCGAGGCGGTCGCGCGGCATCTGAGCTACGCTGCGGCGGCGGACGAGTTGAACGTCACGCCGGCCGCGGTCGGCCAACTGATTCGCGGACTCGAAAGCTATCTGGATATCGAGTTGTTCCATCGATCGGCATCGGGACCGTCGCGTCTCACATTGACCGACGCTGCCCGCGCTGCGCTGCCGGATCTGCAAGGCGGCTTCGATCTGCTGTCGAGTGCCGTCGAACGGCTGAAGGCCAGCAAGTCGCGCATCGTCTTTACGCTGACCGTGCCGCCGGCTTTCGCGGATCGCTGGCTGCTCTGGCGCGTCGAACGCTTTCAGCGAAGACATCCTTACTACGACCTGCGGATCGACACGAGCGGCCGCCTCACCGACTTCACGGCCGAACGGATCGACGTCGGCATACGCTACGGCGCGGGAGCATGGGCGGGCCTCGTCTCTACGTTCCTGCTGCGCGACGAATTTTTTCCGGTATGCAGCCCGGCGCTGATGGAAGGCGAGCACGCGCTCGGAGCGCCGTCCGATTTGCAACATCATCCGCTCATCCACGATACGTCGATGACCGGCGCCGGTCTCTTCCCGACGTGGCGTTCGTGGCTGCTGCATGCCGGCTGCCGCGACCGCATAGATACCGACCGCGGACTGCAGCTCAACGATTCCGCGATGGGCCTGCAAACCGCGATTTCCGGTTACGGCGTGGCGCTCGGACGCACGACGCTCGTCGAACGCGATCTGGCCGAAGGCCGCCTCGTCAAGCCGTTCGATATCGTCCAGAGTTGCGAGTTGGCGTACTACCTCGTGCATCGGCCGGAAAGCGCGGCCCATGCGCCCGTGATCGCGTTCAAGGAATGGCTGCTGGAAGAAGCCGGCGTTCGTTGAAACAGGCGCGCCC
Source organism: Caballeronia sp. AZ7_KS35 (assembly GCF_023631045.1). Classification (NCBI taxonomy): domain Bacteria; kingdom Pseudomonadati; phylum Pseudomonadota; class Betaproteobacteria; order Burkholderiales; family Burkholderiaceae; genus Caballeronia; species Caballeronia sp. AZ7_KS35. The sequence goes on along the minus strand of NZ_JALQDV010000048.1, from coordinate 141,986 downwards.
GTCGCCGGTCATCCGGGCGCGCGGCATCTTCTTTGCTAGGTCCACGGAGAAAACTTCAGAGACAATCAAGGACAAGCATGACGGTGCGACGCGACATTGCAGTCGTTGCAGCTTCGCAGGGCGGGTTCAAGGCGCTATGCCGGCTCGTGAGTGCGCTCGATCCCGACTATGAAGGCTCGCTTCTGATCGTGCTCCATTCGGGAATGACAGGGCCGCGTCTTTTGGGCGAGTGCATCCAGCGGCATACGTCGCTCACCGTGGAATACGGGCGTCACGGACAAAGCATCGAGCCCGGACGCATTTATCTCGCGCCGCCGGGCCGTCATCTCGTGGTATCGGCTGACGGCCATCTCGCGCTCGACGACGGTCCCAAGGTCCATCACGTGCGCCCGGCGGCCGATCCGCTCTTCGAATCGGCGGCGGCGTGCTTTCACGGACGCGTCGTGGGCGTCGTGCTGACGGGCGGCGGCGGCGACGGAACGCGGGGCTTGCAGGCGATCAAGGCGGCGGGCGGAATGAGCATCGTGCAACATCCCGCGCAGGCCGAAGCGCCGCAAATGCCGATGAACGCCCTGAATTTCGATAGCCCCGATCAGGTTCTGTCGGTCGCCGAAATCAGCCATCTGCTCGGACCGCTGGCGCGTCAGCGAGCACGCTCGCGGGCCGACCGCGCGGGAAGCGCCTGACGGATCAACGCACTTCGGTGCTGCGCACGTCCCAGCCGAACTTCACGGCGCCGCCGAGCGCGCCCTTGTCGTCCTGCGGCTTGTATTCGAACTCGATGTCCGCGTAGCTCAGATCGACCGTCTGCTCCGGATGGCCATTCGGCACGCAGATCAGCGAGACCTTCGTCACCGTGACCTGTTTCATCGTGACGGTGAGAAATTCCTTCTGCCCTTCGCCCGCCTTGCTGACGGTGAGTTTCGCGTTCGCCATGTGCTTGCCGCTCGCGCAGTTCTTCTTGAGCGTGGGCGCGGACTTGTCGTACTGATGCACGAACTGGAACACGCCGGGGCACGCCTTGCCGATGCCGCTGCCGCTGCCCGTCATCGGGTTGCTCGCGTTCGTCACGCCCCAGTTGAAACTCAGCACTTCGATCTGCCCTTCCGCCCCCTTGTGCTTCGACTCGCCGTCGATTCCATCGATCTTGAGATAACAGTCGGTCGTAGCCATGTGATCCTCCGTCGTGATCGGCTTTCGTTGCGCGCCGCGCGTGCAATCCACTGGTAAAACGAAACGCACCGCGCATTTTTGAACTTCAAAATCGCGCGATGTGCGCCGTCTTGTGTTCAGACCGCCGTCCACCGGATGAGCACGATGCAACCCAGCGATACGCGCCCCGACAGCCACCTCACGCTCGACGCCCTGCGCCAGTTCGATCTGCTCGCGCTCACGGAATCGGACGACATGTTCCTGCACGTCGTCCCCAAGCGCAGCAACACGCCGGTCAAGGGCGAAGCGGCCAAGCGCGGCGACTGGGACACGCCGATGCAGATCCACGGCTGGCGCTGGGCGCAAGGCTACGACGCCGCGCCGCACGCCGCCGCGCTCAATGCCAACGACATGCGCGTCACGGCGCTTTGCGTCATCAAGTCGGTGGACTCGGCCTCGCCCGTCCTCGCGAAGCTGTGCGCGCAGGCCGAACTGCTCGCGGTTGCGCATGTGAAGTGCTTCAAGGCGGCGGGCACGGACCACGGCGTGCAGATCGAATATCTGTCGATGAAGCTGGAGCAGGCGTACATCCGCAACTATCAGATCTACACGAGCGTGCGCCTTGCGCGGCCCTGCGAGGTCTTCGAACTGTCGGCGCAACAACTGACGATGACCTGCGCGCCGCAGACCGCGACCGGCAGCCGCGGCGCGGAAGTGACCTTCGCGCTCGATGTATCGACGCGGCGCGTGAGTTGAGCGCAAGGACCGCGCGATGAACGAGCCCAGCGCCGCCGACCGTCTGCAGCCTACGCTGCTCGACCGCCTGATCGACGACGATCCCGCCACGCGCGCCGATCCGCCCGGCGAGCGCTTCATGTCGCATCGCGGGCTGCGCGCGGCCGTGCTGCGCGACGTGTCGTGGCTCTTCAACACGACGAATCTGGGCGATGCGATCGTCGAGGACGACTTTCCGCACGCGTTCGCGTCGGTGCTCAATTACGGCTTGCCGTGTTTGTCGGGGCGATTCGCATCGACCATCGACACGGTATTGCTCGAACAGGCGATTCGCCAGGCGATCGAGCGCTTCGAGCCGCGCATCGATCCCTCGACGCTCGAAATCGAGCCGGTGCTCGACCGTTCCGTGCTCGACATGCACAACCAGATCGCGCTCGTGATTCGCGGCCTGCTCTGGGCGCAGCCCGTGCCGCTGGAATTCGCGCTGCGCACGCAGATCGATCTGGAAGAAGGCGGCATCACGGTGATGGAACTCCCGCGCTGACCACGACGACCACGCACATGGACCCGCGACTTCTGCGTCACTACAACACCGAGCTCGCGCATCTGCGGGAGATGGGCGCGGAGTTCGCGCAGCAGTTTCCGAAGATCGCCGCGCGCCTCGGCATGAGCGGCATCGAAGTGGCCGATCCCTATGTCGAGCGTCTGCTCGAAGGCACGGCGTTTCTCGCGGCGCGCGTGCAACTGAAGATCGAAGAGGAGTTTCCGCGCTTCACGCAGCAACTCGCGCATGTCGTGCTGCCGCAGGCCGCCTGCCCGACGCCTTCGATGCTGATCGCCCGTCTCGCGCCCGATCTCGCGAATCCGAATCTCGCCGATGGCTTCACCGTGCCGCGCGGCACCGCGCTCATCGCCCGGCATGCCGCGAGCGCGCACATGACGCCGTGCGAATTCCGCACCGGCGCCGATCTCACGCTCTGGCCGGTCGAGCTGACGGACGCGCGCTATGTCGCGCAGATGCAGGACCTGCCGCTCGCCGCGATTCCCGCGACGCAGACGCTCGCGCCGCGCGTGAAGGGCGCGCTGCGCATCCGCCTCGCGACGCCCGAAGGCCTGTCCTTCGACGCATTGCGTCTCGATGCGCTGAACCTGCATTTCGCGGGCGGCGACGAAACCGCGTATCGCCTGTACGAACTCGTGATGTCGGGGACGCTCGCCGTCGTCGTATCGACGCCCGAGCGCCCGAGCCGCGCGCTTGCCGCGTTGCCCGCCGATGCCGTCGCGCCCGCCGGTTTCGGCGATCGCGAAGCGCTCCTGCCCGTCACGCCGAACGCGTTTCAGGGTTATCGGCTGCTGCATGAGTATTTCGCGCTGCCCGAGCGGTTTCGATTCGCGCGCCTCGCCGGGTTCGCCGATGTGCTGCCGTCGTTCGCATCGCGCGAAATCGAACTGACGTTTCTGCTCGCGAACGGCGATGCGTCGCTCGAACGCATCGTCACCAAGGACAACGTGCTGCTCGATTGCGTGCCCGCGATCAATCTCTTCGCGAAGCACGCGGATCGCGCGCTCGTGACCGAACCCGCCGCGCGCTTTCATGTCGTGCCGGACCGCACGCATCCGCTCGACTTCGAAGTGCATTCCGTCACTGCCGTCTCGGGCTACGGCGCGAACGACGATGCGGAGCAGACATTCCATCCGTTCTACGCGGACTTTCTCGCGGACCGCCCCGGCGACGCCGCGTACTTCACGACCGAGCGCGAGCCGCGCATCGTGCCCGCCGGACGGCGCAAGAGCGGCGCGCGCACGGAATACGTGGGCAGCGAGACGTATGTATCGATCGTCGACCCCAACGCCGCGCCGTATCGCGGCTCGCTGCGGCAACTGTCGTTCGCGACGCTCTGCACCAATCGCGATCTGCCTTTGATGATGCCGCGCAGCGCCACCGGCGACGATTTCTCGCTCGACATCGCCGCGCCCGTGAGCCGCGTGCGCTGTGTGAGCGGCCCGTCGCGGCCCGCGCCCGCGAATCTCGACGCGGCGCGGAGCTGGCGGCTCATCGATCAATTGTCGCTGCATTACCTGTCGGTGTCGAACGGGCCGCGCGAAGCCGCCGCCGCGTTGCGCGCGCTGTTGATGCTGCATGTCGCGGACGCCGATCAGGCGGGGCGAAGCCAGGTCGCGGGCGTCGCCGCCGTGGATGCGCGCGGCGTCGTGCGCCGTCTGCCGATGCCCGGTCCGATCGCGTTCGGTCGCGGCCTCATGATCGACGTGCTCGTCGACGATCTCGCCTTTCAGGGCGGCAGCGCGTGGCTCTTCGGCTGCGTGCTGGACCGCTTTTTTGCGCGCTACGTGTCGATCAACGCGTTCGTGCAGACCGCTTTGCGCACGAGCGCGCGCGGCGAAATCCTGCGCCTGGCACCGCGATGCGGGACGAGAGCGATCTTCTGAGCGCGGCGGCGCTGCCCGAGCCTGCGCGCGCACTCGTCGATCTCTTCGATGCAGTCGCCGCCGAGCCGCATCGGCACGATTTCTATCGCCTGATGCGGCACGTCGAGGCACTGACGCCGCACTTGCCGCGTCTCGGCTGCGGCGCGCGTCCCGCCGACGAGCCGCTGCGTCTCGCGCAGGACGTATCGCTTTCGTTCGCGCCCGCGCCGCTCGCCGCGCTCACACGCGATGAGAACGCCCGCGCGCCGCGCCTCGAACAGCGCTTCTTCGGTTATCTCGGACCGAACGGCCCGCTGCCGCTGCATCTGACGGACTTCGCCCGCGAGCGCGCGCTGCATCGCGGCGACACGGCTTTCGCGCGCCTGCTCGATACGCTGCTGCATCGATTCCTGCTGCTGTTCTATCGCGCGTGGGCGCAGGGACGGCCGGTAGCGTGGCTGGATCGTCCCGGCCACGACCGCTTCGCCTTCTATGCGGGCGCGCTGATCGGACTCGCGGATGAAGCCAGCCGCAATCGCGACGCCGTCTCCGATCACGCGAAGCTGCATTTCGCGGGCCTCGCCAACATGCAGACGCGTCCCGCCGACGTGCTCGAAGCGATCGCGAGCGCGCTCTTGCGCGTGCCGGTGCGCGTGGAGCCGTATCGCGGGCACTGGATGACGCTGCAACGCGACGAGCGCACTGCGTTGCGGCATCGGGCGATGCGCGGTCCCGGCGATCCAGCGGGCTTCGCCCAACTCGGACGCGGCGCGGTGCTGGGACGCGCGGTGTGGGATCGGCAGCACGCGTTTCGCCTCGCGATCGGGCCGCTGTCGCTCGCGCAGTTCGAGTCGCTGCTGCCGGGCGGCGCCGCGCTGCCGACGCTCGTCGCCGTGGTGCGCCGGCATCTGAACGGCGAGCTTGCATGGGACGCGCAACTCGTCCTCGCCGCCGACGACGTGCCGACCGCGCAGCTCGGCCGCTACGGACGGCTCGGCTATTCGGCGTGGCTCGGTCTCGCCGCGCGCCGCGCCGATTGCGCCGATCTCGCGCTCGACGCCGACGCGCATCTCGCCTGAACGCGGACACGTTGAAAAAAAGCCGCCGCTGCGCCGTCTTATCGGATGGAGGCGCGCCTTCGATCCGCGCGCATCGAAAAAAAAGGAGTCCGGCGATGGCGGAAATCAGTCGTGTCGCGCTGTTCGGCAAGCTCGACAGGCTCGGCTACAAGACCGTCGAAAGCGCGACGGTCTACTGCAAGATGCGCGGCAATCCGTATGTCGAGCTGGCGCACTGGATCATGCAGATTCTGGAGACGCCGAACTCCGACTGGCAGCGCATCGTCGCGCATTACGGCGTGGACGCCGCCGCCCTTGCGCGCGAGCTGACCGCGTCGCTCGATCGCCTGCCGCGCGGCGCGACGTCGATCTCCGACATCTCCGAGCACATCGGCGATGCGATCGAGCGCGGCTGGGTCTACGGCACGCTGCTGTTCGGCGCGAACAAAGTGCGGACCGGGCATGTGCTCGTCGGCATGCTGAAGACGCAGCGGCTGCGCAGCGTGCTCGTCGGCATATCGCGGCAATTCGAGCGCATCAAGCCGGAAGACCTGTCGGACAATTTCGCGCGCATCGTCGCGGATTCGGTCGAGGAAAGCGAAGCCGAGCCGCAGCCGGACGCGGCCGATGCGCAAGCCGCGCCCGCCGCCATGGGCCAGCAGGAAGCGCTGCGCAAATACGCGACCGATCTCACCGACAAGGCGCGCCGCGGCCAGCTCGACCCCGTTACGGGCCGCGACGACGAGATTCGCCAGCTCGTCGATATTCTCATGCGGCGGCGGCAGAACAATCCGCTGCTGACGGGCGAAGCGGGCGTCGGCAAGACCGCCGTGGTCGAAGGCTTCGCGCAGCGGCTCGCGCGCGGTGACGTGCCGCCGCCCTTGCGCGAGGTCGCGCTGCTGTCGCTCGATCTCGGGCTTTTGCAGGCGGGCGCGAGCATGAAGGGCGAGTTCGAGCAGCGTCTGCGTCAGGTCGTCGAGGATGTGCAGGCGAGTCCGAAGCCGGTGATTCTCTTCATCGACGAAGTGCATACGCTCGTCGGCGCGGGCGGCGCGGCCGGCACCGGCGATGCCGCCAATCTGCTGAAACCGGCGCTCGCGCGCGGCGATCTGCGCACGATCGGGGCCACGACGTGGGCCGAATACAAGCGGCACATCGAGAAAGATCCCGCGCTCACGCGACGCTTTCAGGTCGTGCAGGTTCAGGAGCCGGACGAGGACAAGGCCGTGCGGATGCTGCGCGGCGTCGCGGCGGTGCTCGAAGGGCATCATCGCGTGCAGTTGCTCGACGAGGCGATCGAGGCGGCCGTGCGGCTGTCGCATCGCTATATTCCGGCGCGGCAGTTGCCCGACAAGGCCGTGTCGCTCATCGACACGGCGTGTGCGCGCGTCGCCGTCAGCCAGCACGCGACGCCGCCGCTCGTCGACGACTGCCAACGCCGTATCGAGGCGCTCGAAGTCGAGGCGCAGATCGTCGCGCGGGAGGCGAATGCGGGCGTCGATGTCGGCACGCGCGCAGCCGATGTCGCCGCGATGCTCGCACGCGAACGCGATGCGCTCGGCGGGCTCGAAGCGCGCTGGAACGAGGAAAAGCGCGTCGTCGACGAACTGCTTGCGTTGCGCGCGACGTTGCGCGAAGCCGCCGACGCCGCTTCACGCGATGACCAGCTCGCGCGCCTCGCGTCGCTCAAATCGCGTCTCGCCGAATTGCAGGCCGATGCGCCGCTGATTTTGCCGAGCGTCGACGCGGGCGTGATCGCGGGCGTCGTCGCCGATTGGACCGGCATTCCGGTCGGCAAAATGCTGAAGAACGAGCTGGCCGCCGTGCTCAATCTCGCCGATGCGCTCGATCGCCGCGTGATCGGCCAGCGCCACGCGCTCGAGATGATCGCGAAGCGCATCCAGACTTCGCGCGCGCGGCTCGACAATCCCGACAAGCCGATCGGCGTGTTCCTGCTCGCGGGCACGTCGGGCGTCGGCAAGACGGAAACGGCGCTCGCGCTCGCCGAAACGCTCTACGGCGGCGAGCAGAACGTCATCGTCATCAACATGAGCGAGTTTCAGGAAGCGCATACGGTTTCGACGCTGAAGGGCGCGCCGCCCGGCTATGTGGGTTACGGCGAGGGCGGCATCCTGACCGAAGCGGTGCGCCGCCGTCCGTACAGCGTCGTGCTGCTCGACGAAGTGGAGAAGGCGCATCCCGACGTCCACGAAATCTTCTTCCAGGTTTTCGACAAGGGCTGGATGGAAGACGGCGAAGGGCGTTACATCGACTTCAAGAACACGATCATCCTGCTGACGTCGAACGTCGGCTCGGAAGTCATCATGTCGATGTGCCGCGATCCCGCGCGCGCGGTCGCGCCGGAGGAACTCGCGCGCGCGTTGCGCGGCCCGCTGCTCGACGTGTTTCCCGCCGCGCTGCTCGGCCGGCTCGTCACGGTGCCCTACTACCCGCTTTCCGACGCGATGATGGCCGACATCGTGCGGCTTCAGCTCGAACGCATCCGGCGGCGCGTCGCGGACAATCACGGCATTCCGTTCGAGTACGACGACGACGCCGTGCGGCTCATCGTTTCGCGCTGCACGGAAGCCGAATCGGGCGGCCGCGTGATCGACGCGCTGCTCACGAACACCGTCCTGCCGCGCATCTCGACGGAATATCTGACGCGTCTCACCGAAGGCGGCGCGCTGGCGCACATCCGGCTCTCGGCGAGCGCGGGCGATTTCGTCTACGCGTTCGAGTGAACCATGCTCACGCTCACGGTGACGCTTCACAACGGACAGCCGCCGCGCGTGCCGCTCTCGGCGACCTTCGATGCCGACGGCGGCACGGTCGGGCGTGCGGTCACGAACCGGCTCGTGCTCGATGACGCCGAGCGCACGGTCTCGCGTCTGCATGTGCAGATCGAGTGGCGCGACGGGCGCTTTCTGCTGATCGACCGCGGCAGCAATCCGGCGCTCGTCAACGGCGCGCCGCTCGATCCGGGCCAGGAAGTCGCGCTCGCGCACGGCGACGAAGTGCAGATCGGCGGCTATGAGCTGCGCGCGGATATCGGCGTCGATGACGATACGGTCACGGCCAACGCGCCATCGGACGATCCGTTCGCGGGATTGTTCGACGCGGGTTCGTCGGCGCCTGGCGATTTCGACGCCAACCTCCACACGCCGAAGCCGAAAGCTGCCGAACACTTCGACTTCGGCTTCGACGATCCGGCGGGCAAACGCTCGATCGACGAGTTGTTCGACCTCGCGCCGGGCGCGTCGTCCGACGGAGCGTCGATCACCGATCCGCTCGTCGAACCGCTTGCGCAGCCCAACACCGCGCACGATGCCGATCCGTTCGCCAGCCTGACGGCCGCGGCGCGCCCCGCCGGGACGCCCGCGACGCGGCCGGACGCCGGATCGGAACTGCACAGCGCGTTCACGCCGCCGCGTCCGCGATCGGCGCCGACGCCGTCAGCGGTTGCATCGAAAGCGGAGCTCGCCGACGATCGCGCGCTCGTCGATGCCTTCCTGCGCGGGCTGAACACGCACGGCGTGCGTATCGATGCGCTGACGCCCGCGCTGATGCAGCTTCTCGGCGAGCTGCTGCGCGAAGCGGCGCGCGGCACGCTCGAACTGCTCGCCGCGCGCGCCGCGCTCAAGCGCGAGATGCGAACGGGCGCGACGATGATCGAAGCGTCGGACAACAATCCGCTCAAGTTTTCGCCGAACGTGGAGGCCGCGCTCATGCATCTGCTCAATCCGCAGATGCGCGGCTTCATGCCGCCCGCCGCCGCCCTCGACGATGCGTACGCCGATCTGCGGGCGCATCAGGTCGGCATGGTCGCGGGGATGCGCGCGGCGCTCGACGGCGTGTTCGAGCGCTTCGAGCCGCAGCGCATCGAGGCGCGGCTGTCCGGGCGCTCGCTGCTCGACGGCGTGCTGCCGGGATTGAATCGCCGCGCGCGCTGCTGGGATCTTTTCATCGAGATGTACGGCCAGCTTTCGCGCGAAGCCACCGAAGATTTCCATACGCTGTTCGGCCGAGCGTTCGTCGCCGCCTACGAGGCGCAGATCGACGAGCTTAAACAACGCCGGTAACGAGAGACACGACATGCAATTGCAAACCGCGAGCGTGAGCGATGTGGGCGGCCGGTCGCGCAACGAGGACGCGCTGGCGACGTGGCGGCATGCGGCGCTCTTTGCGAGCGTGGTCGCGGACGGCGCGGGCGGTCACGGCGGCGGCGATGCGGCATCGCGCATCGCGGTCGATACCGTGCTCGCGGAATTGACGCGCGTGGCATCGGCGGGCGTCGCGCTGACCGGGCCGAACCTGTTGCGCGTGCTGCTGCGCGCGAACGACGCGATCATCGATGCGCAGGAGCACGACCGCGATCTTTCGCAGATGCGTTCGACGGCGGTGCTGCTCGGCATCGACGAAAGCACGGGCATCGCGGCGTGGGCGCATTGCGGCGACACGCGGCTTTACTGCTTCCGGCGCGGCGCGACGGTTGTGCAAACGCAGGATCACAGTCTCGTGCAGAGCATGATCGATGCGAATCTGCTGGAGAGCCGCGACGTGCGAACGCATCCGCGCCGTAACGTGCTGTTTTCGGCGCTCGGAACGGCGGATGATCTGTCGATCGCGGCGTCGGATGAGCCGTTTCTCATCGCGGAGGGCGACGCCTTTCTGCTTTGCACCGATGGGTTTTGGGAGTATCTCGACGAGTCGGTGATGATCGATGCGATCGGGCGCGCTCGGACGCCTCAAGCGTGGCTGGATCTGATGGTGGCGCATCTGCGTGAGGCCGCGCGGCCGGGGCACGATAACTTTAGTGCCAGCGCGGTTTGGGTGGGGGATGCTTCGCAGGTGACGGTGATGCAAATGCCCGCGACGTAACCATCGCGGGCATCATCCAACCAACCACGCATCAAGCCGCCTGCTTCGCCGAAGGCAACCTCGAAACCAGCCTGAGCGACACCGTCAGCCCTTCCAACTGATAATGCGGCCGCAAAAAGAACTGCGACGTGTAATACCCCGGCGCGCCCGGCACTTCCTGCACTTTGACCTCCGCGGCCGCGAGCGGCTTTTGCGCCTTCGTGTGCTCGGACGAATTCGCCGGATCGCCATCGACGTACTGCGTGATCCACTTGTTGAGCCAGATCTCCATATCCGAGCGTTCCTTGAACGTGCCGATCTTGTCGCGCACGATGCACTTCAGATAATGCGCAAAGCGGTTGCAAGCAAAGAGATACGGCAACCGCGCGGCAAGCGCGGCATTCGCGGTCGCGTCCGGATCTTCATACTCGAACGGCTTTTGCAGCGACTGCGCGCCGATGAACGCCGCGAAATCCGAGTTCTTGCGATGAATCAGCGGCATGAAGCCGTTCTTCGCCAGTTCCGCCTCACGCCGGTCTGAAATGGCGATCTCGGTCGGGCATTTCATATCGACGCCGCCGTCGTCGGTCGGAAAACTGTGCACCGGCAAACCTTCGACCGCGCCGCCCGATTCCACGCCGCGAATCCGCGAGCACCAGCTATACAACTTGAACGACCGGTTGATGTTCACCGCCATCGCATAAGCGGAATTCGCCCACGTGTATTTCGTGTGATCCGCGGAACCGGTGTCTTCCTCGAAGTCGAATTCATCGACCGGTTCGGTCTTCGCGCCGTACGGCACGCGCGCCAGAAAACGCGGCATCGCGAGACCGATGTAACGCGAATCCTCGGATGCGCGCAGCGATCTCCAGCTCGCATATTCCGGTGTCCCGAATATCTTGGTGAGATCGCGCGGATTGGCCAGCTCCTGCCACGAGTCCATCTGCAAGAGACTCGGATCGGCGGCGGCGATGAACGGCGCATGCGCCGATGCCGCGATCTTCGACACTTCGCCGAGCATCTCGACATCGGGCGGCGTCTGGTTGAAGTAGTAGTCGCCGATCAGCGCGCCGAACGGCTCGCCGCCCAACTGCCCGTACTCGTGCTCGTAAATCTGCTTGAAAAGCGGACTCTGATCCCACGCGACGCCCTTGAAGCGCTTGAGCGTCTTGCCTAGATCCTTCTTCGAGATGTTCATCACGCGAATCTTGAGCATCTCGTCGGTTTCGGTGTTGTTGATGAGATAGTGCAGCCCGCGCCACGAACCCTCGAGCTTCTGGAAGTCCGCGTGATGCATGACTTCGTTGACCTGCTCGGTGAGCTTCGCGTCGATCTCGGCGATCATCGCCTGAATCGAGCGGATCGCATCGCCGGAAACGAGCTTCGTCTGCGAAAGCGCCTGCTGCGCGAGCGTCTGCACGGCCGTCTGCACGGCGCTCTTGGCTTCGTCGCTCTTCGGACGGAACTCACGGTTGAGCAGCGCGGCGAGATCGTCGCCTTCGAGCAGCGCGCCCTGCAACGCGGAAGGCGCTTCGGCTTGCGGTTCGGCGGATTGCGGAATGTCGGACATGGTCGTTTCCTTTCAAGGCTCTCGGGTCTCATTCGGCTGCAGCAGCCGCGGATGGCGCAGCCGTGGCGAGCGTCTTGAGCAGCGCGGGATCGTCGAGCACGCGCGCGATCAGTTCTTCCGCGCCGTTCTTGCCGTCCATGAAGATGACGAGATTCGCGAGCTGCGTGCGCGCTTCGAGCAACTTCGCGAGCGCATCGACCTTGCGCGCGACGGCCGCGGGCGAAAAATCGTCCATGTTCTCGAACGTGATATCGACGCTGATGTTGCCCTCGCCCGTCAGCTTGTTCGGCACCTGAAACGCGACGCGCGGATGCATCGCCTTCATGCGGCTGTCGAAGTTGTCGATGTCGATCTCCTGGAACTTGCGCTGATCGACGGGCGGCAGCGCTTCGGCGGGCTTGCCGGAGAGATCGGCCATCACGCCCATCACGAACGGAAGCTGAATCTTCTTCTCGCTGCCATAAGTTTCGACGTCGTATTCGATCTGCACGCGCGGCGCACGATTGCGCCCGATGAATTTCTGACTGCTGGTTGCCATGACGTCTCCTTCGAGTGGGCATGAGCCACGCAATTAAAACGAACGAGTTGTGGCCGGATTGAAGACTCGATTCGAGAACCCGCGCTCACTGCGGCCTCGTCCCCGCGATCAGATGAATCTGCGCGAGGCTGTCGGGCGCGAGATCCTGCATCACCGCGAGAAAATCCTTGCCCATCAATCCGCGCGCGCGGCGGATCAACAGCGGCGCGGGATTGGTCGGCTCGGTGCGTTCGAGAAACGCGCACACCGCGTCGAGCGCGGCGAGCGCATCGTCGCGCGTCGCGATGTCGCCGGGGCGAGCAATCGCGCGACGAAGCGTCGGCGCTTCTTTCATCTTCGTGATGTCGGCGGATGCTTCGGGCGCGTCCGTCGAAGCGAACGCGCGAAACTGCGCGGCGACGTGACGCGTCGCGATCGTCAGCGCGGTCATCGAAGGCGCGCGTTCCGCGCCGAGCTTCTCCGTCAGGCAAGCGCACAGCGTCTGCACGGCGCGCGGCAGATCGAGCCCATTCGCGAGAAGCTCGGCATCCTGCGCCACGGCATCGGCGAGCATGCCTTCCACGCGCGCCGGCGTCGAGGCGTTCGCGCCTTCCTCCGGCGCGAGCCTGCCCTGCGCCACCAGAATGTCGCGCACGGCGAGCCGCTCGCCATGCACGCGACACACTTCGCATTCGCGCAGATCGTGCAGCAAGGTCTCGGCTTCCGCGAACGGCGTGTAGGCATCGGCGAGCGGCGCAAGCGCGTTGATGCGCAATACGGCATCGTTGTCGTCATCGTGATCGAGCGGCGGGAAGAGGCCGTCCCAATAGCGCTCGACGAGGCCCGTCAGCAGGCGCAAACCCGCATGAAAGCCCGCGAGTCCGTGGACATGCGCCGCCGCGCGCGTCCACGCAATCGCCACGCGCACATCCTTCGAGCGCGCGAGCAGCGCGTCGCCCTGCTCCAGCACGTCGTTCCACGGCGGCGGCTCGACGAGCACGTCGAACTGACGCTGCGGCATGCCGCGCGCGAGCGCTTCGAATTCGAGAAACGCCGCGTCGTATTCCAGATCGATGCCTGCGGGCGGCATCGTTTCTGTCGGCGCGAGGAGCGGTTCGATGTCGATCATCGCGGTTCCTCAAAACTCGCCGCAGCCGTGCTGTCCGTTCACGACCAGACAGTTGTTCAGATTCGGCCGCGAGCGCACGCGCTTCCATTCCGCCGCGAGCGCGTCGGCGTCGCCTTCGGGCTGTTGCAGCGCGAGGATCGGCTCGTTCGTGCCGACGCAGATGTTGACCGCGCCCAGATTGCTCTCGTAGACGAAGCTCTGTTCCTGCGCCGTGAAAAGCGGCTGAAGTCCGCTGGTGTTGAAAACGGCGCCCTGAAGCTGCATCGGCGTGACGGTCAGCGTGCCCGGCTCCACGACGACGTTGTAGCCAACCGGCGACGAAAACGTGCCGTCGATGCCATACACGCCCGCCGCCGATATCGTCGTCGCGGACGAGCCGAGCCGTCCCGCGACGACGGACGTGCTGCGCCGATCGCCGGCGAGCAGACCGCTGACGTCGAAACCGAACGCGCCGTTCGCTCCGCCTTGCTCGCGCGTTTGACTGCCGATGGTGACGGTGACCGTCGGCCGGTCGGCGTAGACGAAGTGGTTGCCGTCCGCCGGCACGACGCTCTGCGACGGCTGCCCGTTCCAGCTACAGAATCCGCCGTAGACGCAGCCGTAGAAGTTCGGCAGCGCGCCGCCCGGATCGACGCCGTTGCGGTTCTCGCCGTTGCGCGTCGCCGCCCAGATGCGCCACGCGTTGCCCGCGCCGATCGTGCCGCCCGACGCGTTGTCGAAGACGCCGCGCTCCATCACGAGGTCGATGCTGCCGCCCGCGCTCAGGTGCGTCGGCGCGCCGGGCGTGCCGGGTGTTCCGATCGCGATCGCGCCGCCATCGGAAATCGCGGTCAGGTTGCCGGTGACGTTCGGCTGCGATCCGCCGATTCTGGCGAGGTTGCCCGTCGCGCCGTCGAAACCATTGGCGCTCGCCGTGCCGATCGTGAAGCCGCCCGCCGTCGCAAACCGCACGTCATGCGCGCCCGACAGCGCGAGCACTTTGACGTCGTTGCCCGCGTCGGCGAGATCGAAGTCGCCGCCGCCCGCGAGCAAAAGCGTCTGCGCTTTTATGCCGCCCGGATCGGTGACGCGACCGGACGAATCGAGCGCGAGCGTCCTGTCCGGCATCGCGGCGCCCGAAGGCAGATCGATGCCCTGGCTGCCCGCGCCCGTGTTCTGCAGCGTGAGGTCGTGCGCGAAGCCTTGCGGCAGGCTGACCGTGATCTTCCCGGTCTGGGTCGACGAGCCGATGACGACCGTCGCGATGTTCGACGCGATCGCGCCGAGCATCGACGGTCCGATGCTGAGGCCGCTGCTTGCGCCGAGCACGTTGATCGCCTGCGCGTTGTCGCCGACGATGTCGAAGTCCGCGCCGACCTTGCCGGGCACGAACACGACCGTGCCGAAGCGCGACGAGAACGTGCTGCCGGAATCGTCGAACACGAAGCCGTATTTGCCCGAGTTCGACGCCCGCACGACGATCGTGCCGTGGTCGCCCGCCGAGAGCGTCGCCCGGTTCATATACAGCGCGGTGGCGGCGTCGGCGGGTGTCGATGCCGTGACCGACACCGTCTGCGCGGGCGCGTTGGCCTGCAGCGTCACATCGGCGAGCGATACGCCTTTGCCATGCGCGCCGTTCGCGTCGAGCTGGCCGTTGGTGCCGCCGCGAATATCGATCGAACCGTTCGCCGAGCCGACGACGCCGCGATTCGACGACGACGTGCCTGCCAGCGCCACGCCGTCCGCGCCGCTGCCCAGACCGTAGATCGTGACCGCGCCGTCGGCGTGCAAGCCGAGCGCCGGGCTCATGCCCGCCACGAACACGCCGTAGGCGGCGATGCCATCGGGCGCGGTGCCGCGAATCGACAGTCTGCCGCCGCTTGCCGCGACATCCGATGCTTCGAGATGCACGCCGTCGAAATGAACCGGTTCTTCGTTGCCCTCGATCGCCGGAACGTAGCGCCGCTTGCCGTTCGCCGACGTGCCGGTGATCGACACGTCCGCGCCGGTCGATGAGATCCGCGCGTTCTGCGCGTACACACCCGCGCCCGCGACCGCGGCGCTGCCGCCGCCGGCCGTCGCGCCCGTTCCCGTAATGCTCATCGCGCCGCCGGTGCCGAGCGACGTGCCGATGATCCGCACGCCGTTGCCCCCGACACGCCCGGGCGAACGCTGCACGACCGCCCCGGTGCCGTGAACATCGACGTCGCCGCTCGCGGACAAAATCACCGGAACGATCCCGCCAGCGCTCGTGCTGAGCGAAGCCCGCAGCAGGCTCACGCCGTCGCCGGTCACGCTGCCGATGCCGGTCGACACCGAGGTCGAAGTCGAAAGCGAGGCCACGGTCTGCACGGCGGGCCCCTTGCCGTCGATCGAAATGCGGCCCGTCTGCGTCTGCACGAGCGGTGCGTTCGCCGTGCTGATCGAGTTGATGTTCGTGGAGACGGACGCCGCCACCATGCTCACGCCGGAACCCGACACCGATCCGGTGTTGAGCGCCTGCACCTTCGGCCCGTTGCCGTTGAGCGTGATGCTGCCCGCGCCGCCTGTGCTCAGCGCGACCGACGATCCGCCGATGGCGATGCCCGAGCCGCCAACCGTTCCGCCGCTCACGGTTCCCGTGACGCTCGCCCCGTTGCCCGTAACGAAGATATTGCCGGCGTCCGAAACGACGGACGGGCTGAAGGGAAAGCCTTGGCCCCCGTCCGCCGCGATGCTCACGCCCGAGCCGGACAGCGTTCCCCCGGTCAGGTTCGCGATCGTGGTCGCGGAGGCCGAAATCGAGACGTTGCCCGAGCCGGTATGCACGAGCGGACCGACGCCCGAGCCGAGGAATTCCGGCCGCAACATCAGGCCCGCGCCGCTCACGCCGCCGAACGCGGTGCCGACCGACATCCCGTTGCCGATGATGTTCACGTTTCCCGACCCGGTCCGTATGACCGTGGTGCTCTGGTCGAGGCGTGCCGTCGGCGCGATCAGAACGCCGCCGCCGCTCACCGAGCTGACCGCGCTATCCATCGCCGGTCCCGTACCGGTGATGGAAATGTTGCCCGTCGTGGTACTCAATAGCGCCGTCGACGGACTGAGCGATGCCGGACGAAGCGCGACGCCGTATATGTCGGTAAACGTCTGCACGCGTTCCTTGGTGGTCGGCGCGCTGCCTGTGATGCTGATGTTGCCCGACGACGTGCGCAGGCTCGATGTCCCGCCGATGGCGACGCCCGCCGGCGCCCCGAAGTCGCCGCCGGCCTGCCCCGACACGGAAATGTCGCTGACCGAAGTGGCGATGCTCGAACTGCTGATGGTGACGGGCGCATAGGCCTGGTTCTTCGTTAGGCCCACGTCCGTGTCGCTGATCCCGAAAATCGTGTCCGGAACCTTGAGCGTGCCTTGCCCGTTGATCGTCACCGAGCCGCTCGCGAGACCGGTCGGGCCTTGCGGCACGGTCGTGTCGATCCTGGAGTCGATGATGCCGACCGCCGCGCCGTCGAAGCGCTTCGCGGCCGCGGGCGTCCCGGCAACGCTTTGCGGCACGCCGATGGCCAGATAACCGCCATTCGTGCTGATCGACGCGCCGGAAAGCAGAATGTTGCTTTGCCCCGAGGCGCCCGTGTTCGCGTCGAGCACGACGTTCAGCTTGCCCGCCGGCCGCTGGTCGCCCGCCGCGCCGCCGATGGTTCCGAGCACGGTGATGGAGCCGTTGGCGCTCAGCGTGAGCGTGCCTTCGTTGTCGGCGGCGGTCTTTGTGATGCTCGTCCCTTTCAGCATCGTGATGTCGCCGTTGTATTCGCCTCCGCCGTCCTTGCTGGTCGAGATCGTCACCGACGCGCCCCGGTTCAGTTGCGACGTGATGTCCGACGCGAGCACGTAGCTGTCGCCCGCGCCCGGCGTGAACGTCACCGGATTCGTCGTCGTGGAAAGAGCCGGACCCAGGCTCGTGCTGAGCGCCTGAAGCGAGCAGCATGACGTGCTGTCGGTGGGGCCCGTGCTCACGCTCGACGGCGCCGTATTGACGATTTCGATGCTCGACGGATCGAGCAGCCATTGCCCGCCGTGCCCGCGCAGCGCCTCGACGTGAATCCGCGCACCGTCCGTCGCCAGATACTTGCCCGACGTCTCGACGAGCCCGCCGTTGCCGCCGCCCGGCCCGCCCTTCGCGGAAAGCTCGCCGTACACGCGCGCCGCTTCCGTCCCGAACATGACGATGTTGCCGCCGTCGCCCGCGAGGAGCGCATCGGCCATGACGTGCGCGTTCGGGCTCATCCAGAGCGCATCGGCGTTGACGATGTCCGGCGCCTTGCCCGCCGCGCCGCCGCCCACACGCACGCGGCCGCCGCCGCCCGCGCCGCTCGCGTCGACACGCGCACCGTCGCTCACCGCGACGTGGTAGCCGGTCACGTCGACCTGTCCGCCCTTGCCCGAATCGGGCGCGCTGACATCGACGCTGCCGCCGATATCCGTCTCGCCCGCCGATCCGCCATCGAGCACGATGCGCCCGTTGCGCGACTCGACGCTCCTCGCGCGCACCGTGCCCGTCTGGTTGAGCACGCTCGCCGCGGCGTCGTCGGCGGCGCGCGCCGACATCACGATCTGTCCGCCGTCCGCCTGCAGCGTCCCCGAATTGCCGATGAGCGCGTTCGCGACCTTGTCGTTCACCTTCAGCATCGTGAGGCCGTCGCCCGCGAAATCGAGCGTGATGTCGCTGCCCGCGCCGATCGCGATCTTGCCGAGCGTCGCGCTGACGAGTCCGCTGTTGTCGACCTGCGCGCCGAGCAACGCGACCGCGCCGCCGGTCGCGGCCGTGATCGATCCTTGGTTCGACACCTTGCCGGCCGCCGCGCCGCCCTGCGCGAAGTGATATTTGCCCGCGAGAAACGCGTCGTTCGAAATGCCGAGCGTCGATGCGACGAGCGATCCCACATTCACCGATGCCCCGCGCGCGAACACGACGCCCGCCGGATTCACGAGAAACACTTGCCCGTTCGCGTTGAGCTGCCCCGCGATGCGGCTGACTTCATTGCCGACGACGCGATTGAGCAGCACCGCCTGCGCCGACGGCTGCGAAATATCGACGCGCTCGTTGCCCGCGATCGAAAACCCGTTCCAGTTCACGATGCCCTTCTGCGAGCCTTGCGTGATCGTCATCGACGTCGCGTTTGGCCGGTTGACCGTCACGCTGCCCGCCTGAACCTGCTCGCCGACCGGCAACGCGAACGCGCCCGGCGCCGCGACGACCACGAGGAGCGGCAACAGCGCGGATACCCTCACATCGGCGCCCATGTGACGGGCGGCGCGTCTGGCGAAACGCCTGATCGCGCGCTCCCATTCCCGGCGATGCCTGCGGGTCCGTAGGCAGGTGATGTCGCTCATGTCGAACTCCTCGTTTCCTGTTTCCGCGCTAGAACGATTTGGATACCTGCACGTAGACGCGCGGCACCTTGTCGTCGCCGGTGGTGTCGGCGCGGGTCGTGCGCCAGGCTACGCTCGCATCCACGGTGATGCCGTACGGCCCGCTCCAGAACGCGCCGAGACCCACGCCGCTGCGCGTCACGGTGTTCGCGCCCTGTCCGGGAATCGAGCGCGCGTTGTAGCGGCCCACGCCGATATCGAAAAACGTCGACAGCGTGAGCGACGGAATCACCGCATAGCGAAGCTGGGCCGTGGCGATCAGCCCTTCATCGACGACGGATTCCGACGGCGAATACGCGCGCACCGCACGCGGCCCGCCGAGCGTGATGCGCGACGAGCTGTCGAGGTTCTGGTTCGCCCATTGCCCCGACACGCCGATGAAAAAGCTCGTATTGCGCGTGATCGCGTTCAGGCGATTGGCCTGCATCGTGAGGCGCACGCTGTTGCCTTGCGTGTTGCGCCCGAACGGTCCCTGATCGATGGCCTCGGCGAGCGCCGAATCGATGTTCAGATGCGCGAACGCCAGTTGCACGTCCGCGCTGTTGAAGCCGCCGCCGAGAAAGCTGTCGCGGCTCTCGTACGACAGCCCGACGCTCGCCACATACAGCTTCTGCGGATTGTCGAAGCTGACGCTGTCGATCTTGTCGGTGAGCGAGCGGTATTCGAGCGCGCCGCGCAACAGCAGGTTCTGGCTGCGCGAGCGGATCAGCGGATGCGACACCGACGCGGTGACGACATCCGCATCGCCATGCGCGTTCAGCGAGGAGAACTGCTCGCCGAGGTAGTAATACAGATGCGAATACGCGATGCCGACGCGCGTGCCGCTCGCATCGACGGGCGCGTCGTAGCCGATGCGTCCGTAGACGGTATCGGCGCGCTCGGCCGCGAGCAGGTTGATGTCGAGGTTGTCGCCGATGCCGAACGGCGACGCGAGCCGTCCCACCGCGCCGAGCCGCCAGCGCCCGGCGGGCGCCGCGCCGTAGTCGTCGACGGAAACCGCGAAGTTCCAGCGGCGCGTCGGCTCGACCGTCACGTTCAGATCGACGGTGCCGGGCGCGCTGCCCGTTTCCAGCGCCGAGCTCACGCGAATGCCGGGCAGGTCCGACAGCAGGAGCATCGTGCGTTCGAGTTCGTTTTGCCGCAGCGGCTTGCCGGGCTCGATCGCGGCGAGCCGCGCGCGCACCATCGATTCCTTGACGGGCGCGCCGGGCGCCATCGTCAGCCGCACGCGGCCGATCTTGCCTTCGAGCACGGTGAACGTGACGTCGCCGTTCGTCACGTCCTGCGGCGGAATCACGACCTGCGCGAGCGGATAGCCGCGCTCGCGATACGCCTGCGCGACCTTCGTGCTCATGGCGTTCAGATCGTTGATCGACACTTCCTGGCCGATCCTGTCGGAAACGAGCGCGAGCAGCGTGTCCGAGGGCAGCGTTTCGTTGCCCGCGAAACGAATGCTCTTCAGCGTGAACTTCTTGCCGTCCGGCACTTCCGGCGCGGCGGCCGGCGGCGCGGGCAGCGCGCTCGAACCGCCCGGCGGCGGCGCGGACGTCGACGGACGCGGCTGCTCGTTGAGCAGCGTGCCCGCGCTCGGCACTTGCGCCGTGCCCGGCATCGGCACCTGCTGCGCCCACGCGGAGAACGCGCTTGCACAGACGATGCCGACGCCCGCCGCACGCGCTTTCGAACGTGAGGAAAAGCATGGGGATTTCGTAGCTTGGTTCACTTCTGCAATCCTCACCGGTGATCGGAAAACGTCTTTCAGCGCGCGACCGAGAGCCGCCAGTTGCCCATCAGATCGAAAGGCGCCCAGTAGAACGGATGAGCGAACTTGCCGTCGGCGAGCACGGCTAGCTGCGCGTCGCGCATCGCGTCGATGGCTTCCTCGCCCTTCGTGAGCGCGCCGTAGAACGTGCGCATGGTGAGCGCGGTCGATTCGTCCGAAACGGGCCACATCGACACGAGCAATGCCGACGCGCCCGCATAGAAGAACGCCCGCGTGAAGCCCATGATTTCGTCGCCGCGCTCGATGCGCCCGAGCGCCGTCTCGCACGCCGACAACGTGACGAGCGCGACCGAATCGAACTTCAGGTTGTAGATGTCCTGCGCGAGCATCGGGTCGGGGCCGTCGGCGGGCTGTTTCGCGGGCGCGAGCAGCACGCGCGAATGCAGCGGATCGATGGTGTCGGCCTGCGCATGCGTCGCCACATGCACGATGCGGCCCTCGGGCGCGTTGTCGCTGAAGGTCTTGCGCGTGACGTCGCCTTGCAGAAAGGTCTCGCGCTGCGCGAAGAGCGGTCCGATCGCGCGGACTTCGGCTTCCGCGCCGGGCAGATCGAATTCCGGCGAGATGCGCGGATTGCCGAACGCGACGAGATTGCTCGCGATGCGCTGCTGCCGCCGCACGAGCTGCACCGCGATGCTCGCCGATGGCGCGAGCGCAAGCGCATGCCGCTGGATCAGAAACCCTTGCGCGTTCCTCAGCGCCTGAAACGGCATGTAATGCAGCGAGCCGTTCGGCACGATGACGATCCGTTCGTTCGGCCGCAAGCCGAGCGGCTGGATCAGGAGCGCATCGAGCTTCGCGCCGTAGGTCAGCGCCTGCGGACGTCCGCGGATGATCGACGTGCGGAAATCGCCGACGGCGAGCGTCATGTCCTTTCGCGGAACCGGCAGCGTGAAGCCCTGAATGCCGTCGCGGCGCACGACCCACGCGATCAGCTTGTCGGGCAGGCCGTGATATTCGACGATCGCCTCGCCGGTATTCAGCGCGCTCGTCACGTCGTCGAGCGAGAGCGCGCGGCCGTTCAGTTGCGTTTCATCGACGTTCGTCGCGAGCCGGTTGCGCACGACATCGAGCAGCGCGCGACTGCGGCTTCTCTCGGAAAGCGCCCACGCCTGCTTGTAGTCGCCGTCCTCGACGACGAGCGCGATCGTTTCCTCGAAGACCGTCTGCGTATCGGAGAACAGGCCGGTCTTGAACTCGTCGCTGCGAAAGCGCGCGCGGATCGTTTCCGAATCGTCGAGCGCGGCGAGCCAGGCTTCGCGCGCCTTGCCGCGGTCGCCGAGCGCGAGATACGCGCGGCCCATGCCCTCGTGCGCCCACAGGTTGTCGTAGCTCGCGTCCGAGCCGCCTTTTGTGGCGCTTGCGGAAAACGCTTCGAGCGCCGCCTGCGGCTTGTGCTCCGCGAGCAGCAGATTGCCTTCGATGCGCCTGCGCAACGGCGCAAGCAACGTGTCCTTCACGCCGGACGTTTCTTCGAACGTGGCGCGCGCGCCCGCCGCGTCGCCGGTCGCGATCTGCGCGTTGGTGATCGAGAGGAGCACCATCGGCCGATAGCGCGCCGACGCCGTCGCGAGCGCCGCGCGATATTCCCCGAGCGCCGCCGACGGATCGCCGCGCCGCGCCGCGATATCGCCGAGGATCTTGTGCGCGGGCGCGAGCACCTGCTCCGGATTCTTCCCGCCCGCCGCGATGGCTTCCTTCGCGTAGCGTTCGGCATCGTCGAGATCGCCCGCATAGCTGTACGCGATGGCGAGATCGCGCCGCGACAGCGCGGCGAGATGGGCGTTGTCCGTCTCCCGCGCGACGACGAGCGCCCGCGACGCCGCCTCGATGCTCTCGCGGAAATCGCCGCGCTCGGCCGCCGCCACCGACATGCTGCAATACGCGTAGCCGTCGAGCTTCACCTGATCCCGCGCGAGCAGGAGCCGCCCTTCCTGCGACAGCGTCGCGATGGTTTCCGCGTCGCGCACGCGGGCTTCGGCCTGACGCGCGGCCGGCGTGAGCGCCTGATCCGCCGTGGCCGCATGTGCCTTCTGCGCCGTCTGCGCGCAGACGCTAAGCATTGCAAAGAGCGCGAGCCCCGCGCATGTCCGCCCGATCGGTTTCACGAACGCCCTCCTCGATGACCGCCGCTTCGCACTGGCGCTACCGGCGAAGCGCCAGCGCGGTGCCCTCACTAGACGAAACACCGCGAGCGATTTGAAAAGCGCGGCGTTTTCGTTCGTCTGTTGTGGTGTCCGAAGCCACTTGCGAAGTCACACGATCCGATGATGGAGAACCCGCGTCCGCGTCTTTGCGCACTGCTCTTTTGCGCGCTCGCGGCGAGCGCCTGCAAGTCGCCGCCGCCGCCGCCCGCGCCGACGGTCGTGCGTATCAGCGTGAGCGCGCTGGATGGCGCGAATCCCGATCACGCGGGCCGCCCGTCGCCGGTCGTCGTGCGCGTGTACGAGCTGAAGACGACGGCCGCCTTCGACAGCGCCGACTTCTTCACGCTCTACGGCAAAGAGCAGGCGACGCTCGGCGGCGATCTCAACGCGAAGAACGAATACGTGCTGCGGCCCGGCGACAGCCGCAGCGTCGAGCAGACGGTGCAGCCCGGCACGAAGTTCGTCGCGGTCGTGGCGGCGTATCGCGACATCGAGCGATCGCGCTGGCGGGCGAGCGCGCCGGTGCCGCCGAACCAGACGACGCTGATGAACGTGCGTATCGACGCCGCCGACGTATCGATCGCCGCGCAGCCCGCGCCGCCGCCATCGGGCAAGAAGAAGTGACAGCGCGCGCCGGTTTGCAAATCCGCCGCGCTGAATCGTTCTTTGAGCATCGAGCCCAAGCCCATACGAGGCACCATGACCTGGCACCAACGCATGATCTGGTCCGAGGGCCTGTTCCTCGAACCCCAGCACTTCCAGCAGCACGACCGCTTCATCGAGCATCTCGTGCGCTCGCACGCGCGCGCGACCGAGGCGTGGTCGTGGGGCTGGGCCGCCGTGATGCTCGACGAAATCGCGCTCGGGCTCGGCAAGATCGCGCTTGCGTCGGCGTTCGGCGTGCTGCCCGACGGCACCGCGTTCTCCTTTCCCGACGACTTCCCCGCGCCGCCGCCGCTCGACATTCCCGCCGGCACGCGCGACGAGCTCGTGTTGCTTGCGCTGCCGCTCGCGCGCGCGGGCGCAAAGGAATTCGACGCCGATGGCGCTGCCGATGGCCGCATCGACGGATTGCGCTTTCGCACGACGGATACTTCCGTCGCCGATATAACGACGAGCACGGACCGCGTCGCGCAGATTCGCGTCGGCGCGCCGAACGTGCGGCTCATGCTCGCGCGCGACGCGACCGACGCCTTCGCGACCATCGGGCTTGCGCGCGTGCTGGAACGGCGCGCCGACAACCGCGTCGTGCTCGATCCCGGCTACATCCCGCCGATGCTCCACGCGCACGCCGACCCGCGTCTCTTCGGCTATGCGCAGGAACTCGCCGGCCTCGTGCATCAACATGCGGACCGCCTGGCGAGCCGCCTCGCGAATCCGGGGCGCGGCGGCGTCGCGGAGATCGCCGATTTTCTGCTGCTGCAAACGCTCAATCGCTTCGAGCCGCAGTACGCGCATCTGTTGCAAGTGCCGCTGCTGCATCCCGAACGCCTGTATCAGACGACGCTCGCGCTCGCCGGCGATCTCGCCGCGTTCGACGAGCGCCGCCGCGTGCTCGCGTATGCGCCGTATCGCCATGACGATGTCGCGACTTCGTTCGAGCCGCTCATGCGCGACGTGCGGCAACTGATCGGCATCGTGCGCGAACCCGACGCCGTCGCGATCGAGCTGCAAAGCCGCAAGCCCGGCGTGCGCGTCGCGCTCATCAACGATCTGGAGCTCGTGAAGAGCGCCGGCTTCGTGCTCGCCGCGAACGCGCAGATGCCGGGCGAAGCGCTGCGCACGCGCTTTCCGACGCAGGTGAAGATCGCGCCCGCTGAAAAGCTGCGCGATCTCGTCAATCTCGCGCTGCCGGGCATCGGCCTGCGCGCGATGCCGGTCGCGCCGCGGCAGATTCCGTTTCACGCGGGCTTTTCCTATTTCGAGCTGGATCGCGGCGGCGAGCTGTGGAAGGAGCTGGAGCAGACCGGCAACCTGGCGATGTACATCGCTGGCGAGTTTCCGGCGCTCGAACTCGAATTCTGGGCGATCCGTCATTGAGCGAGGTCATCGACGAACATGACGAACGACGACGATCCCTTCGCCGGATTCGAATCCGATCAGACGATGATCAAGCCCAACCCCGGCGCGCGGCGGCGCCGCGCGGGCGGCGGAAGCACGCAGGGACCGTTCTCGGCGAGCGGCGCGGCGGCCTCCGGGCAGCGCGCGTTCGACGCCGCCTTCGCGACGGGCGGCGCGGTGAATCCGCTGGTCGCCGCGTGCGCGCCGCTGTTGCAGCTCGCCGCGCGCATCCGCACGATGAGCGCGTGCGCCGATCCCGCCGCGCTGCGCGACGCGCTCGCCGCGGGCGTGCGCCGCTTCGAGGACGAGGCGCGCACCAACGGCATCCCGGCGGAACAGGTGACGGCGGCGCGCTACATCGTCTGCACGATGCTCGACGAAGCCGCGTCGGGCACGCCGTGGGGCGCGGGCGTCTGGGCGCGGCAAAGCCTGCTCGTGACGTTTCACAACGAGGCGTGGGGCGGCGAGAAGGTCTTTCAACTGCTCGCGCGGCTCGCGCAGAAGCCCGCGCAACATCTGCATCTGCTGGAACTGGCGAGCATGGTGCTCGCGCTCGGCTTCGAGGGACGTTACCGCGTGGCGGCGCAAGGCCGGCAGACGCTCGACGCGATCCGCGCGCGGCTGTATCAACTGATCCGCAAGGAGCGCGGCGAACCGGAGCGCGCGCTGTCGCCGCACTGGCAAGGCGTGCCGACGGCGCGGCGGCGCACGACCGACGTGCTGCCGGTTTGGGTCGTCGGCGCGTTCGCGCTGCTCGTGCTCGCGCTGGCGTGGCTCGCGATGAGCTTCCAGCTCGGACGCCTCTCCGATCCCGCGTTCGGCACGCTCGCCTCGATCCGCGCGGGCGCGCAGCGTCCTCTCGTCGTGACGCAGGCGGCGAAACCCCGTCTCGCGGAATTCCTCGCGCAGGAAATCCGCGATGGCCTCGTCGCCGTCGATGACCGCGTCGACCGTTCAGTCGTCACGCTGCACGGCGACAACGTCTTCAAACCCGGCAGCGCCGAAGTGTCGGGGCAGACGCGGCCGCTCATCGAACGGATCGCGGCGGCGCTGAAGGCGGTGCCCGGCAACGTGCTCGTGACGGGCCACACCGACGACCGGCCGATCCGCTCGGCGCGCTTTCCTTCGAACTGGGAGCTGTCGCAGGAACGCGCGGCGAACGTGCGCGACCTGCTCGCGGCGACAATCGCGCCTTCGCGTCTCAAAGCGGAAGGCAAGGGCGACGCCGATCCCGTCGCGCCGAACGATTCGCCCGCCGGCCGCGCGCGCAACCGGCGCGTCGAAGTGACGCTGTTCGCGAAGCCCGGGTCCTGAAATGAAAAAAATCCTCTCGATCCTGTTTCATCCGGTGCTGCTGCTGATCGTCGGGCTGCTGCTCGTTGCGGCTGCGATCTGGATCGCCGGGCCGCTCCTGTCGTTCGCGCACAGCTATCCGCTCGAATCGGCGATGTCGCGTTACATCGCGATCGGCTGCGTCGTGCTGCTCTTCGTGCTGCGGCGGCTCTGGGCCGCGTGGCGCGCGCGGCGCACGCAGGCGGCGCTGTCGGCGGGACTCGCCGCGCAGAGCGAAAGTCCGCGCCGCGAGGCTGCCGCACCGAGCGCCGGCGAAGCGGAAGTCGCGACGCTCGGCAAGCGTTTCGACGAAGCGCTCGCCGTGCTGCGCGAGGCGCGCATTACCGCGTCCGGCAGAAAACCCGGCTGGCGCGACTGGGTCACGCTCTCCGGCCGGCAATATCTGTATCAATTGCCGTGGTACATGTTCATCGGCGCGCCGGGCGCGGGCAAAACCACTGCGCTGGTGCATTCGGGGCTGCGCTTTCCGCTCGCCGAGCGCTTCGGCACCGACAAGATTCGCGGCGTCGGCGGCACGCGCAATTGCGACTGGTGGTTCACCGACGACGCCGTGCTCATCGACACGGCCGGGCGCTACACGACCCACGAAAGCGACCGCGACGCCGACCAGACCGCGTGGCAAGGCTTCCTCGCGCTCCTGAAAAAGACGCGCCCGCGCCAGCCGATCAACGGCGTGCTGCTGACGCTCGCCGTCCCCGATCTGCTCGCCGCGACGCCCGCGAGCACCGACGAAACCGCATCGACCTTGCGCGCGCGCATGCGCGAACTGATGCAGGCGTTCGGCACGCGCTTTCCGGTCTACGTGCTCGTCACCAAGACGGATCTGCTCGCGGGCTTCACGGAGTTTTTCGCGGATATGTCGAAGGAAGAGCGCGCGCAGGTGTTCGGCTTCACGTTTGCCTACGAGCCGAAACGCACGCTCACGCAGGCCGCATTCGGCGAACGGATCGATGCCGAGCTGGACGCGCTCGAAGCCCGGCTCGTCGCGCGTCTGCCGGAGCGCCTGAACGCGGAAAGCGGACTCGCGCAACGCGCCGCGATCATGAGTTTTCCGCAGCAGTTCGCCGCGTTGAAGCCGCTCGTCGCCGATGCGCTGCGCGCGACCTTCGTCCAGTCGAAACACGACGATGCACCGCTTTTGCGCGGCGTCTATTTCACGAGCGGCACGCAGGAAGGCACGCCGATCGATCGCGTGCTCGGCTCGCTCGCGCGCGCGTTCGGCATCGAGCGGGGCGTGCAGCCGCCGCGTCCGTCGAGCGGGCGCAGCTTCTTTCTGGAGCGGCTTCTGACGCAGGTCGTGTTCGCCGAACAGGGACTCGCCGGATCGAATCTGCAATGGGCGCGCAAGCGGCATCTGTGGCGGCTCGGCGCGTATGCGGTCATCGCGGCCGTAACGGCTGGCGTGCTCGGACTCTGGGGCACGAGCTATGTGCGCAATCGCAGCTATGTCGCGAACGTCGATCACACCGCGCGCGCGGCGAAGGAAGCCGTGGCGGGGACATCGGCGGCGGGCACGAATCTCGTCGCGCTGCTGCCGTTGCTGTCGGCGGTGCGCGGCCTCGCATCGACGCCTCAGGTCGATGCCGCGCATCCGCCGATCGCGATGCAATGGGGCCTCTGGCAAGGCGCGAAACTCGACGCCGCCGCGACGCTCGCGTACGAGCGCCTTCTGACCGATCTGTTCCTGCCGAAGCTCGCGGCGCGCATCGAGGAACAGGCGCGCGGCGCGACGCCCGCGAATCCCGGCTACGCGTACGAAGCGCTCAAGGCGTATCTGATGCTGAATCAGCCCGATCATCAGGATGCCGATGCGCTCAAGGCGTGGATTCTCACCGACTGGGACCGCTCGCTGCCGCGCGAGGTCGGCAACGAGGAGCGCGCGGCGCTCGCCGGGCATCTCGATGCGTTGCTGGCGCGCGGCGTCGTGCATCCGAATCTGCCGTTCGACGAGCGTCTCGTCGCGCATCTGCGCGCCATGCTGGCCGCCAACACGCTCGCGCAGCGCGTGTACGGGCGCGTGAAGCAGCAAGGCGTCGGCGCGGATTATCCGGAGTTCACGATCGCGCACGCGGGCGGGCCGAACGCGTCGCTCGTGTTCACGCGTTCGAGCGGCGCGCCGCTCACGCGCGGCGTGGCGGGGCTTTATTCGTTCGACGGCTATCACAAGGCGTTCCTGAAAGCCGTCGATGAAACCGCCGCCCAGCTCGCCGCCGAAGAGCCGTGGGTGCTCGGCATCCGCGATCAGGGCGGCCTGCCGCGCGGCGATCCGGCGGCGATGCAGCGCATCACCGAGGACGTGCGGCTGCTCTATCTTCAGGATTACGCGCGGATCTGGACCGAGTTCCTGAACGATGTCCGCATCGTGCGCGCCGACACGCTGTCGCAATCGACGCAGATCGCGCGCATTCTCTCCGCGCCCGATTCGCCGCTCGCCGCGCTCGCGAAGGCGGCGTCGCGCGAAACGACGCTCGGCGCGAAGCCCGAAAGCGAAACGACCGTCGTCGATCGCGCGGGCGACAAGCTCGGCGCGGCGCGCGAAAAGCTGCTGAAGGTGATTCGCGGGGCCGATCCGACGCAGATCGCGCCGGTCGCGCCGGGCGCTCAACTGGAAAGCATCGTCGATGACCGGTTCACCGGACTGCGCGCGCTCGTGACGAGCCCGGGCGCGGGGCAGCCCGCGCCGATCGCGCAGACGCTCGCCGTCATCAACGATGTCTACACGTATCTCAGCGCCACCGACGAAGCCCTGCAGCAGAAGACCGCGCCGCCGCCATCGGACGCGCCGGCGAAGCTGCGCACGCAGGCCGCGCGCATGCCCGAGCCGATCCGCACCGCGCTGCTCGATCTCGGCAGCCAGGGCGCGGCGCAGTCGCAGGAGGCGCGGCGCGTGAATCTGTCGGCGGACCTGAAGGAGTCGATCTCGGCGTTCTGCGTTCGCGCGGTCGGCGGGCGTTATCCGTTCAGCCCGAACTCCGCGCGCGACGTGCTGCCTGAAGACTTCGGCACGCTGTTCGCGCCGGGCGGCAAGTTCGACGATTTCTTCCAGAAGAACCTCGCGCCCGACGTCGATGTTTCCGCGAAGCCGTGGGCGTTCAAGAAGTCGGATTCGTCGGCGTCGCAGATCAGTCCGGCCGGTCTGGCGCAGTTCGAGCGCGCCGCGACGATCCGCGGCGTGTTCTTCCGCGGCGGCGGCAAGTCGCCCGCGCTCGCGCTGCAGTTCAAGCCGCTCGACATGGACCCGTCGATCCTCTCCTTCACGCTCGACGTCGACGGGCAAGTGCTCACCTACGCGCACGGCCCGCAGATCGCGACCGCGATTCAGTGGCCCGGCACGCGCGGCTCGGGACGCGTGAGCCTGCAACTCACGCCGCCGCCGACGAGCGGCGCGAGCAATCTGGTGTTCGAGGGGCCGTGGGCGCTGTTTCGCATGTTCGACCGGCTCGACGTGCAGCCGACCGATCAGCCGGAGCGCTTCATCGTCACGTTCGATGTCGAAGGGCGCAAGACGCGCTTCGAAGTGACGGCGAACAGCGTGGAGAATCCGTTCCGGCTCGCCGATCTGCGCAAGTTCTCCTGTCCGGAGCGGCTATGAACGACGCGCTCGGCGGCACGCTCGCGGACGACGGCGCGGCGATCGCAGGCTGGTACGGCAAGCTGCCGTCGCTCGGCGATTTCGCGGCGCGGCGGCTGTCGGACGCGTTCGTCGCGCCGTGGGACGCATGGCTCGCCGAGCGCGTCGGCGAAACGCAGCTCGCGCTCGGCGACGCGTGGCTCTCGATCTATCTGACGTGCCCGGTGTGGCGCTTTTTCGCGATGCCCGGCGCCATCGCGCCGACGCTGGGCGCATGCTGGACGGGCGTGGTGATGGCGTCGGTGGACCGCGTCGGGCGGCATTTTCCGTTGACGATCGCGGCGTCGCTGCAGGCGGCGCCATCGACGGGCGGCGAAGTCGCCGCGCTCTGGCAATGGCTTTCGGCGATCGAGAATGTCGCGCTCGCCGCGCTCGATTTCGATCACAGCATCGAGCGGCTCGACGAACAGCTCGCCGCGCTGCCGGTGCCGCAGCCGGCGAACGCCGGCACGCGCGCCGCCATGCTCGACGAACCGTGGATCGCGCAATCGGCCGCGACGCTGCCCGATTCACTCGCGCGCACGCTCGCGCCGCTCTGGCAAACCGAGATCCAAGGGATGAGCCTGTGGACCGCCGCGCAGACGGCGCCCGCTTCCGACGAGCCCGACGATCGCGACGATCGCGACGATCGCGCGCCGCGCCCGATCACGATCTGGCCGGCGTACGGCCTGCCCGACACGGCGCTTTTCATCACCCTGCTGCGGGACTGCGGATCATGAATGCGACGGGCAGGCTACCGGAAGAAGGCGGCGGCACGACCGGCAACGCCGGCAAGACCGAAACCAATCCGGGCGACGCGGGCGACGACAAGACGGTGATCGTCAGCGGCGCGCGCGTGCGTCGATCCGACGTGGCGGGCGCGGGCGCGCCTTCATCGACGTCCGACGCGCCGCCCGCGCACAGCATCCTGCCGCCCGGCACGCGGCTCGGCGAGTTCGAGATCGTGCGGCTCATCGGCGAGGGCGGCTTCGGCATCGTCTATCTGGCCTTCGATACTTCGCTCGACCGCTACGTCGCGGTGAAGGAATACATGCCGGCGGCGCTCGCCTCGCGCGTCGGCGTGACGCAGGTTCAGGTCAAGTCCGGCCGCTACGAGCCGATGTTCCGCGCCGGTCTCAAGAGCTTCATCAACGACGAGGCGCGGCTGCTCGCGCGCTTCGATCATCAGTCGCTCGTGAAGGTGTACCGCTTCTGGGAGGCCAACGGCACCGCCTACATGGCGATGCCCTACTACAAGGGCGTGACGCTCAAGGAAACGCTCCGGGCGATGAAAAAGCCGCCCGACGAAGCCTGGCTGCGCGCGCTGCTCACGCCGCTCATCGACGCGCTCGCCGTGCTGCACGCGTCCGACTGTTTTCATCGCGATATCGCGCCGGACAACATCATCCTGCTGGAGGAAAGCCATCGGCCGGTGCTGCTCGATTTCGGCGCGGCGCGGCGCGTGATCGGCGACATGACGCAGGCGCTCACGGTGATTCTCAAGCCGGGCTACGCGCCGATCGAACAGTACGCCGAAGTGCCGTCGATGCGGCAAGGACCGTGGACCGATCACTACGCGCTCGCCGCGCTCGTGTATTTCGCGATCACCGGGCGAACGCCGCCGCCTTCGGTCGGGCGCGTGGTCAAGGACAGTTATCAGCCGCTCGCGAAACTGGCGGCGGGCCGTTACTCCGACCGATTCCTGAAGGCGATCGATCATGCGCTCGCGGTTGCGCCCGCGCATCGGCCGCAGACCGACCGGCAGTTCGCCGCCGAGCTCGGCATTTCGCTCGACGACGCGCCCGCGCCGCGCACGGCGAAAAGCGCGGCGCGCAGGCGTATCGGCTGGGCGGCCGGCGCCGCGTGTCTGCTCGGCGCGGCGGCGACGCTCGGATGGTTCGTGCCGCGCTTCACGTCGCATCATGCGCCTTCGGCCGAGCGCGTCGCTGCTTCGGCGGTCGTCGCGGCTTCGGCGCCTGCGCCGGAGGTCGCGCCCGAAGCGCCGCCGCCTCCGCCGCCCGCCGCGCTGCCGCCTTTCACGCCCGATGGCGAATTCGCGCGCATCGTTTCGCTCGCCGATCCGTCGTTCGATGTCAAGGTGGACGTGCCCGTCGCGCGCGCCGTCGTCGACCGCGACTTGTTGCGCTTCGCGATCACGAGCAATCGCGACGGCTATGTGTATGTTTTCGTCGTCGATCCGGCGAATCAATATCTGCAACTGTTTCCGAACGCGCTCGATACCGACAATCGCATCGGCAGGAAGAAGCGTCTCGTGCTGCCGCGTCCGAGCTGGCCGATGCAGGCCGGCGAGCCCGTCGGCGCGAATCATTTCGTCGCGATCGTTTCCGCCGCGCCGCGCGAGTTCCCGGCGCTCGGTCTCGCGCACGACGCCGTCTTCGCCAGTCTCTCGCCCGAGGCACAGAACGCGGCGGCCGCGCAGCGGACGCTCAGCGCATCGCCGTTCGCGGGCGTGCCGGCGTGCGGCGGCAACGCGCCGTCGTGTCCCGTCGCGTATGGCGCGGCGACCTTCAAAATCGATGTCGTCCGTTCGTCTAAATAGAGAAATTCGAATCGAAAGCGAAGCGCTTCGGCCGCGAGACGAGGGCACCATGGCATCACGAACGAGCGGCGTCGCCGCGCAGCCGGGCATCGCGCCGGGCGCTTCATCCGGAACGGCGCATCCGCTCGCCGCCTTCGCCGCCCTTGCGTTGACCGCGGCCACGCTCGCCGGATGCGCGGGCGCGCCGCCCTCGCCCGCCGGGCGCGCCGATGAGGCCGCGCCGCCCTCCGCGCCAGGCGACGACGCGCGCATGGTCAGCGCGACAGGCGCGGAGCCGGGCATCGCGAATCCGTCGCCGGCGAGTCCGTCGGCGTCGGTCGGCATGAACGCCACGCCTTTCGCGACGAAGAACGCACTCTATACGCCCGTCGCCTTCGCGAGCCTGCCCGGCTGGGCGACCGACAACGTCGCCGAATCCTGGGACGCGTTCCGGCGCAGTTGCGGCGTGCTGAGCGGCAAGCCGGCGTGGGCGGCGCCCTGCGCGGCCTCTCGCGGCGTGGATGCGCGCAACGCCGCCGCGGTGCGCCGCTTCTTCGAGGAAAACTTCACGGTCTATCAGATCCTCAATGTCGACAGAAGCGCGCGCGGCGTCCTGACCGGCTATTACGAGCCGATCCTGAAGGGCAGCCGCGAGCGCCGCACGCCGTATGTCTATCCGGTCTACGGCGTGCCGACCGACATGCTGTTCCTCGACGCCCGCCGCCTGCCGCCCGGCGCGCGCGGCACGCCGGTTCCGGCGCGCATCGAAGGACGCAACGTCGTTCCGCTGTCGACCGTATCGATGAGCGGCAAGACGTACACGCTGCGCATCGGCGACAGCGTGCCGGACATCCGCGACAAGAAGCTGCGGCTGCGCCGCGAAGGCGCGGATATCGTGCCCTACTACGCGCGCGCCGATATCGAGCGCGGCATGAGCCGCGCGCCCGTGCTCGCCTATGTGGAAGACCCCGCGATGCTCTACTCTATGCAATTACAGGGCGCGGGAAAGATCGTGCTGCCCGACGGCAAGAGCGTCATCCGTCTCGCCTATGCGGAACAGAACGGCTTCGCGTTCAATCCGCCCGTCGCGAGCGCGGGAAGCAAGGGTCGCAAGATTCTGGTGCGCGGCGTGGAGATCGATCTGGAAGAAGGCAGCGTGAGCACGCAGAACGCAAAAAACGATGTCGGCGGCGCGGCTTCCGACGATGTGCCTCAGTCCTCGCTCCTGCGCGGCGCTCAGGACGCGGACGCGGACGGCGCATCGCCCGCCGTGCATGGCGACGCCGACGGTCCGCCGCAATCGCCGCTTCTGCGCGGCTTCACGCTCGCGAAGAGCGCCGCCGTTCCCGCCGCGCGTCCGGCGCGGGTGAGCGCGCCGGCCGCGCCATCCGACCGCGCCACGGACAAGACCGCGACGCCATCGCTCGCGAAGAGCGCGCCGATCGGCTATGCCTTCGCGGCATCGGACCCGAGCTACGTCTTTTTCCGCACGATCCCCGATTCGCCCGCCGGACCCATCGGCGCATTGGGCGTGCCGCTTTCCGCCGGGCGCTCGGCCGCGATCGATCCGCGCACGACGCCGCTCGGCGCGCCCGTCTTCGTCAACGCGAGCGAAGGCGGGCCGGCGGGGGCATCCATCACGCGCCTGCTCATGGCGCAGGACGCGGGCGGCGCGATTCGCGGGGCCGTGCGCGCCGATTATTTCTTCGGCACCGGACCGCAGGCCCAGCAGCAGGCGAGCCGCATGAAGCAGCCGACGCAAATGTGGGTGCTCTTGCCGAAGGGCTTGCGCATCTCCGCGAAGGAGACCGGCGTGCGCGTGCGCGGCGGGCCCGCGATGCCGAGCGCGGATTGCGTCGTCAGCGATCCCGACCTGTGCGTCGACGATACGCAATGACGGAACCTATCGGGGAAGCGCATGAGGTTTCTCGTCGCCGATGACCACGAACTGATCCGCCAGGCCGTCAAGGCGCTTTTGCGCGGCATCGATCCGGACGCGCAGTTCGACGAAGCCGACAACTGGGAGACGCTCGCCGCCGCCGCGCGTCCGGAAGCGAATCACGATCTCGCGATCGTCGATCTGCACATGTCGGGCATGGAAAGCGCGGCGTCGCTCTCGGCGCTGCTGAAGTCGAATCCGGCGCTGCCGCTCGTGGTGCTGTCGGCGGAAGAATCCGTCGACGAGATGCGCGCGGTGCTCGCCGCGGGCGCGCTCGGCTTCGTGCCCAAGCGCGAGCCCGCCAACGTGATGGTCAAGGCGATCGAGCTCGTGCTGTCCGGCGGCGCGTATGTGCCGATCGAGGCGCTGAGCCTGATCGATCCGTCGCCGTCGCGGCTCGCGCGCCAGAGCGCCGCCGAACGTCCGCGCCCGATGACGAACACGGCGGCGCCCGCGCTCGCGCCGCATCATCTGCATCTGATGGAAAACCTGTCGCCGCGTCAGCGCGAAATCATGCGGCTCGTGCATCGCGGCTGCACGAACAAGATGATCGCGCGCGAATTGCAGGTCGCCGAAGGCACGGTCAAGGTTCATCTCTCCGTGATTTTTCGTGCGCTCGGCGTGCACAACCGTTCTTCGGCGATCGCGCTCATCAACGGCTGGCTGCAAGGCGGGCGCACGCTCTGAGCGGCGCGCCGCGCTCAGGCCGCTTCGTCCTGTCCGCGCGGCTGAAGCAGCATGTCGAGCGTGCGGCGCAGGCGCGTCGGCGTAACGGGCTTGTGCAGGACCGGCAAACCGGCGGCGACGAGCGCCGCGAGGCCGGGCGACGCCATGTCGCCCGTAATCACCACGCTCGCCGGCTCGCCGTGGCCGCGCCGCCGCAACGCCTCGCGCACGGCCTGAAGCACTTCCGCGCCGGTCTCGTGGCGGTCGATCTGGTAATCGCACAGCAGCACGTCCGGCACGAAGCCCTCGGAAATGGCGCGCACCGCCGCCAGCTCGTCGCGACAGCCGCGCACGCTGCATCCCCAGCGCGTGAGCAAGGCGCTGAGCGCATCGAGATTCGCGGGATCGTCGTCGACGCACAGCACATGGCGTCCTTCGATGCATCCGATGACCGGCAGCGGCGCGCACAGACTCGACGTAACGAGATTCGCATCGCCGAAGCGCACGGGCACGCGGATCGTCGTGCCGCGTCCCGGCTCCGAGCGCAGCGTCGGCTCGCCGCCGAGCAGCCGCGTCAGACGGCGCACCGTCGCGAGACCGAGGCCGTGTCCCTCGCGCGCGCCGTGATGCGCGAGCGGCGCCTGATAGAAGTCCTCGAAGACGAGCGCGTGTTCGTCGGGCGCGATGCCGATGCCCGAATCGCGCACTTCGATATGACCTTGCTCCGGATCGCCGCCGTGACGCACGCCGATCCATATCGAGCCGCGCTCGGTGTAGCGCACGGCGTTCGACACGAGATTGCCGATCACGCGTTCGAGCAGCACCGGATCGGTGAAGGCGACGCTCGACGTCGGCGCGATGCGCAACGCCAGCCCCTTCGCGGCGGCGGCGGGCCGGAACTGCCGCTCGATGCGCGCGAGCAGCTCCGACATCAGGAAATGCTGCGGAATCACCTGCGTGACGCCGCTTTCGATGCGCGCGAGGTCGAGCACCTGATTGAAGAGCTGATTCAGCGCGTCGACGTTGGCGATGATGTGCTGCGCGGAGTCATCGCGCTCCTGCGCGCTCGCGCGGCCGTCGGTGAGTGCCTGCGCGAGCAGGCCGATCGCGTGAAGCGGCTGGCGCAGATCGTGACTGGCGGCCGCGAAAAAACGCGTCTTCGCAAGGCTCGCTTCCTCGATCACGCTTTTCTGCAGCGCGATGGTTTGCGCGAGCCGCTCCTGCTCGACGCGCGCCTTCACGATGCCGCGAAAAAGACGCCGATACTGCGAGCCGAAAAGATGGATCGCGACGACGAACACGGCAAGCACGACGCCCAATCCGAAACGGCCATCGGCGGGCTGCATCAGGCTCGCAATCGTGACGGGCAGAAGCAGCGTCAGCACCGCGCCCGACAGGTTGCGCACGCTCAATCCGTTCGAACCGTAGGCAAGCGCGGCCAGCGTGACGAGCAGAACGGCCTGCGCGGCGACCGATCCGGCGGATTCGTTCTGGAACGCGAAACAGATCGCGATGCCCGGCGCCGCGTGAAGCAGCACGTTTCGCAGCGCATGCAGGCCGATCCATCGACGCGCGCCGAAACGAAGCGGATCGTGACGCCGCCAGGCCCAAAGACCGATCGCGAGACCATTCGCGCCCGCGTGGAAGAGCACGCAGCCGAAGACGAGCCATCCGGCGTGCGGGCGTGACAGCAATGCCGGATAGAAGAGCGCGATCGCGCAGCAATGCGCGATGAAGGATGCGGGGTCCGCCGCGCAGAGCGCACTGGCGACGTCCTCGTCGGTCTCGCCGTGCTCACGATCGCCTTGCATCTGTCATCCCCTTGCTGCGTTGATCCGCCCGGTTTACCCGAAAGTTCTAGTCGACGGATATGACTAACTTCATATTGGTCGTTTAATAGGAGAAAACCATACTCATAACGTTGCCACCGATTTGAGGGGATTGACAACGTGGAGACCTTGACAATGAATCCCGTCCAGGAGACGGGTGCGCCCTCGATGCTCACCGACCTTTGGCGCCGGCGCACGCATCTGTCGCAGGACGAAATGGTTTCGATCTACAACCTCGTGAAAGGCGCGTTGCGCGGCTATCATCCGCCCGAGCTGCAATCGCTCAAGGAGGACAAGGAAGAACTCGTCGCGCAGTTCATCTACGCGAAAGTGCTGCGGCTCGAACCGGGCCACGGCGAATCGCACGCGAGCGAGCACAGCGCGCCGTCGAGCGGCTACGCCGTATGCACGTATTTCAGGCGCTTTCTGATCGATTGTCTGCGCAGCGCGAGCAATCAGCGCGATGTGTCGATGGAACTCGACGGCGTCGCCGCGCAGATAGACGAGCACGCGCACGCGCCCGACGATCCTGTCGCCTCGGTGCTGATGCAGTACGGCCTCGACGAAGCGCGCGTGCGGCGTCTCGCGCGCGCGTTCATCGACGGCCTGGACCGGTACGAGCAACTGGTTCTCGCGGGCACGCTCGGATGGTGCTCGGAGGACAAAGGCGGCCTGTTCGCGCTCGCGACGCGGCATCACATCCCTTCGTACCACTATCGGGCCGTGAGGCTCGGCGTGACGCTCAAGAAGTCGGCGCAAAGCGCGGATTTCGCCGCGACGAAGATCGGCAGATGGATCGGCGGCACGCTCGGCATCGCGATCAGCGCCGACAATCAGGCCGCGATTCTGCTCGTGCTCAATCTGCTCGCGGTCGAGTCGGCGGGCTGAGTGTCAGCGATTGCCGGTCAGCGCGAACTCCGTGGTCTTCACGGCTTGCGCGAGATAGTCGACGAACGAAGCGATGCGCGCGGAGATCGCCGTGTTGCGATAGTAGACGGCGCTGATCGGCTGCCGCACTTCCTCCGTATGACGCGCGAGAATCTGCACGAGCCGCCCTTCGCGCCGGTCGCGCAGCGTCATGAAGTCCGACAGGCACACGATGCCCGCACTCTCCAGCGCGAGATGCCGCAGCGTCTCGCCGCTCGACGAAGCGATGCTCGGCTTGATGCGATACGGCTCGTCATCGCGCCCCGCGAGCGGCCAGACGTTGAGCGATTCCGGCTGCGTGAAGCCGAGCAGCGCGTGATTGGCGAGCTCGTCGACGCGCTTCGGATGCCCGTGCGTTTCCAGATAATGCGGCGTCGCCAGCACGCGAATGCGGCTGCTGCCGATCGGACGGCTATGCAGCGTCGAATCCTTCAGCTTGCCGATGCGGATCGCGACATCGGTGCGGCGTTCCAGCAGATCGATCACGCCTTCGTTGCTGTTCAGCTCCAGCTCCACATGCGGATAGCGCTCGCGATAACCCGCGACGAGCGGCACGATGACATGCAGCATGAAGGGCGTCGCGGCATCGACGCGCAAGAGGCCCGACGGCCGTTCGCGGCGCGCGGCGACCTGCTCTTCGGCGCTCTCCACCGCGTCGATGATCTCGCGCGCATGCTGCAGGAAGCTCCTGCCCTCTTCCGTCAGTTCGAGGCGGCGCGTGGTCCTGCGCAGGAGCGTCGTCTGCAGTTTCTCTTCGAGGCGGCCGAGCGTGCGGCTCGCGCCCGAAACCGTCTGATCCAGTTGCTCCGCAGCCGCCGTGATGGAGCCTGTATCGACGACCGTCGCGAAGGTCTGAAGCTCGTCGAGCGTGACTTTCATAATTGAGTTTTTTTCAAGGATGGCTCCTTTATAAACCCGTCCTTTTGCAAAAGTAAAGCCGCCATTCGATCTCGGTTAGGCTCTTTCGGCCAAAGCGTCGTTCGCAGAAGACGTGCGGCTTGCCGACCGATCGCCGAGACACTAAGACATACTGAGCGAGTGCTTGCGGCGTCACGATGGAAAGGAAGGTGCATCATGAGCAAGAACATCATTTTCTGCGCGGATGGAACCTGGAACGGTCCCGACACCGATCACGACAACGACGGCACGCCGGATCCCACGAACGTATTCAAGGCGTTCATGCTGCTGTCCGGCGAACCGGATCCCGCGTCCACGCTGCTCGCCTCCGAACAGGAAATCGCCGAACCGGGGCCGGACGGACAGGTCGCGAAATATCTGCATGGCGTCGGCGATTCGCGCAACGTCATCGCGAAACTCGTGGGCGGCGCATTCGGCGATGGCATCATCGCGCGCATCGTGCGGGGCTATACGTTCATATCGCGTCACTACCGGCCGGGCGACCGCATCATCCTGATGGGCTTCAGCCGCGGCGCGTACACGGCGCGCGCGCTCGGCGGAATGATCGCGAGCGTCGGCGTGCTCGACACGAGCCGTTACGACGTGAACGACAAGGCGCTCGCGTATCGCATGGGCATACTCGCGTGGCGCAAGTATCGCGAGGCGAGACCGCCGGCGCGCAACGCGGGCGGACTGCGGGGGTTGCTCGAAAAGATCGTCAATTTCGATCCGAAGCTCGCGTTAGCGAGACTGCAGCCGGATGACACGCTGCCCGTCGATGAAATTCGCGCCATCGGCGTCTGGGATACGGTCGGCGCGCTCGGCATTCCGATTTATCTCGACAGCAAGGATTCGACGGTCGATCTGTTCCGCTTCGCCGATACCGCGCTCAGCCCGAAGGTCAAGTTCGGCATTCACGCGATCAGTCTCGACGAGCAGCGCGGCGATTTCACGCCGACGCTGTGGGATTCACGCGAGGGCATCACGCAGGTGCTGTTCGCGGGCGCTCACGCGGATGTCGGCGGCGGTTATCCGAATGCCGAATCGGGGCTTTCGGATATCGCCTGCGAATGGATGCTGAAGCGCCTCGCCGATCCGGCCATCGGCATGCGTCTGAAGACGCCGCCCTGGTCCCTGCAGCCGGATTTTCTCGGCAAGTCGCATTCGCCGTGGACGGAGCCGCCCTTCTCGCTGCGTCCATTCGGGCCGCGCGGCCCGTTCGCGTTTCCGCAGGACATTGGCGCGCATGTGTCGGTCGCGCAGCGTTTGGGCCTCGTGATGGTGGCGGGCAAGCCGGTGCCGGTTCCCAACACGTACTCGCCCGCCGTGCTCGGCACGCTCTTCCCGGCGCACACCAAGGGGAACCGCACGTCAAAGGGGGCGGGGCCGGGTATTTGGGGCCCGGGCCCCGCTTCCTACGCCACTTCGCTAGTGCCACTTCGCGCTCTTATGGCGATTTCGGCCAATGACGTCCCACAGCTTGCGCGCCTCTTTCTGCACCGATTTCGCGTGTTCCTCGTGGTGAGGCTCCGCGTCCCCGGGAGCAGCCGTCGCGCCGCGTTTCGGGCGCTTGAACATATCGGCGAATCTCATCGCAACCTCCTTTCGCGGCAGGCACACCGCAAAAACAGTCTACTCCGGCTGGCGCGAAACGGCGTCTCAAGCCGCCGACGCGATGCCGCGCGGCTGCGTCAGCATCGCGGGCTGCAGGATTTCGTCGAGTTGCAACGGGCTCAGCATCCCTTTTTCGATGACGATCTGCGCCACGCTCTTGCCGGACACGAGCGCTTCCTTCGCGACTTCCGTCGAATGCGTGTAGCCGATATACGGATTGAGCGCCGTCACGATGCCGATCGAGCTTTCGAGGATCGCGCGCAAGCGGTCGCGATTCGCGCTGATGCCGTCGACGCATTTCGACGCGAGCGTGAGGCATCCCGCGCGCAAATGCGCGATGCTCTTGAAGAGACTGTGCGCGATGATCGGCTCGAACGCATTGAGCTGAAGCTGGCCCGCCTCGGCGGCGAAGCTCACGGTCACATCGTTGCCGATGACTTCGAACGCGATCTGATTGACAACTTCCGGAATCACCGGATTCACCTTGCCCGGCATGATGCTCGATCCGGCCTGCACCGGCGGCAGGTTGATTTCGCCGAGTCCCGCGCGCGGTCCGCTCGACAGCAGACGAAGATCGTTGCAGGTCTTCGAGAGCTTGACCGCGACGCGCTTCAGCACACCGGAAAGCTGCACGAATGCGCCGACGTCCTGCGTCGCTTCGACGAGATTCGGCGATGTCGTCAGCGCGATGCCGGTCACGTCGCTCAAATGCCTGCACGCGAGCTGCGCGTAGCGCGGATGCGTGTTGATGCCCGTGCCGATCGCGGTGGCGCCGAGATTGATTTCGCAGATCAGTTTCGCCGCTTCCTTCAAGCGCGCTTCGTCCTCGCCGAGCATCACGGCGAAGGTGCTGAACTCCTGGCCGAGCGTCATCGGCACCGCGTCCTGAAGCTGCGTGCGGCCCATTTTCAGATCGTCGCGGAAGTCGAGCGCCTTGCGTTCGAACGATGCGCGCAGCACGCCCATCGCTTCGATCAGTTGCATGATGCCCGCGTACGTGGCGATCTTCAGTGCGGTCGGATAGACGTCGTTGGTGCTCTGGCCGAGGTTCACGTCCTCGTTCGGGTGCAACACGCCGTATTCGCCGCGTCGATGTCCGAGATGTTCGAGCGCGAGATTGGCGATGACTTCGTTCGCGTTCATGTTCGTCGACGTGCCCGCGCCGCCCTGAATCACATCGACGACGAAATGCTCGCGCGCCGTGCCCGAGCGCACTTGCCTGCATGCGTGCACGATGGCCTGCATTTTCACTTCGCTCAGCACGCCGAGTTCGTGGTTGGCGAGCGCGGCCGCCTCCTTCACGCTCGCCAGTGCATCGACGAGATTAGGGTAAGCGGAAATGGCGATGCCGGTGATCGGAAAGTTCTGCAGCGCGCGCAGCGTGTGCACGCCGTAGTACGCGTTGGCGGGCACGGCGAGATCGCCGAGCAGATCGTGTTCGATACGTTCGATGGGCGCGAGCATGAATTTCCGTCCTGACTTGGGATGACGCACGAACGATCGGTCATAACCGGCGCGCGCGCTCGGGAATGGCAGGCGCATCGAAGTCGATGCGCCGCTTTCTTGTGTCAGGTTGGAATCTTAGGGAAGGCAGAAAAAACGTGAATGCTACAGTCGCATACGGCTATGCAACTTTTGCATGACGTCCAGACCCGCGTTGGTCAGTTGGTTGGACGCAGGTAGGTGAGCAACATGTCGAGATGCATCTCCGCGATCGCGTGCTGACGTTCGGGCTCGGCGTAATTGCGGCCGGTGAACATGTCGATGGTGAAGCGGTTCGACACGATGTAATAGCCCATGCCGACGAGCGTCACGTAAAAATCGAGCGGATCGACGCCCTGACGAAAGTGTCCGGCGGCGGCGCCACGTTCGAGCGTCGCGCGCAGCAGATCGACCACTGGCGAGATGGTCTCGCGCAAATGGCTCGAACGCTCCAGATAACGGCCTTCGTGCAGATTCTCGTTGTTGATGAGACTCAGCCACTGAGGGTTTTCCCGCAGATGCGTCCAGATCGAATGAGCCAGTTCGCGGACCGCTTCCGCTGGTTGCAGGCCGGACAGATTGAGGCCTTGCTCGCGTTGCGAAAACTGCATGTACATCGCTTCGAGCACGGCGACGTAGAGCCCTTCCTTGCTCGCGAAGTAGTAGTAGAGCATGCGCTCGTTCGTGCCCGCGGCCGTGGCGATGGCGTCTACTCTCGCGCCCGCGAGGCCGAACTTGGTGAATTGCTCCGTGGCGGCCTCCAGAATGCGCCGCCGCGTCCCCTCGGGGTCTCGTTTTGTTCGTTGTTCGCTCATATCTTTGCGGCTACGGATCGAATTACGATTGTCATTTTGATAGATGACATTATGCCGACCGTAATGGGCCAGAGCATAGATCCGAGTATAAGTAATCTTGCCGCCTTGACGACGAAAAAATGAAACGCTAGCGATATCGTCGAATCGATGAGAAACCATAGGAAACCGTCAGTCCAGCTTGACTCTCGCCGCGGCAGGCGGCCGCCTCCCTGCGCCGTAATGCAGAAAACGGTCCGGCGCAAGATGCTTGCGGTAAAGCGTCGCATGCATCGATTTTGCGACGAGGCGCAAGCAAAACTCACCGCTCTTTCGAACCTTAGAGCACCCGCTGCTCACGACCGCACAGTCATACATGGAAACGCAGGAATGAACATGTCCTCGAATCGACGACTCGAACAAGCGCGACGCCTGTTGGCCCTCGCACAAACGGGACTGCACTATACGAACGGCGCATTCGACAAGGAACGCTACGAAGAAATAGCGACGATCGCGCATGAACAGCTTGCCGAGATCGCATCGATGAAAGCGGGCGAAGTGGCGGAGCTTTTCGCATTCGAGTCGGGTTATGCGAACCCGAAGCTCGACGTCAGATGCGCCGTGTTCAACGAGTCCGGGCACATCCTGCTCGTGCGCGAAGCAGCCGATGGATTGTGGTCGCTTCCCGGCGGCTGGGCGGATGTCGGCCTGTCGCCTGCGGAGAATGCCGCGAAGGAAGTGCGTGAGGAAAGCGGCTATACGGTCGACATCGTGCGGCTGCTGGCCGCGTGGGATACGGCGAAGCACCCGCATCCGCCGTCGGTCTTTCACATCTGGAAGCTCGTCTTTCTCGGCGAGATCGTGGGAACCGGCAATGTGATCGGCGTGGAAACCGATGCCGTCGAGTTCTTCAGTCTCGACGACCTTCCGCCGCTGTCGCTGGGCCGCATCATGCCCGCGCAGATCCGGCGTCTGGACGCGCTGCGACGCGGCGGCGAAGTCGACTTCGACTAAAGCGAATTCTGATGGGCTTCGACCAGATCGGCCATGCTGTTGAAGCGGAAGTCGATCTTCGGCTGAACGCCCGGGTCCATCGTCGCGCCGAAGCCGGGCTGCGAATGACGGCGATAAATCCAGCACGATGCAAGGCCAAAACCATTCGCAGGCTTGTGATCGTGGAAAAGGCTTTCGGCCGTATGCAGGATCTTTTCCTTGCGGATTCCGCGCTCGCCCAGCTTTTCCAGCATGTATTCGAAATTGCGCGGCGAAGGCTTATAAGATCCGATATCTTCCGCCGTAATGATTGCGTCGAACTCCACCTGTAGCCTTGCATTGCTATGGGCAAAGCTCTCATTGTCGACATTCGACAGAATCACGAGCTTGTAATGCTGCTTCAGATATCGAAGGGCATCGGCGGAATCGGGGAATGCGGGCCAGTCGCGAATCGAGCGGCCATAGACCATGCAATCTTCCTGAGTGAAAGAAACGCTCCACTCTTCCGCGAGCCGCTTGTACACGATAGCCAGTAACTCCTGATAGCGCTTGCCCGGCGTGTACTTCTGTTGCGACGACTCGTGACGCGCA
Organism: Caballeronia sp. AZ7_KS35; assembly: GCF_023631045.1. Lineage (NCBI taxonomy): Bacteria > Pseudomonadati > Pseudomonadota > Betaproteobacteria > Burkholderiales > Burkholderiaceae > Caballeronia > Caballeronia sp. AZ7_KS35. The sequence continues at coordinate 97,928 of NZ_JALQDV010000048.1, read as the reverse complement.
TGGGCCTCGAGCACCTGATCGCGAGTCAGCGCGGGCTGAACGCGATCCAGCAGCGGACGCAGCGCTTCGAAGATACCGGTTTCCCAGTCGATCAGCGTGCCGTAGCAGTCGAAGGTCAGCGTATCGAAGTCAGTCAGTTTCACAGTCGCTCCTGTCGGTCGATGAAGATGATTGGATCACGAAGTTTGGCGCTCCGTGATGTTACATAACCGTGCGATTTCGGGTATTGATCACATGAACTTGGTGTATCGTCGGTTCGCAGCAGTGATACGCCAGCTTATGATCCTATGAAACTTCAGGTTGTCTTTTCAGATGCCAAACAACACACCCGAACCACAAGCCGTCTGTGATCCTATTTCCCGAAGCGCGATCTTCATCGTCGCCACCGTGGCGCGCGGCGAAGGCAAGGCCGATGTCGTGCGCTCATGGTGCGGCGACATCGCGGCGCTGGTCCGCGCGGTCGGCACGCGCGCGCCGACCGCGAATTTGTCCTGCGTATGCGGCTTCAGCGCCGATGCGTGGGACATGCTCTTCGGCGCGCCGCGCCCCGCGTCGCTGCATCCGTTTCGCGAGTTCGGCTCGGGCGAGCGCCGCGCGATCGCGACGCCCGGCGACATCCTCATGCATATCCGCGCGGATCACATGGACCTTTGTTTCGAGCTCGCCGCGCAGATGCTCAACAAGCTCGGCGATGCAGTGACGGTCGTCGATGAAGTGCATGGCTTTCGCTACTTCGATCTGCGCGACATGGTGGGCTTCGTCGATGGCACCGAGAACCCGACAGGAAAGAGCGCCGCGCATTACACGATCATCGATGAAGAAGATCCCGATTTCGCCGGCGGCAGTTATGTGATCGTGCAGAAGTATCTGCATAACCTGGATGCGTGGAATGGCCTCACCGTCGAGCAACAGGAACTGATCATCGGACGTGAAAAGTTATCCGATGTCGAACTGGACGATTCGATCAAGCCGTCGTGCTCGCATAGCTCGCTCACGACGATCGAAGAGAACGGCAAGGAAGTGAAGATCCTTCGGCATAACATGGCGTTCGGACGTCCGGGAGCGAAGGAGTTCGGCACGTATTTCATCGGCTATGCGCGCACGCCCGCGCCGATCGAACAGATGCTCGAGAACATGTTCGTCGGCAGGCCGCCGGGCAATTACGACCGCCTGCTCGATTACAGCCGCGCGGTGACGGGCGGCCTGTTCTTCGTGCCGTCCAACGATCTGCTCGACGAACTTCCCGACCGCAACCCGGATGCCGCGACTTCTTCCGCCAGCGATAACGCGCCTGAAGATAGCCGCGCAGGAACATTGAACATCGGCTCACTCAAAGGAACTTCACAAGATGAATAACTTGCATCGAGAGCTCGCGCCGATCTCCGGCGCCGCATGGTCGCAGATCGAAGCCGAAGTCGCGCGCACGTTCAAGCGCGCGCTCGCGGGCCGCCGCGTCGTCGACGTGAAGAGTCCCGGCGGCACGGCGCTATCGGGCATCGGTACGGGGCATCAGACGAACATCGCTTCACCGAAGCAAGGCGTCGCGGCGAAGTTATACGACGTGAAGCAACTCGTGCAACTCACCGTGCCGTTCACGTTGCAGCGCGAAGCGATCGACAGCGTCGAACGCGGCTCCAACGATGGCGACTGGCAACCCGCGAAGACCGCCGCGAACGAACTGGCGCTCGCGGAAGACAGCGCGATCTTCGACGGCTTCGCGGCCGCCGGCATCACCGGCATCCGCGAGGGCAGCTCCAATGCGCCGACGTATCTCCCCGCGGACGTCGCCGATTATCCCGCCGCGATCAGTCAGGCGCTCGAGAAGCTGCGCCTTGCCGGCGTAGACGGACCCTATTCCGTGCTGCTCGGCGCGGATGCTTATACCGCGCTCGCCGAAGCGAGCGATCAGGGCTATCCGGTCATTCAGCACATCAAGCGCATCGTGAGCGGCGATCTCGTGTGGGCGCCCGCGCTTCAGGGCGGCTGTGTGCTCTCGACGCGTGGCGGCGATTACGAGCTGCATCTCGGCCAGGACTTGTCGATCGGCTATACGAGTCATACCGACACGACCGTGCAGCTCTATCTGCGCGAAACGCTCACGTTCCTGATGCTGACGAGCGAAGCGTCCGTGTCCATCGCGGCGGGCGAATAACGTTTCGTCGCGATCGCTTCAGTTGTCGAATGTGCCCTGATACTCGGGCGCGGCATCGGAGCGCGTATTCATTTCGAACATCACGCCGCCCGGGGCGCGGCAGAAAAAGCGCGAGCCGCGCCCGTTGTTGAAGATGTCCGTCTCCATCTCCACGCCTTCCGACTTGAAGCGTTCGTAAAGATCGCGCACATCATCGAGGCTCGGCAATTCGAAGCCGACATGAAACGCGCGCGGCCATTCCGGTGCATCGTCGCGCGCGTGATCGATCACGACATCGAAACCGGGACGCTTGAGTATGTACGACTGGTCCCACGTTCCGGATATCGTGAAGCCGAGATACTGCTCGAAGAATCGAGCGGTCGCGGGTGTGTCGGCGGAAGGGAAACTGAGGTGATTGAGCTTCATGTCTTGGCTCGGTCTCTACTGGGTTGATAGAGACTTCAGAATATAAGCAAAAGCTCACATTCGACTACTCGCATTGCGAACAGCCGCCGAAAGCCCGCAGCGATGCGGCTTGCACCGTCGCGTCGCTTCCATTGCTCGCATTTACGCGCCGCCGCTTCTCGACAGATAGCCGAAAACAGCGGCCCGAACGCGGCGTTCGAGGTCGTCGAGATCGCGCTCGCCGCGTTCGCCCGCGGCATCGACCATGCCTTTGACGATGGCGAGCAGATCGGCCGCCGCCACTTCCGGATTCGGATAACGTGGTGCGGCACGACCGACGATCGTCTCGACCAGCGCGTCCATTTCCCCTTTCGCCACTTCGCCGCGCAATGCCGGCCGTCCTTCCGCGATATCGAGCAGACGCGCGAGCATCGGACGCTGTAGTTGCTGACGCACGGACGCGCCGATCAGATATTCGAGCGCCGCCTTGCCGCTACGTTTGGTGAGCGCGACCGATGCATCCTCATAAAAGCGCGCGCTTTCACGACGAATCAGCGCGACGATGAGCGCATCCTTGCCCGGAAAGTATTGATAGAGCGAACCGATGCTGACGCCCGCGCGACGCGCGACCGCGTTCGTGTTGAATCCTTCGAAGCCCTCGCTTTCGAGCACTTGCGCCGCTGCTTCGACGATGGATGCCACCGTGGCTTCGGAGCGCGATTGCGCGGGCGCTTTTCGCGGGCGATACGGTTTGTGCGATGGACGCTGGCTCATTCGTTTCCTCTCGTGGATTGCGGAGCCGATTGTACAAAGCCCGGTCAAGCATGTTTTCGGACGACCTGATAACCTCGTCCGAATTCATATTGCAAAGGAGCCTGAAGCATGAGCGCATCGAACGAATATGTGCCGCCGGCCGTATGGACCTGGACCAAGGAAAGCGGCGGACAATTCGCCAATATCAATCGGCCGGTCTCCGGTCCGACACATGAAAAGGCGTTGCCCGTTGGCCGTCATCCGTTACAGCTCTATTCGCTCGCCACGCCCAACGGCGTGAAAGTCACCGTGATGCTCGAAGAGTTGCTGGCGCTTGGTCATCGCGATGCGGAATACGATGCGTGGCTCATTCGTATCGGCGATGGCGATCAGCTCGGCAGCGGCTTCGTCGATATCAATCCGAATTCGAAGATTCCGGCGCTCGTGGATCGCAGCGGCGCAACGCCCGTGCGCGTTTTCGAATCCGGCGCGATCCTGCTTTATCTCGCCGAGAAATTCGGCGCGTTCGTGCCGACGGAACCGGCAAAGCGCGCCGAGTGCTTGTCGTGGCTTTTTTGGCAGATGGGAAGCGCGCCCTATCTGGGCGGTGGATTCGGGCACTTCTATGCTTATGCGCCGAGCAAGATGGAATATCCGATCGATCGCTTCGCCATGGAAGTGAAGCGTCAACTCGACGTGCTCGACAAGCGTCTCGCGCAGAGCACTTATATCGCCGGCGACGAATACACCATTGCGGATATCGCGATCTTTCCGTGGTACGGCGGTCTCGTGAACGGCTGGCTATACAACGCCGCCGAGTTCCTTTCCGTGCATGAATACAAGCATGTGCGCCGCTGGGCCGAATTGATCGGCGTACGTCCGGCCGTTAAACGCGGCCGCATGGTGAACCGTACTTTCGGCGAGCCGTCGAGCCAGTTGCATGAGCGCCATGACGGATCCGATTTCGATACGCGCACTCAGGACAAGATCGCCGCGGAGAAGTGACGACTGCGAGCCGCGTGACGATAAGAATCTGATATTTTTGTTTCAACACGCGGCATGCATAAAAACGCACGAGCGTCATCCATTTTTCAAAAAGCAGTTTCTTCATTGCACTGCGCAAATACCAGATTGACGCGGCCCCTGTGATGCTGTCACGATTCGTAGGCCATACGATCCGCTAACGGTTCTCTCGCCCGATTTCATGCGACGAATAGTGGATCAATCCCAAAGGATTCATTACAGCGTCCTTACAACGTGATAGCCGGCACACGGGAGAACGTCCATGTTGAACGCTCGGGTTGGCGCCAGATCTGCGGATAACGTCCGGATCATCGCGGCTTTGCTCATGCTGGTCGCGGCGGGTTTTCTCGCGATTCGTATGGTCATCATCTATCACTACACGCTGAGTTATTCGGCCGATCATCCGAAGGCCTTCAGCGATTTCAATTTCTACTATTACGCCTTCAGCAGCGTGCTGAATTCGCCGCACGATCCGTCGCTCATCTATAACAACGAGCGGCTCGTCGCCTATCTGACGACGCTCGGCGCCAATCTCGACGATATCCTGATCTATTGTTATCCGCCGCAATTCGCGCTGATCTTTGCGCCGTTCGCGTTATTGCCGTCGTTCACCGCGAAGCTCGCCTGGGTCGCGATGTCGGTCGTGCTGTCCATCATCGGCGCAGTGCTTCTCGCGAAGATGGCCTATCGCGGCGAAGACAGGCGCGTGACCGCGCTGCTCATCGGCGTGACCATGCTGAGCTTTCCGGTTCTGCATGACGCCTATCTCGCGCAATCGAACCAGCTTCTTTTCTTTCTTCTCGTGACGTCGTTCTTCTTGATCGAGCGCGGCAATCGCTGGCTCGCGGGAGTCTTTCTCGCGTTCGCCGTCGTCTTCAAGGTGACACCGCTCGCCATCGTCGGCTTGCTTCTCTTGCGACGCGAATGGCGCACGGTAATCTCGACGGGCGTCTGCGCCATCGCGATCACGCTCTTCACCGCGAGCAAGCTCGGCTTTCGCGTGATCTGGGAATATCTGACCGTCGAGATCGGGCGAGCGCAGACGTACATCCTCGGTGCGGGTGGCTTGCCCGGCAACAGTTCGGTGCGCGGCGCATTGCAGACCATATCCGAAAAGCTCGGCACGCCCGCATCCGAAGCGACGCTTCACGCGACATCGACGATCTTCGCCGCGATCATCTGCGTGTTCGCGTGTTACCTCGTCTTCTTCCGCAGCCGCGACAAACGCATGGACTACGCGCTCGCATGCATGACGATGCTGCTTGCCGCGCCGATCCTCGAGCCGATCCACATGGTCGTCGCGCTGATTCCGCTCGTGATTCTGCTCGGCACGGCAATCGAGCGCCGCGATCTGCAACTGTCCGCGATCTCGCTTCGCATCGAGATGCTGCTTCTCGCGATTGCCGTGCTCTTGCTGTTCTTCATGGAGCGATCCGCGATGTACACGATCTCGGCGCTGATCACCTACGCGCTCTGCATCGCGCGTTATTTCGGGCCTGCCACAGCGGTGCGGCGCCATCAGCACGCGGAATCGGGCGGCCTCGAGTCGCGGGCTTGACGGACGCCCAGCAGTGCCTTCGGTTCGAGGAACGCTTCGATGCCGAACGTGCCGTATTCGCGTCCGATGCCCGATTGCTTGAATCCGCCGAACGGGGCAGCAGGTTCATGCGCGAGCGTGTTGACGAGCACGCGCCCCGCGTCGATGCGCGACGCCACCGCGTTCGCGCGCGCGGCGTCCGATGAAGCGATGTACGCCTGCAAACCATAAGGCGTATCGTTGGCGATCGCGATGGCATCTTCGATATCGCCGTACGCGATGATCGACAGCACCGGCCCGAAGATTTCCTCTCGGGCAATGGTCATGTCGTTGGTCACGTCGCTGAAGAGCGTCGGACGCACGAACCAGCCCGCGCCGACGTGATCCGGACGCCCCTCGCCACCCGCGATCAGTCGCGCGCCCTCATCGATGCCAATACGGATATAACGCTGCACGCGCTCCCATTGCTTGCGGCTCACCATCGGGCCGATGCTCGTATGCGGATCGCGCGGATCGCCCGAGCGAATCTTCTCGATGGCGCTCACGATTTTCTCTTCGAACTCCGCGAGCCGCGCACGCGGCACCAGAATGCGCGTGCCCGCGATGCATGCCTGACCGCTGTTCATGAAGCCAGCATCGAGCGCGAGCGGCACGGCTTCGTCGAAGTTCGCATCGTCGAGCACGATCGTCGGCGACTTGCCGCCGAGTTCGAGCGTCACGCGCTTGAGCGTATCGGCGGCTGTGCGCAGGATCGTCTTGCCGACGACCGTCGATCCCGTGAACGACAGCTTCGCGACATCGGGATGCGCGCTGATCTCCGCGCCCACAATATCGCCTCGGCCCGTGACGATGTTGAACACGCCTGCCGGAAGTCCCGCCTCATGCAGCGCTTCGGTGACGACGCGCGTTTGCATCGCGCTCATTTCGCTCGGTTTGATGACCGCCGTGCAACCCGCCGCGAGCGCCGCCGCCAGCTTGCCGCAGATAAAGCCGGCGTCGCTATTCCACGGCGTGATCAGCCCGGCAACGCCGAGCGGTTGCATCATTACTTTTGCCGTACCCGCGTCACGCACGAACGCATAGTCTTCGAGCACCTTCGCCGCTTCCAGCAGCACGTTGCTCGCATGTCGCGCCATCCAGCGCCCGCGCGAAACCGGTGCGCCGTATTCTTCGACGATGGCCTCGAAAAGCTCATCCTCTTTCGCGATGACGGCGGCGTGCATGCGCTTCAGCATGTCGATACGTTCGCGCTTGTCCGTCCGCGAGAATGCGGGAAATGCGCGCTTCGCCGCCGCAATTGCATTGCGCGCATCCTCCTTGTCTGCGAGGCGCACGCGGCCGATAACTTTTTCTGTCGCGGGATTGAAGAGTTCGAAAAGCTCGTTGCCGTGCGGTGTGACAAACGCGCCGCCGATATAAATCTGGTCGATGTCATGCATGATGAATTCGTTCGGTCGATGTATTGAGCAAAAGATAAGGCGTTCGCATTGATTCGACTAGACGTACAATCGGGCATGACCTATTGAACGATTTAGCATAATGAAAACATCGGGGCTCACCGAACTCGAAGCGGTTCTTTCCGTCGCGCGGCATCGCAGCTTTCGCGCGGCGGCGAATGAACTGAGCGTATCGACGTCCGCGCTGAGTCATGCGATCGCCGCGCTGGAGGCTCGCATCGGCGTGCGGCTCTTCAATCGCACGACCCGAAGCGTGTCGCTTTCCGAGGCCGGCGCGCAATTCGTGCAGAACATCGCGCCCGCGCTTTCGACGATTCGCGACGCGCTCGAACAGGCCGGCAGCTTTCGCGACACGCCATCGGGTACGTTGCGTATCAATACATCGGTGGGCGCGGCGCATCAGGCGATGCCGCTTTTCATCGCGTTCCTGAAGCGCTATCCGGACATGAAGCTCGATATCGTCACCGAAGGCCGGCTCATCGATATCGTCGTCGAAGGTTTCGATGCGGGCATTCGTCTGCTGGAAACCGTACCGCAAGACATGATCGCGGTGCCGTTCGGCGATCGCCTCCGCTTCGCCGTCGTCGGCAGTCCCGCGTACTTCGAACAGCACAAGCCGCCACGCGCGCCTGCCGACCTCGCGACGCATCGCTGCATTCGCAGCCGCATGCCGAGCGGGTCGATCTATCAATGGGAATTCGAGCGGCATGGCGAATCCATACGCATCGATGGCGACGGCGCGCTGACGCTCGACGAACCGGGCATGATGCTGACCGCCGCGCGCGCGGGGATCGGTCTCGCTTACCTGACCGAATGGAATGTCGCCGCGGATCTCGAAGCAGGCGCCCTCGTGCGCGTGCTCGAAGACTGGACGCCGCCGCTCGACGGACTATGCCTCTACTATCCCGGCCGTCGTCATGTGCCGGCGGGCTTGCGCGCATTGACGGACATGATCCGCGAATATGCCGACGCAAATCGAAAGCACCCGGCGCCGAAAAAGAAGCGTCGAAAGGTCAATTCAAAGACTTAACGCCGCCATCAGTTTTGTTTATCGCGGTTTTCGGTGTGAGGCGTTCGATTGTCGCTTGAAAGCGGCATTCCGACACTGTGCCTGCAAGGCTCGCCTCATTTCCGGACGCGACCTTGCATTTCACTTTCGGTATCGGATCAATGGTTAACCCTTTCTTTTCATGCCCTGTCATCGGCGTACGTTCGCACCGGCGGGCAATCGTCGCACTACGCGCGATGCTATCGCTCACCAATCCAACGACAACGATGAGGGTGTATGAGAGTGAGACATCAACTGAAGCCATTGAGCGCGGGCGTGTTGTTCTATGCGGCGGCGATCGCAACGCCGGCGTTAGCGCAAAGCAGCGTCACGCTGTACGGTATCGTCGACGATTCGATCGTCTATCAGAGCAGCCAGACCAATCTCGCAAAGACGAACCCGGGCCGCTCGAACGTCAAGACCGGATCGGGCATTTGGGCCGGTAGCCGCTTCGGTTTGAAGGGCGCCGAAGATCTCGGCGGCGGCAACAAGGCCATCTTCCAGTTGGAATCGGGCTTCGACATCAATAGCGGACAAGCACAGTTCACCAATGCGATGTTCGGCCGTCAGGCATGGGTCGGTCTCACGAATCCGGCGTACGGTACGTTGACGTTGGGTCGTCAATACACCTCGTACTACACGCTGCTCTCGCCGTATAGCCCGACGAACTGGCTGACCGGTTACTTCGGCGCGCATCCGGGCGATCTGGACGGCCTCGACACGATCTATCGCGCGAACAATTCGATCGTCTATACGTCGCCGAAGATGTATGGCTTCACCGTAAGCGGCTCGTACTCGCTTGCAGGCGTGCCTGACAGCGTGTATCAGGGCTCGACGTGGTCGGCTGCGCTGCAATACCAGCAAGGCCCGATCGGCGGCACGGTCGCGTTCTCGCGCATCAACAACGCGGCCAATGGCGGCGGCATCTACAGCAGCAGCTCGACGACGATCAACAGCACGGCAGCGACCGATGGTTCGGGCCAGCCCGGCGTGTCGGCGGTGACGGCCGGCTATCAACGCGCACAAGCGCAACAGCGCTTCGCGGTTGCAGGCGGTTATCAGTTCAACAGCGCGTGGGACATCTCGGTCACGTACACGAACGTTCAATACATCCCGGGCGTGAATTCGCAATTCACCGACGAAGCCGTGTTCAACACGGTCGGCTCGGTGTTGCACTGGAAGGCGACGTCGGCATGGGACTTCGCAGCGGGCTACAGCTATACATGGGCCAGCAAGGCGAACGGCATCAACGACGCCGCGTCGTACCACCAGTTCAATCTCTCGCAGTACTACTCGCTGTCGAAGCGCACGGGACTGTACGCACTGGAAGCGTTCCAGCGTGCGAACGGCAACACGCTGGCGGCGCCCTCGGGCACCGCTACGAACCGTCAGACGGCCGCCAACGCAACGATCGGCGACGGCTTCCAGAGCGCGCCGTCGGCATCGCGCAGCATGTTCGCGGCGGGCGTCGGCATCATCCATCGCTTCTGATCGAACGCGCGTAGCACCACGATCGTTTCATATCGTCCGCACGCTTCGGCGTGCTGGCGACGTTCGTCCGTACGCCATCAAAACGAAGTCTAGGAGATAACTATGAGAGCTCTGGATCCCAAGCGATTAATGGCGCTGATAACCGCCTGCCTCGTGACCGTCGTCGTCACGGCATGCGGAGGCAGTGGCAACAATAGCGGTAGCGGCAACGCCGCGCAAACACCCTTGGCCGTGGTGAAACCTACGGTCGATTGCTCGAAGCTGGCATCGGTCGATTTGAGCGATATCGGCGGCACCGGCAGCACGATCACATCGGCGACGGTCACGGCCGCGACCGTCAACGGCGCCACCGTCAACTTCTGCACGGTCAAAGGCACGCTCGCGCCTTCGAATACGTTCGAGGTCGCACTGCCCGTCGACTCGTGGACACAGCGCTTCGCCGAACTCGGCTGCGGCGGCTTGTGCGGCAATCTGAGCGATCCGACTCAGCAAAGCTCCTTCAGTTTCAGCTATACGTGCCCGCTCGTTCAACAAGGCGGCTTTGTCACGGCAGCGACCGACATGGGTCATTCGGGTCAGGATTCGACATGGTCGACCGATCCGCAAAAGCAGGCCGACTTTGCGTATCGCGGCCAGCACATCACGACGCTCGCCGCGAAGAAGTTGATCAAGGCTTACTACGGACAGGAGCAGAAATACGCTTACTTCGTCGGCTGTTCGGATGGCGGCCGTGAAGCGCTGATGGCCGCGCAACGTTATCCGTCGGATTACAACGGCATCGTCGCGGGCGCGCCGGCTGCGCATTTCCAGATTCAAAACTCGCTCTATCACGGCTGGAACGTCGAATCGAACAGCACGACGGGTACGAGCGCAGGCAAGGCCGTGCTCTATGCCGACAAGGCTCAACTGCTGCACAAGGCAGTCGTGGCTGCATGCGGCGGTCAAGCCAACGTACCCGATGGTCTCCTCGCCGATCCGCGTACCTGTCACTTCGATCCCGCATCGATTCAATGCGCGGCCAATGCATCGAGCACGAGCAACTGTCTGACGGCCGCCGAAGTCGCAACGGCCTCGAAGATCTACAGCGGCCCGACCGATACGAATACCGGCATGCCCATGCTGGGCGGCTCGCCGCAGTTCGGCTCGGAAGCGAACTGGATCGGCGTCGAAGTGCCGACGACGAACTCGACGGACGCAGCCGTGCCGGTCACCAGTCTCTTCAGCTACATGATCGTGACCGGGGCATATAACCTGATCTTCACGGGGTCGCCGTCGATGCCGAATGTCGACACCTTCGGCTATCACGATGCGAGCTTCTATTCGAGCTATCTGCAGGCGAACCATCCGCTCAACGATGCAACGAGCCCCGATCTGTCGGCGTTCAAGAACGCGGGCGGCAAGCTGATCCTGTGGCACGGCTGGGCGGATCAGCACATCTCCCCGCTTTTCACGATCCGCTATTACCAGGCCGTGAAGGACACGATGGGCGAAGCGAGCGCGAACGAGTTCTCGCGTTTGTATGTCGTGCCGGGCGTGGGTCACTGCGGCGGCGGCGAAGGCTTTCCGAACATCGATCTCGTATCGCAGATCACGGGCTGGGTCGAACAAGGCACATCGCCGAATGCGGTGATGACCTATCAGACCGATGCGACGACGAGCAAGGTGACGGCATCGCGTCCGGTGTATCCGTATCCGGCCGTGGCGAAGTTCAGCGGCAGCGGCGACTGGCACGACGGTGCGAACTGGAGCCAAGGTGCGCCGCTGTATAACGACGCTGCGCCGACATGGGCTGGCGCGAGCTTCTATACGTCGTATAGCCCGAAGACGCAGGGCGTGGCTGCACCGTAAGTTGCATCGATCGCGCCGCTGTCGTTCCATCATTACCGGTGATGCAGCGGCGCGCACTTCCCCCTTGACTCACGCGGGCACAGAGTCAGTTCTGCTGCCACGAGAAGTTCCTGTGCCGTTCGCGCCGAAGCATGGCAATCCAAGCAAGGCAAGCGAAACGATTATCAGCGCCCTTGCTGCAGTAGAAACGGCTACGCAGAAAACGATAAACGGCAGAAAAGACCAGTCGAAATGTTGCCGTACACAAGATGTTTTTTCTGCTATCGGGTTTACTTCTACGTCGGAACAAAGTAACCTTTCCCCGCTGACTTAATACCGGCAACGCACGCTCAGGGCGCGAACTGCATCGCGCCGCCGTCAGCAATTTTGACGTCATCGAAGTCGTATCGCTGCACATGTTACCGATGACCGACGCGAATTCACCTTCGCGGATCATCGTCATCGACCGCTGGCCATTCCGCATGCACATCGCTTTTGTGCTCGGCTTTGCTTCAGCGAATCTGCACTGGCTTGGCTTTTTCGGCGCACCGATACGCGTCGTCAATGGCGTTCATCCTGAGCCGGTCATTCGGATTACTAACAAGCTCTTTCAACTATTTCGGATGCGCGACCGATTCTGCGCATCGCCTCGTTGATCGCTCGACCCGGCGCTCAACGTGTGCCCTGATCGTTGCGAAAGCGCGCATCTCCGTTAGTCATACTAAACGCCATGAAGAACAGAATTGCCTCCTTCCTGCCCCGATCCATTGCGGCAACCCTCGCCGCAAGCATGGTGCTTGCCGCCTGCGGTGGCAGCGACAACCCCGCCGACACCGCCGCGGCGAGCACGAGCGCGGCATCGCTGAAGTCGACCGCGAAGGCCGCAAGCGGCAGCGGCTCGATCTTTTACGGCGCGAACGGCCACAACAGCAACGGCGGCGCATACGACGTCGTGGGCGCGAAGACGCAGTTGTCGCAATTGCAGGATCTCGGCGCAACGATCTATCGCAATGACGTGTACAGCCAGACATCGGCCAACATGGTTGCGAACATCGCGAAGACGATGGAAGAAGGCGGCGTCACCGTGTATCCGGTGATGCTCATGAACCTGAACTACAACAGCGAGAACGACGCCTACAAGGCGGGCTACACGCTCGGCCAGCAGACGGCCAACAGCTACCCCTACAAGTACTACGAGGTCGGCAACGAGCTCGAAGCGAAGGCGCTTATCGGCAATGTCGACGGCACCGTCTGGTATCAGTACAACAACTGGTCGTTCATGCTCGCGCGCGGCGTGATCCGCGGGATGATCGCAGGCGTGAAGTCCGTGGACAGCTCCGCGAAGATCGTCCTGGGCGGCACCTGGCTGCACACCGCTTTCTTCCAGATGCTCGCCGACGGTTCGCAACCGGACGGCACCTGGGGTCATCCGGCGGTGAGTTGGGATGTCACGTCGTGGCACTGGTATTCGAGTCAGGGCGACATGACGCACGCATGTGGCGGCACGGGATGTCATGACGTGCTCCAGTTTCTGCACGATATGGGCAAGCCGGTATGGATCAACGAGTTCGGCGTGCGCCCAGACTTCGGCTCGTACAGCCAGATCGCGACATACATGACAGGCAGTCTGATGATGGCGCAGTTCGCGAGCGTCGCGTCGAAGTACAACATCCAGTCGATTCAGGCCTTCGAACTCTACGACGACAGCGAAGGCGATTACGGTCTTATCCAGAGCGACGGACTCACGCAGAAAGCCGCCTACTGGGCATACAAGACCTTCGTGCAGAACCATCCGATGTGATCGGGCTACCGGTAAGGAACCGAAAGGCGGGCGTGTTCAAGCATCGTCGCGACAGGCCGTTATTGCGGCTTTGCAGTAGCGCATAAAGACGAGGCCAGCGATGCAGATCAACAGTGCGACCACGGCCGCCTATACGAGCGCCGATACGCCTCTTCCCCGCCGCGCCGCGCCTGCCGATGACACGACCGACGTCGAGCAGGACACATCGGCCGACGATGCCGCCGTCCCTCAGCAAACCAACCCGCCGTCATCGGTGAAATCGTTCGCTTATGGCGCGCTCGGGCTGGAACGTCCCGAAGTGCAGGCGACCGATACGAATGGCTTCTACACCGCGGGCAAATGGGTTGCAGCGGCGGCGACCATCGGCGGAATGGTGTCCCTGTTCGTCTGATCGCTCGCGGATTAATACCTGGAAATAACTCGCCGGATTGGCGCCTTGCTCCGCATATCGGATGACGGCGCGTCGCGGGAAGATATCGATGCGTGATGTCGACAGACACACCGCCCTTCTTTCCATCGATACGACGCCAAGCCATGCAAGTTCAATTCGGCGGCCCGAGCATGTTCGGCACGCTCATCGCTCGCGCGCTCCTTGCCTTCGGGGCAAGCGCGCTTTCCGGCTGTACGTGGACGCTGATTACGGCCGCCGATGCCGCCGGCTCGCTCGTGCAGGCGGGCATGACGGTCGCGTCGAACTATTCGTCGCCGACATCGGTGACGGGCTCGCCTGCCTCGTTGCAATCCGTATGCATCGAACTGAACCAGAACGTCGCGACAGGCGACTTCGTGCCCTCGCTGCAGGTCGCGTTACAGCGGCGCGGCGTGATTTCGACGGTCTATAACCCCGGCACGTCGCCGCCCGGTTGCGAGGCGATGTTCGTCTACGCCGCGACGACGAGCTGGAACAAGCGCGCGTTCGGCAGCGAGCCGGTGCCGTATCTGTCGGCGATCGATCTCACGATCGTGCGTCAAGGGCAGATTCTCGTGACGGCGCGCTACGACACCAATGGTCTGAACGTAGACCGTTTCGCGAGCGCGCGGCAGAAGCTCGATGCGCTGGTCGACCGTATGGTGGTCTCGCGCACACAGTGAAGGTCGCTTTCCTTACGGCATCTTTCCGATGCGATTTCACGCGTGAAACCGGTGCTAATCTGCCTGCGCAGTAGTTGTTGACCGATCCCTCTTGCGGCTCGCCATCGTTCTTCTGGCGAGTCGCCTTTTTTTTATCACATGCTCCCGGCGGTCCGCTCGCGCAGCGGATGCCAATAGCACACGCGCAGCCCCGTCTCTGTGTTCTGGAGCACGAAGCGAGCGCCACTGCGCCGCGCGGTTTCGGACACGATCGAAAGGCCGAGGCCGCTGCCCATCGTGCGCGTGCCGGGGATGCGATAGAACGGCTCGAGCACGCGAGTCAGTTCGTCGTCGGGGATGCCTGGTCCCGAGTCTTGCACCTCCAGCAGCAAGTCCTGTCCACTCACGGTGACGGATACATCCACTCTGCCGCCTTCCGGCGTGTAGCGCACGGCATTGTCGACGAGATTGCGCAACACGACGGCCAGCGCGGGCGCGTCGGCGATCACGTCGACATCGTCGACGCGTTCGAGCCCGAGATCGACATGCTTGTCCTCGGCCATGTTCACCGACTGGATCACGATATCGGTTGCGAGTTCTCGCAGCGATACGACCGATGGCTTCATCGACGATCCATGCTGCGAACGCGCGAGCGCGAGCAACTGTTCGACGAGCCGCGCAGTGCGCCGTATCGCGGCGTGAAACGTGACGAGACGCTCGCGCGCGACGATGGCCGAGTCCGCGGCGCCGAGATGCTCCGCCTGCAACGACAGCGCGGCAAGCGGCGAACGCAACTCGTGCGCGGCATCGGCGATGAAACGGCGCTGCTGGGCCATCGCATCCTTCAGGCGGCCGATGAGCCGGTTGATCGACGTGACGAACGGCAGCAGTTCTGCCGGGATGTCTTCCTCGGACAGCGTGTCGAGCGTTGCATCGTCCTGCGAGTCCACGACACTCGCGAGACGGCGCACCGGCAGGAGCATCCGCCGCACGAGAAAGAAGACCAGCGCGACGATCACGGGCGTCAGGGCGAGCATCGGAAAGAGGGTACGCATTGCGCCGTCGCTGGCGATTTCATCGCGGATCGTGGACAGCTCCGCGACCGCGATCCGGTCTCCGGAATGCAGCGTGCGGACATCGACACGCCAGCGCCTGCCATGCGTTTCGAGGTCATGCAGGCCGTCCTTGAGCGTCGCCGGAACGATGATCGGTGCCGATGCGTTCGCGGCTTCCCATTCAGGCTCCAGGCGCGAGATGACGAGCCGCACGTCCGAATCCTGACTGCCTTGCCACGCGACGGCGGTCGTATCCAGAACCAGCTTTTTCGCATCGATGAGCGCGCCGATCTCGCGCAGATGACCGTCCTGAAGCTTGTTCGCTTCGTGAGACGCGGCGGCAAACGAGGCGACGCCCGCCATCACGCTCAGTGCGGCGACGACGGAGGCAATCCACCAGGTGAGCCGCGAGGTCATCGAGCGGGGTGAGCGGATCTGGTGTGTCTCCATTCGAGGCCTCGTCTATTTTTTTATGTATCGCAGGGTTCTATTTTTTCAGAATGGCGGGCGTGCTTGATTCGTGGCGGGAATGCTGGCACCGCCGCGAAGGAGATTTGATTTTGACAGGCGATACGGGAGCGTGCATATCGCCACGATGACGGCCCGTGCGGGAAAGCGAGGCAGAGAGCCTCGTTCGAAGGACTGGAGCGACGCCGGCGCGGCGAGAAACCGAGCGAGCTTATCTGAGCAACTGCTTCAATTGCGGAATCGGTAAGACATCGGAGCGCGCGGCGAATCGGAAGGCCGCGCTCGAATCCTCCACCACCCTACCCCACCAACTTCGCCCGCAACATCGCCACATCGGCGGCACTCACCGCCAACCCCTGCGCGAGATAGTTACTCAACGTCCCGAACCCGCTGTGCATCTCCTCGAACGCGGCTTCGATCGTCGCGCTTTGCGCCCGATAAAGCGGCGCGACCGCCTGCGCATTCATCCCGGCACGCGCCGCATGCGCTTTCACGCGCGCATCGATCTGCGTCTCTGCCGCCGTGTTCGTCAGCAGATAGTCCTGGATGATCACATCGAGCGGCACATCGGCGATGGCGAGCAGCAGCGCCGCCGCCCAGCCCGTCCGATCCTTGCCCGCCGTGCCGTGGACCACCTGCGCGCCTGAAACACGCGCAAGCCGAGTCAGCAGCGCGCCGAATTGCAAGCGCGCGGCCGGATCGGTCACGAGCTGACGCTGTCGCGCGTTCATCCACGCGGTCGCGGCGGCCGCATCGACGGGCGTCGCGCCGGCTGCGTCGATCGGCGCGATCTCGTGGGTCTCGCGCACCGCGTCCGTCGGCACGCGGTCCGGCGCAAGCGACGCCTCCGCCACCACGCGAAGATCGTGCACCGCGCGCAACGACAAGCGCGCAAGCAACGCCGCGTCCGCATCGCCGGGTGTCAGTGCGCCGGACCGATAGAACACGCCACGACGCAAGCGGCCGCCATCGACGGTCGGATAGCCGTCGCCCACGCCGGCCACATCGCGGAAATTCTCGACCGTGGAGAGCCTCGGCGTTTCCATCACGCTGCGCTCTTCGCTCGCGCCGCCGCACGCCGATAGCAATGCGCCCGCGCCGAAAGTGGTCGAAAGCAATGCGACGCGCGCGCCGCCGCGAATGAAAGCGCGGCGCGACAAAGGCGCCTCACGCGTGGACGAAGCAAGCATCATGTTTGATCAAAGGGAATGACGATACGCACGATCAGCCCGCCGCCCTCGGCATTGGCGATCTCGCAGCGGCCGCGCTGCTCGCGCGCCAGACGTTCGACGATGGTGAGCCCGAGGCCGCAATGCCCGTTGCCGCTGCGCGCGGGATCGAGCCGCACGAAGGGACGCAGCGCTTCGTCCAGGCGCTCGTCGGGAATGCCGGGTCCGTGATCGCGCACTTCGATCAGCCAGTCGCCATCCCGCAGCGCGGTGCGAATCTCGACGGGCGGCTCGCCATGTTCGAGCGCGTTGTCGACGAGATTGGTCATCAGCCGGTCGATGAAAGTGCGCGGCAAGTGAAACGCATCGCCCGCTTCGAGCGACAGCGCGAACAACGGATCGTCGCCATCCTCGGGCGACGCGAACTGCTCGGCGATGAACGCATCGACGCCGGTCGTCGCGCCGTCCGACGACGACCGTCCCGCGAATTCGAGAAACTGCTGCACGATGCGCGTCATCGAATCGATGTCGCGCAGAAAATTCGCGCGCTCGCGTTCGTCCTTCGCGAGCACGCTCGCCCGCAGCGACAGGCGCGTGAGCGGCGCCTTCAGATCGTGCGCGATGCCGGCCAGCATCACGGCGCGATCGTCATCGGCGTCGGTGAGCTTTTTCATCATCTGATTGAACGCGCCGATGAGCTCGCGCAATTCGCGCGGCCCGTTTTCCTCGACGGGCACCGGCCGCTCGCCGCCGCCGAAGCGTCGCGCGGCCTGCGCGACGCGCGCGAGCGGCCGCTGCAACTGCCATGTCGCAATCAGCGAAAGCACGAGCGCGCCGGCGAGCAGCACGACGCCTTCGGTCATGAAGGGCGCGGGCGGCGGCAGATCGATCGGCGCGACGATCCACACATTGCTCGACGGATAGCGCACCCAGAGCCGCGATTTGTTATGGCCGTCGATATCGATCGCGATCTGCGTTCCGGGCGGCAAACGACTGGCGAGCTGCCGCGCGAGATGCCCGTGACGCGTCTTCGCGGGATCGCGCAGCGTCAGCGGCTCCGGCATGTTCCACACCGGCACGATATGCACGCGCGTCTCGCGCATCAGCCGTCCGCCGAGCGCGACATCGTTGTGCGCCGCTTCCAGCACGATCAGCAGCGCGCGCGCGTAACCATCCGCTTCCTTGTGCGGCCCTTGTACGTGGAGAATCGCGAACCATCCGACCTGCAGCGTGACCAGCACGCCGATCGACACGATCGCCATGCGGCCGAACAGCGAATCGATGAAACCGCGCAGCGTCCGCGCGGACTGCCAGAAACCCGAACGCATCGCGGCTACGCCTCGATCCAGCCGGATGCCGAATCGTCCGCATCGGGAACGAAGACATAGCCTTGCCCGCGCACGGTCTGCACATGACGCGGATGCGACGGATCGTCTTCGATCAGACGGCGCAGACGCCAGATCGGCACATCGAGGCCGCGATCGCGGAAAGGCAGATCGTCGCGATGCACGAGATCGTGGATCAGCACGCGCGACAGCACCTTGTACGGATTCTTGATGAAGACCTTCAGCAGCGCGAACTCGCTGTCGCGCAACGCGATGCGCTCGTCGCCGCGCAACAGCGAACGCGACACGAAATCGACTTCGAAGCGCCCGAAGCGTTCGCGCGGCGCGGGTTCGGGCCGGCTCGGCGCGGCCGTGCGCCGCCGCAGCACCGCTTCGATCCGCGCGAGCAATTCATGCGGATCGAACGGCTTGGCGAGATAGTCGTCCGCACCCGATTGCAGGCCGGCGATTTTTTGCGGAACGCTGTCGCAACCGGTCACGAAGATCACCGGAATGTCTTCGCCCGCCGCGCGCAGATCGCGCAACGCGCGCAAGCCGTCCGTGACCGGCATCATGATGTCGAGCACGACGATGGACGGACGTTCGAGCTCCAGACGCCGACGCAAACCGGCGCCATCGTGCAGCACGGAAACGTCGATGCCTTGCTCTTGAAAGAAGCGGCGCAGCAGGTCGCGCACCGCGGGATCGTCGTCGACGATAAGAACCGATGTAGCCATCCCAAAATTCTATTCGTACACAAATGCCTTACAGCGCGTCTCGCGCGTCGCGCAACGTTACGGATTCTTACCGGACGCGTCTTTCGCGCGATGAAGCCTCGCAGCACGCGCGTTCCATTCCCGCGACAAGCCCCGCGCGTCGGTAAAGCGCCCTCGAAACGCGCCCCGAAACAGGCCGTAACGGAAAGAAATGGAAAGTTCGCAAGCGTCGCGGGGGCCTCGGCGTCGCGCTTAGAATTTGGGCATGACACCACATGTACTGATGGTCGACGACGACCCCGTCGTGCGCGATCACGTCCGCGATTATCTGGAGCAGCACGGCTTCGACGTCTCCGTTCTCGACGACGGGACGGAGTTGCGCCGTCGCGTGCAGGCCGAGCGCCCTTCGATGGTCGTGCTCGACGTGATGATGCCCGGCAAGGACGGCATCAGCGCGCTGCGCGAACTGCGCAATGCGCGCGACGATATCCCCGTGATTCTGCTGACGGCCCGCTCCGACGTGCTCGATCGCGTCATCGGGCTGGAGCTCGGCGCAGACGATTATCTCGGCAAGCCCTTCGATCCGCGCGAGCTTCTGGCGCGCATCCGCTCGATCCTGCGACGCCGCGAGCCCGTGTCGTCCGACACGGCGAGCGCGCCCGAAATTCGCCCGGCCTATCGTTTCGGCCCGTTCGAAATGGACTTCGGCGCGCGCGAGTTGCGCCGCGACGGCGAACGCATCGCGCTGCGCTCCGGCGAATTCGCGCTGCTCAAGACACTCGTGAAGAACGCGATGGTCGTGCTCACGCGCGCGCAGCTCAACGAAAAAATGCGCGGCAACGGCGCGCATCGCGATCGCAGTCTCGATGTTGCGATCTGGCGTCTGCGCCGTCTGCTCGAAATCGATCCGTCCGAACCGCGTTACGTGCAGACGGTGTGGGGCCAGGGCTATATCTTCGTGCCGCACGGCGATCCGACCGCGGCCGGGCGCATCGCGGCGCGCGCGACCCTGTAGCGCGCGCGGCTTCATCGTCAGAAAGTCAGCACGCTCATGAAGAGACGTTGCAGCCAGCCCATCGTCGTTGAATCCGCGAGCATGCCGACGCCCGCCTGCTCGATGCGCGCATTCGCCACCTTGTTCGACGCGACGTAATTGCCTGCCTCGATGTCCTTCGGATTGACGATGCCCGAGAAACGCAGCCGGTCCTGATTGCCGCTCATCGCGATGATCTTGTCGCCCGCGACCACGAGATTGCCGCCCGGCAACGTGCCGATGACCGACACCGCGAGCGTGCCGCTCATCGCCGACAGATTGCTCGTGCTGCCATTGCCCTTGAACGACGTATCCGCCGAACCGACGTTGAAAAGACGCGCAAGCCGCGCCGCCGCGCTGCTGGACTTGTCGGCGGCCTCGGCGCTGATGCTGCTCGCGCGGCTCGCCTTGGCATCGGCGGAATTGCTGCCCTGATACGACTCCGCAAGACGGATCGTCAGCACGTCGCCGACCTTCTGCGCGCGAGAAGTCTCGTACAGCGACACCGACGATCCCGCCTGATAGATCGCGCCCAGCGTGTTGACGTTGACCGGTTGCGCGACGGCCGGCGCATAAGTGGGCATCTCGACGATCGAGTGCGAGCCCGACGACGAGCACGCCGCCAGTGCGAGTGCGAACGCCGAACAGGGCAATGTCGCGAATTTCATGAACAATCCTCTCCTTTGATTCAGGGCGCGTCGTGCACCGCGGCAAGACGCCACCGGTCGGTCGTATCGCGCAGCCACGCTTCGTACGCCTTCAGCCGATAAATCACGCGCGCCGAGGCCGCCGCGCCGTTCGCTTCCAGCGTGATCGAGCTGGTCGCGTTCTCCCAGGTGCGCGTCTGATAACCGTTCGCGCGCTCGACGCGGCTTCGGCCGAACTTCGACGACAACCCTTCGGCGAAGTCGTCGGCGACGCGCGCATCGATCACGAACGACATGCGATACAGCCGCGGCGACGGATCGCCCGGCATCGCCAGGAAGCGCAATACGTGATCGCGGGCGAGCGTGCCATCGACAACGGCCGCCGATTCCCTCCAACCGCCTTGCGTGCGATGCGCCCACTTGCAGGCGATCGACAGGCTGTGCGTATCGCGCAGCACCATGCCGAGCGATGCCGCGTCGATATCCGTGTCGCATACGGCGACGCTGCCGGGCGGCGTCGCGCGCGCGGGCTCGTCGCGCCGGAATGCGTCGAGCGCGATGCCGAGCTGCAGGCCGCGGAAGTCGAAAGGCTTCTGCGCCGCGGCGAATGCCGGCATCGCCATGCAAACGAAAAACGCGCAACGAAGTATCGTTCGCTTCATATCAGTCGATGGCAGTAGCGCAGGCGTCGAAAGGCGTGGACGCGGCATGACCCACGACCGGCACGACCTTCAGCAACGCCGATGTCGCGCGGCACGGCAACGCGGCGAGCGCGCAGCCGTCGAGCACGAACGGGCACGCCGCAAGCGCCGCGCACGCAAGGGCAAGACGAAAAGACCTCCGCATGATTTACGCAGTCGTATCGACGTGATTGCCGAGATGCGCCGGATTGCTCGCGGGCGTCTTCGCCGCGGGCGTGCCGGTTTCGACGGTCGGCGTTTCGGTGCCGCGCTTGATCGGCAGCGTGTGCGACGTCGCTTGCGTCGTATGTTGAGTGGCAGGGCTGGTGACGTTCATGCTGCTCCTTTTCGGATAAGGGACGTTGCGGATTGCAACGGGAGCAATCTTCGTCGAGCGCGAGAAGCCACGATCACACAAGCAAAACGTCGTTTCCCCGAGTGCTTACGAGCCATTAGCAGCCATTACGCAGGCGTTACCAGTTCTTTCCTCGCGCGCGAATCTGCATGTTGCGACGCAGCGCGCGGCGCGAGATGGTATGACTGTTTCGGTAGTAAAAGCGGGTTAACGTGAATTAAAACTGGCCGAATACCTTCATATAGTCAATCTATCTCGGCGCCGTTGCCTCGCTCGTCGCAAAACCCAAATACCGGAATGGCATCGGGATGAATAGAACAACGAATTAACAGGTTATTCCATAATCATTCGAACAAGCACGGATACATAGCCAACGGATGGAGGAACCACTGACATGAAACGCCGCACCGTGTTAGTCGCGATGGCCGCCGCGCCACTCGGCGCAATGCTCCCGCTTTCCGCGTTCGCGCAGAAGCCCATCGTCCTCGGGTTCGCGCAGGTGGGCGCCGAAAGCGAATGGCGCACCGCCAACACCGAGTCGATCAAGTCGAGCGCGAAGGAAGCCGGCATCGACCTGAAGTTCTCCGACGCGCAGCAGAAGCAGGAGAATCAGATCAAGGCAATCCGCTCGTACATCGCGCAAAAGGTCGATGTGATCGCGTTCTCGCCCGTCGTGGAGACTGGCTGGGAGACCGTGCTCGTCGAAGCAAAGAACGCGAAGATTCCCGTCGTGCTGACGGACCGCGCGATCAGCAGCAAGGACGACTCGCTCTATGTCACGTTCATCGGCTCGGACTTCACCGAGGAAGGCCGCAAGGCGGGCCGCTGGCTCGTCGAGAAGGAGAAAGGCAATCCGGGGCCGATCAATATCGTCGAATTGCAGGGAACGGTGGGCTCCGCACCCGCGATCGATCGCAAGAAGGGCTTCGAGGAAATCATCAAATCCGATCCGAAGTTCAAGATCATTCGCTCGCAGACCGGCGACTTCACGCGCGCGAAGGGCAAGGAAGTGATGGAGGCATTTCTCAAGGCCGAAGGCAAGAAGATCAACGTGCTTTACGCACACAACGACGACATGGCGATCGGCGCGATTCAGGCGATCGAGGAAGCCGGCATGAAGCCGGGCAAGGACATCATCATCATTTCCGTCGATGGCGTGAAGGGCGCGTTCGAAGCGATGATGGCGGGCAAGCTCAACGTATCCGTGGAATGCAGCCCGCTGCTCGGGCCGCAGCTGATGTCCGTGGTGAAGGACATCAAGGCGGGCAAGTCGGTGCCCAAGCGGATCGTTACGCAGGAAAGCATCTTCCCGATGGAGGTCGCGGCGAAGGAATTCCCCAACCGCAAATACTGACCGCCGATGACATCGCCAGTACTGGAGTTGCGCGGCATCGACAAGCGCTTCGCCGGCGTTCATGCGCTGCAGGACGTGAACCTTGCGCTCTATCCGGGCGAGGTTCACGCGCTCATGGGGCAGAACGGCGCGGGCAAGTCGACGCTCATAAAAGTGCTGACCGGCGTCGTGAGTCTCGACGCCGGCGAGATTCTGCTCGAGGGCCGCGCGATCCATCCCGATTCGCCGCTCGACGCGCAGAAGCTCGGCATCAGCACGGTCTATCAGGAAGTGAATCTGTGCCCGAACCTGTCGGTGGCGGAGAACATCTTCGCAGGCTATTTTCCGCGGCGCGGCGCGCTGCATGGCTATCGCATCGACTGGGATAAGACGCACGGGCAAGCGCGTGAGCTGCTTGCGCGCATCGGTCTCGATATCGACGTGACGCGTGTGCTGACGAGCTATTCGGTCGCCGTGCAGCAGATGGTCGCGATCGCGCGCGCGCTCAAGCTATCGTCCAAAGTGCTGATTCTCGACGAGCCGACCTCCAGCCTCGACGACGACGAAGTGCGCCGCCTCTTCGATGTACTGCGCCGCTTGCGCGAACAAGGGCTCGCGATTCTCTTCGTCACGCACTTTCTGAATCAGGTCTATGCGATCTCGGATCGCATCACGGTATTGCGCAACAGCCGGCGCGTCGGTGAATGGCCGACGAGCGAACTGGGCGCGCAGGCGCTCATCGCGGCGATGCTCGGCCGTGAGCTTGCCGCCGCGCAGGCGCGTCAGTCGCCGCCCGACGACATCGAAACGGCCACGCAGGAAACGGCGTTGCTCGATGCCACGCGACTCGGCCAGAAAGGCCAGCTTCAACCGCTCGATCTGCGCGTGCGCGCGGGCGAAGTGGTGGGCGTCGCGGGCCTGCTCGGTTCGGGGCGCACCGAACTCGCGAAGCTGCTCTTCGGCCTCGAGAAGCCCGACGAAGGCGAACTGCGCATCGATGGCATGCCGGTCTCCTTCACGACGCCCGCGCAGGCGATCCGTCACGGCATCGCGTTCTGTCCGGAAGAGCGCAAAGCGGACGGCATCGTCGCGGAGCTGTCGCTGCGCGAGAACATCGCGCTGGCGTTGCAGGCACGCATGGGCGCGCGGCGCTGCCTCACGCGCGCCGAACAGAACGCGCTCGCCGAACGCTTCGTGCGCGCGCTCGGCATCAAGGCCGCGACGCTCGACATGCCTATCGGTCTCTTGTCCGGCGGCAATCAGCAGAAGGCGCTCATCGCGCGGTGGCTCGCGACCGAGCCGCGCCTTCTGATTCTCGACGAGCCGACGCGCGGCATCGACGTCGCCGCGAAGCAGGAAATCATGGACGAAATACTCCGGCTCGCATCGACGGGCATGGCCGTGCTGTTTATTTCTTCGGAGATATCGGAGGTGGTGCGTATCGCGAATCGCATCGTCGTGTTGCGCGACCGGCGCAAGGTCGGCGAGTTGCCCGCCGGAACCAGCGAAGATACGGTATGCGAAATGATCGGAGCCGAACATGGATGACACCGCGCGCCGCATGACGCTTCGTTCGATGATGGAACATCGGCTCGGCTGGCCGATCGTCACGCTCGTGCTGCTGCTCGCGCTGAACGCTGCGTTCAATCCGGGCTTTCTGCATGTCGAGTGGCGCAACGGTCACGTCTACGGCAGTCTCGTCGATATCCTCAATCGCGCCGCGCCGCTCGCGGTCGTCGCGCTCGGCATGACTATCGTGATCGCCACGCGCGGCATCGATATCTCCGTCGGCGCGGTCGTCGCCATCGCGGGAGCGGTCGCCGCGTGGGCGATCGGCGGATCGATCGCGGGCAACGTCACGCGCTTCCCGTTGCCTGTCGTGATCGTGGCGGCGCTCGGCGTCGCGTTGCTGTGCGGCTTGTGGAACGGCCTGCTCGTCGCGCGCGCGGGCATGCAGCCGATCATCGCGACGCTCATCCTGATGGTCGCGGGACGCGGCATCGCGCAGCTCATCACGAACGGTCAGATCATCACGATCTACTACACGCCCTACTTCTTCTTCGGCGGCGGCTATCTGCTCGGATTGCCGACATCGATATGGATCGTCGCGCTCGTGTTCGTGCTGCTGTATCTTGCGATCACGCGCACGGCGCTCGGCCTCTTCCTGCAGGCGATCGGCATCAACCCGACCGCCGCGCGCGTCGCGGGCGTGCAGGCGAAACGGCTCACGCTCGGCGCGTATGCATTCAGCGGTTTGTGCGCGGGCGTGGCGGGCATTCTCATCAGCTCGAACGTCAAGAGCGCCGACGGCAACAACGCGGGCCTCTTGCTCGAACTCGATGCGATCCTCGCCGTCACGCTCGGCGGCACCGCGCTCACGGGCGGTCGCTTTACGCTCGCGGGCAGCGTGATCGGCGCGCTCATCATCCAGACGCTCACGTATCTGATCTATTCGCTCGGCGTGCCTCCGGAGGTGAATCTCGTGGTGAAAGCCATCGTCGTGTTCGCGGTGATGATGCTGCAATCGGGCGAGTTCCGCGCGACGGTCGTGAAGTTCGCGCGCCGCCCTGCTATTGGCCGCAGCGAGGTGCGCCGATGAGTTCGCCCTTGCCCAAGCCGCCGGGCGTCACGCTTGCGCATCCTCGCGACGCCGCTGCACCGAAGCGCAGCTTCTCGACGAGCCGCTATCTGCCGCTCGCCGCGACAATCACGCTGTTCATCGCGATCTCGGTACTCGGCTCGGTGATGTACACCGGCTTCTTCTCGCCGCAGGTCTTTCTCAATCTGCTGATCGACAATGCGTTTCTGATCGTCGTCGCGGTAGGCGAGACCTTCGTGATTCTGTCGGGCGGCATCGACCTTTCGGTGGGATCGGTGATTGCGCTGACGACGATGGTATCCGCCGCGCTCGTCGAAAAAGCGGGCTGGCATCCGCTCGTCGTGGTCCCGCTCGTGCTCGCGATGGGCACCGCATTCGGCACGCTCATGGGCTGGCTCATCGCGCGCTTTCGCCTGCAGCCGTTCATCGTCACGCTGGCGGGCATGTTCCTCGCGCGCGGGCTGTGCTATCTCATCAGCATCGATTCGATCAGCATCACCGATCCGTGGTATGCGGCCGTATCGCAGATTCGCATACCGGTCATGAGCGGCGCGTCGCTCTCGCTCGGTGCGGTGATCGCGCTCGTCGTGCTCGCGGCCGCCGTGTTCATCGCGCATTACACGCCGTTCGGCCGCACCATTTATGCGGTCGGCGGCAATCCGCATTCGGCGCTTCTGATGGGCTTGCCGGTGAACGCCGCGACCATCGGCGCGTACGCGCTATCGGGCTTCTGCTCCGCGCTCGGCGGCGTGCTGTTCACGTTCTACATGCTCTCGGGATACGGCCTGCACGCGATGGGTCTCGAACTCGATGCGATCGCCTCGGTCGTCATCGGCGGAACGCTCTTGACGGGCGGCGTCGGCTATGTGATCGGCACGCTGTTCGGCGTGCTTCTTCTCGGCATCATTCAGACGCTGATCTCGTTCGACGGCTCGCTCAGTTCATGGTGGACGAAGATCGCGGTCGGCGCATTGCTGCTCGTGTTCTGTCTGTCGCAGCGCGCGTTCGGCGATCGCTCCGCGGCGAAGCGCTGACGACGCCATGGACTATCGTCATCCACAACCTCGCAAGAGCATGCACGCGCGCATCGTGCAGGAGCTCGGCATCGACATCGTGAGCGGCAAGCTCAGTCCCGGCGATCGCCTGCCCGCCGAAGCGAAGCTGTGCGAAGCCTATGGCGTGAGCCGGCCCGTGCTGCGCGAAGCGACGCGCGTGCTGGTCGCGAAAGGGCTCGTGCTGTCGAAGCCGCGTCTTGGCAGCGTCGTGCGTCCGCGCGATGAATGGCACACGCTCGATCCCGATGTCCTCTTCTGGACGATCACCAGCGTGCATGAAGGCGCGTTCTTTCAGTCGCTGCTCGTGGTGCGCAGGATCGTCGAGCCGGCGGCGGCCGCGCTCGCCGCATCGAATGCGACAGAGGAAGATGTCACGCGCATCCGCGATGCGTACGAGCGCATGTCGCATGCGCCGACGCCCGAGGCACTGCTTACGCCCGATCTGGAGTTTCATCGCGCGATCATGACGGCGACGCACAACGACATGCTGATGTATATCGGGCACATGTTATCGCTCGCGCTGTCGGAGTCGATCAAGCTGACGAGCCGTCATCCGGATACGCACGCGCTGTCCTTGCCGCGCCACAAGGCGATACTCACCGCGATCGCGAATCGCGATCCGCTCGGCGCGCGTCATGCGAGTCTCGTGCAACTCGACAATGCGCTCGCCGATGCCCAAAGCGTGTTGACGGCGGTTTATCAGGAGTAAGGCTTCAAGTATTGCGCCGCCACGCGTTGTCCTTCAGCGCGTTCGCGAGCGCATCGACGGACCATGCTTCATCGAGCGCCTGACGCAATAGCGCCTGCTGACTCTTCGGCGCAAGACCGCCGATGGGCGGATCGCGATCGAGGTTCGTCGGGAACGCGTAGCCTTCCGCGCACGCAGCGATGACCGCATCGATCTCCGCATCGCTCATGCTTTCCGTCGACTTGAAATCGAGCAGTACCGGATAGACGGATTCGCACATGCGCGCGCGATCGAGCGTTTCCATCGCGCGTCCATATGCCGATGACACCTGCAGCAGATTCGCCATGCGCTGCACGTCGCGCGTGCGGTTCGCGCCCGCGGCATGAAAGAGCGCGGGGCTGAAGAAAAGTGCATCGCCCTTTTCGAGCGGCAATTGAACGTGATGCGCTTCGAAGTATTCGCGGAAGTCCGCGCGCCGCCACGCGAGATACCCTTGCGCATAGCGCTGCGAAAACGGCAGCAGCTTCGTCGGACCGCTTTCCACAGGCATGTCGCTATGTGCGACCGCGCCTTGCAGCGTGAGATACGGCGAGATCGCGTGAACATGCGCCGGATAGCGCCGCACTTCATCGGCAGTCTGGAAACCGAGGTGATAGTCGCAATGCGCCTGCTGCGCGTCGCCGCCCGGACGCACGACATTGACTTGCGATGTCATCTGAAAACCGGGGCCGAGCCATGCAAGCGCCGCGCATTCGATGAACCGGTTCGCAAAGTAACGCGCGAACACGCGCGGCGCGTGCAGACAGAGCTTTTCCTGCGCATTCCAGATACGATCGTTCGCGCCCGCCTTCGCGAAGTGATCGGCGGCACTCGCACCGCGTTCGCGCTCTTGCCGGATGATCGATTCGAAGATCGCGGCGGCCTCGTCGATAGGATCGACATCCGCATACGCATGCTTGAGCACGAACACGCCTGCGCCATCGCGCAGGACCGTGGCCCATTCCGCCTGCAACGCCATGCATGTCGATGAATCGTCCAGCGCGGGGGCGAGCGCGCCGCAGTCATATAACGGAATGCCGCGCTGAATGTGCGACGCGAATGTCAGCTTCGGTCGCGCGTCGCGCTCGAGCAGGCTCGCGAATTCATCGAGTGAGCAATCGCTTTCGGCGTACCAGTTCGTCTGATTCATGTCTCGCTCCGTTTTCGACAAGCATAGCGGCTGATGCTGCCGAATGCGCGGCACGAATGACGGCAGCCTACTTCAGCGGATCGTGGCCCCAGTTCATCAGCGAGTATCGCCAGTGCGAATGCTCGACTTCGTGCGGGCGCTGCGCGAGGTGCCGCTTGATGTAACCGACGACCTTGCGCATGTGCGCGTAGTCGTCTTCGCCGAGATCGGCCTTCTTCTTGCCGAGAATGTCGATGATATGCCGACCCGACTTGTGCCCCACCGATTCGCCGCCGCCGCTCTTCTGGCCGACTTCGCGCGACTCGTCGGTCGCGAGCCACTTTTCGAGTTGAGCGGGCGTCATGTTGACGAGATCCTTGAAGGTGCCGTAAGTCGCGGCGTCGTCATCGTGGTGCTGCGCGGTCATGAGTTGCCTCCGTCGTCGGCGATGTCATGCCCGCGATTCAGCAAGCATCACACCCGCTTCAGATACCGCTCAAGGAACTCGATGAATACGCGCACTTTCGCCGACAAATTCAGCCGCTCGGGATAGATCGCATAGATATCGGCGGGCGGCATCGACCAGTCGGTGAGCACGCGTTCGAGCGCGCCGGAATCGATAAACGACTGCGCGTCCCATTCGGAACGCGTCAGCACGCCGTGACCGTCGAGCGCCCAGCGCAGCGTTGCTTCGCCATCGTTGCTGCTCATCGTGCCGTGGACTTTCACCGTTTCGTGCCGCTTGCCCTTCGTGAAATGCCAGGTGCCGTACGCCGTGTCGTTCTCGCGCAGCACGATGCAGCGATGACCGCGCAGATCGTCCGGCTCCTTCGGCGTGCCATGCGCTTTCAGATACGCCGGCGCTGCGCATACGAAGCGCCGGTTCGCCGCGATCTTTCTGCCGACCACGCGCATGTCCGGCAATTCACCGAAGCGAATGCCGACATCGAACGCGAATTCGGCGAGATTCATCGGACGATCGGTGAGATCGAGCTGCACTTCGACATCCGGATATTGCCGACGAAACTCCGACAGCGCCGGCGCGATATGACGCCGCCCGAAGCCGAAGGTCGCGTTCACTTTCAACAGGCCGCGCGGCAGATCGCGGCTGCTCGAGACCATGCGCTCCAGTTCCTGCACCTGTTCGAGCAGGCGCGAGCCGGTGCCGAGATAGAGCTCGCCTTCCTGCGTCATCGCGAGCCGCCGCGTCGTGCGGTTCAGCAGCTTCACGCCGAGACGCCGTTCGAGCTGGCTGAGGCGCGCGCTCACGGCGGGCGGCGTCACGCCGAGCTCGCGCGCGAGCGCCGACAAGCTGCCTTGCGTGACGAGCCGCGCGAAAAACTCCAGGTCGGCGATCGAGTCCATTTTTAAATTTAGCTTAACAATGGGTTAAGACAAGCTGCATTTTACGGTCTCCGTTATCGAATTACACTGGCTTCGACTGATCGGAGATGCAAGAACGGAGACAGCATGGGACAGACGCTTTATCGGAAGATCGTGGACAGCCACACGGTTTTTCACGTCGACGATGAACATGTCGCGCTTTACGCCGACCTGCACATCATGAACGAGTACACGAGCCCGCAAGCATTCGCGGGACTCGCGCAAAAAAACCTGCCGGTGCGTTGCCCGGAAAAGCAGATGGGTGTCGTCGATCATGTGATTCCGACGCATCCCGTCGCGGTCGACAAGCGCACGATCAGGATCGACGCCGCCGCGCAGCAGGCCGCGAACTTCACGCGCAACTGCGCGGAGCACGGCATCCATCTGTTCGATGTGCGCGACCATGCGCAAGGCATCGAGCATGTGGTCGCGCCGGAGATCGGCCTGATTCGCCCCGGCATGGTCGTGCTGTGCGGCGACAGTCACACCACGACGTATGGCGCACTCGGTGCGCTGGGCTTCGGCATCGGCACATCGGAAGTGGAACATGTGCTCGCGACGCAGACGCTCGTCTATCGCGTCGCGAAGGACATGCGCATCGTCGTGGATGGCGCGCTGCCTCGCGGCACGACATCGAAGGATCTCGTGCTCTACATCATCGCGAAGATCGGTGCGCAGGGCGCGCGCGGTTACGTCGTCGAGTATGCGGGCAGCGCGATCGATGCGCTCTCCGCCGAGGCACGCATGACCTTGTGCAACATGACCGTCGAAGCAGGTGCGCGCGGTGCGTTGATCGCCCCCGACGAGACGACGATTCGCTATGTCGCCGAGCGCATCGCAACCGATGCATTCGTCGCGCAATGGAAGCAGTTCGCGTCCGACGCCGACGCATCGTTCGACATCACGCATCGCTTCGATGCGCGCGATGTCGCGCCGTTCGTCACATGGGGCACGAGCCCGGATCAGGCCATCGCGATCGATGCGCGCATTCCCCGCCTCGCCGATGAACCGGTCGCGCAACGCAATGCATCGAAGGCGCTGGACTACATGGGACTCGATGCCAATCAGGCGATCGACGGCCTCGCGATCGATCACGTATTCATCGGTTCATGCACGAACGCGCGCATCGAAGACTTGCGCGCCGTCGCCGATATCGTGCGCGGCCGCAAGGTCGCGCCTTCCGTGCGTGCGATGGTCGTGCCCGGTTCCGGCATGGTCCGCGAGCAGGCGGAACGCGAAGGCATCGCCAGCGCGCTGATCGAGGCGGGCTTCGAATGGCGTCAGCCTGGCTGCTCGATGTGCCTCGCGATGAACGACGACATCCTGCAACCCGGCCAGCGCTGCGCGTCCACGACCAACCGCAATTTCGAGGGCCGCCAGGGACGCGGCGCCCGCACCCATCTGATGAGTCCCGCGATGGCTGCCGCCGCCGCGCTCGCGGGCCGTATCGTCGACGTACGCAAGGAGCTGGAGCATGTCTGAACACGCAACATTGACCGGCATCGCCGCGCCGTTGCCGCTGAACAATCTCGACACCGACCAGATCATGCCGAAGCAGTTTCTGTTCGGCATCGACAAGTCCGGTCTCGCGCGCGGCGTTCTGTATGACTTGCGCTTCGATGCATCGGGCAACGCACGCAAAGACTTCGTGCTGAACAGGCCCGACTATGCGGGCGCGCGCATTCTCATTGCGGGCGCGAACTTCGGCTGCGGATCGAGCCGCGAGCACGCCGTATGGGGCTTGCAGCAAGCGGGAATCGATGCCGTTATCGCGCCGAGCTTCGGCGAAATCTTCTACTTCAACGCGCAGAACAATCGCTTGCTGC
Organism: Caballeronia sp. AZ7_KS35; assembly: GCF_023631045.1. NCBI lineage: Bacteria > Pseudomonadati > Pseudomonadota > Betaproteobacteria > Burkholderiales > Burkholderiaceae > Caballeronia > Caballeronia sp. AZ7_KS35. The sequence continues at coordinate 65,884 of NZ_JALQDV010000048.1, read as the reverse complement.
TGATCGCGCTCGATGAAGCCGTCGTCGCTGCATTGAGCGCGCTCGCGAGCGATGCAAAGACGAATCAGTTGACCATCGACGTCGCGAATCAACGCGTGAGCACGAGCGACGGCACGCACTACGCGTTCGATCTTCCGCAGCGTCAGAAGCGCATGTTCATCGAAGGACTGGACATGATCGGCATGACGCTCGCCGACAGCGACGCGATCCGCGCATTCGAAGCGAAGCACGAGGCGCTGCGTCCGTGGATGAAGATCGATTTGCCCGCGCTACGCAACAAGCAAGCAGCGTAAGGCGAAAAAGAGACGCACGAGCGTCCATCGCCGCATCACTTCTCAATCAGGAGACACGATATGGAAAGCCCTTCGTTGCGCACGGGCGCGACGCCGCTCGGACTGCGCGCGCGCTTCTCGTTGATGACTATCGGCGGCATGCCGGTCGCGATGTTCGTCGCGCTCGCACTGGTGACGATACTCGCCGCCATCACCGGCAAATTGCCGAACGACATGATCGGCGGCTTCGCCGTGCTGATGTTATCGGGCCTGTTGCTCGGCGAAATCGGCAAACGCATTCCGGTGTTCAGGCATATCGGCGGGCCCGCGATTCTCTGTCTCTTCGTGCCTTCGGCGCTGCTCGGCTACAAGCTGATGGACGATGCCGCGCTCAAGGCCATCACCACGACGATGAAGACCGCGAACCTGCAATACCTCTATATCGCGTGTCTCGTCGCGGGCAGCATTCTCGGCATGAATCGCAAGATCCTGATTCAAGGCTTTCTGAAGATGTTCGTGCCATTGCTGGTCGGCACGGTGACGGCGATCGCGGCGGGCGTGCTAGTCGGACTGATGTTCGGCTATGACCCGAAGCACACGTTCTTCTATATCGTCATGCCGATTCTGGGCGGGGGCATCGGCGAAGGCATTCTGCCCTTGTCGATCGGTTATGCGGAAATCACCGGCGCGGCGCAAGGTCATCTGATCGCGATGATGGTGCCCGCCGCGCTCATCGGCAACGTCGTCGCGATTCTCGCGAGCGGCTTGCTCAAGCGCTTCGGCGAGAAACATCGCGCATATAGCGGCGACGGCATGCTCGCGAAGAGCGGCGACGATCAGGCGCTGCTGAAGGAACAGAAAGCCGAGGCCGCGCTCGATCTGCGCCTGATGGGTTTCGGGCTGCTGCTCGGCTGCACGCTGTTCATTCTCGGCATGCTGCTCGCGCCCGTCACCGGCATTCCCGGACCCGTGCTGATGATCGTCGCAGCCGCCGTGCTGAAGGTCGTGCGCGCGATTCCCGAACGCATGGAGATCGGCGCGTATCAGATCTACAAGTTCATGTCGACGAATCTCACCTTCGCGATCCTCGTCGGACTGGGCACGCTCTTCGTGTCGTGGGACAAGCTCGTCGGCGCATTCTCGCCCGCGTACTTCGTGATCTGCGCGTCGACGGTCGCGGCGATGGTCGTATCGGGATTCTTCGTCGGCGCGTGGCTGAAGATGTATCCAGTCGAAGCGGCGATCATCACCGCTTGCCATAGCGGTCTCGGCGGCACGGGCGATGTCGCGATTCTGTCGTCGTCGAATCGCATGGGACTCATGCCCTTCGCGCAGATTTCGACGCGCATCGGCGGCGCGGGCATGGTCGTGTTCGCCACGCTGATGATGAAGTGGTTCGGCTGACGTGCATGCGGCGCGCGCGTCGCACGATTAGCGGTCCGGCGCGCGCGGAACGGGCAGGAAATGCAGCAAGGCTTTGAGCGTATAGATGACGATCATGGTCCCGGCAAGATCGCCGATGAACATCGCGAAGAATCGCGCGACGATATGCTCCGTATCGCCCTGAAGATAAAACCAGATGTTATGCAGCAGCGGACCGGCAAGCGCATAAGCGACGGTGAGCATCATCAATCTGCCCGCCGTCAGATTCGATAGCGACGCGTCGAGTCCATAGATCTCGCGCGCGAGTCGATACACGGCATAAGGCGCGACGGTCGCAATGATGCCGCCGACGAAAGATCTCACCGGATCATTTGGAAAGAAATAAAAGAAATCGACGAGCCAGCTTGCGAAAAGCAGCCCGAGTGCGCCGTCCGCGCCCAACAACAGCGTGCTGAGCAGCCGAATGCCGGCCGGAAGATAAATCCAGTTCACGCCTCGCACGAACTCGGAATGAGTAAAGATTTCCTGATTGGCCCAGAGCGAGGTGATAAAGACGAGCGCCGTTCCGACGACGGAACATAAGCGAAGTTGAAGGGAAGACATTGGCGGCGTGCCAGTGAGCGGCGGTAAGGACGCACATCTTATCGCAGCACCGCGCGAATTCATGCGTCGAGCATCGTGCGCGTCTGGCCTTGCGCTCTTCCGCCGTAATTCGCCGACGATTCGAGTTTGGCCGCGATGCGCTCCAGTTCGTTCAGAAGCGATTCGAGCTCCATGCGCTGAAGCGGCGCGATGGCGGGCGCATGCTGCAATTCCTCGATGCGCTCGCGCCAGTACGAAACGGGCCACGCCGCGCTGCGATGCCAGTGGCGCGAGCGGATCATCCTCGCGAGATGTTCGATCTCCTGCTCGATGAAATGCGCCGTGATGTAGTTGTTATCGCGTTCCTGAACCACGCCCCTGCCCTCCCGGGAAATCGCTCGGGCAATAGCGAAACGCGCTCACTCGTCCGCTCTTCGTATTGCTCCCTTGTATTGCGCCCCTTGCTCGACGCACTATCTTAGCACTTACTTATCAACTTGATAAATAGATCGTCGATTGTGGTTTGCCGTATATCGCGAATGCTATGATCGGTTCGTTCCCTAAAAGCGATTTCTTCATGGCCAAAAAGAGCGTGTTCGATGCCTATTTCCGCTTCCTGAATCTGGCTCAGGCAGTGCAGGCATTGCCTTCGGTGCCGAAGCTCGATGCTGCCGAAGAACGCTTGCTCGAAGCGCTCACGGCGTCGTGGCACGCGGGCCATGCGCTGACGGTCACGGAGACGATGGCGCTGTCTATCGCGGGCGCGCCGGCGACGGTGCATCGCAAGCTGACGAACCTCAGAAAGCAAGGCCTCGTATCCGTCGATGAAAGCAGCGACGATCTGCGCATCAAGACCGTCGTGCCGACGCGAAAAGCACTGGATTACTTCGAGAAGCTCGCGGCGTGCCTCGATGAGGCGAAGAAGAGACGCTGAGAATCAGAACCGGTCGATCATGCCAACCTGCACGCCGCGCACCGGCGCGCCGGGATAAGCCGCCGGAATCCCGACTACGTTCACGCCGCGCAGCGTGAAGGTCGCGTCGCCATGATTGCGCAGCATCGCGCCGCTCGCGTAAAGCAGCACCTTCGGCGAGAGATCGTATTCGCACGCAACGCTGAACTGGTCAGCGTCGTTATCGCTGCCCGAGCGATCGCGTGCATACGCATAGCCGAGCGATGCGCGCAGGCGCGGCGTCACCGCGTAGCGCATCGAGACCGAAAGACCGTCGTTGTGATAGCGCGGCGACCCGCCATCGCCGTTGAAGTACGAGAGGAAGGCCGTCGTCTTGCCGAAGCGATACGACACGCCGCCGAGATTCGCACGCAAGCCGGTGTCGCCTTGCGTGTCCTGATGCGCGTACGAAATGCGAAACGGCCCGCTGTGATACGCGAACGTCTCGTAGTTCCCCGATAGCCCGTTGCCGTTGCCGCTATCGCGCAATGCGACCATGAGCGTCGTCGTGAAGCCGTGAAAATCGGGCGACAGATACGTGATGCCGTTATTCGTGTAAGGCGTGATCTTCGACAGATTGTTGAGCCCCGACGCGATCGTGCCCGCACCGAATGCATCGAGTCCGCCCTTGAACGGAATGTAGATCGGCGAATACTGCCGGCCGAAGCGCAACTCGCCCCACGGCGCGCCGAGCCCGATCCACGCCTGTCGATTGAAGATCGTGTTGGCCGTCGCGAAGGTGCCGTCGGCGGAACTAAAGCCGCTTTCCAGATCGAAGAGCAGACGCGTATCGCCGCTCAATTGCTCGTAGCCGCGCAAGCCGAAGCGCGAGCCGCGATACGCGCCCGAATCCATGCGCGGCGTCCACGACGAGCCCGGGTTCGTCACTTCGATGCTCGTATCGATGCTGCCGTACAAGGTCACGGCGCTCTGCGCATGCGCGGACGTTGCGCCGATGCCGCACAGCATCGATACAGCCAGCAGGCAAATGAAAGTGTTGGTCAGACGCATGAAATCTTCGGTTCGTACGATCAGCGGTTCAATGCATACGCGATGACGTAATCGCCACGATCCGGCGATTGCCGCGCGCCGCCCGCCGAAATCAGCACGTATTGCTTGCCCGTCTTCGGCGACACATAGCTCATCGGACCGCCCTGGCTTCCGACCGGCAAGCGCGACTTCCACACTTCCTTGCCGGTGGCGCTGTCGAACGCACGCAGATAATAGTCCTGCGTGCCCGCGATGAACACGAGGCCGCCTTGCGTCGCGAGCGTGCCGCCGAGCGTCGGCATGCCGATGGGCATCTTCACGCGCATCTTGATGCCGAACGGACCCGTGTCCTGCACGGTGCCGACGGGCACTTGCCACACGATCTTTTGCGTCTTCAGATCGACCGCGGAGAGCGTGCCGAACGGCGGCTTCTGGCACGGAATGCCGAGCGGCGACATGAAGCGGTTCTTGTTCACGGCATACGGCGTGCCCTTCAGCGGCACCGCGCCCATGCCCGTGTTGACGGCTTCGCCGCCGTTGCTCGCGGGCGCGCTGTCGGTCTTTTGCGGAATCATCTGCACCCAGAGACCGAGGCGCATGTCGTTCACGAAGACGACGTGATGATTCGGATCCGTCGACAGGCTGCCCCAGTTCATGCCGCCGAGCGATCCCGGGAAGCTCAGCGAGACATCGGTGTCGGGGGCGGTGAAGAGGCCGTCATAGCGCATCGACTTGAAGCTGATGCGGCACATCAACTGATCGAACGGCGTCGCGCCCCACATGTCCGATTCCTTCAGCGTGTCCGCGCCGATCGTCGGCATGCCGGCCGAGAACGGCTGCGTCGAAGAGTACTGTTCCTGCGCGATCGTGCCCGTCTTCACCTTGCGTTCTTCGACGCGCGTAAGCGGCTTGCCCGTCATGCGGTCGAGCACGAAGATCTGACCGGATTTCGTGCCGAACACGACCGCGGGCTTCGTCGATCCATCCTTCTCGGGAAAGTCGACGAGGCTCGGCTGCATCGGAACGTCGAAGTCCCACAGATCGTTGTGGACCGTCTGGTACACCCACTTTTCCTTGCCGGTGGTCGCATCGAGCGCGAGGATCGACGTCGCGTACTTGTGATCCAGCGGCGTGCGATTGCCGCCCCACAAGTCCACCGACGAGCTGCCCATCGGGATGAAGACAGTGTGCATCGCGGCGTCGTAGGACATCGGCGCCCACGAATTCGGCGTGCTGCGCGCGTAAGTCTGACCCGGTTGCAGGCGCGCGTTGGGGTCGTCGCGGCCCGGATCGAACGCCCAGCGCATCTCGCCGGTAATGACGTCGAAGCCGCGCAATACGCCGCCCGGCATGTCGGTCTGCACGTTGTCGGCCACGCGTCCGCCCACCACGACCGTCGTGCCCGCGAGCGTCGGCGCCGACGTGAGCTGATACTTCGGATCGTCGGCCGCGCCGAGACCCGCTTTCAGGTTCACGAAGCCGTGTTCGCCGAAGCCTTCGCAGAGCGCGCCGGTGTCGGCATCGATGGCGACGAGACGCGCATCGATCGTGTTCATCAGCAAGCGGCGCTGGCAGCTTGCGCCCGCCGCGATGGAAACGGGGGTCACAGGCGTCGAACCGTTTATCGTCGGTTGCGCCACAGGTTTCGTCGCATCGAAATACGCGAGGCCGCGACAGCGGTTCCAGACCTGCGCCCGCGCGTTGATCTCGCGCTTCCAGATCTGCTTGCCGCTGTCGGCATCGACGGCGATCACGTTGTTGTGCGGCGTGCACAGGTAGATGCGGTCGCCGATCTGCAGTGGCGTCTCCTGATCTTCCGCGCCGTTGCCGGTCGGGCTTTCGGGGACATCGCCCGTATGGAAGGTCCACGCGACACGCAGATCCTTCACGTTATCGCGCGTGATCTGATCGAGCGCCACGAAGCGGCTGCCGCCGGCCGTGTTGCCGTAGTTGCTCCAGTCCTTCTGCGCGTGCTCCTTCGCGACGGGCACGAGCGGCGTTTCATTGCCATCGGATGCGACGGTCGGATGCGGCTCGAACATCTGCACGAAGGTAACGAGCATGCAAAGCGCGATGACGCCAGCGAACGCATACGCGCGCTTCGACGCGGGCTTGCCGGTCTCATGCGTGCGCAACGATGGCCACGTAAGCAGCGCGAGCATCATGAAGCCGGCCGGCAGCATCAGCCGCGACACGAGCGGCCAGAAATCGAAACCGCCGTCGATGGGCGCCCACACGAGCGTGCCGATAAATACCGCGCCGAAGGCGAGCACAGCCGACGACTTCGCCCGCATGAACTGCACCGCGGATACGACGATAACCGCTCCCGCGATCACGAAATACGCGCTGCCGTGCAGAAGCGCGAGCTTTGCGCCGCCGACGACGAAAATCAGACCAGTGGCCAGCAGCACGAGGCCCAGCACAACACACCCTGCTCTCAGCGCGGCTGAAAGACGGGCTTTACTCGTAGACATCGAAATCTTCTCCAGGAATCTGCCATGCGATCCGCTTCGGCGACGGACAGGAATGCGCGGCCGTATCGCACCGCGCGATGAAAGCGTTCCGTGAAGTCGATACCGCGACACGCGAGAAGCGGCGACGCATGAACGCGTGCGCCGATGTGCGCGGCTGGATCGCATGTCCCGCGCGATCAGTCAGACCGGCCGGGGCATTAGCGTAAACCCGTGCATTCTAACCAGATAGTTAAATTTCTGCATAGTTCGCACGAATGCAGCACGGCGCAGGCTCACACGTCGTGCTCGGTCGCGAACGCTTGTCCTTCTTGTTCGAGCCACGCGCGAAACAGCACGATCAGATCGTGCCCCGCTTTCTCATCGGCGACATACGTGCAATAGCTTCGCGACGGCAAACGCGGCCCGTCGAATGGCGCGACGAGACGGCCTGACGCGAGATCGTCGGCGACGAGCGCGGTCGGGCCCATCGCGATGCCCATGCCATCGACAGCGGCCTGCAAGGTCAGATAGAAGTGATCGAAGGTGAGCACCGCCGCTGGCGTGAGCGCCGCGATGCCCGCCTGCGCGAGCCAATCCGGCCAGACGCGCGGCAAGCTCGACGTGTGCAGCAGCGTGTGCCGCCGCAAGTCTTCAGGCGTCTGCAAAGGAAGACGTTTGGACAGCGTGGGGCTGCACACCGGCAGACGTTCCTCTTCGAGAAAGCGCCGCATCACGTAACCGTAAAACGTGTCGGGGCCGCCGCGAATCACGATGTCGTATGTGTCCTTCAGGCTTTCTACCGGTTCGTTCGATGTCTCTATCCTGACTTCCACATCGGGATGACGCGCGCGAAATTGTTCGAGCCTCGGCACGAGCCAGCGCAACGTGAAGGTAGCGGGCGCATTCACGGTGAGCGTGCGCGACACGGCCTCGGACACGCCATAGCGCGCCGTGGCCTGCGAGAGCCGATCGAAGAGCGGACCGATTTGCGCGAGATAAACGCGCGCCGCCGGGGTCAACACCACACGCCGGTTATGACGCTCGAACAGGGGCGCGCCGAGCCACGCTTCGAGCAAACGCACTTGCTGGCTGATCGCCCCGTGCGTGACATGCAGCTCGGCTGCGGCTTCCTTGAAGCTACCGAGTCGCCCAGCGGCTTCGAAAGCGCGCAACGCATTGAGTGAAGGCAATGCCGGTCTCATTCGCAAGAGCTTTTCTAACGCGACGATGCAATTTATATGGTTTGTGAGCGGCTCACAAGATAGTTATTCTCGTAACCATCCGTCATATAACCGATATAAGAAAGCATGTTCACCTACACCGGCGGTGTCGTTCTCTTGGCAGCCGTGCTCCACGCAAGCTGGAACGCGATGCTCCATGGCAACCGCGACCGGTTCTTCTCGATGACGTGGATGAGCATCGCGATCGGCGCCGTGTCCGCGATCGTCGTCTTCTATCTGCCGATGCCCGCGAAAGCCGCGTGGCCCTACATCGTCGCGTCGGGGCTCGTGCATATCGTCTACAACGTGAGCCTCGTGCGCTCGTATCGGCGCGGCGATCTCGCGCAGGCTTATCCGATCGCGCGCGGATCGTCGCCGATGCTCGTCACGCTCGGCGCGGCCATCTTCGCGCACGAGGCGATCGGCCCGCTGCATGCGCTCGGGATCGTGCTGATCTCGGGCGGCATCATCGCGCTTGCATTGCAGGGCGGCCGCGTATCGCGCGCGGGGGTGCTCGCCGCGTTGACGACGGGCGTGACCATCGCGATCTACACGGTGATCGACGGCATCGGCGTGCGTCTGTCCGATGGCGAAGCGCTCACCTACACTGCGTGGATGTTCATGTTCTATTGGTTCATGCCGATGATTTTCGTCGCGAAACGCGGGCCCGCGGCGCTATGGACGCCCGTGAAGCGAGCGCCGATGGCCGTGGGTTCGTCGCTCGCGGGCGGCCTCGTGTCGATCGCGGCTTACGGCATCGTGATCTGGGCGATGCAATCCGGCGCGATGGGCACGGTCTCCGCGTTGCGCGAAACGAGCGTCGTGTTCGCGGCGCTCATCGGGCGCGTGTTCCTTCAGGAAGCCGTCAGCGCGAGGCGCTGGCTCGCCTGCGTGGTGGTCGCGGTCGGGGCGGTTTGCCTGGGGCTCTGACCGCTCTGCGTCATTTCGTCCGTAAGGCACATCTCGCGAACTGAGGGAAAAGCCGGCCTTTGATCGGCGAATCGGGATTGCGGAAGGTTCGATAAATTGCTCATCGTGGCATTGGGCCCGACGGCGAATACCGAATCGAGAAGAACCTTGCAACCCGTACACGAATGGCACACGGCGCCTCTGCCCGCCGACGAAGCGAAGCGGCTCCAGTTGCTGCACAGTCTCGACCTGCTCGACACGCCACAGGAAGAAGTGTTCGACCGCGTAACGCGCGTCGTCGCCGAGCTGTTGCAGGTGCCGATCGCGCTGGTATCGCTCGTCGATGAACATCGGCAATGGTTCAAGTCGCGTGTCGGACTCGATGTATGCGAAACCGCGCGCGACGTGTCGTTCTGCGCGCACGCGCTTCACTCCGAACGTCTGCTGCTCGTCGAGGACGCTCACGCGGATGCGCGCTTCGCCGGCAATCCGCTCGTCAGGCGCGCGCCACACATCCGCTTCTATGCGGGCGTGCCGTTGCGCTCGTCCAGAGGTCTCGTGCTCGGCACGCTTTGCGCGATCGACACGAAGCCGCGCAAACTCACGGCAAGCACGCAGGCCGCGCTGTGCGATCTCGCGGCGACCGTCGAGCGCGAGATCGTGCAGCGCGAAGCCGCGCGCGAAACGCGTGAGATTCAGGAAGCCGACCGCCGCAAGCTGCGCCTGTCCGAGACGCGCTTTCATACGATCTTCGAACAGACGCCGACGGGCAAGGCTATCGTCGATCTGGAGGGCCGCTTCGTCGAAGTGAATCCGAAGCTGTGCGAAATCACCGGTTATAGCGCCGATGAACTCGTCACGATGACCTTTCAGCAGATCACCGACGAAGCGGATCTGTCGGCCGATCTGCAACTCGTCGCGGAACTGCTCGACGGCACGAGCAAGACGTATACGCTGGAAAAACGATATCGCCGCCGTAACGGCGAGCCGGTTTGGGTCGAGCTTTCCGTCGCGTTGATTCGCGACGAACGCGGCGAGCCGCTGCATTTCGTGAGCGTCGCGCACGACATCTCGAGCCGCAAATACAGCGAACAGGTGTTGCGCGATTATCGGCAGGAACTGGAGCGCCGCGTGCTCGAACGCACGCGCGAGCTCACCAGCAATCGCGCCGCGCTGCAGACGATCACGGACAATCTGCCCGTTCTCATCGCACACGTCGATGCTGACCTGCGCTATCGCTTCAACAATCAGGTGTATCGCGAGGTGTTCGGCGTCGAGCCTTCGGCGTTGCGTGGCAAGACCGTGCGCGACACGATCGGCGCGTCGACCTTCGAGCGCTGTCTGCCTTACTTTCGCCGCGTGCTCGCCGGCGAACGCGTGACGCACGAGGACATCGTCTATGAAGGCGCGCCGAGCCGCGTCTGGAACGCGACGTATATTCCCGAGTTTCAGCGCGAGGAAATTGCCGGTTTCTACATCATGTCGCAGGACATCACCGAGACCAAGCGGCGCGAAAATCAGATGCGCTCCGAAGTCATGCTGGACGCGCTCACGGGCCTGCCGAACCGGCGCGCGCTCGCCGAGCAACTCGCGCTTTCCGTCGATGCCGCCCGCGATGACGCCGTGCCTTTCGCGCTCTTCTTCATGGACCTCGACGGCTTCAAGAGCATCAACGATCAGCACGGTCACGACGTCGGCGACGCGCTTTTGATACAGGTGGCCGCGCGCCTGAAAAAGACGACGCGCGCGGGCGATCTCGTCTGCCGCCTCGCCGGCGATGAATTCGTGCTGCTGGCGCGCGGGATTTCGTCATCGAGTGCATGCAGCCGCATCGCGCAGGACATTTGCCGCGCGATCGGACGGCCGTTCGAACTCGGCCGCGTCGAAGCGCATCTCGGCACGAGCGTCGGCATCGCGATGTGCGCGGGCGGCTTCGACACGTCCGCCGAAGCGATGCTCGGCGACGCGGATCGCGCGATGTACGAAGCGAAGCGCAAGGGACGCAACGGCTTTCGCTTCGCATCCGTCGCGGCGGACGTCGCGCCGACGATCAACAACTATCTCGATGCCGATCGCCGCAGCGCCGTGCATCACTGACTTCCACGATATGCAATGAAGGTCCGTTTCACGAAAACGCGCGCTGCATGGCAGCATGCCGCGAGTTGCATATCGGAGAATGGGCTTTCTCATCATGGGAACCCGCAACTAGAGCATTGATTTACTTCGATAATTATTTGCTTCGCGACGTCGCGCATCGTCGCCGGCCGCGTCCCTTTCTTCGCTAACCTCTTATACAAGAGGCGCACGTTCGCCAATGCGAACCGCCCGGTGCTTTCCAATCAAGCTGGAGAAACGCGATGCAGAATGTCTATGTCGAACCGATGCCGAAGGGCCAGTGGGGACCGATCGACGGTTACGCGCTCGAATTCCCTGACGGTACGAGAATGACGCAGCAGAGTTATCGTTCGGAGCGGCTCGCCGTCGATGAAATCAAGCTGCGCGGCTATGCGCCCATGGTCGCGAAGGTACGCGTAACCGACAAGACCGTCGACGAACACTGGGAAGCCGTCGAATAAGATCGTCAGCGCGCTTCGCGTCCCGCGCGAAGCGCTTCCCTTTCCTTTCCGATCCGCGCGGGTTTTCAGTTCTTTTTCTTGCTCGGACGCCAGCTATCGTCGGCGGTCATCGCGGGCTTCACCGCCGGAGCGATGGCCGCGACCTTCTGAAATTCCTTCGTGTCGGTTTTCGCTCGTGCGACGGGCGCAGCAGGCGGCGCCGCGCGCGTCTGACGCTGCTTCGGCTCGGTCCTGGATACGCGGCCTTTCGCTGCTTCAGCGCACGCGCGCTCGGACTTGCGCGAACATGCAGAAGCCGACTTCGATACGGGTTTCGCTTTCGATGTCTTGACCGATTGCTTCGCGCCGTGCGTCGACGGTTTTTTTGCGATCGAGCGTTCGGGAATCACGCTCTGCCGCGTGCTGTCCTTGCTCGATGCCGTGACAGGAATCAGTGGCGACGCAGCTTCCGCTGACGGACGCGCGGCGGAGCGCAGCGGGCCGTCCACGATTCTGTCCGCCGAATCGATATTGATGGCGGCGATCGGTGCGGCCTTCGTCTCGATCGGACGGACCGTGCCTGCGACGGCCACAGGCAGCGTTCCCGCGCGCGGTGTCGATCCGTGCTGCTCGAAGTAAGCACGCGCGAGAAAACACGCACCGAGCACGACGGCGGCCATGACGACCGTTGCGAGTATCGAATGCGATGGACGCCCCGTCGCAAGCACGGCAGCGCCATTGGCGATGGAGGCAGGCGCAGGCGCGGGTAAACGCGCTTCGTATGTTCTCGAACGCGCCGGCCATCGCACGCGGGCCACTTCGCCCTGTGGCGCAAACTGGCGCGTCACGCCTCGCGCCGCCTCGACTGCCCGCAGAGCTGTCTCCGCGCCCCTCGTCAGCACGGCCCCGTGGCGGTCGGCGCCGCAAAACGGGCACACGCTTTCTTCTACTGATGAAAGGGTTTCACATCGGGGGCAGATGACGAAATAAAGCGAGCCATCGCCTCGCTGTTCCATTGTCACACTCCATCCGAATCAGTTCGGAAGGCCGATCGACAATCAGCGATCGTCCGGTCGCAAGTAATACATACGAATTACCGTAGCACACCGGGCATTGTTTCGGAAGCACAAACAACCCCTTTTGAACAGGGTCATTTGTCAGTCGAATAGCGGCTTTCGCTCCGCTACGTCTAATCAATGACTAATCAGCACTCGGAACTTTACTAATGATTAATCATGCGCGTGGCAAATGCGGCGCCGTCTGTGCGATCTGGTCGAGTTCATCGCGCACCGCATCGACGACACACGCATCACGCAGAGAAACATCTGCCGCATGAATCGCTTCGAGACGCCGCCGCACGGCGCCGTACTGCGCACCCGCACGGCGATGCAATTCCGCACGCTCGCTATAGCGCAAAAACGTCTGCAACGAGGCGAGCACGGCGGCGCTCAGACTCGTCATCCCGATCAGGATGTGCACATCCGGCGACACCGCCGTCGCTACGAGCGATAAAAACGCGGACGTGCCCGTCGCCGCCGTGATGCCGATGACCGCAAGCCCGAGCCGTCTGCCGCAGCGCGTCAGCCGGTCGGCCATCGTGTAATGACGAATCTGCGATTCGCGCGCGCGCCGGATCCACGCCAGCACGAGCGTCGACATGTCTCGGGGCGGTTGATATGAGGTTTCGGTCATGTTCTAAGCACTCTACGAACAGACTTCATCCTCCCGGCTAATCAGGACATTTACCGTCCCGATGGCGCTTGAATCATCTTCCAGCCATTGCCCGCGGGATCGCGAAAACCGGCATCGACGCTGCCGTAGCGATCGACCGGTTCCTGCGTGAACTCCACGCCGCTCGCCTTCAGCCGCTCGTAAGTCGCGCGGCAGTCCGCGACGGACAGCACGAGCGGCGGCATCGCGCCCTTTGCGACCATCGCGCGCAGCGTTTGCGCGGTCGCATCGTCGTGGATCGGCGCGCCCGGCGCGAACAGGCCGAGCTGAAACGACGGCTGATCCGGATGCTGCACCGTGAGCCATCGATACGTGCCGTTGCGCACGTCGGTATGAACGCGAAAACCGAGCTTGTCGACGTAAAACGCAAGCGCTTCGTCCTGATCGTCGACATAGATGCCCACCACGCCGATGCCCTGATTCATGTGACCTCCTTCGTTGAAGATGGCCGCACTGTACCTTTCGCACCGCGCCGCCGCTTCTCCAAAACTGCGATCGTGAGATCGGGTCGTTGCGCGGCCTTCAGCACGCACGCGGGCACGCGATCGAGCGCGTCGACGCCGGCGCGCGCTTGCACGCGCATCGCGCTCGGACTGTGGCCGGTGATATCGCGAAAGATGCGGCCGAACGTTCCGAGACTTTCCCAGCCGGTGACGAAGGCAATATCCGTGATGGCGAGCTCGGTGTCGCGCAACAGCGTGACGGCCTGCTCGATGCGCCGCGTCAGCAGATAGCGATGCGGCGGAACGCCGAACGCGCGCTTGAACGATCGCGCGAAATGCGCTTCGGAGACCCCGCTGACTTCGGCCAGACGGCTGACCGGCCAGTCCTCGTGCGAACACGCGTCCATGCGATCTTTGGCGCGCAACAGACGCCGCAACAATGCCGGATCTTGCAACGCATCGGCGGTGGCGGGTTTGCGAGTCGGCATGGCGTTCGGGGTGCGGAAAACGAGCGGCTAGTGTAGCCCGGCGCGCACAAAGAAAAACGTCGTGCAGAGGCTATCCGCACGACGCAAAAGTCGCTCATTCCTGAGAAGAAAGAGCTAGAGGAGATGGAAAGTATCTTAGCCCGCGTCCCCGATGCGCGATGTGCCGGAAAGCGGCCGTTTTGCGGCCCAATTCGCGCAATCGGTCTTGCATCACAACAACGGCAGCGTGAGACGGATGTGTTCCGCGAACGCCGATGTCAACATCGAAGGACGCTCGCGCGCGAACTTCAGCGATATGCCGACGCCCGGCAACGCCGGCAGCCCGGCATCCGCATTCAGCACGCACAGATCGGCGGGCACGGCGGTCTGCGTGATGACCGCGAACGCCTGCCCCGAGCGCACCAGCGCCGTGAGCCCCGCGAGACTGCTGCTCGCGTACGCGATGCGATACGCCCTGCCCGCGCGCTGCAAGGCTTCGCATGCGGCGATGTGATCGAGCGTGTCCGGATCGGAGAGCGCGAGCGGCAACGGATCGTAATGCGCGGAATCCATCCCCGGACAGCCGATCCAGACCAGTTGCTGGCGCCGGATGACCTCGCCGCCGGGTTTGTCTTCGGGAAGCGAGAGCATCGCGAGATCGAGTGCGCGCTTTTTCAGTTGCTCGGCGAGCCGGGGCGTCGGCCCGCACACGACTTCCACCAGCGCGTGCGGATGCTGACTCGAAAATTGCCGCAGCAGGCTCGGCAGGAACACGGCGGCGTAATCGTCCGGACAGCCGAAGCGGATGCTGCCCGACAAGCCTTTTCCGCACAGATCGGCCATCGCCTCGTCGTGCAGACGCAGGATGCGCTGTGCGTGAACCAGCAGGCGCTCGCCGGGATTCGTCAGCACGACGCCGCGTCCGGTGCGCTGAAAAAGCGGCTGATCGACGATATCCTCGAGCCGCTTCGTCTGCTGGCTCAGCGCCGATTGCGTCCGTCCGATGCGCTCGGCCGCGCGACTCAGCGCGCGCACTTCCGCGATGACGGCAAACGAGCGCAACAACTCGATTTCCAGTGACAGGCTCAAGGTATTAGCGCCTCTTCTATCTTGCATTAGAACTATTCGATTCTATAAAACCTGAGCGTTGTCTACACTGCAGATTGTTTCCTATCCCGCCAGGAGAAGCACGGTGTCCCTGAACAACGACGCAACTTTCTGGCGCAACGCCAGACAGCACCTCATCCGCTACGGCGGCACGTTCGAGCCGATGATCATCGAGCGCGCGCAAGGCAGCTTCGTCTACGATGCCGATGGCCGCGCGATTCTCGATTTCACCTCCGGACAAATGAGCGCCGTGCTTGGCCACAGCCATCCCGAGATCGTGTCGGTGATCGGCGAATATGCGGGCAAGCTGGATCATCTCTTCAGCGGGATGCTGTCGCGTCCCGTCGTCGATCTCGCGACGCGTCTCGCCGATATCACGCCCGCCGGTCTCGATCGCGCGCTCTTGCTGAGCACCGGCGCCGAATCGAACGAGGCCGCGATCCGCATGGCGAAGCTCGTCACCGGAAAATACGAAGTCGTCGGCTTTGCGCAGTCGTGGCACGGCATGACGGGTCACGCGGCGTCCGCAACGTACAGCGCGGGGCGCAAGGGCGTCGGTCCCGCGGCGGTCGGGTCATTCGCGATTCCCGCGCCGTTCCCATATCGCGCGCGCTTCGAGCACAACGGCCGATACGACTGGCTCGCGGAACTCGACTACGCATTCGATCTCATCGACCGGCAGTCGAGCGGCAATCTCGCCGCGTTCATCGCGGAACCGATTCTGAGCTCCGGCGGCATCATCGAATTGCCGGAAGGCTACATGGCGGCGCTAAAGCGCAAGTGCGAAGAGCGCGGCATGCTGCTGATTCTCGACGAAGCGCAAACCGGCATCGGCCGGACGGGCACCATGTTCGCGTGCCAGCGCGACGGCGTCACGCCCGACATCCTCACGCTATCGAAGACGCTCGGCGCGGGCTTGCCGCTCGCGGCCGTCGTCACATCGGCGGAAATCGAAGAGAAGGCGCATGCGCTCGGCTATCTGTTCTACACGACGCACGTATCCGATCCGCTGCCCGCCGCCGTCGGCCTGCGCGTGCTGGATGTGGTCGAACGCGATGGCCTCGTCGCGCGCGCGAACGTGATGAGCGCGCGCCTGCAACGCGGCCTGCTCGATCTGATGGAGCGCTTCGACTGCATCGGCGACGTGCGCGGCCGCGGCTTGCTGCTCGGCGTGGAGATCGTCAAGGATCGCCGCACGAAGGAACCCGCCGATGGTCTCGGCGCGAAGATCACGCGCGAATGCATGAATCTCGGCCTGAGCATGAACATCGTGCAATTGCCGGGCATGGGGGGCGTGTTCCGCATCGCGCCGCCGCTGACCGTGAGCGCGGAAGAGATCGACCTCGGGCTCGATCTGCTCGGCAAGGCTATCGAGCGTTCGTTGTAGGCATCGTCAGCGCAGGCCGGCGCGCAGATCGCGCACGCCGCGTCCCAAGCGCTGACGTAAAAGCGTTCGCAAAGTCGCGCCGTCTTCGTAGCCGACTTCGGCGGCGATCGCTTCGAGATCGAGTCCGCTGCCGTGCAGAAGCGATTGCGCGCGTTCGACGCGCAAGTCCTGAAAGTACGCCAGCGGCGATTTGCCGAGCACTTCCTGGCATCGGCGCTGAAGCGAGCGCGTGCTCGTCGCCAGCGCGTTCGCCGCGTGCTGCAGCGAAAATCCTTCCTTCAGATGGTCGCGCGCCCAGCGCTCGAAACGCTGGATCAGCGGATCTGCCTGCGCGAGATGATTCGGGATGATGTACGGCGCCTGCGACGTGCGGATATCGGCGAGCAGAAAGCGCGACACGAGCGCGGCCAGCTCGGGGCTCGACTTGCGCACGAGCCACAGCGCGAGATCGAGATGCCCCATCGCGGCGCCGGCCGTCACGCCGATATCGGTCGGCACGAGCATCCGCGATTCGTCGAGCAGAACATGCGGATAGCGTTGCCTGAAAAGCGGCGCGAGCGACCACGTCGATGTCGCCTGCCGATGATCGAGCAATCCTGCTTCCGCGAGCAGAAACGTCCCGATGCAGGACGCCCCGATCGATACGCCTTGCGCGCGCCACTTCTGCAATTGCCGCACGGCGTCCTTGACGTCGGCGCGTTCCAGTGCGGGCAGCAGCAGTTCCGGCGTCGTCGCGGCGAGCGCCGGAACGATGACCCAGTCCGGCTTCAAATCGGGCGTGACGGGTTCCACCGGAATCGCGAAGCCGTGACCCGAACGCACGCGCTTGCGCACGCCAACAGTGGATACATCGAAGCGCGGGGATCCGCCCATCGTGCGCGCGGCCAACCCGTTCGCGGCTCTGAGCGTGTCGAGCGTCACGGCGAGGCCGGTATCGAAGAGACCATCGAGAGCGAGTATCGCGATGTGCATGGCGCAAATGACCCAGAAGTTGTCATTTGCGACGATACCGATCTTTCGTCCAGGCGGCTACGTTAAACGAGGAACAAAAAAAATGCGTCGTGCCGACCAGCCTCGGCACGACGCATTTTGCGTGAGAGCCGTCAACGTCGCATGAGGCCCATTACCAGCGTCACGAGGAAAATCACGAGGAATATGAAGAACAGGATCTTCGCGATGCCCGCCGCGCCCGCCGCGATACCGCCGAATCCGAGCGCGGCAGCGATGATCGCGATGATGAAAAAGACCAACGCGTAATACAACATGATGTTATCTCCCTCTCGTCCGAGTACGCCGCGCGCCCCATGTGCGCGGAGTTCTCTAGCGTAAGCAAGCAGTATTCCTTACCGGATGGAGCATCGTTTTCTGCCGTGCTATCCTTGGCCTCGTCCTGCATACGCCATCAAACCCGCATCACGCTGCGAGCGCGGATCACGCGTTTTTTACATTGCCGTCAAGAAGACCCGTTACCTGCCGTTAATCAAAAAAAAGGGGACGTGTATTTGAAACGGCGTGTCGAACGCTCGTTCGCGCGCTGCTTCGCGTTATCGAATGGTCATGCATTACGGGCACCATTCCAGCGAAGCAATCCCTGCAAACAGGGCCATGCTCGCATGGTTGACGATCTGCGGTTCAAGGTCGATCGCTTCGCCATCTTGAGCATCAAGACATGCGCGCGGGCATCCCACCACCGAAGCACGATAAGAGACACACGTTCGGATGCCATTCCTCCGACGATTGCTTTAGGGCGCCGCGCGTGCGGGCCCATTGGACAGAATTGATGAAACCGGCAAGGAATTCGCTGCGGTCACGCGTTGGCCGATATATCGCTTATGGTGTGATCGCGGCCGCGCTCGTGACGGGCGCGGGCTTTCTGCATTGGCGCCATGAAGTGCGGGCCGCGCAATCGCAGACGGCGGCGCTGACGGGCGTCGCCAATCAGATGCGCCATGACGCATCGCCGTGGACGCATCGCGAGAAAGACGCATCGGAAATGCTGACCGATATTCGCGCGAAGAATGTCGCGACGATCGGCGTGAGTCCCGACGCGATTCTCGTCTCCACGACGAAGGGCGAGAAGTATTACGTGGCCGATCATAACGGCGCGTTCTCCAACGCATTGCTGCTCGGCGATATGAAGCCCGACGCGGCCTCGCCGTATCAACTCGTATGGCTGCCCGACGCCAACGTGCGCACGGGCATTGCGCGCTGGAGCGAGATGTTCGACCGTTCGCGCGACGCGCTGAGTCTCTTGCTGCCGCTCCTGATGATCGGCGGCCTTCTCTGGTTCATGCGCCGCGAAATGCGCGGCGGCGCGCAATTGCTCGGCGAATCGCCGACGCTGCGTTTCGATGACGTCATCGGCGCGGGCGAAGCGAAAGCCGCGCTCAACGACGTGCGCGCGTGGCTCACCGAGCCCGCGCAATTCACCGGCATGGGCGTGCGCGCGCCGTGCGGCATCCTGATGACGGGCGGACCGGGCGTCGGCAAGACGCGGCTCGCGCAGGCGCTCGCGGGCGAATGCGGCGCGAACTTCATCGCGATCACGGGCAGTTATTTCAGCGCGAAGTACTACGGCGTCGGCATTCAGAAGGTGAAGCATCTGTTCGAGCTCGCGCGCAAGAATGCGCCGACCGTCATCTTCATCGACGAAGCCGATGGCCTCGGCAAGCGCACCGATACCGGCGGCGGCCCGGTCGAAGCGGAAAGCAATCGCATCATCAATCAACTGCTCGCGGAGATGGACGGCTTCGCTTCGAACGAAGGCGTCATCATCGTCGCGGCGACGAATCATCCCGACAATCTCGATGAAGCGCTGCGTCGTCCCGGCCGTTTCGATCGCACGGTGCAAGTGCGTTTGCCGGGCGTCGAAGATCGCGCGGACATCCTGCGTTTCTACGCGGACAGCTTGAAGACGAAGCGCGACGACATCGACTTCGATCAGCTCGCACGTCTGACGACGGGCCTCTCGCCCGCCACGCTGTCGATGATCGTCAATCAGGCAGGACTCGTCGCGCGCAAGGCGGGCGAACGTGAAGTATCGGCGGCGCATTTCCTCGAAGCGATCAAGATCGCGCGCATCGGCGATGTGAACGGCGCGGAACGCGCGCTATCGGATGACGAACGCACGCGCATCGCGGTGCATGAAGCGGGTCACGGCCTCGTTGCGGCGCTGCTCGGCACCGGCGTGCTCGAAGAAGTGACGATCCTGCCGCGCGGCGGCGCTCTGGGCGTCGCGCTCATCACGAAGATGCAGGACAAGCATCTGTATCGCGAAACCGAATTGCGCAACGAGATTCAGGTGCTGCTCGGCGGACGCAACGCGGAACTGCTCATGTTCAAGGAAGCATCGAGCGGCGCGGCATCGGATCTTCAGGAGGCGTCGCGCATCAGCCTCGATATGGTGTCGAAGTTCGGCTTCAACGAGGAAGGCAATCTGTTCAGCCTCGCGGCGTTGCCGCAGCAGTATGCGGGCTTGCAGCTCAAGAATTCGATCGGTCATGCGAACGCGTTGCTGCACGATCTGAGCGACGAATGCTTCGCCCTGCTGCAAGCCAACGAGCCGGTGTTGCGCGCGATCGCCGATGAATTGCTCGAATCGGAAACCGTGCCGGGCGAGACGGTTTATCGCCTGATCCGCGAGCATGCGGCGGCTGTCGCGAATGTCGAGGCGGCCAACGAAGTGCTGGCCGCCTGAGCGGTTACTTCTTCACGCGAGCCGTCGCAAATCGAACGGCGTCTCGCGCAGGCGCTTGCCGGTCAGCGTGAACACGGCATTGGCAACGGCCGGCGCAACCGACGGGCTCGACAACTCGCCTACGCCGCCAGGCTTCGCCGGATCGCCCTGCATGATGCGTATGTCGATGTCGGGCATGTCGCTCATACGCATCACGGGATACGCATCGAAATTGGTCTGCTGAACCTGGCCGTGCCGAATGTCGATGCGGTCGGCGAGTGCGTGTCCGAGTCCCCACATCAAGCCGCCGTATAGCTGCTCTTCCACACCGCCGGGCGACACCGCGAGCCCGCAGTCGGCCACGCACGTGAGCTTCTCGATCACGATACCGTCATCCTTGCGCGAGACGCGCGCGATCACCGCGACATAACTGCCGTACGCGCGATTCGTCGCAACGCCGAGCGCGGTGCCGCGCGGCAACGGCTTGCCCCAACCGGCCCGCATCGCGGCCTCGCGCAATACCGCGACATGGCGCGCGTCCTTCATATGCGCGATGCGAAAGTCCACCGCATCACGATGTCCCTTATGCGCGGCTTCATCCATGAACGATTCGACCGCGAACACGTTCGGGATATAACTCACCGCGCGATACCAGCCCGTTGGCACGCCCGTTTCATGACGCACCCAGCCGATATCTACATTCGGCGCGCCATACGCGAACTCGAACTTGCTGATTGCTTCCGTGGTGCTGTAGTCCATGCGATCGGGACGATCGAAATAGCCCGGCTCCCATTGTTCCGGCGATGCCGGCATCACCGCGCGCAGTTGCAGCGCCGAAAGATTGCCGCGTGCATCGAGCGTGGCCTTTGCGCGATGATGACTCGCCGAGTGATAGAAGAGCGCGCGCATTTCGTCCTCGCGGCTGTTCATCAGCTTGACGGGCTTGCCGGTTTGCAACGCGAGCCATGTGACTTCGAAGAGCCAGTACTTCGATTCGCGCGCACCGAAGCTGCCGCCCGAAACCAGTTCATGCAGCACGACACGATCGGCCGGAATGCCGCCGATGACTTGCGCCGCCTCCTGCGCCGTCGACGGAACTTGCAAGCCGCCCCAATACGCAATGCCGCCGTCCTTCGACCACGCCGTCACGTTGATGGGTTCGAGCGGATTCGCGGCCTTGTACGGCATCGAATAAGACGCCTGAATCACGCGCGCGCCATGCTTGAGGATGGCATCGGCGTCGCCGTTCGTGATGGTCGGCACGACGCGCGCAGCGGGATCGTCGAGCCATGCAGCCTGGCGCGCGGGCACATCGCGGCTATCGAAGTTTTCGAACGGACTGTCTTCCCATTCGACGCGCAATGCGGCTTGTCCCTTGCGCGCGGACCAGTAGTCGTCGGCGAGAATGGCGACGCCCGCCTGATTGCCGCCGAGCACATCGGGACGTCCGGGTATCGGCAGCACTTGCCGCACGCCGGGCACGGCGAGCGCCTCTTTCGCATCGACGCTGCGCACGCGCGCGTCGATGACGGGCGCACGCGTCACGACCGCGACGAGCATGCCGGGCAAACGCACGTCGATGCCATACGCGAACGCGCCGCATACCTTCTGCGCCGCGTCGCGCTTCTTGCTCAGCTTGCCGATGTACCTGAATTGCGATGCGTCTTTCAACGGCACGTCTTTTGGCGCGGGCAAGCTCGCGGCGATGACGGCAAGCGATCCATAGCTGGCACGCGCGCCGCTCGCGTTGTCGATCACGAAGCCGTTATCGGTCGAGCACGTTGACGGCGATACCTTCCATTGTTTCGCGGCGGCTTCGATCAGCATGGCACGCGCAGTCGCGCCCGCGCGCCGCAAGCGATCGTATTCCAGCGAGACGCTCGTGCTTCCGCCCGTGGAAAACACCTTCCACAAGGGATGAATGTAATCGGCATAGAAAGGATTCTCGGGCGTGATGACGTCGATGCTAAACGGATCGACATCCAGCTCTTCGGCGACGAGCGCGGCGAGCGCGGTGCGCGTGCCCGTGCCCGAATCGTGCTTGTGGACGACGAGCTTGATCGTGTCGTCGGGCAGCACGCGCACCCATGCGTTCGGCTCGAATTCGCCGTCACGCGGAAGAGCATCGCCGTTCTTCGCCAACGCATCGGGCAATCGAAATCCAACGGATAGTCCCGCTGCCAGCAGCGCCGAACTCTGCTTGATGAAACGACGGCGCGCTGCGTGATGTTCGATACGCATTCAGACCTCCGCCGCCGCGCGCTTGATGGCCTTGCGGATGCGCGCATACGTTCCGCAGCGGCAGATGTTGCCGGACATCGCAGCGGCGATGGCGTCATCGCTCACGGACGGTTTGCCCTTCAGAAACGCCGCTGCCTGCATCAACTGTCCCGACTGACAATAGCCGCATTGCGGCACGTCTTCCGCAACCCACGCGCGCTGCAACGGATGCGTGCCGTCCCTGGAAACACCTTCGATGGTCGTGATGCGCCTGCCCGCCACGGCCGCTATCGGCAGCAGGCACGAACGCACGGCCTCGCCATCGAGATGCACTGTGCATGCGCCGCAAAAGCCCCCGCCACAGCCGAATTTCGTGCCCGTCAAACCGATGCGATCGCGCAGCACCCACAACAGCGGCATGTCTTCCGGTACATTGTCGAGCGAGTGCCGCGCGTCATTGACGACGATTTCGATCATGCGCTGTCTCCTGAATGTCGTTCGAGCTTGCGGCCATTATCGGAAGCCGTCATGCAAGAACGCCAGCGACGATTTCTTTGATCACCCGTAAGCCTGGCTAACACCCATGTTGAAGCGCTACCCTTCGATCCAGTCGATGCAGGCCTTCTTGCAGGCGGCGCGCGCCGGCAGCTTTTCGAGCGCGGCGCGTCAGTTGTCGCTCACGCATAGCGCGATCAGCCAGCAGATCCGCACGCTCGAAGAGTTCGTCGGCCAGCCGCTGTTCGTGCGCGAAGGCGCGCGCGTCGTGCTCACCGATGCCGGCGCGCTCTTCGCGAATCAGCTAGGCGATGGCTTCGAGCAGATCGATCGCGCGTTGTCGTCGGTGAAGGAGCGCGCGGTGAAGCAGTCGATTACGCTCGACGTCGATCCGGAGCTTGCGCAAAGCTGGCTGGTCGCGCGCCTGCCCGCGTTGCTCGGCGCATTGACGGGCACGTCGCTGACGATGCTTTCCGCGCCACGTCATGACCGCAGCGCGTTCGAACGCGTCGATCTCGCGCTGCGTTACGGCTATGGCGAATGGGACGGCTTCGAGAACGCGCTCATCTGCGGCGACCGTCTGACGGTCATGGGCTCGCCCGCATTGTTAAGCGCGCGCGGACTCAGCGTGCCGCTCGCGCCGGAACAAGTGCTCGCGCTGCCCTTGCTCGGCTACACCAAGCGCTCGTGGATTCCGTGGCTCGCCGCGGCGGGCCTGCCGGAAGCGGAGCCGCACGCAGTCGCCGTCTTTGACAACGCTGCGGGGCTGATCGCCGCCGCGAGCGCGGGCGTCGGCGTGGGACTTGCGCGCGGCCTGCTCGCCGCCGACGCGCAACGCGACGGCAAGCTCGTCGAACTCACACGCGTCGAGATTCCGACGCACTACAACCTCTACGCCGTGTGGCCGCGCGAGAAGTCGGCACGCGTTGCGCCGCTCGTCGATGCGATACGCGAGCTCGTCGCGCAAACGGTCAACGCACGCGATCCGGACTGACGACTTCGCGCACGGTATCGAGAAACCGCGCCAGCACCGGCGACGGCGTGTCCGCGCGATAACGCGCATGAAGCGAGACTTCGGGCGCGGGCGCTGCGAGCGGCACGAATGCCACGCCGCCGCCCGACAGCTGTTGCGCCGATGCCGGCAGCAGCGCAATGCCGAGCCCTTCGCGCAACAGACATAGCAGCGTATGCAGTTCGACGACTTCCTGCTCGATGCGCGGCGTGAATCCCGCTTCGACGCAACAGTCGCGCAGAAACCGCGCGAGTTGCGATTGCAGCAGACCAAACGACAGAAAGCGCTCGGCTTCAAGCTCACGCAGCGCGATATCCGCGCGTGAAGCGAGCGGATGCGCGAGCGGCAATGCGACCACGGCAGACTCGCGCAACACGACTTCGCTGACGATCTCCGGATCTTCGTGCGACACGCGAAAGAAGCACACGTCGAGCCGCCGCTCTTTCAGCGCCTGAATCTGCGCGGCGGGCGTCATCTCGTGAAGCGTCCATCTGACTTGCGGATGCTTGCGCGCGAACTCGCCGAGCGCGCGTGGAATCGGCTCGACCATCGCCGAGCTGATGACGCCGATCTCGAGACTTCCCACTTCGCCACGTCCCGCGCAACGCGTGAGATCGATCGCGCGCTCGAACTGCGCGAAGATCAGCGGCGCCTGTTCTTTCAGTGTTTTCCCTGCCTCGGTGAGTTCGACGCGATGTTGCGAGCGCAAGAAAAGCGCAGTGCCCATCTCCTCTTCAAGGATGCGGATCTGCTGACTCAGGGGCGGCTGCGAAATGTGCAGGCGCGCGGCTGCGCGGCCGAAATGGAGTTCATCGGCGAGCACCGCGAAGTACCGCAAAAGCCGCATGTCCATATCGCTAACGTATCAAGATCGTGGTCAAAAAATATTGTACAGAGCGCGCATAACTTGTGAGACTGCATCGCAAGCAGCAGTGCACGTCAGTGTGACACTCGATGCCGGCGAGGGGAAGGCGCATCAACGCGTCTTGCAAAAGGCCGCATGGGCAAGCTCGCAAGAGCTCTTGTTCCATCGACGCGCCTGCCCGCGATCCGGCAACTGGACACGCCAGTTCCCCTCAAGGAGATCGAGACCCATGATCATCGACACAAGCTGTTATCCGACCAATCTCGTCGACCTCGCCTGGCGCCATGACGGCGAACCCTTTTCGGGCGAGCGTCTGATCGAGGTGATGGACGGCCCGTACATCATCAACGGCAAGCCGCGTCGCATCGACAAGGCATTCATCCAACCGCCGCAAGGCAACACCATCTATACGTGGACCGATGGCGTGAGAAGCGGCCGCGAGTCGATCGACGACTACATGGCGTACACCGTCGAGATGACGCAGAAGTATCCCGACCGCCTGCTCGGCTGCTTCGTCTATAACCCGCGCTGCGGCCCCGAGAACGGCGCCGACGCAATCGAGTTCTACGCGAAGGAACACGGCTTCAGGATGGTGCAGTTGCAGGCCAACATGCACGCGTATCGGCCGGACCGCGCGCTCGACTGGCTGCGTCCCGCGTTGCGCAAATGCGCGGACCTCGGGCTCATCGTGAAGCTGCATACCGGCGACGGACCGTACAGCATTCCGAGCGAATGGTATCCGCTGATCCGCGAGTTTCCGTCGGTGCCGTTCATCATGGCGCACTTCGGCGTGCAGACCGGCGGCGTGTATTGCTTCGAGCCTTATCAGATGGCGCTCGATACGCCGAACGTCTATTGCGAATCGAGCTGGTGCCTGCAATCGCGCATCGTCGAATTCGCGAAGGTATTGCCGACGCACAAGATTCTCTATGGCTCCGACACGCCGCCCAACGAACCGGGCATGTGGCTGCGCCTGCTCGAAGTGCTGTGTCACGAACCGCCGCAAGGCCTCAATCTCGACGAAGACACGCTCGAGGATTATCTCGGCAACAACCTCGCGCGCATGCTCGGCATCGAACCGAGCGCGCCGCCCAAAAGCGTCGAAGAAGCGCAAGCCAATCTCGACCAATACAAAGAAGCTGACTACGCAGGAGCGCGCTGATGATCATCGATACCCATCTGCATCCGACCAATCTCGTCGACGAAGCCTGGCGGCACACGGGCGAGCCGTTCACCGGCGAACGCCTTCTCAAGATGATGGACGGTCCGTACATCATCAACGGCAAGCCGCGCCGCATCGACATGGGTTTCATCCAGCCGCCGCCGGGAAACACCGGCTATCGCGACGGCAACCGGCGCGGGCGCGAAGGCATTCGCGATTACATGTCGTATATCGCGGAGCTGACGCAGAAGTATCCCGATCGTTTCATCGGCAACTTCACGTATAACCCGCGCTGGGGTCCGGAAAACGGCGCGGCGGAACTCGAATTTCACGTCAAGGAATACGGCTTCAAGATGCTCAAGCTGCACGCGAACATGCATGGCTATCGGCCGGATCGCGCGCTCGACTGGCTGCGCCCTGCGATGAAGAAATGCGCCGAGTTGGGCGTCGTCGTGCTGATTCACACAGGCGATGGACCGTACACGATTCCCACGCAGTTCTATCCGATCATCCGCGAATTCCCGATGGTGAATTTCATCATCGGTCACTTCGGGATCCAGACGGGCGGCAATTACTCGTTCGAAGCCTTCTGGATGGCGATGGATACGCCCAACGTGTATTGCGAATCGGGCTGGTGCTATCAGTCCCGCATCGTCGAGTTCGCACGCGAGTTGCCGCGCAACAAGATCGTGTTCGGCACCGATTCGCCGCCGAACGAGCCGGGCATGTGGCTGCGCGAACTGGAGATGCTGTGCGGTCCCGCGCCGCAAGGCATGGACCTCGATGAGGACGGTCTCGAAGACTACATGGGCAATAACATCGCGCGACTGGTGGGCATCGAGCCGACCAAACCGCCGAAGGACCTGGCCGAAGCGGAGAAACGATTGAAGGCCACGTATGTAAAGAACGACGAAGTCGCGCAGACGGCCTGATGTCATGCGGGCGCGGTCGCTCACGCGCCCTTCTTTCTCTCGACGGAGCTCACGATGGCCGATAACCTCTTTCGCGCCACGCAGGACTTTCATTGCTTTGCGCACGCCTATCGCGAGCAATATCCCCACGATGTGCTGACGCTCACGCAACAGTTGTCCGCCGATCAGGACGTCACCGCGATCGTCGCCGCGCTTGCCGCGCGCGGGCAGCATCCGATGCTCGTATGCGAGCACGTCGAACGTATCGCAACGCCTTTGGCGACCAACTTCTTCGCATCGCGCGAGCGTATCGCCCGTCTGTTCGATGTCGATGCGCGCGGCCTCTTCGACGCCTATCAGCAACGCGCGAATGCACCGATCGCGCCGCTGTATGTCGCGCGCGGTCCCGTGCTCGATGAAGTCGTCGAAGCCGACGCGGTCGATCTCGCGCATGTGCCGATGATTCGCCACTTCGCCACCGATCGCGGCGCGTACATCACGAACGCGGTATTCGTCGCCGAAGATCCGGTGACCGGCATCGCGAACATGAGCTATCACCGTTCGATGCTTCATGCGAGGAACGCGCTCGCAACGAGCCTGCATTCGCGCGGTCATCTGTGGCGCATGTTGCAGACGGCGAAGGCGCGCGGCGACACGCTCAAGGTTGCGATGGTCATCGGCGCGCATCCGTTGTTCATGCTCGCGGCGGCATCGCGCGTGCCGTTCGGCACAGACGAGCGCGCCATCGCCGGCGGACTGTTCGGCGCACCGCTCGAACTGGTACGCACGCCGCGTTATGGCATTGGCGTGCCGGCGGCCGCGGAGTTCGTGCTCGAAGGCACGATCGATCCCGATGCGCGCGCCGATGAAGGTCCGTTCGGCGAGTTCACCGGCTATTCGTCGGACCGTTCGACCAACAACGTTATGCGCGTCGATACGATGATGCGCCGCCGCGATGCATGGCTCGTCGATGTCGTCGGTGGTCCGTATGCCGAGCATCTCACGCTCGCTCGTCTGCCGCGCGAAGCGGAAATGAGC
This sequence comes from Caballeronia sp. AZ7_KS35, assembly GCF_023631045.1. Taxonomy (NCBI): domain Bacteria; kingdom Pseudomonadati; phylum Pseudomonadota; class Betaproteobacteria; order Burkholderiales; family Burkholderiaceae; genus Caballeronia; species Caballeronia sp. AZ7_KS35. The sequence goes on along the minus strand of NZ_JALQDV010000048.1, from coordinate 38,054 downwards.
GAGAAGCTGAAGGCGCGTTTCCCAGCGGTCACTGCGCTGCATTACCCGAACTCCGGCACGCATTTTCATTGCTATGTGGCGCTGAATCAGACGCGCGATGGCGAAGCGCGTCAGATCATGCTCGCGTTGCTGGGCTGGGATCCGTATCTCAAGCATGTCGTCGCCGTCGATGGCGATATCGACATAACCGACGACTCGCAAGTGCTCTGGGCGATCGCGGCACATGCGCAACCGCATGACGATGTGTTCATCGTCGGCGGATTGCCGGGCAGCCCGCTCGATCCTTCTTCGTCCGTCGAAGGCACCACATCGCGCATGGGCATCGACGCGACGCGCGGCTCGCAATTCGACGGCATACGTGCGCGCATCGGCGAAGATGCGATGCAACGTGCAGCCGCCATTTTGAAAGGAGCCGCACGATGAGCACGCGGCGCATCGCGGTCGGTATCAGCGGCGCATCGGGCTTCACGTACGGCGTGCGCCTTCTGGAATTGCTGCGCGAACTCGACATCGAAACGCATGTGACGATCTCGCGCAGCGCGCTTCTGACGATGCAGCAAGAGACCGAACACAAGCTCGCCGATGTCAACGCGCTCGCGAGCTTCACCTATCGATGCGATGACATGGCCGCCGCCATTTCGAGCGGTTCGTTCAGCACGCTCGGCATGATCGTCGCGCCGTGCTCGATGAAGACGCTCGCCGAAATCGCCGGCGGACTTTCATCGAGCCTCATCTCGCGCGCCGCCGACGTCACGCTCAAGGAGCGACGCCCGCTCGTGCTGCTGGCACGCGAAACGCCGTACACGCTGGCCCATCTGCGCAACATGATCGCCGTCACCGAAATGGGCGGCATCGTCGCGCCGCCGGTGCCCGCGTTCTACGCGCGCCCTGCTTCGCTCGACGAGATGATCGATCACACGCTCGGCCGCGTGCTGGATCTCTTCGGCCTCGATTGCAACGTGGTTCGACGCTGGAAAGAACATAAAGCTGACTGACTCAAAGGAGACAAGCAATGACTCACATCCATACGACTCATAACGCGTTCCAGAAGATTCCGGTCACGGTGCTGACCGGCTTTCTCGGCGCGGGCAAAACCACGCTGCTCAACTACATCCTCCGCGAAAAGCATGGACACAAGATCGCGGTGATCGAGAACGAGTTCGGCGAAGTCGGCATAGACGGCGGGCTCGTGCTCGAATCGACCGAAGAGATCTACGAGATGACGAACGGATGCGTATGCTGCGTCGGCGCAGTGCGCGAAGACCTCGTGCGCATCGTGAGGATGCTGGTGGAGCGGCCCGAGCGGCTCGATCACATCATCGTCGAGACGAGCGGGCTCGCCGATCCGTATCCTGTCGCGCAGACCTTCTTCGTCGACGATCCGATTGCGCAACGCGTGACCCTCGATGCCGTCGTGACGATGGTCGATGCAAAGCATATCGCCGCGCATCTGGACGATCTCGTGCTCGACGGCCGCGACAACCAGGCGGTCGATCAGATCGTGTGCGCGGATCGTATCGTCGTCAACAAGGTGGACCTCGTGACGGCGCAGGACATCGCTTCATTGAAAGAGCGGCTGCGCGGGCTCAACGCAACGGCTGAAATCGTCGAATCGAGTTTTGCGCAGATCGATCTGCACACGATTCTCGGCGTGGGCGCGAACGAGTTCGCGCAGCAGCTCGTCGAAGCGGACGACGATCACGATGACCACCACGACGATCATCACCACGACGAAAGCGTGAGCTCGGTAGGCGTCGAAGTCGATGCCGATATCGAACTCGACGCGCTGCAAGCGTGGCTCGCCGAACTGCGCGCATCGGATGCGACGAACCTCTTTCGCATGAAGGGCATCTTCGCCGTGAAAGGACAGCCGTATCGCTACGTGCTGCAAGGCGTGCACGACATCATCGAATTGCGCGCGGCGCAGGCGTGGGGCTATGAGCCGCGTTCGAGCCGAATCGTGTTCATCGGACGCGAACTCGACCGCGCCGCGCTGACCGAGCGCTTTCATGCCTGCCTTGCGGTGCCTGTCGCGGCCTGACGAACGCAGCCGCCGATAACGATAATCAGGAGACACGTTGATGAACACCGACCAACATCCCGTCGATCGCATCCTGCCCAAGCGGCAGATGATCACGCTCGGCCTGCAACATATGCTCGTCGCTTACATCGGCGCGATTGCCGTGCCGTTGATCGTCGCATCCGCATTGAAGATGTCGCCCGCTGACACCACCGTGCTCATCAGCACGGCGCTTCTCTGCTCGGGCATCTCGACGGTGCTGCAAACCGTCGGCGTATGGAAGTTCGGCGTGCGTCTGCCTATTCTGCAAGGCGTCGCGTTCAGCAGCGTGGGACCGGTCATCGCGATCGGCCTGAGCCCCGGCGTCGGCTTCGCGGGCGTGTGCGGCGCGGTGATCGGTGCGGGCGTGTTCACGATGTTCGCCGCGCCGCTCGTCGGACGTTTGCGGCGTTTCTTTCCGCCTGTCGTGACCGGCTGCATCGTCACCGTGATCGGACTGCAGCTCTTTCCGGTCGCGTATCAATGGGCGGGCGGCGGTGAGAACGCGCGGCACTTCGGCGCGTTGCCGTTCCTTTGCGTCGCGTTGTTCGTCGCGCTCGTGATTCTCGCCGTCAACCGCTTTGCCAATGCGTTCCTGCGCAATCTGTCGGTGCTGATCGGACTTGTCGCGGGCAGCGTGCTTGCCTGCTCGCTCGGCATGGGCGACTTCGCCAACGTCGCCAACGCGCCGTGGTTCACGATGCCGTTGCCGTTTCACTTCGGCATGCCCGTGTTCTCCGTGGTGCCCGTTCTGACGATGATCGTCGTAATGGTCGTGCAGATGATCGAATCGATGGGTCTCTTCGTCGCGATCGGCGATATCGTCGACAAGAACATCAGCGAGGAAGACGCGGTGCGCGGCATGCGCGCGAATGGTCTCGCGAGCGCGATAGCCGGAATGTTCGCCGCGTTCCCGTTCATCGCATTCATGGAGAACGTGGGACTCGTGATCCTGACAGGCGTGCGCAGCCGATGGGTCGTGGCGGTGAGCGGCGTGCTGATGTGCGTCGTCGCGCTGGTGCCCAAGATCGGCGCGGTCGTCGCATCGACGCCTGCCGCTGCGCTCGGCGGCGCGGGCATCGCGATGTTCGGCGTCGTGGTCGCGGCGGGGGTGCAGACGCTCTCCAAAGTGGACTTCGAGCGCAACCGCTACAACGTGCTGATCGTCGGCTTCACGATCGCGACCGCGCTCATCCCGGTGATGGCGCCGCAAGTGTTCAAGCAGATGCCCGACTGGACGCAGCCCTTCGTGCACAGCGGCGTCGTGCTCGCGTGTCTCGTGTCGGTCGTGCTGAACGCCGTGCTCAACGGCGCACATGAGGAAGACGTCGTACCTGCGCCCAGCATGGTGCGCGAGTAAAACGTGTTGAAAGGACAAGCGTTCATGAACATCTCAAACGAAGCATTACTAATCAAGCATCCCGTCGCGGTGATGAGCGGATTGTGTGGCGACGCCGCACGGCTCGGCAACGTCGATATTCGCATCCGCGATGGCGTCATCCGCGCCATCGCGCCGAATCTCGACGCGCGCGACGACGAACGCGTCATCGATGCGCGCTCGTGCGTCGCCTATCCAGGCTGGGTGAACACGCATCATCACCTGTTCCAGAACCTGCTGAAAGCGGTGCCTTCAGGCATCAACGCCGATCTGCAGGAATGGCTCGCCGCGGTGCCGTATCCGCGGCTCGCGCGCTTCACGCCGGACCTCGCGCGTGTCGCTGCACGCCTCGGCATGGCCGAACTACTTTTGTCGGGCGCGACGACGTGCGCGGATCATCACTATCTCTATCACGCGGAAGGCTCCACGGAAACAGGCGATCTGCTTTTCGACGAAGCGGCGTCGTTCGGCCTGCGCTTCGTGTTGTGCCGTGGCGGCGCGTTGCAGGCGGCAGGCGATCATCCGGGCTTCTCGAAGGTCGCGTTAAAGCCCGAGACGCTCGATCAGATGCTTGCCGATATCGAACGCCTGAAGGCGCGCTATCACGATGCCCGCGCGACATCGATGCGCCGCGTCGTCGTTGCGCCGACGACGCCGACCTTCTCTCTGCCGCCCGATCTTCTGCCTGAGATCGCACGCGCGGCACGCGGCATGGGCTTGCGCATGCACACGCATCTTTCGGAGACGCAACGTTATGTCGATTTCTGCCGCGAGCGCTTCGACAAGTTGCCGGTCGAATTCGTCGCCGATCACGAATGGCTCGGACCCGATGTGTGGTTCGCGCATCTCGTGCATCTCGAAGCGAGCGAGATCGCGATGCTCGCGGAGACCGGCAGCGGCTGCTCGCATTGCCCGATGAGCAACGCGCGGCTTGGCAGCGGCATCGCCCCCGCACCGCAAATGTCCGCGGCGGGCGTGCCGATGTCGCTCGGGGTCGATGGCGTCGCGTCGAACGAATCGGGCAGCATGATCAAGGAGGCGCATTTCGCGTGGCTCGTGCATCGCGCGGCGCAGGGCGCATCGGCGACGACGATCGAGGAGACGATTCACTGGGGCAGCGCGGGCGGCGCAAGCGTGCTCGGTCTCGATGCAGTAGGCACGCTCGAAGTCGGCAAGGCGGCGGACCTCGTTCTCTATGACATCGACGATCCGCGCTTCTATGGCTATCACGATCTCGCCGTGGCGCCCGTGGCATCGGGCGAGCCGGCGCGCGTTCGCTACAACATCGTGAACGGCCGCGTGGTCGTCGATGACGGCGTGATCCCGGGCCTCGATCTCGACGCCCTGCGACACGAAGCCGCCGAGGGCGTGAAAGTGCTGTTGGCAGATTAGAGGGACATTGCCATGGTTAGGATGCGCTTTCCGCCCGACGTGGATATGCCTGCGCTATCGAGTTGGAGGAAGTTATTCCGGCTGCGCCTGTGAAGCGCGAAACGTGCGATCACACTGCGTCACCGCTCTTCTTTCGAGACCGGTATTCCGTTGGCGACATCAGAAATTGCTTTCTGAATACCTTCGAAAATCTTTCGCCATTGGTCAAACCGGTCCTGCGCGCAATCTTGTCGATCGGCAAGTCGCTCTTAATAAGCAATTCGCAACTCAAATCGAGACGCGCACGCAAAAGATACTGCGAAGGCGTCAGACCGATCTCACGCTTGAACAGCCGCAGAAAGTTGCGCTCGCTCATCGCAACGGTGCGAGCCGCGTCGCCGACGGAGATGGGACGGCCGCAATTGCGCTCCAGCCAGCGCGCGGATTCCTGCGCTTTCTCGGCGAGCGTCGTCGTGCCGATGGTACTCAGCATGATTGGCAGATGCTGATCGTTGGACGAGGCCAGCCGGTCTGCCAAAGCCGTTGCGATGTCATAGCCGAGATCGCGCTTCACCAGCGCCAGCGAGTTGACGAGCGCATCGCCGCGTTCGGTCGACGTCGTGCTTTTCAATGTTCCGCCAGCCCATACGCCGCGTCCCATCGAAGCCCAGTCGCGCCGGGCGACGCCCGCGGCGGCGAGCAGCGCGTCGCCATTGCCGAGCGAACCGACCGCGCCGCTTTGCGAACACGCGATCCTCAATGACTCGAGGAGACTTTCATCCGCAGCTGCGCGCGTCACGCCAGCGCCGCCTGCGATGTATAGCGCGTCGAAGCCCTGAAAGCGCTGGCCACCTAAGCGCTCGGTCCACACACAGACCGACGATGAACAAGCTATCGCGCCACCGCGGGCGGAGACGAGACGAACGCTATAGGTCACGCCATTGCTCAGGATAGCGGATTGCAACTCGTTGGCGATATGAAGCGCCTCGGCAAGCGTTCCAGCGCCCAGAAGAGAAAATCCGTCATACAACATGATTCCTATGAGCTTTGTGCTTCTCTCTTCCGCTGCATGATAGAGACCGCTCGACTCTGCATCGCCGAAGGCTGTAACGTTCGACATGGCGTTATCTTCCTATGTTTCGGTTGCAGGTCTGCGGATCGCAGGCCGTACCGATGCCGTCGATTCCGTACTATTTCGGGAGCGTAGTTTCCTATTGCATCCGTTCTTTCCGCCATGGCGGCGAAAAGCATGGTTTTGGCCGAGATCGGCGCGTTCGGCCGCGATAACAACACGACTGTTCGATCTCTTCGGCTGTTTGAAAATAAGTGCATGAAAGTTATGGAAAGGCGCTTAATACGGAGTTCGAACTATGTCGTTTCGCGGCGCCTAAACAAAAGACCGTGTTGCGGAATGACCTATTCGGATCACCTTCATCCTCCGGGATCGAAGACTCGATGATCTCCGAAACATAACTTCTATTTCCGTCATCGCCTTGTCAAAACCGGCCTCGCGGCCTGCACAGGCGGCCCGGCCAACATCTTGCCGAATTCCGTCACGCATGAAGTCGCGATTCGTGCGAAGGCTACGCTCTGTCTTGAACCGGAACGTCAAGTGAGACTTGTTATCGAGCGGCGCTTCGGTCACCTGGACGAATGCGCCATTGCGCGGACATGCGTTGGGCACCAACTCTAATTCGGAGTGGCTCACATGAGTTTCAGCACGCGATACTCGCAATACTATGATCTTTTCTATCACGAGAAGAACTACAAGGCGGAGGCCGCGTTCGTCACCGACCTGCTCGGTCGATATGGAATAGTCAGCGGCCATCTTATGGATCTCGGTTGCGGGACAGGACGCCACGCGGCGGAGCTTGCGGCCACCGGCTTTTCGGTTTCCGGCATCGACATGAGTTTCGACATGCTCGCACGCGCCGATGCGAGACGGACTTCACTGCCGGGCACGGTGGCGAAGAGACTGAAGTTTCAGCAGGGCGATGCGCGAAGCGTCCGCACCGAAGAGCTATATGACGCGGTCGTCTCGCTGTTTCATGTCGCAAGCTATCAGACGACGAACGCCGATTTCATGGCGATGTGCCACACCGCAGCGACTCATCTGCCGCGCTCAGGACTCTTTCTGTTCGATTGCTGGTACGGTCCCGCCGTGCTGGCCGACCCGCCCAAGGTTCGCATCAAGCGCGCCACGAGCGATGAAACGGCGGTAATCCGCATCGCCGAACCGCTGATGCGTCCTCATGAGAATACCGTCACCGTCAACTACACCATCATGATGACGGACGGAAAGACGCAATGCGTCGAAACCGTTCTCGAGACGCACGTCATGCGTTATATGTTCAAGCCTGAAGTCGAGTTGATGCTCGATCTCAGCGGCTTCGAAGTGCTCGACAGCGTGAGATGGATGGGCGGCGAACTTAGCGCCGCCGATCTGTCGGCGACCTTCGTCGCGAGAAAGAGATGATGCCTGCATCGCGCACGCCGGGCGCGATGCTTACGCTTCAGTAAGCGTTGGCCCCGCGCAGACCCTTGAACACCGTCGCGGCAATGATCCGCATATCGAGTGCGAAAGTCCAATTTCCCAAATAGTACAAATCATGGGCCACGCGCGCCTCCATCTTTTCGATCCGGTCCGTTTCCCCACGAAAGCCATTGACCTGCGCCCATCCGGTGATGCCCGGTTTGATGCGGTAACGATGGATATAACCTTGCACGACTTTCTGGTAGAGATCGTCATGTTCGAGCGCATGTGGACGCGGTCCCACGACCGACATGTCGCCGAGCAGGACGTTGAAGAATTGCGGCAGCTCGTCGAGACTCGTGCGCCGGAGAAACGCACCGACACGCGTCACGCGCGGATCATTGCGCGTAGCCTGTTTCAGCATGCCGGACTGTTCGATATGCAGGCGCATCGACCTGAACTTGTAGATGGTGAATTCGCGTCCGTCCGCGCCCTTGCGCCGCTGTCTGAAGAATACGGGCCCGGGCGAACTAAGCTTGACCGCGATTGCGATAACGATCAGAAGCGGCGCGACCGCGATGAGCGCCGCGAGCGCGAACAGCCGGTCGAAAACATCCTTCTGCAATAGCGCTCTTTGCGAAAGCGGCGAAGCGACGAGATTGATCGCCGCCACCCCGAGCAAATCGCTCACGCCGCTTTCGAAGAGGGCCAGGCTGCGCACGTCGGGAATGAATCGCACGTTGACGAGATCGTCGCGAAACTCATTCACGAACCGCAGAATGGCTTTCTCCTGCGATAGCGGCAATGCAAGCCAGACTTCATGTACATGCTGCTCGCGAGCGTGGCGCACGAAGGTGTCAAAATCTTCGAAGACCGGCACTGTTGAAGTTATCGGCAATTCGGCCGATGCGTTGAATACCGCGACCGTACGAAAACCCGAATGGCTCGCGCGCTCGATTCTTTTCATGATCGACTCGCAATGCCGCCCGCAACCGACGACCGCCACGTCATGAAAGTTCATCCCGGCGTGACGCATGCGCGCGAGCACCGCATGCGTGACGAGACGGCCCACGATCATCAGCGCGCCCGACATCGCAGTCCAGTACGCGAACCAGAGGCGCGAGACATCATCGAGCCGATGCAGCGAGAACATCAGCACGAGGACGCACGCCTGCACCACGAGCCATGAGAGCGACACGCGGCTCGTCAGCACGAGCTTGCTGCGCCCGCGCCACGACTCGTACACGCCGAAGCCCGGGAACAATACGAGCGAAAACGCCGCAGCAAAGGCCACGAACGGCACGTAATAGCCCGGTTCGGCGATGTTGTCGAACCTGATCCGCGATGCAACGGTGGCCCCTCCGACGACCATCGCGACATCGAAGAGCCTTGCCAGCAATCCTTGAATATCGCGCATGTCATGCCCCGCCTTCGTGAGCTTTGTCGATAACATCAGATACGGCCATAGCAGTCATCCAGCCGCACGATATCGTCTTCGCCGAGATACGAACCCGATTGAACTTCGATGATCTCGAGCTGCACCTTGCCAGGATTTTCCAGCCTATGCCGGACGCCGAGCGGAATGTAGGTCGATTCATTTTCCGACAACAGAAACTGATCGTCCCCGCGCGTGACGAGCGCGGTGCCGCGCACGACGACCCAATGCTCCGCACGATGATGGTGCATTTGGAGCGAAAGTCGTGCGCCAGGCGCCACGACGATGCGCTTGACCTGGAAACGCTCGCCATGTTCGATCGAATCGTAAAAGCCCCATGGACGACGAACCTTGCGATGCGTTTCGGCCTCGGGCGCATGCTGTTCGCGGATGCGCGCGACAAGGCGCTTGATGTCCTGCGCGTGCGAGCGATCGGCGACCAGCACGGCATCGTCGGTATCGACGACAACGACGTTCGACGTGCCGACGCACGCGACGAGCCGTCCGCCATCGGAGCGCGCGTAGCTCGACGTCGCGCCTTCGAAGACCACGCGGCCGCTTCCGACATTGCCCAAGCCGTCCTTTTCCATGGCCTCCCATACTGCGTCCCACGATCCCAGGTCTGACCATCCCGCCGACAGCGGCACGACTACGCCGTTGCAAGGCGAGCCAGCGTCGCCGATATGCTCCATCACCGCGTAATCGATCGAATCGGAAGGCACACGGCCGAACTGATTCGGACACGGACGAAAGAAATGGCCATCGGCTTTGCCGTCTTTCAGTGCCGCCGTGCATGTCGCATGCATATCGGCATTGAGACGCGCCAGGGCATCGAGCCACACGCTCGCGCGAACGACGAAGATGCCGCTGTTCCACCAGTATGTTTGTGCAGCGAGGTATTGCGCGGCGAGTTCGGCGGCAGGCTTTTCTACGAAGCGGTCGATAAGATGAGCACCCTTCTCCAGCGCTTCGCCGAGACGAATATAGCCGAAGCCGGTATCGGGACGCGTCGGCGGAACCCCTAACGTCACGATCATTCCGCTATCGGCGTAGTCCGCGGCGATCGATATCGCTTCATGCAGCGCGCCAAGATCGGCGATCGAATGATCGGAAGGCATCGCGACGAGAATCGCGTCTTCGTTGCCTTCGACGGCCGCAAGCGCCGCGAGCGTCAGTGCGGGCGCAGTATCACGACGCGCGGGCTCGACAATGATCCGCGCATCGACGCCGCATAACCGCACTTGTTCCTCGGTCGTGAAACGATGCTCTTCGCCACACACGATGATCGGATGCATATCGACGTCGAAGTCGCCGGAGAATCCGTCCATTCGTAACACCGTAGCCTGAAGCAGCGAGTCACGTCCGACCACGCCAATCAGTTGCTTCGGAAACTGCTCGCGCGACATCGGCCAGAGGCGCGTGCCCGATCCTCCCGCGAGTATGACCGGCACAATGCGACGGCAAGACTGCATAAGCGGCGCTAGCGCGTTGGCCATCGACATCGAGTCGGTCGAACGCATTGCATTCTCCATGGCTGCACTCCGTGGTGTTACGACCCATCATCGATGCGACTGATGACGGTCATATGAAGCAGGCAATGTCCGCGAGCATGGCTTGCGGAGCTTCTAGACATACTCGGCCATCATGTTCCGGACCGCGGCCACCGCTTGATCCTGCTGCGCTTCGGTTAGTGCAAGTCCGCTCGGCAAATAGAAACCGCGCCGGCTCATGCGCTCGGCGACCGGATAACTTTCGCCCTCGAATAACCCTTGCTTGCGAAATACAGGCTGCTCGTGCATGGGCCAGAAGAATGGCCGCGCGCTAACGCCCGCATCGGCGAGTATTGCGCGTGCTTCGTCCGCGCCGATGGGCAGGCGATCATCCAGCACCACGCCGAACACCCAATAGATGTTCTCGGCATAAGAACACGCAACAGGAGCAAGTTCCAGGCCCCTTACATCATGCAAAAGCGCTTCGTAACGCCGCCCCAGTGCGCGCTTTCTCGCGATGCGTTCATCGAGCTTCTCGAACTGCGCAAGCCCGACCGCAGCCTGAAGACTGCTCATACGATAATTCCAGCCTAGCTCCTCATGCACGAACCGCCTCTCGGGCTTGAAGCAAAGATTTCGCAAACTCCTTGCGCGCGCCGCCAGTGCATCGTCGTCGCAGAGAATCATGCCGCCTTCGCCCGTCGTGATGTGCTTGTTCGCGTAGAAGCTGAAGCAGGAGATATCGCCGAAGCTGCCGCATTGCTTTCCTTCATAGGTGAGCCCGATAGCCTGCGCCGCGTCTTCGATCACAGCCAGGCCGTACTTCTTCGCGAGGTCCAGCACCGGCTTCATGTCGACCGGCAAGCCGAAGGTATGTACGGCCATGATCGCGCGCGTGCGGCTCGTGATGGCCGCTTCGATTTTCGCTACGTCCATGTTCCATGTATCCGCATTCGAATCGACGAGCCGCAGTCGCGCGCCGGTTCGAACGATCGCCGATGCACAGGAGATGATCGTGTGCGTGGGGATGATGACTTCATCGTCCGGCTCGAAACTCAGTGCAGCGGCGGCGACGTCGAGCGCCGCGCTTCCGTTTGCGACGGCGATCGCATGCTTGCGGCCTACATATGCAGCCATTGCGCGTTCGAAGCGCTCGACGAATACGCCGTCCGACGAGATCCAGCCGCTTTCGATGCATTCGTTCAGGTATGTCCTCTCGTTTCCCTCGAGCAGGGGTTCGTTTACTGGAATCATCAGGTCCCTCTCCTGGTGTCAAGATCGATGCTTGATGGCTCGTCTGAGCCGGTCCGTTCAAGGACGAATCGATCCCGTAACGGCCTGCATGCGTTCACGCAGCATAGGATTGGGGAAAGCCGCGCCAGGCGGGGTGGCCGAATCTGCCATGACGTTGGCTGAGGCGGGTCTCGCGGGTAATGAGCCGTCCATGGCGCATAGATGGCGGCCGCGTCATCGATGACGAGAAAGCCCGGTCGCGACAATACCTTGCCAACGTCCGCCACAAGCTGATGATTGACCGAATGCCTCGCTAATCTGGCAATCGCACATCGGGCCTCACGTTCCGATCAACGCACATCAATGGACGATTGAGCACCAACATGAATAAAGGCTCTCGGATATTTATTGCCGGGCATAAGGGCATGGTCGGCTCGGCCCTTCTCCGGCATCTCGCCAGTCGCGGCTATCACCATTTGGTTACCCGTTCCAGACAGGAACTCGACTTGCTCGATCAGCGCGCTGTGGCCGATTTCTTTGCGCACGAGCGCATCGATGTCGTGCTGCTCGCCGCTGCGAAGGTCGGCGGCATACACGCCAACTCCACTCAACCGGCCTCGTTTCTCTATGAGAATCTCGTCATCGAAACGAATGTGATCCACGCGGCCTTCAAGAAGCGCACGCCCGAGCTGGTCTTCTTCGGTTCGTCGTGCATCTACCCGAAGTATTGCCCTCAACCCATCAAGGAAGAATATCTGCTGACGAGCGCCTTCGAGCAGACCAACGAGGCATATGCAATCGCCAAGATTGCGGGGCTCAAGCTGTGTGAGGCATATAACCGCCAGCATGGGATGCGGTATATCTCGGTGATGCCTACGAACTTGTACGGTCCGAACGATAACTATGATCTGCAGAACGGGCACGTTCTGGCCGCGCTGATCCGAAAGGCACACGAAGCGAAGCTGAACGGACTCCAATCGATCTCCGTCTGGGGATCGGGCTCGCCGAAACGGGAATTCCTGCACGTCGACGATCTGGCATCGGCGGTATTCGCGTTGCTCGACAGCCATAACGCCGAGGGCATGTTCAATATCGGATGTGGACGCGACATAGCAATCGCGGACCTCGCCCGCCTCGTCTGCGACGTCGTAGGCTTTCAGGGCTCACTGGAATTCGATAGCTCGAAACCGGATGGCACGCCGAGGAAATTGCTGGATGTATCCAGGCTATCCGCTTTGGGCTGGACGCCCACGATCTCGCTCAGAGAAGGCATCGCGGCCACTTATGCCGACTTCACGAAGAACGCGCAGCGCACCGGGTACGTCGACGCGTGACGCTGGTATTCACGCGAACATAATCAACAGGAATCGAACATGTTTCGCATGGTGGTGGATCAATTGAGGAAACTGCGTCGTAGTGAAACATTCAAGTACTCGCTTGCCGCGCCCAGCCGCGCGATGTTGTTTGCACGGCAGCGGCAGAATCACGGTGTGTTTTCGATCGAGATCAGGGAAAACTGCGGCTTCTTCGCGATCATGCAAATGGTTCTCTTCATCCTTATGCACTGTGAAGAGAACCGCCTGACTCCGCGAATTTCGGCGCGAGGCGGCCTGTACGGCGATGTGAAAGGAACGATCGACTGGTTTTCGGCGCTCTTCGAAAGCGTCCGGCCGGAGAACGGGCACGCCACGTCGCATAAGGTTCGGACATCCACCGTGCGCGATCCGGTTCAACTGGGTTTCCGGCAACGGTATGACGCAGCGCTTCGTCTGCGAAGCGCGAGCGATCTGTTCCGCTCGTATTACCGGCCCGCGGCGCACATCCGGGAAGAAGTCGAATCGACCTGCGCAAGACTCGGGATCAGCGCCTCCACGTTGGGCGTGCACTTCAGAGGCACTGACAAGAAGTTTGAAGCGGTGACGCTTCCGTGGGTCGATTTCTGCCGGCTTGTCGATAAGACGCTCATGCTCAACCCGCAATTGACCAACATATTTGTTTCCAGCGACGAGCCGGCTTTCATCGAATTCTTCAGTGCGTGGCCGTTCGAGCGTCCGATCAATGTCGCGCCCGCGAAACTGTTATCCAACGGCGATAAGCCAGTGCACTTCAGCGGTCATCCCGGGCTGGAGATCGGACGAGAAGCGCTGGTATCGAGTCTGCTGCTTTCGAACTGCGGCCATCTTGTGAAGATGCCGTCCTATCTGTCGGCCTGGTCAAAAATATTCAATCCTGACTTGCCAGTGACATTGGCTGCGCCGCCAAAATCCAGAGAGTTCTGGTTTCCCGACAGTCAGATCTGGATTGGGCAAGAGCAGAACATGAGCGGCGTCCCCGCCTGAAGCACTCACCGTTCTCTAAACCGGCGAGAGGTTACTTTCGACGTGCCATACCGCTATAGAGCGGCCTCGCCGTGCGCGGCTCGGCGCGTCTGTTCTCTCGCGATGTGAGGAGCACGGACACGAGTTGAAACGTGACGAGAACGGGCACCACGTAAGCGACCGCGACCATCAATGACCCGCGCAGGACGAACACGACGTAGAACGACAGATAGCATCCCAGCGCTCGCCGAAGGGGTATCGGCGATTCGACCAACGCGTCGGCGCGGCGCGAGAAATAACCCAGCAAGAAACCATAAGCTACGACGCCCGCCCACGAAAAATCGAAATAGCCTTCGGCAGGCAACGGCGCGGAAAGGTTTAGAAACCACATGCTGTAATTTCGCTGCAGATATTCGCCCACCAGAATCGCGGTCGCCAGAGGCTTGTCGGGCCAGACAGCGTGTGGAACGAAAAACAACAGGGAGCCCGCGAGCTGCCTGCCCGCATTGATTCCTTCCCGACTCACCATTTCCACAATGGCTTCCGTATTGGCCCACGCGTCATAGGTCGTGGATGCGAAGTGCTCCTCGAAGAAGCTCTCTATCGTGGCCCAAGAAAGCGGCCACTTATCGATTCTGCTGTTCGTGAACAACTCGGAAAATGGAAAAAACAGTCCGCTCAAAACGAAGATTGCCCAGAACACTCGGGATGGACTCTTGAGGTGCCGCTGAAACGCCAATGCGAGCAGCGTCAGATAGATGGGACCGAGTGCGTTTCGCTTTTCCGTCAGCGGATTCTGGCAAATGAGTAGCAAGACGAACGCGAAAAGCGCGAGCGCAATCCACACCAGTCCGATTCGACGAGGACGATGCAACACGATAAGAATGAACACGGGCACGATCAGAAAGAAAAGCACCTTCGCGCGAATCATGTCCAAAGGGGTGACGTCGATTCCGTCCAGATCGCCGGCCTGCAGTTGGCTGGCAAAATTGAATGCGCTCATCGCAGCCACGACGCAGATCGCCAGAGCCGGAATAAGCGCCGCATAACGGATCGCCAATGGTTCCGAAGCGCGGGCCGTCGACGCTTGAATCGTGCGCGGAAGAAGATGTCGCGCGCCAAGGTAAGTGACAATGAAAACGATAAATATGAGATTCGCATGCAGCGCCGAAGTGTCGTCGAAGGGCATCGTATTCACGAGCACTTGCGCGTCATGCGCCAACTGAAGAGCCGGTGCGAGTATCAGGAAAGTTATCTCGAACACCACGACAGATGCGTCCGCAAACGACGGCTTGCTGCCGAACAAGTGCATGCCGAGGTGAAAGAGGACCACGCCAAGCAAGAGAACGTGAGACACGAGCATCAGCGGGCTATGCCCGGGACTCATCCCCAGGGTATAGAACTCGGCCGCGAACAAGAAGATACCCAATGCAAGATATGAAACCACGTTCGCCGGACTTTTCATGTGGCCGCCATGTCGTTTGTTGAGCGCGCTACTGGCTGCATACCAGACTTACGGGCGAGCGCGCCGATCCTCCGCCGATGTATAACGGGTCCTGCGCCGCGCCTACCGAGACGATCGATGTGGTCGACGTTACCTGTGCGACTGTGGCTCCATTGCGGATAATGGCGAAGCTCGGTACGCCGGAGACCGCCGGAACACGGAATACGTTCAAGCCCGCCACGCCATTCGACGTGTGGTCCGTTCCGCCGGAGGTTATCCGCAAGACAGCGGGCGCGGTCAGGAAGGCGACCATTTCGATGTCGTTGACGACTGAGCCCACGCCTTCTTCGACCATCGCGGTCTCCGGCGTCGAAGACCGGCCCGGCGTAAAGATCTGCCTGCGATGAAAGTAGAGAATGCTATCCCGAACGATCGGCGGCGGATTTCCGGTCTTGGCCCATTCGATGTAGTAAGCCGCGAGATCATAGAAGGCATACTGCGTACCGACAGAGGGCGAGACGTGAGTCGATTCCGAGTAGTCGTTCCAGGTGACGAGCTGCACGTAGGTTGGATCTCGCGACGTCACCTGAGACCACTGCGCCCGAAAGAGTGCGGAATTCTGCGCTTCCCAGAACACCGAGTCTTTTGGCCGTGAATCCTGAGGCGCGACGGGCGTCATGATATCTGCACCGAACGATTCGAGATTTGTAAGCGCCTGATCTTCCCAACCGCCTTTATCGGTCGATTCCGGCACCGTTCGAACGCCCCAGAACGAAAAGGAATTCGTGATTGTGCGAAAGTCGGCGGATTTGGCGGGATCGAGGAGAATGGGAATCAACGTGACGTTCACGCCTGCAGCCGCAGCTCCGCGAATCACATCCGACCAGAAATTCTGGCTGACGTTCTCCGCGTAGAACGGCGCAATTGCAAGGCTTCCGTCGGCCATTCGATACGCGTTCTTCTGTCCTGCAATGACACGTATGGCCGCGACCATATCCGACACACTGACACCATCGAGCGCCGCCATATCCGGTTCGGCCAGAATCTTGAAGTCGGGCGCGACATGCTGTGCAACGGAATAGACCCGCATCACGTCGTCCCATAGCGAGCCGCTGTTGATTTGCAGAAGGTCTACGCCGAAGCCGTCTATGTCAATCTTCCTCGCGCGCAGTATCTCCACGGCCAGGGCGCGCTGCTTATAGACGTTAGTGGTGTAACGGGCCAAAGGTAAGGGCCGGTCGCGCAGATAGCCGCCAACGCTCGCGTATTTGCTTCCTTCACCGGAGCGATTCAGATACTCCGTGCAATAGTAATCGGAACGTGCCGGAAGGTTATCGATAGAGAGAGGAAATGGAGTGAAGTAATGAGCAAATACAATAGGTCGACGCCCGGTTCCTATGAGCGCAGTGCTTATCGTGAAAGGCAATGCCGATGCCGGTGATTCCGTATCGACGATCGACTGTGCGTTTTTCTGCAAGGCGGTCCATTGGGCGCTGGTAAGATCGGCGGCGCGCGTCGAAGTCGACGCCACGGAGACCACCGAGGCCAGCGCAAAGACCGCTACAGCGCGACGGGATCCGTCATGACACCCGCGGGCTGCGGCGGCCCGGCCGACGCTACACATTTGCAGATCGTTCATGTCTCGTGAAGTCCCGATGGACGAGGCGCGATGCCGTCGCGAATCGCCTCGCGTTGCGTGGTCAGTGAAGCGCCGCCGAAGGCGCTCGGCGAAGCGCGCGAGTTGCCGGCCGTCGAAGACGACTCGGCGCCGACGACGGGGGCGGCTGTCAGCGCGTTATGTTTTCTGCGGCCCAGGGTATTAAGCACGGCCCCGGTTACCCGAACGCCGATCGATTCGAACGCCTCGACGCAAGCTGCCAGATCGGCGATTCTCGATAAATTCGCTCGCGCGACAATGAACACACAACCCGCCTGCCGCGCCATGACGAGCGTCTCGGCCGCGCTGAGCACCGGCGCAGCGTCAAGGATGACGAACTGGTAACGCTCGCCAACCGATGTCAGCGATTTTCGTAGTGTATCCCTCGAAAGGCTGGAAGGTACTCCGTCCGTTCGCACTCCGCTCGGCAATAAGTCGAAGTCACCTGCGGAGCCGATTCGAACGACCTCGTCGAACGTGCTGCGCCCGGAGATAACATCCGATAGCCCGGGCGCAGATCCGGCGTTTCGCCTCTTGGATAAGCGTCCCGCGCGCGCGTCGGCATCGATCAAGAGCACGCGCGCGCCGCTCTGAGCAAGTTGAGCCGCGACTTGCTCCGCTACGAATGATGTTCCCGTCCACGCATTGACCCCGCTAAAAACCGCAATGCGAGAACCGGACTCGAGCATCTTATGCTCGAAGATGGCAGAAAATCGACGCAGGCTCTCGATCGACGGCGCTCTGGATGTGGTATTCGCGCCTGCACGAGCAACGTCGATACCTTGGCGATACGATGCGGCCCCTGCTACGTTTCCGAACGCGCCACTCACAAACACAGGCAAACCCGTGCGCCGCTCGATATCATCGGGACCGTCGATTTTGCCCGACCATGCTTTTCTCGCGAGCGCGAGCAGAATTCCCAGAAAAGCGCCGCCAACAATTCCGAGCACAACAATGAGCAATCGCCGTGGCTTTATCGGATCTTCAGGAAGCGTGGCGTCGTCGATCAGTCGTACTTCATTCACCCGGCCGGCCTTGATGAAGCGTAACTGCTGCATGTTCGCCAGCAAGCCTGCGTAGAGTTGATTGTTGACGCTGATATCGCGTGAAAGCCGAAGCGCCTGTTGCTCGAGTTCCGGCAACATTCGCGCTTCGGCTTCCAATTGCGTGGCACGCGCGCTCAGTGTAGTGATTTGCCGATCCACCGCAAGCACCGTGCTGTCGTCTTTCGTGAACCTTCGCAGAAGTTCCTGCCGTTGCACTTGGAGATCCGTCATCTTGGCCTGCACGTCGGCCAGCTGTCTGATGACGACGTTCGCTTGCTCGCTAAGATTGACTGAGCCCGTCTCGTTCTTGAACCGGCTGAACCGGTCCTCCGATTTCTCTATCTGACCCTTCAGTATCGGCAGTTCCGTGCTCAACGCCTCCATCGATTTCTGTGCGTCGGCGCTTCTTCTCGCCTCTTCACTCGCGACATAGGTCGTGCCGATTGCATGAAGTATGTTTCGAATGAAAACCGGATCGGTGCCTTCCAGGGATGCGCTAACGATATTCGATTCTTTCCCTCGCTCCGTGACGCTCAGTCTTTCCTGAAGCTTTTCGACCACTGCCGATCGCGATAGCCGCCGAAGATCGAAAACCTGACCGGCACCTCCAGGAAGCGCATCGATCTTCAACGCGATCGCACCGCGCTCCGTCTCGAAGTTTTCCAATGTCGATACGTTGCCCTTAAAAGTCTCCCCGTCGGGGGTTAAAAGACGATAGTGTCCGTTGCCTTCCGACACTACTTCCAGTGCCTTCTTGCGCAGGCTTTCGGGCACTTCTGCAATCGAAGCCAAACCCGGTTGAACGCCGCCTACCTCGGCCTCGCCGGTGATTCTGCGCCACGCCGCGCCTAACTTCGATTGCGCGCGAGTCCAGATATCGCGACGCGGAGCGAGCGAGATGTCCAAATGCATCGGTGCGATAGCTGATTCCAGCACGCTGCGCGACGTGATCTTCTGGACTTCGGCTGCAGCGCGAGGCTTCACCGCGAACAGTGACGACACATCTTCGAGCGAGCTTCTGCCCGACGATTCGGGAGGCTCCTGAACCTGCAGCAATATGCTTGTTTGATAGATCGGCGTTGCGAGGATCGCGTACTCGCACGCGACGCTGCCAACGATTACGGTCGTCCCGACGATAACCTTATAGTTGCGCTTCAGAAACCGTATATACGATTCCGTGACCGTTTCCGCGCTATCGCCACGTGGCAAGGCAACGTCGTCTGCGAAGTCCTTAGTCATCTGTAGCGCTCCGGCAATCGTCAGAAAAGAATGCTCGTATAGCCGATCCAATACTCCACCCGCTCCGACAGCCTTGAATGTAGCCAGCCCGCCACTGCGCCGGCTTGCTTGACCGAATGTGGCAAGACATTGGCGCGAACGGCATCGTGGTTGAAGACGTTACTGCGCTTTCCTGCCGGTCGTTCGCTTATGCGGAAGTCGCACCTTTGTCGTCGAACACGCTCAGATGCGCGAATATGCGCTTTCTGAACAGGAACAGGTACACGCAGTAGTCAGACACCAGGCTTGCGATCACCGTCGACCACACCACCCAGGCGACGTCATGGAATGTGGACACGAGCCAGAATTTGAGCGACAAGGCGAGCGCACAACTCACACACACCGCGACCAGTTGTGATTTCAGCTCGCCGACGCCGTTTAGAAAGATGCCGAACGCATTGCCGAACGCATCGACTACCGACATGACCGCAACCGCGCAGAGCAGCGCGACGGGAATACTAAGGTGGTTGCCGACCCACTTGCTCAGAAGCCACGAGGAGGCGGCGAATATCGATCCGCTGGTCACGATGGCGATCGCACCGGTGCCGAGCATCGACAGCTTTAACGTCATCGACAGGAAATTCGTGTCGCCCCTCGCCTTCGCATCGGCATAGAGGCCCCACAGCGGCACCGTCAGCATCGAGATCCCGACAGTAAGGAACTGGAACAGACGCTGTGCGACGGCGAGCTTCGCGACTTCCGTCACGCCCAATAACTTTGCGACGATGAGCGCGTCGAAGCCGCTTGCGCACATGACGCCGACCTGCAGTCCGAAAAACAACGATCCCATGCTGAGGATCTTCTTCGAATCAGTCCACATCGTCGAGTGCGCCCCACCCGAAATCAAGCCGAGCAATCCTTGTCGATTCAATCGCACAACGAGACACGACGACATGCAGATCTGAATGCCATAGGTGACGAACAAGAGCCACGGAATGGATGCTTGACGCAGACAACACCAATACAAGAGCGGCAGCGATATCAGATAACCGATCGAGCTGACGATATGCTGTTCCCAGCCTCTTTGAAGGCCATGACATACACGCTTCACTCCACCGAGAGGAATGTTCAGGCAGGTTAGAACGAGAAAGAGCGTCGCGGCCACCAGCGTTTCATCAGCGGCGTCAGCGCTATGGCCGAAGACGAGGCGCAAGTCGAATATGTGGAGCGCAGCGTACAAACAGATTCCGCAAATCGCGCCGACAGTGCCGAGCAGCCATACCCCATGTGTGATCAGCTCACGAATGCGCCGAGCATCTTCATTCGCTCGCGCCCCTGCAACGAGATTGAGAAGCGCATTGCCTATGCCGAAGTCGAGCATGGCGAGCGTTGCGGCGAGACTCGAGAACGTCATCCATACGCCGAAACGTTGTTGGCCCAGATACGGCAGCGTCCACGAGACGGACGCAATCAGGACAATGAACGCCAGGCCGGAACTGCAGACGTTGCACGCGATCGTAAGCGCAGCTCGCCGATATCGATCCCTGTCGCGTCCTTCCGATCTGCCGACGCCGAATGGCAACATTTCGAACAGACGCGAGGACATCGCGAAGAGGGCACGGCGCGAGGCGGCCAAAGGTGGTGGCATCGCTCAGGCTCTGTCGAGCATCGCAAGCACGCATTCGATCTTCGTCACGTCCATGCCTCTCCCCGGTGGTTTCACGCCCGACGCGATCCTGCGGAAATTGGCTGCTCGCGGCACATGTCGACCCGTGAACCACCTTCGCACGTGCACGAAGCATAGGAGCGCACGTCTGGCCGATGACGGAGTTGACGGAATATGCCATGAGGTTGGCCGAATCGGGTCGATGTGTCGGGAGAGCGCTCAGACCTCGCCCTGTCTCGGCCAATTCCTTGCCGACATCCACCTTGCATCGGTCAATGAGCTGTGCGCGACTAGTATGGCCTGTTGACGATCCACCGCGTGCCGTGTCGGCTTGACACGCGACTTACGACCGGAGAATCAAATGGCAAGCTTGCCTTTCGACGCCGCAGAACCAGGTCTCAATGAAGAGGCGATCGAGCACTCGTCGCCTGACATTTCCGTTCGAGCTGGCTTATCGTGGAGCCAGACGGAGAAGGCGCTCTTCACTCGCGAATTCCTTTCTGTCAATCCCGAACAGGTAGTCGCAGAGCTGAATCAAAAAGGATACTTTGCGTTTCCTTCCGCCCTTGCACCAGCGGCCATCGAACGCATAGAACAGGATTCGACTGCAACGAAGCTGGGCCTGAACGTCAACAAGGTCGCCGGTGTATTCTGGGAGAAGCAATACTATCTGACGAACCTGCTCGCCGTGTCGAAGACCTTCTACGACTTCGCGACCTCATCATTTGTTTTCAGGGTCTGCGAAGGATATCTGGGCGACAAGTTCAGACTCAAGGCGCTGAGATACTACGAAACGTACGGCGGGCACCACATGCAGTGGCATACCGACAACAAGACCGACAAAGCCTTCGCTCATATTCCCGGAATCATCTTTATCTTCTATGTCTCCGATGTCGACGACGGCGAGTTCCAGTACATCGAGGGCTCGCATCTCTGGTCCGGAGAGAAGGCGTATAGCGACTACACGGATGAGTTCATCGCGGATAACCTCGCGTCGGACGTCAAGAGCTTCAAGATGCCGCGCGGATCGCTCGTCATTTACAACACCTACGGCATTCATCGAGCGAGACCCGTAACCGACAAGAACTTCGTCAGGAAAAGCGTGTTCTTCCAGGTCGACAGTGAAATACAGAAGTCCGAGCCGATCATCGTGAACACGGAATTCATTTCCGAAGTCAACGAACGAACGTCGATGTTCCTCGGATTCGGACAGCCCTCGGAGTATGACGTCTTTCCAAAGACCTCGATGAACACTGCGCCGCTCGATCGAACGATGATGTCCGTGCTGGGCGAATATCTTTTCTTCCGCTTGACACGCGCGGGATTCGCTAAGCTGCCTCGGGGTCTGCAACCGCTGATCCGCAGGTTAGCCGGAAAATGAACCGACTCTGCGATCAAAGGCCCGCTGGCCGCGAAGCCAGCGGGCCCGGTCGACACTCGCACGTGCGCGCTTATTCGTGATGTTCCAGCGCACGGTATCCGGCTAGGGTTATCAGAGCATCGCGCTTCGCTATCTGATAATCGGACTGCACCATTTCCTTGACGAGCGCTGGAAAAGTCACCGTTGGCGCCCAACCGAGTTTCGCGTGAGCATTCGACGGATCGCCCAGCAGGGTCTCTACTTCCGTCGGCCTGAAGTAGCGAGGATCGACACGCACAATCACGGTCCCTGGCGCGACACGGCATTCCTTGCTGGTGATCCGCTCCACGATCGCGACCTCGTCGACACCGCTGCCCTCGAAGCGCAGAACGATACCGAGCTCCGCGGCAGCAAGTTGCACGAATTCCCTCACACTGTATTGCACGCCGGACGCGATCACGAAGTCCTCCGGCTCGGGCTGTTGCAGCATGAGCCACTGCATCTGAACATAATCGCGTGCGTGTCCCCAGTCGCGCATTGCGCCCAGATTGCCGAGATACAGGCAGTCCTGCGATCCGATTGCGATGCGAGCAATCGCGCGCGTGATCTTACGCGTGACGAACGTCTCTCCACGAACCGGCGATTCGTGGTTGAACAGAATGCCGTTGCACGCATAGATGCCATAAGCCTCGCGATAGTTCACCGTGATCCAGTACGCGTACAGCTTCGCAACGGCATACGGGCTTCGCGGATAAAAAGGCGTGGTTTCCCGCTGGGGTATTTCCCGGACCAGCCCATATAACTCGGATGTCGATGCCTGATAAAAGCGAGCGCTTTTCTCGAGACCCAATATGCGCATCGCTTCCAGTATTCGCAGAGCGCCCAGACCGTCCGCGTTGGCCGTGTATTCGGGTTCCTCGAACGAGACCGCTACGTGACTTTGCGCGGCGAGATTGTAGATCTCGTCCGGTTGAACGCGCTGGATGATACGCAGGATGCTCGAAGAATCGGTGAGATCGCCGTGATGCAAATGAAACCTTCGCTGCGCTACGTGATCATCTTCGTAAAGATGGTCGATACGGTCGGTGTTGAAGAGCGATGAACGGCGTTTGACGCCATGCACCTCATATCCTTTATCGAGCAGGAATTGAGCGAGATAGGAACCATCCTGACCGGTTATTCCGGTAACAAGCGCGACCTTATTCGGCATCGTTTCTTCTCCTCTTATGCCAAGTCACATGCGAACAACAATCTCAGGGTCTTGATGCCGCTTTCTTCAACGCCGTAACTCACGACCGCGGTTCGAATCGAACCTTGTCGTGATCGCCCATGTAAGGCCCTTGTTTCACTTCGATGAAGGCCGCGTCCTCGAGCATTTCGAAGCCGTGACCGCCCGCGGACAGCAATATGACGTCTCCGGGCCCAAGTGTCCGGCTCGTCACATAGTGCAGGTTCGCACCATAAAGATCGACGCGAACGCGTCCTCTTTTGATCAGCAGAACTTCTTGCGTCAGCTTTACTTCACGCGCCATGATGTTATGCACATGCGCGCATATCTTCGTTCCGGCGGCATGCTCCATATGCGCGAGTTGCTGCGAGTATTCGCGCGGCGTGAAAAAATTCACGCCTTCTCTCGAGAAGGAAGCACGGATGATAAGAGCAAGTGTGACGCCGTCGTGAGCGATGATATCGACGCTTTCTTCAACCCCAATGTCCTGCTCGGCCGAAAATACCCTCATGATGTGTCCCGACTGGAGAATGTCCGACATGGACGCGCTTTGAAACGCGTAGCAGAGGCCAGAACGCGCATCGTCCGTAACTGAAGATTAGCGCCCGTTGTGATTCGTCTCTCGTCAAGTGACGGAATCTGGCAAGGTGTTGACCGATTCGCGTCGCGGCTCCACCCTTTCTCGTCATATAAGTCGCGCATGCGAAGGTCGCGCGCACGAACGCACGTATCTTGCCTCGATCATTAGGCGCGGCCGTCACTCATCAGCGAAATATATTTCCTGGCCGCGCGAGATACATGAAAGCGGTCGTCGAAGCACTGCCTCGCAGCTGATCTCATCGCATCCTTTTCATGCTCCGGCAAGCTCGTCCATTGCATGAGCAACCGAGTGATGCCGGGCAGCGTATCCACATCGACGAGGCCCGCTCGGTCCGCCACGACTTCCTGCCAGATTCCGACCTTGTCGGTCAGTAGCACCGGCACGCCGCATGCGAGCGCCTCGGCCACCACGACGCCGAAGTTCTCCTGATGCGAAGGTAAGACCATGACGTCCGCCGCCCGCAACAAGGACCACTTGTCCGCGCCCGTCACCATATCGATCCAGGTGATTTTCCTGGCAAGCCCGAGTTGTTCGACTTCACGACGCAGCTTCGCCGCGACGCCGTTGTTGTCAGGCCCCGCGATAACTAGTTGATAATCGTTCGCGGCGTCTCGCAGATCGTGAAAGGCGCGAATCAACAGGTCGCAGCCTTTCTTTTCATGGAGCCGCCCTAGAAACAACATCAACTTCTTGTCATTCGAATGCCCCGACGCGCGCCACTTTATAACCTCTGCCTTTTCGATCAAAGGTGGCGGCACGGTGCCGATCGTCATGGTGTTTTCCTTGGCGCGATATAGCGGGAATGCTTTGCGCGCCAGGGTTCGCTCGCTATCCGTAGTGAAAAGAACGCCTTTCGCGTTGCTCAGGACGTGTCGTTCAACGAATAACCAATAGACAAGCTTCTTCGCGAACTTCAGTGGATGGCCTATGTTGAACCATGGATCCAGCATTCCGTGCGGCATGACGAAGTATGGAATCTTCCGCGGACGCAGCGAAAACACGGCCGCCGCGCTATGAAACTGCCAAATGCCATCCACGACAATCGCGTCATATTGGCTGCCGTGCTCGATCAGCCAGCGAACGAGGCGGAAGTTGAACGAGTATTTCCCTGCATGGTGTCCAAGGCGGACCACTCGATCGAACACAGCGTCATCTGACGTGTCGGCATGGGCCGAAGGATCGAGACAGACGATATCGACCGTGTGTCCAAACAGCCGCAGTTCTGCAGCGAGCTTCTTGATTGCCTCCGCCGGACCGCCACTCCTTGCCTCGATAGACGGAATGATGTGGAGCGTTTTCAAAGACGTTCTCCAGTGAGCCAGGACGCATGCGGGAGCGGCAATGTTCGTCGACACCTTTCGACAGCCTCGTGCAACGCCCCGGAAAGGCATCGTAGCGCCGCGGATGCCCGGCAAGGTCCGTTGGCGGAAATCATCAAGCTTTTGGCCGGGCGTCCGCGTGCTGAGTCCGCGGCGATAGCGGGCGCGGTCTCACTCATCGGTCAGCCAACGTCTTGCCGTCATCCGTCATAACGGGTCGCGCGGATATACGGCAGGCTATCGTTAGACCAGCCCACGATAGACGATCCGATATTGATCGTGTCGCTGTGAACGCAACATGTCCTTTCTTCTGCGGGGAACTCAAGATATGTTGTTCAAGAGAGCCGCTTCGAGCACTACCTATCAAAGTGATCTGGCAGTTCCCCGATTCGCCCATCGCCGCGTTGAAACTCGTGAACATGCGAGCGGCGCGGATGTCACCGGCATCGGCTTTCATGTCCGGCCGATCCGGATGGTGGTCTTTATCGAACTGGACAATTCAGTAGGCGGAGGATTTCAGCAAGCGACGAACGCTGCGCTTCTGGCCAAGCGCCTGCCGCCCGAACTCTGTAACGTGACCTTCATCACGACGCGCAGGTCCGCGATCGAAGAACTGCATCGGAATGGAATCGATGCTCGCTATCTTCGCGTTCACCGCTGCCAAAAGCTGCTTGCGCGTTTCCATGTCATGTGGCGCCTGCTCAATCCGCCTCAACTATTCAGAAAGCACGTGTACTTCAATTGGCTCGACCGGTCTTTACGGGAAATGGGCGCGGACCTCGTCTACTTCACGGGTCCGTCCTATCTGGCTCTCGTGACTGCACAATTCAGCTATCTCTTTACGGTCTGGGATCTGGCGCACCGCGATGAAGTGGACTTTCCTGAAGTTCGCTGTGGCGGCGAGTTCGAGCGCCGCGAGCAGATCTATCAACTTGCGCTGAAGAAAGCGACCGGT
The DNA here is from genome assembly GCF_023631045.1 of Caballeronia sp. AZ7_KS35. Lineage (NCBI taxonomy): Bacteria > Pseudomonadati > Pseudomonadota > Betaproteobacteria > Burkholderiales > Burkholderiaceae > Caballeronia > Caballeronia sp. AZ7_KS35. Next base: position 11,803 of record NZ_JALQDV010000048.1, on the reverse strand, counting down.
GTCGTAGTCGATTCAGAAGCGGGACGCGATAACGTGATCCGACGATATGCCGTCGATGAGGAACGAGTTCATGTGATTCCCTTTTCTCCTGCGATTGGAACGCAGTTGCGCGAGCATGAGCTTGATCATCCGGATCGCTTTATCGACATCAAGGCAAAGTATGGCCTGGATTGCGACTACGTCTACTATCCCGCCCAGTTCTGGCCGCATAAGAACCATGTCTATCTATTGCGGGGATTGCGCAGCCTGGAGGATCGCTTCGGGATCAGGGTCGGCGCCATATTCTCTGGGCGCGACTTCGGCAACCTGGCTCATGTACGCTCAGTGGCCGATGAGCTCAGGCTGGCGGACCGAATCCGCTTTGCAGGCTTCGTGTCCGATATCGAAGTGACCTGCCTCTATCGTCAGGCGGTCGCATTGGTGATGCCCACGTATTTCGGTCCCACGAACCTGCCGCCCTACGAGGCGTTTCAGCTTCGCGTGCCCGTGCTGTATTCCGACCTGAAGAACCTGCGAGACCAGATTGACGACGCGGGGCTTCTCATCGATCTTGTGAACCCGGACAGCATGGCCGATGCACTTCGTGAGCTCATCATCGACCCCGACCTGAGAATGCGGCTGATCCAGCGAGGCAAGCAGCGCATCGAATCCTTGACGGACGACCGCAGGCTGTCGGTGCTTCGTCATGCACTGGAGACGTTTCGAGTGCGCCGTATGTGCTGGCAGCCCTCTCCGAAGATGTCCCGGATTGGCGACAGTTAAGTCGATCTGTCCGCACCGCCAATACCTGAAACGTGCAACGACTGCTGGGAGAGCTTCCAAATGGCGTCAGAACTCCTCACCGACAATGCGGTGTCGAACGCGGAAACCCTTGTCCACGACGTCAAGGACGAGCACCCTGCCAATCGCGTCATCGATCTGAGCCGAGCAGGAAAGGGCAACTATGAGAAGGCGCGATCGACGCTCATCGAAGCACTATGGTTTGTTGTCGAAGCCTGCGTCATCAATAACAAGCTCAACCCGTTTTCGAATGTGCGAGTCGCGTTACTCCGTCTCTTCGGCGCGAAGATAGGCGTCGGTTGCCGCTTCCTGCAACAGCTTCGCGTGAAAGCACCGTGGAATCTCGAAGTGGGCGATCACTCATGGTTCGGCGCCGATGTGTGGATCTATAACCAGGCGCCCATCCGCGTCGGATCGCATGTGTGCATTTCACAAGGCACGTTCCTCACAGCCGGCTCGCACGCAATGAGCACGACGATGAATCTGAGCGTTGCACCGATCGTCATTGAAGACGGCGTGTGGATCACGGCGAATTGTGTCGTGCAAATGGGCGTGACCATCGGCCGTTCGGCGGTCGTTACACCGCTTTCCGTCGTACATCGTTCGCTCGAGCCCGAAGGCGTTTATGGCGGCAACCCATGCCGCTTCATTCGCAAGCGCTTCGATTGAAAGTCAGCGCGTTCGGCGCGCCGATTTTTCAGTTTCAACCACATTGGGTGGCTCGATGAAAGTGCTGATGATCTCGCTCAACTACGCCCCGGAAGTAACCGGGGTTGGAAAGTATTCTGCCGAGCTGGCGGAATGGCTCGCATTGCGCGGACATACGGTACGCGTAATCACCGCTTCTCCGTATTATCCGGAATGGCGCGTTCGCGCCGGCTATAACTCGCACACATACGTGACGGAACAGCTCAACAATGTTTCGGTGATACGCGTGCCCTTCTGGTGCCCGAAACGCCCTTCGGGCTTGAAGCGCATATTGCATCTGATGAGCTTCGCACTCTTCTCCATTCCCGCCGCGGCAGTGCAAATCGCGTGGCGTCCGCAAGCCGTATGGCTCGTCGAGCCGCCCTTGTTCGCGTCGCCCATGGCGCTGTTGGCAGCGCGCATCGCGAGTGCATCGTTCTGGCTTCACGTACAGGACTACGAGGTCGATGCCGCTTTCCGGCTTGGAATCCTGAAGGGCCGTGCGGCGAAGAAGCTCGCATCGTCCGCTGAAAAATGGCTGATGTCTCGCGCCGACGTGGTCTCCACACCTTCAGCCGCGATGACACGACTGGCGGTGCAAAAAGGCGTCCTATGCGAGAACGCTTTTACATTTCCGAATTGGGTCGACATGCAGCATGCACAATCGGACAGCGCGGACAACTCGTATCGCGCGCAACTCGCTCTCGGTCGCGGCGTGCAGGTCGTACTCTATTCCGGCAATCTCGGGCTCAAGCAAGGTCTGGAAGTTATCGCGGATGCGGCAAAGCTTCTCGCGTGGCGCGAGGACATCATGTTCGTGATCTGCGGTGCCGGGCCCGCAAGATCGTTCCTGCTCGATAAGGCCCGCGACTTACCCAATGTCAAATTCCTCGATTTGCAGCCTAAAGAGCGCTTCCACGAACTGCTCGCGCTCGCGGACATGCATGTTCTGCCGCAACGCGCCGATGCCGCCGATCTCGTCATGCCATCGAAGCTCGGCGCCATGCTGTCGAGCAATCGGCCGGTTATCGCCACGGCGAATGAAGGCACCGAGCTATGGGACGTCGTGAATTCCGTCGGCCTCGCGGTCGAACCCGAGTCTCCAACTGCATTGACTAAAGCCATACTTCGTCTCGCCAATGACCGCTCGCTTCGTGAGCGTCTTGGTGCGCTCGGCCGACAATACGCGGCATCGAATCTCGCCAAGGAATCGATCCTTCTGCAATTCGAGGCGCGTCTGCGTAGTTCGGTCAAGGCCAAACGAGGTGTCGGCGATCAGGCGCCGACAACCTGAGCGCTTCGCTCTCAGCGCTTATTCCGGCTTCGTGCGCGAAATTCGGTTGGGGACATCGAGAATTCCTTGCGGAATAGCTTCGACAGTCTCTCTCCGTTGCTGAGGCCCGTTCGACGGGCGATCTTGTCGACCGGAAGATCGCTATTTTCGAGCAGCTTGCAAGTGAGATCGAGCCGCGCGCGAAGCAGATATTTCGAAGGCGTGACGCCGATCTCGCGCTTGAACAGACGCAGGAAGTTGCGCTCGCTCATCGAAGACATGCGCGCTGCATCGACGACGGATATCGCCTTTGCGCAGTTCAGCACGAGCCAACGCGCCGCCGCGCGCGCCTTCTCGGCCAGCGTCGTGTCATACATCTCTTCGAACGCCGCCTCGAGCGACAATCCTCCGCCCGATTCGAGACGGTCCGCGACACGCATAGCCAGATCGGCGCCCAAGTCCTTCTTGACGAATGCAAGCGATGTCATCAATGCCTGATCGCGTTCATGCTCTGATAGGGTTTTGGTCGCCGAACTGGGCGGAATATCCTGCTTCATCGAAGGCCAGTCCCGCGGCGTAACGCCCGCGGCCGACAAGAGCATGTGCGCGTTTCCCATCGCGGTAATGGTGACGCTCTTCCCGCTCGCGCGTCTCAGGAGCTCCATAAGATTGTCGTCCGAGGACGCGCGTGCCACGCCGCTGCCTCCTGCGACGAAAAGGTTATCGAGACTATCGAATTTTCCTCCGGCGAGTTGGTCCGTCCACACAGACATGGAAGAAGAACACGAGACCGTACCCCCGCGAGCCGATACCAGATTCACGCGATATTTCAAAGAATGATTCGCTGCTTCGGATTGCAACTCGTTCGCCACATGCAGCGCTTCGGCGAGGGTGCCTGCGGCCAGCAAAGAGAAACCATCGTATAAAACAATGCCGATGTGCTTGATTACCGTCGAATCATGCATCGCATACGCGCAGTCGCCAGCGACGGACGTAGCTTCGAGGACGTCAGTTGAGGTTGACATCGCGGAGCCTCCAATTCGTTGCGTTAGTGTTATTCCTTCCGAACGAGCGTGTCGACTGTGGGCGTCGTTTAACTTTTGGGAGTCACCAGGCGTTCTCACAGACGCAGGTTACAGGTAAGAAAAAATTGCGTCGAGGCAACGATAAAAATAGACATCCATATGAAAAAACTTCTTAATCGCTCGCGGCGTTGAACGGATACGCACGTTCGTATGGACAGACGGCATAGTCGTGGACGGTACATTTGCAAACGCCGGCGTGATCGCACTCGCAATCGTTTGCTTTCGTAGCGTTTCGCGAAGTTAGGTGAAGAAGCGTTTTCGCGCAGTGCCGAGCAATACAAAAACGGGCGCGAATTCGCGCCCGCCTCTCGCCGGAAGTATCTTTACGGATGCAGCAGAACCAAAAGCTATCCCGCGTTGCGTTCAAATCATATGTTATGACGAGCATGCGTCGATTGATTCGCCAAAGGCTAATGCGACGTTTCGCCATAAGTTCTCCATGAGCAAGGAGCCAATTCGCATCACGCGCGGTCATGCATGCCGGCATTGGCGCGTTTGATTCTTTTCTGCGAATCGGCGGCAGATGGCATCGGCAATGAACTAAAGCGCTGGCGTATTACGGACTACTCCGGCGTGCCACGCGCCTCGCAGGAACTCGGGAACCGTGCGCTCTCCTGCCTGATCCGTTCGCAATGCCTTGACCAATGGACGAGGTTATCCATCGCGTGACTCATCACTTCGATAGTTCCGTGATGTTCTTCGAAGGAGATTGTCAGAGCGACGTGCGAGGCAGATAGCCGCTCGGCTTGCCCTGCAATCTGCGGCTCACCTTGAGCGCGAACAACACAGGCTTCGTGATGTGCGGACGAAGGATGGCATGCTTGCGCACATACTTAGGAACGTACCACTGAGATCGCGTGCCCGCGTAAAACAATGCGGCGTGTCCCGCGCGCAGCGTGCGCGGTTCCTGACCTTCGGCGGTAATGATGACTTCGCCTTCGATCACATAGATGGTCTCGTCTTGCTCGAAGTACCAGTTGAAGCGGCCGGCGGTGCAATCCCAGACCCACGAGGAGGTCGTCGTGTCGAGACTTTGCGACCATCTGCCACTGCGGGCGACAGGATTGCCTTCGAGTATCCATGCGGGGTCGATCGGATCTGGTTCGAGCAACACATCGTCTAGACGTACGGACTCGAAAACGGGAGTTGGCATGAAGTCTCCTTATGGTGCGGCTTGATCGGTCATCGAAAGAGCGGGAGAGAGTCTGCGCTCGCTCATTCAGCAATCTGGCTCCGTCAAGGTTTCGGCGCCTTGCGCATTTACAGACAAAGAGGCAAGGAAAACGTTCATCATTAACATTACATTCTGTAATGTTTGGCAATCTTATACAGCACGCCGGAATTGCGCAAACGAAAAGCCGGTGTTTTGTATGAGCCAACGCACATACATAATTCTTGAATCCTAGCCTCGATCTAAGGCTGGTTTGATAGCTCGCGCGGGTGAGGTGATCGAACGCGAGAACGGCAGTCGCCGAAGTTATCGAGCGATTGCCGTTCTGCCTTTGATTGACGTGTAGATGCTTCTGATCGCCGCCGATCGATCGACGGAGGGCATTTCAATGATGATCGAAGCAGAACTTTGGCGGGCTTCATAGATACTCCGTTTGAATGTATGGAATCAGCAAACTGCAAGCACATCTTACGAAAGCAGAGTTAGCTGGGGAATTATCCAATTCAGCCGAAGTGTTGACGCACGCACAGCCGGAAGTTAGCGATGTCCATGCCGCTTGATGAACTCCATCAAGGCGGCAAAGGCAGGGGGTATGGAAGGATCGGCGGCCTGAAGGTGAAGCGTATCGTCGCCATCGACATGGATCCGATAGGTGCGGCCGTCCGGAACAGGTTTCGTTGCGCGTGGTCTCGATGCGCTCGCCTCGGCACGCGCCGCCACGACGAGATGCGCGAATGCAACGCCATCGTCGGGCGAAAGATCCTTCTCGTCGAGAACGATCGGCCGTGCAAGTCCGGGAAAGGCAGCTAACCCGCCATCGGTCGTCAGCTCCGCGTGCATTGAAGGCTCCCACGACGATTGATGTGAAGCGCAGCCCGCGCACACCAGCGCCGCGCCCGACAACAGGAGCGCGGCGAAGATGCGAGCGCGCGCACGATCACAATACACCGACTTCGTGCCATCCCTTCTTGACCGCCGATGCCTCCGCGCTGCTCGCGCCATATAGCCTGCTCGCCGTAGTTAGCGTCAGCTTCGCGAATGTCTTGAAGGTCGCGGTCGGCTTGAGGTGCGAGTCGGTCAGCGTCTCATACCAGATTCGCCCCGCCTTCTCCCAAGCATATCCGCCGATTTCAAGAGCGGTCATGCAGAACGCCTTGTTTGGAATGCCTGAGTTGATATGCACGCCGCCGTTGTCCTGCGTCGTGCGAACGTACTCGCTCATGTCGGCGGGCTGCGGATCCTTTCCGAGCCTCGGATCGTCGTAGGCTGTGCCGGGATTCTTCATCGAGCGAAGCGCGACGCCATTGACGCCCTTCGCGAGCAATCCCTCGCCGATAAGCCAGTCCGCCTTGTCCGCCGTCTGCTTGTGCGCGTATTGCTTGATAAGCGAGCCGAACACATCGGATATCGACTCGTTCAGCGCGCCCGCCTGCGTCATGTAATTCAGGCCGGCGGTATGTTCGGTCACGCCATGCGTCAATTCGTGACCGATGACATCCAGTGCAATGGTGAAGCGGTTGAAGAGCTCGCCGTCGCCATCGCCGAAAACCATCTGCTGCGAGTTCCAGAACGCGTTGTCATAGTCCTTGCCGAAATGGACGGTGCCGATGAGCGGCATGCCCGCATCGTCGATCGAATTGCGATGAAACACCTCCAGATAGAACTCGAAGGTCGCACCGAGACCGTCATAGGCTTCGTTGGCGGCATCGTCTTTTACGGGCTTTGCGCCTTCGGTACGAATGACCGTGCCGGGCAACGTTTCAGTTTCGTCGGCCGTGTAGATCGTGCGATGCGCGGAAGGCGCGGCGGCAGTGGGCATCGGCGCTGCGCGCCGGACTGCGAGCGTGGCCTCCACGGCACGGAAGGACCGCATCGTGTGATCCTTCGACAGCGTGTCGATGGCGATCTCGCGCTGCTTCGCGTCGCCATGCTTCGCGATGTGCTCCAGCATGTGCGGCGGCAGAATGCAATAGATGGAGTGAGGGCGTCCGGGTTTCAGGCGAGTGCACATGATCGTCTCCTTGGCGAATCGAATCGATGGATTGAGCGCGGCCACGACGAAAATCTAGACGATGCCTCCGAATAGTCAATAGATGCCCTTCTACCATTGCCAAGCGTTATGTCGATCCTCGCGAACCGCTTCATTCCGGCTTCCCGTTCATGTAGATCTCCTTAGCTTTTTTTCGTGCCAAGAGACGCGAATGTGCGATAGCGAACATTGCATCGACGTCTAGACGTCCGGTCTCGTGCATGCATGGCGGTATACCCCATGCATGCGGCAAAACATCACTTTGTTGTCCAGCGCACCGAAGGCCAGAAACGAAAGGAGGTTAAATCTTGCAAAACGTGCAATGAGAACCTCAACAAATGCGCGACCTAAATAAAACATCGAGCGGCCCAGGGATTCAGTGCGTTGCCAATATCGCTTCTTACCGAAGCGAGCGCCTATGCGTCGGTAATTTTGGAAGTGGGGCCGACGCATGACGCCGATCGTCTTCGGAGGCCGCTTCGGGTGGCTTCACGTCGGCCATGGAAGCCACGGCGTCGTGCTATGCAACCCATTCGGGCATGAGGAAGCGTGGGGCCACAAGGCCATGCGCTATCTGGCCGAAGAGCTTTCCCGACGCGGTATTCCGGTCTTGCGCTTCGACTATCTGGCGACCGGCGATTCAGTCGGCATCGATCATGAGAGCGATCGGGTCGATCACTTCATCGCGGATATCGGCGCGGCTATCGAACGTTTGCGACAGGAAACGGGCGTAACGAAAGTCACGCTGTGCGGCTTGCGTCTGGGCGGCACACTGGCTGCGCTGGCATCGCATCATCCGCTGGTGGATTCGCTCGCGCTCCTCGCGCCCGTGGTCAACGGACGCCACTATCTGCGCGAACTCACCGCGCTGCGACAGACGTGGGTCGAAAATCTTCCCGTCGTCGTGAGAGCGGTGCAGGTCGATTCGCCATATCACGTGCTCGGTCAGGTTTATAGCGAAGCGTTTCGCAGCCGCCTGAGCGGGCTCGATCTCGGCAAGGCGATGAGTCATCAGTCCGCTCTGCCCAAGCGCGTGTTCGTGGCCGACTTGCGGCCGGGCGCGAGCCGGTCGCTATGCAACGTATTGCTCGATCGAGGCGTCGACGTGCAGACGGAAGCCTTCGACGACTACTTCGAATTCATGCAGGAGACTGCATCGTCGGTCTTGCCCGAGAAGACGCTCAAGCGCGCCGCGCAATGGATCGAGGAGGGCGTGGCCGAAGGCATGGCCCGCGATCTCAAGCCGGCCCGCGCGAGAAAGGCAGCGCGCCCGAGCATGAGCGACGATGCGATCATCGAAACGCCGGAAGCGATCGAGCGCCCGGTGATCTTCGGCGCTGCAGGACTCTTCGGCATCTTGTGCGAGCCGCGCGACGGACTGCCGGGCGGCCCTGTGATCGTCATCACGAATACGGCGGGCAGCGTGCATCAAGGCGACAGCCGGCTGTCCGTCCGCATGGCGCGGGAGATGGCACAACGCGGCATCGCATCGTTGCGCTTCGATGCGCGTGGCATCGGCGACAGTCCCGCACGTTCGCCGGATGGCACGCACGACACGGTTGCGTCGATTCATGCGCAAACCACGATCGAGGATGTCGCGACCGCAGCTGCATGGCTCAAACGCAAGGGCTACGATAACGTCGTTGTGTTCGGCATCTGCTCGGGTGCATATAGCGCGTTGCGCGCGTCGCTGATCGAGCCGGCTATCGGCGCTGTCATCGCCGTGAATCTGCAGCGCTTCCATGTACCTGAGCATCTGACGCTGCAAGAGCTCAGAGCGCAGCGGCGCAACACGATGGCGCGTCTCGGACCCGCGATCCTGAAGCCGCAAAAATGGTGGCTCGTGCTGAGCGGCAAGCGCGGACTCAAGCCGATCCTGAAAGCTTTCGCATCGAATGCGGCGGCGCGGCTGCAATCGCAGATGCCCGGTGTGACGCGCAAGAAGGTCGTTCAGGCCGATCACGGTTCGCTCACGGATCCGCACAGCATCGTCCATGCGCTCGAACGCAAAGGCGTGCGCACGCTGCTCGTGTACGGCGCAGGCGACGAAGGTCTCGATCAACTGAACGCGCATTTCGGCAGGCACGGCAAGAAGCTGTCTCGAACGACGCGCGTCCGGGCCGCCGTGTGCGGCGACGTCGATCACGCGCTCTACGACACGCGCGCGCTCGCCACCGTGATCGCGATGTCCGACACCTTCATCAAGGATCTGAAGCCGGAAAGCGCGCCGGCCATGGAACCCATTGCGCCGCTCGGTGTTTCTCCGCAGCTCTAAGCTGATCTTCATGTCATCGACTCTGATACGGGACGCGGCTCGTCCGCGCACGCGCGTCCCGTATCGTTGACCACGCTGTTCGTCGGAATCCGACAAGTCCCCGCCCTCTGTTTCTCTGCGGCCCACACTTCGGCCTCGCCTATTGCAGATGGTTTCGGCGCGCAAATCGCGCTTCCACCCCGCAATCCCTTTCCTATCAGGCCGGCGAGTTAACCGAACAGATCCTCTAGTAGCCGCTGGCACAGCCCTCGCATATATAGCTGCGAGCGCAACGATTGGTGCTCATCCAACCAACCAAGTCAGGAGCTACATCATGTTGAAGATCGACAACCTCGCTGTCAGCAAAGAACTCGGCCGTGCTGAAATGGGCGCCATCGTCGGCGGTTCCAGCATCTTCCAGAACAACGGCATCAACGCCAACGTCAACGGCGGCTTCTCCTTCGCCAGCCCGCAAACGAACGTCGCGCCCGTCACGCAAGTCGATGCCTCGCAACACACCGACGTCGACGTGAAGAACATCACCAAGTCGCTCGCTTCGGTCGGCAGCCTGCTTGGCGGCGTCGCACTCTGATTCCCCATCTCATCGCAATCATCCACGCATCCGGAGAACCATCATGTTGAAGATCGAATCCCTCGCAGTCAGCAAAGAACTCGACCGTGAAGAAATGGGCGCTATCGTCGGCGGCTCCAGCATCTTCCAGAACAACGGCGTCAACGCCAATGTCAACGGCGGCTTCTCGTTCGCCAGCCCGCAGACCAACGTCGCGCCCGTCACGCAAGTCGATGCGTCGCAACATATCGACGTCGACGTGAAGAACATCACGAAGTCGCTCACCACGGTCGGCAGCGAAATTCTCGGCGCGAAGCTGTAAGCATCATCCCTCGAAGGGAGAAGGAACCGACGACGTTTCCTTCTCCCTCTCGTCATTGTTCCGAAGGCCGCACGCGCGCAATGCGCGGATTGACCAGGCCGCTCCTCTTTTGGCTTTTTTCCGCTAAGGCAATCGCCTGCAAGTGGCTTTGTCACCAGCGTTGTACGGCGCGTGCGTGTGATATGGGCTCTTTCACTGAGCCCGTCGCATTCGCATACGCGGACCGTCGGTCGTGCGCCGACATGTTCGGCGATCTGTCATCGCGCAGCCGACGAATCGATGCGCCGCTCGTTCGTGAATGATGCTGTAGATGCCCGGTGAGCCTTGCTATTCAATGGATCGGCCTAACCGGACAACATCCGGACGCTTCTGGCACAGCTCTCGCATATGGAGATGCGAGCGCAACGATTGGTGCTCGTCCAACCCAACCCGTCCCAGGAGACACATCATGCTGAAGATCGAAAACCTCGCCGTTAGCAAAGAACTCGGCCGTGCTGAAATGGGCGCCATCGTCGGCGGCGCGAGCATCTTCCAGAACAACGGCATCAACGCCAACTACAACGGCGGCTTCTCGTTCGCCAGCCCGCAGACCAACGTCGCGCCCGTCACGCAAGTCGATGCTTCGACGCACACCAACGTCGACCTGACGAACGTGACGAAGACGCTTGATTCCGTCGGCAGCCTGATCGTGGGCGGAAAGCTGTAAGGCATCGTCTACAAGGGGAGAAGGGACAACGCTGCTTCCTTCTCCTTGCTTCTCTTCGCTGTACTCCCTTCCTGCCTGTTCTTCCTTCCCCAAGTTGCGCCCCAACGCTCGATGCGAGCGCTGTTCGTCTTTTTCATCGATACTTCGTATTCCATAGTTTCGTCTCTCTTCTTGCGGCGTGAAACGTGTCGCGTGTCTTATTACCTTGCGTGTTCGCCGGCTCCAGACATGTTTCGAGTATCTGTCTTTGGACGGCCGACAGCCGGCGACCATTAGCGACCTGGACTGCGCGTAGAGATCTGCTTTGATTACCTCGATTTTGTATGTCGATCAATGACTTGCATTAACCGAACAGATCCTCTAGTAGCCGCTGGCACAGCCCTCGCATATGTAGCTGCGAGCGCAACGATTGGTGCTCATCCAACCAACCAAGTCAGGAGCTACGTCATGTTGAAGATCGACAACCTCGCTGTCAGCAAAGAACTCGGCCGTGCTGAAATGGGCGCCATCGTCGGCGGTTCCAGCATCTTCCAGAACAACGGCATCAACGCCAACGTCAACGGCGGCTTCTCCTTCGCCAGCCCGCAAACGAACGTCGCGCCCGTCACGCAAGTCGATGCCTCGCAACACACCGACGTCGACGTGAAGAACATCACCAAGTCGCTCGCTTCGGTCGGCAGCCTGCTTGGCGGCGTCGCACTCTGATTCCCCATCTCATCGCAATCATCCACGCATCCGGAGAACCATCATGTTGAAGATCGAATCCCTCGCAGTCAGCAAAGAACTCGACCGTGAAGAAATGGGCGCTATCGTCGGCGGCTCCAGCATCTTCCAGAACAACGGCGTCAACGCCAATGTCAACGGCGGCTTCTCGTTCGCCAGCCCGCAGACCAACGTCGCGCCCGTCACGCAAGTCGATGCGTCG
>NZ_JALQDV010000047.1:0-173408 GCF_023631045.1 Caballeronia sp. AZ7_KS35 | reverse complement strand
ACGCCAATGTCAACGGCGGCTTCTCGTTCGCCAGCCCGCAGACCAACGTCGCGCCCGTCACGCAAGTCGATGCGTCGACGCACACGAACGTCGATCTGACCAACGTCACGAAGTCTATCGATGCGGTTGGCAGCGTGCTCGGCGGCGTGAAGCTGTAAGCCCTCACACAGCCATTCACGTCATCAGGAGAGACATCATGTTGAGAATCGAAAACCTCGCCGTCAGCAAGGAACTTGGTCGCGCTGAAATGGGCGCCATCGTCGGCGGCGCGAGCATCTTCCAGAACAACGGCATCAACGCCAACTCGATCACGGGCTTCGCGTTCGCGAGCCCGCAGATCAACGTGGCGCCGGTGACGCAGGTCGATGCATCGCAGTACACCAAGGTCGATCTGACCAACGTGACGAAGTCGCTCGACGCCATCGGCAGCCTGCTGCACGGCGTGAAAGCGTGAAGAACTGAAGCCGCACCGTCGACGGGAGAAGGAACAATTGTGCTTCCTTCTCCTTTCTTCACTACTTTGCGAGCGCAACTGCCTCGCGCTGCGCGATGAAATCCGCGGCAATGCTGTTATACGCAGCCGGAACGACATCGTGGATGTCACCGGCCTTCACCAGTTCACCGTGGTACAGAGCCCCGTCGTACTCGATATGAATCATGCTGTTCGGCGCGGGCTGCAGATAGCGATAGCCGCCCAACGATTGGATGACCCCTCCGGTCCTGGCCTGGATCTCCTCCAGAGACGCAAACGGATCCTTCCCCTTTGTCAGGTTCGCCCACAAGTGCGTGGTCACGACCGTGTACGGCAACTGATAGATGATGGATCCCTTCGGCATCGGCGATTTGTCGGCGGCAAGCAGAAACGGCAGTCCGTTGACGGCCGGACCCTCGTCCTTGCGAATGGCATCCGAGATCGGCAGACCCGATACGTCGTCCAATTTGATCGTGATTCGCTCCAAGGCCGTCGACATGCCCCGCATGCCGAGCTCATAACCTTGCGATAGCTTCTGGAAGATCTTCGAGTTCGAACCGAAATGGATGTAGGGGCTCGATCGCGACGTGAACGCACCTTCCGCCGTGATATACAGCTGCGTCTCATAGTCTTGCGTATATGCGCCCGCTATCGTTGTGGTCTCTGCGATGAAGTTGTCGTCGCTATCACTGTCGACGTAGAACCGGGTTCTGCCCGAAGCGACGGGCGTGTAGCCTCCGCTGCCGGGATAGTTCGCATCGAACTGATAGAAGCCGCTGCCGCTGTCCTTCAAGAAGATGCTGTTAAAGAAGCTCGCGGCCGTACTGGATGATGTGGGCGCGTCCGATGAAGTCGATGCCGTATCCGCCGAATTCGACGATGTCCCTCCCGTCGCCCCGTTGCCGTTGTTCTCGACAGCCGAGAGTCCGCTGCCGCTTCCGCCTCCACATGCGGCGAGCGCGAGCAGCAGTCCGGCAGTGAGCGCCTTCGCTGTCGAATGAATCGACGCGAGCGTCAGACTCTTCTCGTTGGCCATGTTTTCTCCTTTGTTATTTGGGCCGCAGTGTCTTGACCATGCAATGCAGCCCGAGGTCGATCGCGCGTCAGAATTGCGCGGTCATCTGAAACCCGACCGTCACGCGCGATGTCTCGAGTGAAGACGGCTTGTAAATCGGCGTGCCCGCGAAGAAGTCATAGCTGAACCCAGCGTACTTCGACGGAATGCCGCCGCGAACGCCGATCACCGCGCCGACGAGCTGCGTGCCCGCGAGAAACTCGGTATTCGGGCCGAACACGCGACCGTAATCCACGCCGACGTAGAGCGACTGGCGCGTCTGTCCGATCGGCATCTGCAATTCGTTGCGCCAGTAGAAGCCTTTTTCTGCGGCCAACATTTGTTCGCCGTCGAAGCCGCGCACGGTGTAGCGGCTGCCGATCGTCAGGTCGTCGAATAGTAAAGCTGATCGTTGGTGTATTGCCCGTGTACGGTCGTCACGTAGCGGAAGCTTTGCTTCGCAATGGCAAACGGCATCGACAGGTTCATATCCAGCACGGCCATCTTGAAGCGGTAGGTCGGTGCCCGCGTGGATATGGAGTAAGGATCCGGTTCCGGATCGGGTCTCGCGCCCAGACCACCGATGCCTTGGCGATATGCCAATGTCGCGTCGAACTGTGCACCGCCGAAGTAATGTCGATCGGTCAGTCCCAGTTCGAGGAAAGTATTGTTGCGTCGCTGTAGCTCGATCTCCGTGTCTTCGATGAAGCTCGCACCGAAGCGCTTCGAGAGTTGCATATAGCTGCTGAGCACGTCGCTCTGGCTGCGGCGCAGCACGCGCTGCAGTTTGAGCCCCGCGCTCTGCGAATTGCCGCTCGACACGAACGATTGGTTCACACCGGCGATCTGCTGATAGTAAGTGTTCGTGTTGCCATACAGCGTCGCGGTCCAATAGCCCCATGGGATCGAGTAGGAACCGTTGAAGCCGTGCGAGCCCAAAGTCTTGTCGTCGAAGTACAGGTCCTGATTCGCGCCTACGCTCAGGATGTCGTTCAGTCCAAGAAGATTGTCGATGCCCAGGCTGACGTTGCCTTGCCACTTGCCGGTTGCACGGCTGCCGGAGTTGTCGACAGAGGCGACGAACGTCCAAGGCTTGGCGCGCTTGACGGTGATGACGACATCGCTCTCACCGGGCGAGCTGGTCGGATCGACCTTCATGTCGACGTCCTGGCTCGCGACGCGCTTCATCTGCTCGAGGCCTTGCTCGAGATCGCGCAGGTTCAGCACGTCGCCGGGACGCGCCGGAAAAGCGGTCTTCCATGTGCCCGACGTGTTGGGATCGGCAAAGCGCAATTCGCGGATCACGCCGGAGATCAGAGCGAACTTGAGCGTGCCGGTCGACAGGTCCTGTTCGGGCAGCAGCACACGCGTCGTGATCAGTCCGCGGCTCAGGATTGCCTGCTGAAGCGCCTTGGTCAGTACGTTCACGCCGTCCTTGCCGATGCATTGACCTTTGTAGTGGTCGAGCCACTCGCGGGCGAACGCGAACGGATCGAGCGGCAGCGATGATGCGCCCTGCTTCCGAATCGGCTCGGGCAGCGTTTGCGGCACATCGAGCTCGAAGGCGTCGATGCGAAAGCACGGCGTCTCTGAAGGAAGCAACGGATATCGCTTTTCGTCAGGGATTTCCGAGCGCACGGCCGGCGCTCGAATCGCCGATTCGCGTTGCTGTGCCTCGCGTTGTTGCTGGATTTGCTGATCCTGTATCGCATTCGCGCGCGCGGCGGCGGCTTCGTCTGTGAATGGAATTTGCTGCGCATTTGCTGCGAGCGACATCAGGGCTGTGAACGGCAGAGCCGCAAGCCTTTTTCGGTAAATCATCAACTAACTTCTAGGTCTGAATGGAACAAAAAAACCGTCGCGGGCGGCGACAACATCCATACGCCAAACCCGAGCGACTTACCCGACCAAGGCCGAGCAGAACGCCGCTGCTGATGCGTGTGTCGGACGTGGAGAGAGCGTCGTCATCACCATGAACGACGCTCATGAGCGCCTGAACCCGGCCCGGTGAATGAGCCGTGCTCTGATTAACTACGATCCGTCCTTTTACTTTTTCTTCGCCTTCTTGGACGACCGACGGAAACTTCTTACTATCGCCGTCTCCGTCGTGGCCGTAAATAATCCTTTCCTGATCTTTCCATTCAATCAGAAAAAGATTGTGACTATCGTTGGACCATTTCAATACGGGTCAGACGTTGAGGGTCATTCCGTCGTGCTGTCGGCTGCGGTGCGGCCTCGCGCGTCACGCCGACGGCGACTATCCGTAGGTCAATCAGCAGGCGGAGATTCTGGCCGGCGAAGGCGGCTTTAACGTCAATGTGAAGGGCAACATCGATCTGAAAGGCGCGGTGATTGCAAGTGCCGCGGACGCATCGCAGAACAGCTTGAGTACACTGGCACGCCGACGTACAGCGACATCGAGGGCCGTGATCACGGATCTACGTGATCACGATCAAGCGCATACAACGCGCGTTCTGCGCGCCGAAGCTCGCGCTGCCTCCGCTTGACGAATCGTGAACCCGCCGCCCGCGCTGCTCCGATGCGCGCTGCTCGTGGTCACATCCTGCACGCTGACGATGTTCAGATCACCAACGTCCGACACGCGCCGCGTTGCCGAGTCAGAATCCTTTTTTTGCTGATGCGCCAATGACCTGCATCGGTCTTGCGCTGCCCGCATTGACGCTCGTATCCCGCTGCGCCGCGAGCGTGCCACCGTTCGTCAGCGCGCCGGATGTAGCGACGATCACGTCGCGCTGAGAAACCCATCGACTTTCATCAAAAACAGCCCCGCAGCAGCCGGTCCGCGCGCCGATTTCCCACCCCAGTTATCATCGGTTCCACCTTTCGTCCGAGCGTGAAACCATGAGCACACTTCCCTACCGTAGCGCCCTCATCGTCGGTGCCGGGCCTGGCATCAGCGGCTCTCTTACGCGGCGTCTGCGCGCCGAAAACATTCTGGTTGTCATCGCGGCGCGCAATGTCGAAAAGCTCGCGGCGCTCGTCGATGAAACCGGCGCCATCGCGCTACCCGTCGATGCATCCGATGCCGGTCAGATGGAAACGCTCTTCGCCCAGACCGAAGCCCGCATCGGCGCGCCGGAAATCGTCATCTACAACGCGAGCGGGCGCGTGCGCGGACCCATCGCGGAACTCGATGCCGAAGAAGTCGCGCAGGCTGTCGCCGTCTCGGCGCTCGGCGCGTTTCACGCCGTCCAGCAGGCCGCGCGCCGCATGATTCCCGCCGGCAAAGGCGCGATCCTGCTGACGGGAGCGACGGCGGGCGTCAAGGGTTTCGCGCTGTCCGCGCCCTTCGCGATGGGCAAGTTCGCGTTGCGCGGCCTCGCACAAAGCGCCGCGCGCGAACTGGCGCCGAAGGGCATTCACGTCGCGCATTTCGTGATCGACGGCGGCGTGCGCGCCGAACATCGCGCCGATCCGCCCGACGCGCCGGACAGCACGCTCGATCCCGACGCCATCGCGCAAACCTATCTCGATGTGCTGCGCCAGCATCGCAGCGCGTGGACGTGGGAAATCGAGCTGCGGCCGTGGGTGGAGAAGTTCTGAAGCGTCACGCGCTCGCGGCGAGCTGGCCGATCCGCTCGGCCATCGCGCGGTCGACGGGCGTGTAGACGATCATGCCGAGATCCGGCCGGCCATCGACGGAAAACGCCGAATATTCCAGCTCGACCGATCCGAGCGCCGGATGCATCAGACGCTTGATGCCGCCGCCTTCTTCGTGGCTGTGGACGTCGTTGTCGCGCCAGAGCGCGTCGAATTCGGGACTCGCGTGCCGAAGCTCTTCGACGAGCTCGCCGACTTCCGACACCAGCCCCGCGCGCGCCACATCCGCCCGGAACGCGCCGACGACGAAGCGCGCGACGCTGTCCCAGTCGTGCTGCCGCGCGCGGACATCGGGATTGCGGAACAGGAATCGCAGGATATTGCGCCCGCCGGGCGGCAGCGTGCCGTAATCGGTCAGCACGACGGCCGCGGCGCGATTCCACGCGACGACATCCCACGTCGGCGTCTTGACGATGGCCGGGCTGGTCTGCAGCGAATCGAGCAGACGCTGAAGCCGCGGACTGACGCCATCGGCGGACCGGTAACGGACTTCCGGCGGCCGTCCCAGCCCGAGCATGAAGAGATGCTCGCGCTCGGCATCGGTGAGCAACAGCGCGCCGCAGATGCGCTCCAGCACATCGGCCGACGGCGCGCCGCCGCGTCCCTGCTCCAGCCACGTGTACCAGGTCGGACTGATGTTCGCGCGCTGGGCGACCTCTTCGCGGCGCAGGCCGGGCGTGCGGCGGCGTCCGGCGAAACCGAAGCTCGCCGGATCGAGACGCGTGCGCCGGCTGCGCAGAAAATCGCCGAGCGATCTGGCCGTATCCACGGATATGAAACCCTGTTAGTCGTTTTAATAGGATGACGTCACTACTTTAACGGGATAAAAAAACGTCGGATAGTGAGCGCCATTCGACCAGGGAGCTTCACCATGCGAATTTTTCTGACGGGCGCGACCGGCTTCATCGGCTCGGCCTTGGTGCACGAATTGATCAACGCGGGTCATCGGGTGATCGGCATGACGCGCTCGGATGCGGGCGCGCGGGCGCTCGAAGATGCCGGCGCCGAAGTGCATCGCGGCACGCTGGAAGATCCGGAAAGCCTCGCGCGCGGCGCAGCGCTGGCGGATGCGGTCATCCACACGGCCTTCGATCACGACTTCTCGCGCTTCGTCGAGAACTGCGAAAAGGACAAGCGCGCGATCGCCGCGCTCGGATCGGCGCTCGCGGGCACGAATCGTCCGCTCGTCATCACGTCGGGCACCGGCATGGGCAGCGGCGAGCACGGCGAACCGGCGCGCGAGGACGTCTTCAACACGCGCCATCCGAATCCGCGCATCGCGTCCGAGCTGGCGGGGAACGCGCTGCTCGATTCCGGCATCAACGTGTCGGTGGTGAGACTGCCGCAGGTTCACGATCCGTTGAAGCAGGGTCTCATCACGCCGCTCATCGGCATTGCGCGCGACAAGGGCGTCGTCGCTTATGTGGGCGATGGCGGCAATCGCTGGCCGGCGGGCCATGTCTCCGATGCCGCGCGGCTCTACCGGCTCGCCGTCGAGAAGGCGGAGAGCGGCGCGCGTTATCACGCGGTCGGCGAGGAAGGCATCGCGAGCCGCGCGATTGCCGAAGCGCTCGGACGCGGGCTGAAGCTGCCGGTCACGTCGATTTCTCCGGACGATGCAGCCGCGCATTTCGGCTGGATGGCGATGTTCGTCGGCCTGGACATGCCCGCGTCGAGCGCGCTGACGCAGGCGCGCCTCGGATGGAAACCGACAGGCCCGACGCTCATCGCCGATTTGGACGAAGCCCGCTACCCCTGACGCGTTTCGTTTGGCGCAAATGCCCCCGAAACTGTCATTTCCGACAATAGCCGGAACGCTCCGACTCGCCTAAAGTGATCGGCATTCGATCACCTTTCGCAACCGGAGCCGATATGATCCGCCCGACCCACGCCGCACTCGACCGCCCGATCTGGACCGCGCTGACCACGAAGCAGGCGCATCTCGGCCTCGGCGACACACTCGCGCGGCGTTTCCATCCGGATGTCACGCCGTTCGGGGCCATCGCCTCCGATACACCCGATGCCTGGCGCGCGCTGCACGCGCTGCTGCAACCCGGCGAACACGTCGCGATGCTCTCGGCGGGTGCGCTCGCGGACATCGGCGCATTGCACGCGGAGCGCGTCGGCACCATCCATCAGATGATCGCGACGTCGCGCTTCACGCAAAGCATCGACGACCGCGACGTGATCGCGCTCGGCGCTGCCGATATCGACGCCATGCTCGCGCTCGTGCAACGCACGAAACCCGGTCCGTTCGGCAGGCGCACGCGCGAAATGGGCCGCTACATCGGGATTCGCGAGCAAGGCGAACTCATCGCGATGGCGGGCGAGCGCATGGCCATCGACGGTCATGTGGAGATCAGCGCGGTGTGCGTCGATGAACGTTGCCGCGGACGCGGCCTGGCCGGACGGCTCATGAACATCCTGCGCAAGGAAATCGGCGAGCGCGGCGACACGCCGTTCCTGCATGTCTTCAGTCACAACGAAAGCGCCATCGCGCTGTATGAACGGCTCGGCTTCGAGCTGCGTCACGCGTTCACGTTGATGCGAATCAGCCGCCCGATGAAATAAGCATTCACTGCGGCGAATGCGCAGGTGCCCGCATTCCAGCGCAATGTCGTAATTCTTCTATCCGCGCGAGCCGGCTTTCGATGGAATACGGGACAGTCACGCGCTCCCACAGCAACCCGCTTCTCTCTTACATGGGTACCATCATGTTCAATCGCGCAGCCAGCACCGTTGAAAACGTCGATCCGGAACTCTGGGCGGCCATCACGAATGAAAACCGACGCCAGGAAGATCACATCGAGCTGATCGCGTCGGAGAACTACACGAGCCCGGCCGTGATGGCAGCGCAAGGCTCGCAGCTCACCAACAAGTACGCGGAAGGCTATCCGGGCAAGCGCTATTACGGCGGTTGCGAATATGTCGACGTGGTGGAGCAGCTCGCGATCGATCGCGTGAAGGAGCTTTTCGGCGCCGAAGCCGCGAACGTGCAGCCGAATTCCGGCTCGCAGGCCAATCAGGGCGTGTTCTTCGCGATGCTCAAGCCCGGCGACACCATCATGGGCCTGAGCCTCGCGCACGGCGGCCACCTTACGCACGGCTCGCCGGTCAACATGTCGGGCAAGTGGTTCAACGTCGTGAGCTACGGTCTCAACGAAGCCGAAGACATCGACTACGAAGCGGCCGAGCAACTCGCGAATGAACACAAGCCGAAGCTGATCGTCGCGGGCGCGTCGGCGTTTGCGCTGAAGATCGATTTCGAGCGTCTTTCGAAGATCGCGAAGAGCGTCGGCGCGTATCTGATGGTCGACATGGCGCACTATGCCGGCCTGATCGCGGCGGGCGTGTATCCCAATCCGGTGCCGCACGCCGATTTCGTCACGACGACCACGCACAAGAGCCTGCGCGGCCCGCGCGGCGGCGTCATTCTGATGAAGGCCGAGTTCGAGAAGCAGATCAACTCGGCCATTTTCCCGGGCATTCAAGGCGGTCCGCTGATGCATGTGATCGCCGCGAAGGCCGTCGCGTTCAAGGAAGCGCTGTCGCCGGAGTTCAAGGAATATCAGCAGCGCGTGGTCGACAACGCGCGCGTGCTGGCCGAAACGCTCGTGAAGCGCGGTCTGCGTATCGTCTCGGGCCGCACGGAAAGCCATGTGATGCTTGTCGATCTGCGCGCAAAGAAGATCACCGGCAAGGCAGCGGAAGCCGCGCTCGGCGCCGCGCACATCACGGTCAACAAGAACGCCATTCCGAACGATCCGGAGAAGCCGTTCGTCACGAGCGGCGTGCGCCTCGGCTCGCCCGCGATGACCACGCGCGGCTTCGGCACGAAGGAAGCGGAGATCGTGGGCAACCTGATCGCCGATGTGCTCGAAAGCCCGGAAGACGCGGGCAACCTCGAACGCGTTCGTCAGCAGGTCGCGGAATTGACCAAGCGCTTCCCCGTGTACGGCTGATCTGAACCGGTTATAGGCGTGATCGGCGGGCTTCGCTGTCTTCGTGCAGCGAAGCCCGCTTTCGCTTGACATCGACGTCTAGTTTATTGGACACTCCGTCCACTATGCTAGATACCGTCAAGCCTTCCGCTGAAGCCGACATCAACCAGCGCATCGCGGATCGCGTCCGCGAGTTGCGTGCCGCGCGCGGCTACACGCTGGACGCGCTCGCGGCGCGCTGCGGCGTGAGCCGCTCGATGATCTCGATGATCGAGCGCGGCGCGGCCAGCCCGACCGCCGTCGTGCTCGACAAGCTCGCGGCGGGCCTGGGCGTATCGCTCGCGAGCCTTTTCGGCGGGGAAGCGGAAGGCGCGCCCGCGCAACCGCTCGCGCGGCGCCGCCAGCAATTGAAATGGCGCGATACCGAATCCGGCTATACGCGCCGCAATCTATCGCCTGCGGGCTGGCCGTCGCCGTTTCAGCTCGTCGAAGTGGACTTTCCGCCGGGCGCGCGCGTCGCGTATGAAACCGGCGGACGCGAATCGAACATGCACCAGCAAGTCTGGGTGATGAGCGGACGCATCGACATCGTGATCGGCGACGAGCTTCACGCGCTTCAGCAAGGCGACTGCCTCGCGATGCGCCTCGACCGCCCGCTCATCTTCAGCAACCCGGCTTCGAAAGCGGCGCGCTACATTCTCGCCATCGGCGACGCGTCCGCGACCTGATTCATCTTCAGCCTGAACGGATATCGAATGAACACCACCGATCCGCACGACGACGTGCGCCTCATCGATTGCAACGAGGCCGAACACGCGCCGGCCATCCTCGACATACTGAACGAAGCCATCGTCAACTCGACCGCGCTGTACGACTACGTGCCGCGCCCAGCCGAAGCCATGTCGATGTGGTTCGCCGCGAAACGCGCGGGCGGCTTTCCCGTTGTCGGCGCCGTCGATGCGTCGGGCAAGCTCATGGGCTTTGCGAGCTGGGGCACGTTCCGCGCGTTTCCCGCCTACAAATACACCGTGGAGCACAGCGTCTATGTGCATCGCGATGGCCGTGGCCTCGGGCTCGGCGAGCGGCTGCTGCGCGAACTGATCCGGCGCGCGCGCGAAGCACAAGTGCATGTGCTCGTCGGCTGCGTCGATGCGACGAATGCGGGCAGCATCCGCCTGCATACGCGGCTCGGCTTCACGCATTCGGGAACGATCACCGAAGCCGGGTTCAAATTCGGCCGCTGGCTGGATGCGGCGTTCTATCAGCTCAAGCTCGAAACGCCCGTCGCGCCGGTCGACGGCTGACGCATAACATCAAGTAATGGAACGCGGAAAATAAAGCGCGTTGACGGTGTTTATGGGCGATCCAATACTTCGCTCATCGCCAACGCACTCTTTTTCGCGCCATGAATTCCGTCGACAGAATTTTTGCTCCCGCGGTCGATCTCGACGATCGCCTCGCCGATGCCGCCACCTGGGAACATGGCGGCAAGCTATGGCCGAGCGGCGAGCAACAGACGCTGACGTGCTGCCGCGTCGTCGACGAAACGCACGATATCAAGAGCTTCGAATTCCGCACCGCCGACGGCCTGCCCGTGCGGTTCGAACCGGGCCAGTTCATGACGGTGTCGGCGAAGGTGCAAGGGCAATCGGTCGAGCGTTGCTACACGATCTCCTCCGCACCGACGCGCCCGTTTTTGCTCTCGATAACGGTGAAGCGCGTGCCGGGCGGAACGATGTCCAACTGGCTGCACGACAACATGAAGCCCGGCAGCGAACTGCGTGCATACGGTCCTTCCGGCGCTTTCACGCCGAGCGTCGCGCCCGCGACGAAATCGCTGTTTCTGTCGGCGGGATCGGGCGTCACGCCGCTCATGTCGATGACGCGCGCGAGCATCGACCTTGGGCTGGATCGCGACATCGTGTTCATCCACAGCGCGCGTACGCCTGCGGATATCGTGTTCCGCGATGAACTCGCGCGATTCGCGAAGCTCTCGCCGGGCCTGCGCGTGTTCTTCGTGTGCGAAGGCATCGGCGACGAGACGCAGTGGCAAGGTCCGATCGGCCGTCTCAGCCTGCAATTGCTGTCGCAATGGGCGCCCGACTATCTGGAGCGCGAGGTCTTCACGTGCGGCCCGGCCGGCTACATGAGCGCGGTGCGGACGTTGCTTCGCGAAGGCGGTCACGATCCGGCGCGCTATCACCAGGAAAGCTTCGATATCGGTGCGGGCGTCGCGCCCGCGCCTTCGCCGAACGAAGCCGGCGTTGCGCAGGAAACCTTCACCGTGAAGCTGTCGCGCTCGTCGAAATCGTTCACGATGAACGCATCGCAAACGGTGCTGTCGGCGGCGAAGAAGGCGGGCGTCGCGGTGGCGTCATCGTGCAGTCAGGGCATGTGCGGGACGTGCAAGACCAAGGTGCTCGAAGGCACCGTCGACATGAATCACAACGGCGGCATTCGCGAAAGGGAAGTCCAGAAGGGATTTCGCCTGTTGTGCTGCAGCCGTCCGACTTCGGACCTCGTACTGGAACTGTGAGGAGACGCGCACATGGCGGTCGAAGACCCGGTGCGGACGATGCGCGATGTCAGAACCTATCGGCTCGCGCGCGTGCTTGCGCAATTGAAGCGACACGAATGTCCCGCGATCCTGCTGTACGACCCCGTCAATATCCGCTATGCGACGGACACGTCCAACATGCAGATATGGACCGCGCGCAATCCGTCGCGCTACATCATGGTGTTCGCGGATGGCCGCATCGTCGCGTGGGAGTTTCATAGCTGCGAGCACGTTTGGGACGGCATCGAGTTGAACGTCGAAATGCGCGGCGCGGTGAGCTGGATTTATTTCAGCGCGGGCCACGAAGCGGAAAGCCGCGCCGAAGTGTGGGCGAACGAAATCGTCGATGTGTTTCGCGCGCACGCGCGCGGCGACAGCCGGCTCGCGGTCGACCGGCTCGATCCGATCGGCTCGGCGCTGCTCGTCAATCGCGGCCTTACCTTGCTCGACGGTCAGGCGATGATGGAAGACGCCCGCGCGATCAAGTCGGCGGGCGAGCTCGTGCTGATCGGCGAATCGCTGCGCGCGTGCGAGGCCGGTATCGAACGGATGCGTCGCGAGCTTCGGCCCGGCATGACCGAGCAGGAGCTATGGGCGCATCTTCACTTCGAGAACATCCGTCACGGCGGCGAATGGATCGAGACGCGGCTGCTCGCGTCCGGCGAGCGCACCAATCCGTGGATGCGCGAATGTTCGTCGCGCGTGCTGCAAAACGGCGAACTGCTTGCCTTCGATACCGACATGGTCGGCCCGCACGGCTACTGCTCCGACATTTCGCGCACCTGGACGGTGGGCGACACGCGTCCATCCGACGAGCAACGCAAGCTGTACGAACTGGCTTATTCTCAGGTGCATTTCAACATGGACCTGCTGCGTCCGGGCATGACCTATCGCGAGTTCTCCGAGAAGGCGTGGAAGATTCCCGCGCCGTACGTGAAGAACCGGTATAGCTGCATCGCGCATGGCATCGGCATGGTCGATGAAGCGCCGGCCATCGCGCATCAGGTCGATTGGGACAGCGCGGGCTATGACGGCGTCTTCGAAACGGGGATGACGCTGTGCATCGAAAGCTATATCGGCGCGGAAGGCGGATGTCAGGGCGTGAAACTGGAGGAACAAGTGGTGCTTACGGAGCACGGCTGCGTGCCGCTCACGGCATGCAGCTTCGAGACCGACTGGTTGTGACGGAGAGCGCTTCATGAATCGTCGTGCGCAGAACGTGGCGGCTTACATCGCCATCGCGGAGAAGCTGTTTCAATCGGAGAAGCTGCCGGAAGCGGGACGTCGCGTCGCGGCGCGCGTGTTCGAGCGATTGCGGACGCCATCCGACGATGGCGCGCGGCATCGCACGCGCTATCCCGCATGCGAATGGCTCGACGCGACGCTCGCGCCTTTCATCGACGATGACACCGGCTTCGGCACCGCCGCGCGCGCGATCAAGGCGCTCGAACCCGATCTCGGCTGGTCGCGCCGATCATCGGGCCTGAACGGTAGCGACGGCTATATCGATGCACACGTGCACGGCATGATCTGCGGTCCCGGCGGCGCGGAGAGCCGTTATGACGTGCAACTGGGCTTTTCGCTGATGCTGCCGCATACGCGTTATCCGGATCACAGTCATCCGCCCGAGGAAGCTTATGTGCTGTTCACGCCGGGCGAGTTTCGGCAGAACGGCGGAGAATGGCGCGATCCGGGCATCGGCGGCGGGATTCATAACGTGCGGAATAATCCGCACGCGATGCGGTCGGGTGATGTGCCGTTTTTCGCGATCTGGTGTCTGTTGACGAGGGAGGGGGATTAGGCGGCTTTCGAAGCCCCGCCCAGCGGGGCTTCGCTCACCTCACTTCCCCGGCGTCAACACAACCCTGAACCGCGCCTTGCCGCTCATCATCCGTTCATACGCCTCGCCCGCGCGCGACAGCGGATATTCCTCGATCATCGGCTTCACGCCCGACAGCGCGCTGAACGCGAGCGTTTCCTGCGAGTCCGCCGCCGTGCCCGACGGCCAGCCCTGCACCGAGTTGCGCCCCATGATGAACTGCGTGATCGGCACCTCGACCGGCTCTTCCGATATCCCGACCATGATGAGCTTGCCGTTCAGCCCCAGCCCGCCGATGGTCGCGCTCATCGCCTTGCCGCTCGTCGCCGTCGCGAGTATCACGCGCGCGCCGCCGAGCGCCTTGAGCGCGTCGGCCACGTTCTGCGATTCGCTGTCGATGTAATGATGCGCGCCGAGTTGCTTCGCGAGCGGCGCCTTGTCCTGTCCGCGCGCGATGGCCACCGTCTGGAAGCCCATCTTGCGCGCGAACTGCACGCCCAGATGACCGAGCCCGCCGATGCCGAGCACCGCGACCACATCGCCCGCTCGCGCGCCGCTGTTGCGCAGCGCATTGAACGTGGTGATGCCCGCGCAAAGAAGCGGCGCGGCATCGACGTCGGAGAGATCGTCGGGCATACGCGCGAGCGCTTCCTGCGGCGCCACCATGTATTCCGCGTAGCCGCCGTCATAGCTGATGCCCGGCACCAGCGCGCGCTGGCAAAGCACGAAGTCGCCGTGCCGGCAATGCTCGCAATGGCCGCAATGCCCGCCGTGCCAGCCCACGCCGACGCGCTGACCCTTTTCCCATCCTTCGACGTCCGCGCCGAGCTTCTCGATCACGCCTGCGATCTCGTGTCCCGGCACACGCGGAAATTGCAGACCCGGCCAGAGTCCTTCGACGGTCAGCGAATCGCTGTGGCAGATCCCGCACGCCTGCACCTTGATGAGCACGTGTCCGGCGGGCGGTTCCGGCACATCGCGCTCGACGACTTCCAGCGGACCATTCGCTTTCGTTACCTGCACTGCCTGCATCGTTGGCATCGCTTGCTCCTTGTCATGGAGAAACACGCGCGGCGCACCTCGCGCGCCGCAATCGGATGAGACGGCCCGGTCAATCGCACTCCCGAGCGCATCGTCGAGAAACGTCGGAGATTGCGATTGTGACAGGGTTCCGCCCGATGCATCGGCCGCGCGTCCATGCGCGCGCTGAACGTGATGCGCCGCCTTTACGCCGAACGCAGCGGACGGAAGCCCGCGCGAACTTCATCCGTGAAGGCTTGCGGCTGCTCCCATGCCGCGAAATGCCCGCCTTTCGCCAGACGGTTGTAGTGAATCAGCTTCGGATACGCCTTCTCCGTCCAGCTTTGCGGCGCGGCATAGATCTCGTCCGGAAACACGCTCACCGCCACCGGAATCGCAACATGCTTCGGCGCGAAGAAGTTGAGCTTGTTTTCCCAGTACAGCCGCGCCGATGAAACGCCCGTGTTCGTCAGCCAATAAAGCGTGATGTTGTCGAGGATGTCGTCGCGCGTGAGACCCTCCGCCTGTCCGTCGAACACACGCGCGATAAGCGCCTGGCTCGCCGTGTCGTGATCGATCATCCATGCCGCGAGACCGATCGGCGAATCCTCGATGCCATACAGCGTCTGCGGCCGATTCGCCATTTCCTGCGCGTAGCCGAGGCCGTGTTTGTAGAAGTAATCGAGTTGATCGAACGCGTGCTTTTCATCGCCGGCCAAACCCGCGGGCGCGGGATTGCCGTACTTCAGCGCGTTGGCGATATCGTCCGGCACCGTCGCCGGCATGTTCGTGTGCATGCCGATCAGTTCCGGCGGCGCGATAAGCGCCATCTGCTCGGTCACCGCGTTGCCCCAGTCGCCGCCCTGCGCGACATAGCGCGTGTAGCCGAGCCGCTGCATCAGCGCGATCCATGCGCGCGCGATGCGCTGCGGGTCCCAGCCGGTCGTCGCCGGCTTGCCGGAAAATCCGTAGCCGGGCAGCGACGGAATCACGACATCGAACGCATCCGATGCATTGCCGCCATGCGCGGTCGGATTCGTCAGCGGATCGATGATCTTCAGTTGCTCGATGATCGAGCCGGGCCAGCCGTGCGTGACGATCATCGGCAACGCGTTCGCATGTTTCGAGCGAACGTTGATGAAGTGGATGTCGAGTCCGTCGATCTCGGTGACGAAGTTCGGCACCGCGTTGATCCGCGCTTCGACCTTGCGCCAGTCGTAAGCGGTCGACCAATGGCGCGCGAGTTGCTGCATCGTCGCGAGTTGCACGCCTTGTGAGGCATCGGCGACGGTTTCGCGTTCGGTCCAGCGCGTCGACTGCACGCGCCGCTTCAGATCGGCGAGTTGCGCATCCGTTGCGTGGACGCGAAGCGGGCGAATCGCGGTCTTGTCGCCGCTCTTCACTTGCATGATGTCCGCCGTGCTCTGGATCGAATCGGCGAATGCGACGCGGCTCAATGCGCTCGCCGCGATGCTCGCCGCCGCGACGCCGATGAAATGACGGCGCGAAGCCGTCCGGAGAGGAAGATCGTTCGACATGACAAGCTCCTGAATGCGTGTGCGAGGAGGAGCGATGTGTGCCGCAACGAATCAGAATCACTGAACCGCACTTGCAGGCCGCCGTTCGGCAAGCCTGGGATCGTCACCGCCTCGATGCGCCGCGAAGGGGTTTTCGCAGCAGGTGACGCGATTATGTGCATGTGCACACTCGACGTAAATGCAGCCGGGGTTACAACAGAATTGTCGGGCGGGTAAGAGTCCCGCCCGACATCGCTTATGAATCACCGCGCCACATTCGACGCCACACGCGCACCGTTCTGTCTGCGCCGATAACTCGTATCGCGCGATGTAAGCCAGTAATAAACCGGCGACGTCAGCAGCAATCCGACGATCCACGACAGATCCGCGCCGTCGAGATACTTGGGCACCGCGCCCGCATACATCGGCGTGTTCATGAACGGAATCTGCACGACGATACCGATCGCATAAGCGATCAACGCCTGCGGATTGAATCGTCCATAGATGCCGCCGTCTACCTGAAAGATCGACTGGATGTCGTACTTGCCTTTGTGGATCACATAGAAGTCGATGAGATTGATCGCGGTCCACGGCACCAGTACGACGAGCAGCGCAAGCACGAGATCGACGAGATTCGCGACGAAGTTCGTCGATGCGCCGATCGCGCCATAGCAGCACGCGACGAGAATCACGACCGACAACACGGCGCGCGCTTTCGCCGTCGGAATCCAGCGATACGCGAACGTCTGCAATGACGTGATCACCGCGAGCACCGCGCCATACAGGTTCAACGCGTTGTGGCTGATGACGCTCAACAGGAACAACACGAGCATCGGCAGGCCGAGCGGTCCGGTGGCGAGCTTCACGGCATCCATCGCGTCGGCGCCGGGCGGCACCGCGAGCACCGCGACCGCGCCGAACACGAAGGCGAGCGTCGAGCCGATCGTGCAGCCGAGATACGTCGCCCAGAACGTCGACGAGACGCGCACGGTCGCCGGCAAATAGCGCGAATAGTCGGACACGTAAGGCGCGAACGCGATCTGCCACAGCGCGGAAAGCGATACGGTCGCGAGCCAGCCGGCGAAGTTGAAGCCGCCGCGCGTGAGGAAATCGTCCGTCGAGACATGCGTGAGGATGTAGCCGAAGCCCACGCAAATGCCGATGCCGAGGACCCACGTCCCGATGCGGTTCAGGATATGAATGAACTTGTATCCGATGATGCCGATCAGTCCCGATCCCAGCGCGCCGATCACGATGCCCACGGGCACCGACACCGACGTCTCGATGCCATGCAGCGACTTCCCCGCGAGCACGATGTTCGACGCGAAGAAGCCCACGTACATCACGCCCGCGATGACGGTCACGAGCAACGCGCCCCACGATCCGAACTGCGCGCGGCTCTGGATCATCTGCGGAATGCCCATTTGCGGCCCTTGCGCGGAATGCAACGCCATCAGCACGCCGCCGACCGCCTGTCCGACGACGATCGCAACGATGCCCCACAGCAGGTTCAGATGAAAGATCTGCACGCCGAGCGCGCCCGTCACGATCGGCAAGGGCGCGATATTGCCGCCGAACCATAGCGTGAACAGGTCGCGCACTTTGCCGTGACGATCCTCGGGCGGCACATAGCCGATGGTGTGCTTCTCGATCAACGGAGAAGCGTTGCGTGGTGCACTAGTCAAAGTCGTCTCCAGTTTGTGCGCGGCAAAGCGATGCCCTGACGCGCATCGCGCCCGTATCGCCTGCGGCGTGTGAGAAATCAGGCTGTGGTCGAAAGATGATCGGCGAGGCGTATCAGCATCGCGTCGCAATCGTGGAGTTGTTCGAGGGTTACGTACTCATCGGGCTTGTGTCCCTGATCCATGCTGCCGGGACCGCATACGACAGTCGGAATGCCTGCCTGATCGAAGAGTCCGCCTTCCGTGCCGAACGCCACCGTGCCGAATTCCGACGATCCGCTCAAGAGCGCGACGAGACGCGCCGCTTCGCTTTCGGGCGATGTCGCGAGTCCGGGATACGCGGATAGCGCTTCGAGGCGAACGTCCGTCTCGGGTTCAATGGCGCGCATCTTCGGCAGCAGTTCGGCTTGTGCGTACGCCTGCAAATCCTTGGCGACCGTGCTCGCTTCGAAGCCGGGAAGCGCGCGCACTTCGAAGTCGAATTCGCATTCGGCCGGCACGATGTTGAGCGCACGACCGCCCTTGATGACGCCCGTCTGCACGGTCGAATACGGCGGATCGAAGCGCTCGTCGTGATGCTCGGGCTGCGCCAGCCGTTCGCCGATTTCTTCAAGCCGATTGATGAGGCGCGCTGCATATTGAATCGCGTTCACGCCATACGGCGCATAGGCGGAATGACAAGGCGCGCCTTTCACCTGACAACGCATCGCGAGCTTGCCCTTGTGACCGAGCACCGGCTTCAACGATGTCGGCTCGCCGATCAGACACAGAACGGGCTTGTGCGCGCGCTTCTCCAGTTGCGCGAGCATCGGCCGCACGCCGAGGCATCCGACTTCCTCGTCGTATGAAAACGCCAGATGCACGGGCAATCTCAGTTCGCGCTCGATCAACATCGGCACGGCGGCCAGCACCGACGCGAGAAAGCCCTTCATGTCGGCTGTGCCGCGGCCATAGAGCCGTCCATCTTT
Organism: Caballeronia sp. AZ7_KS35; assembly: GCF_023631045.1. NCBI lineage: Bacteria > Pseudomonadati > Pseudomonadota > Betaproteobacteria > Burkholderiales > Burkholderiaceae > Caballeronia > Caballeronia sp. AZ7_KS35. The sequence continues at coordinate 154,757 of NZ_JALQDV010000047.1, read as the reverse complement.
TTCCGTGAGACGGAATGGATCGACGGTCCACGGCTGGCCATCGACCGGCACGACATCCGTATGCCCCGAGAGCACGATGCCGCCGCGATCGCGCGGTCCGATCGTCGCGAACAGATTCGCCTTCGTGCGCTCCGCGTTGTCGAACAGCTCGCTTTCGATGTCGAACTGCGCGAGGTAATCGCGAACGAACTCGATCAGCGCGAGATTCGAATCGCGGCTGACGGTCGCGAAACTAATCAGCTTGTCGAGCAGATCGCGGCTCGTCGTGTCACTCATCGCCCGGCACTCCGTAGCTCGGCGCAGCGGTCGGGTTCAATGCGCGCGTCACGTAGTCCTGCATCTGCGGCTCGTACGCATGCCACAGGTCATCGAGCTTGCCGATGGGATCGTCATCGGCCCAGTCGACGCGCAGATCGACGAGCGGCCAGCTTTGCTCGCCCGCGATCTTCAGCGCAGCCGAATGCACCGGCCCCGCTTCGCCGCCCGCCGCGATCGCCGCATGCATCGCGGCAAGCAGACGATCCGCAAGCTGGCCCGATGCGTTCTCGAATGCGGGAATCATCGCTTCGATGACATGCACGCCCGCGAGCATGTTGCCCGCCGCGACGCATTGCCTGCCCGCGACCGCGTGATACGTGCCGAGCGCTTGCTTGCCGCTGAAGAACGCGGTGTGGCCTTGCGCATCGACGACCGTCACCTGCCGATACTCGCTCCATTCGTTCGCGCTCAACGCGCGTTCGAGTGCGGCGTTCGCATCGAGCTTGGCGCTTTCGATGTAATCGAGAATTTGCGGACCGAGCGCGGGCAGCGTGACGTTCTGCGTCGCGACGACGCCCACGCCCGCGCGCACCCACGGACAGCGCGCGCCCACCGCGATGCTCGACGAACTGATCGCGATGCCGAGCTGCCCGGTCTCTTCACATCGTCCGACGATCGAGAATGTCATGCGCGCTCCTGAGGCGGCGTCCATCCATCGGGGATGACGGCGATCACGTCGATCTCCATCAGCCATTCGGGTTGTCCGAGCGCGACGACGGTAAGGCCCGTCGAAATCGGAAACACGCCCTTCAGCCATTTGCCGACTTCGCGATACACCGGCTCGCGAAAGCGCACATCGGTGAGATAAGTCGTCGTCTTGACGATATGCGAGAGATCGCTGCCCGCTTCTTCGAGCAACTGCTTCACGTTCTTCATCGCCTGCTCGGCCTGCGCGCGCGGATCGCCGAGACCGACGAGATTGCCGTCGAAGTCCGTGCCGATCTGACCGCGCACATAAACGGTATTGCCCGCGCGAACGGCCTGGCAGAGGTCGTTATCGAGGGTCTGATTCGGGTACGTATCCTTCGTGTTGAACATGCGGATACGGGTATGCGTAGGTTGGCTCATCGAATGCACCTTGATTCCGGATAGTTTCTGATCAGTTGACGCCCATCTCGCTGACCTTGTGGACGCGCGATGCATCGGTCACGCCTTCTTCGCGCTTCGTCTCGACAGCACGTTGCGGCGCGTCGTAATATGCGAGGTATTTGCGCTGCGTGACGATGTGATCGGCGATATGTTTCGCGTCGTGCCACACGCCCCAGATGAACGCGGAGCCGCGCCGCGAAAGCCACGGCAAGCCGAGAAAATAGATGCCCGGTTCTTTGGCGACGCCACGTTGATGTTTCGGCTTGCCTTTGTCATCGAATGCATCGACTTGCAGCCAGTTGAAATCGACGGCATAACCGGTCGCCCAGATGATCGACGTAACACCCGCTTGCGCGAGATCGAGTTCGAGAAGCGGATGCGTCATGCATTCCGGGTCGGCGGGAATATGGCGCGCTTCGGGCTCCTCGGGCAGATCGAGGCCGTTGCGTTGCGCATAGGCATCGGCGGCATCGAGCAATGACAAATAGTTCTCGTCGCCGCGACGGATGTTATCCGCGAGATCGGCTTCGAAGCTCACGCGCGTATCGTCGAACGATTTCGTCAGACCGACGAGCGTGATGCCCTGATGCGCGAGGCGCCTGAAGTCCACCGTATGGCCGCCGCGCGCGCCGCTCACGGCAATGGTCACATGCTCGCGGCCCGGCTTCATCACTTCCGCGTCCCATTCGCCGAGCACGCCGAGCCACCAGCAGAAATCGCGTCCGCGATATCCGCGCGGCGGACGATCGTGCGCGCCGACCGACAGATACACGCGCCGGCCCGCGCGCTGCAATTCATCGGCGATCTGCACGCCCGACGATCCCGCGCCCACGACGAGCACGCCGCCTTCGGGCAGTTGCTGCGGATTGCGATAGTCGGCGGAATGGATCTGCGTGAGCTTTGCGGACGACGGCGCGATCGGCGGAATCACGGGGCGCTGAAACGGACCCGTCGCGACGACCACGCGATTCGCTTCGATGGTTCCGTCGGATGTATCGACGGTAAAGCCCGGCCGCCCCGCATTGCGCACGACCTTCTTCACTTCGACGCCGGTGCGAATGGGCGCATCGAATTTCTTCGCGTACTCGACGAAGTATTCCGCGACCTGATCTTTCGATGCGAAACCATTGGGGTCGAAATCCGCGAACTCGAGATTAGGGAAACGATCGTGCCATGCGGGACCATTGGCGACGAGCGAATCCCACCTGCCCGTGCGCCAGCGTTCGGCGATGCGATCGCGTTCGAGCACGAGATGCGGCACGCCGAGCTTGCTCAGGTGTTCGCTCATCGCGACGCCAGCCTGGCCCGCGCCGACCACGAGCGTGTCGATAGACGTTGTTTCCACTGTCATGACTATGTCCTTCTGAAAGGCCGTTGTATCCGTGATGTCTTCGTGAAAATCTACGCGTCCCGACCGAATCCGAAAAATATATTTAAAAAATGCACGGCATCGGATTTGGCTATGCAATGAATTTTGAGCACTTCACAATGCGGCTCATCGAAGCTCCATTTCCGGAATGTCATCGATGGAAAGCCATCCCTTGCGCTATTCGCTGCGGCAATTGCGCTACTTCGTGGTCGCTGCCGAAGCCTTGTCCTTCACCGCCGCCGCGAAAAAACTGCATATTTCGCAGCCGTCGATATCGACCGCCCTCGCCGATCTCGAAGCATCGTTCGGCGTGCAGCTATTCATTCGCCATCATGCGAGCGGTCTGTCGCTCACGCAGGCCGGCCGCGATCTGCTCGGGCAAGCGCGCAATCTGCTGAAGATCGCGGAAGAACTGCAAATGGCCGCGAAAGAAATGGATGGCGGCATGACCGGCTCCATCGCGCTCGGCTGTCTCGTGTCGCTCGCACCGCCTTTGATGCCGGGACTCATCAGCCGCTTCACGGCGGGGCACGCGGGCATTTCGTTTCGCACGGTCGAAGCGCATCAGGACGGCTTGTTGCGCGGCCTGCATGACGGTTCGCTCGATATCGCCCTCACCTATAGTCTGGACTTGACCGAAGACATCGCGTTCACGCCGCTGCTTTCGTTGCCGCCTTATGCGATCTTGCCGAAGACGCATCGGCTTGCGCGAGCGCGCAAGGTATCGCTCGCCGATTTGCAATCGGAGCCTTACGTGATGCTCGATCTGCCGCATAGCCGCGAGTATTTCGCCGCGCTCTTCGATGCGGTCGGCAGCCGTCCCGTGCCCGCGTTCCGGTCATCGCAACCGGAAGTCGTGCGCGGCATGGTGGCGAACGGCCTCGGCTATAGCATCCTCAACTTTCCGCTGAAGTCGAATCGCACGGTGGATGGCGAGGACTTCGTGATTAAGCGCTTCAAGGACAACGTCAACGCGACTACGTTAGGCATCGCGCAATCGCGCACAATGCGTCCGCGGCAAGTGGTGCATCGCTTCTCGTCGTTCTGCGAGAACTATATTAGGCGACTGCATATCGATACGTGAAGTTATCGGCGCTGCATAGATAAAAGCTTTGCTTTGTATCCGAAAACAATATTTTGGCTGGCAATTTGGCTTGATAGATTGATGTCCATGTCGAGCGCAATGCGGTCAAAGCCCGCGCCAGCGCGCTCTCACGAGTTGAGACAAGGAGGGCTTCATGATCGCAGTGGACACGCTCATCGACCAGTTACGGTCGAACTGCGAACGACCATTCAGCGATGCGCACGCCATGCCGCCTGGCGTCTATACATCGCCCGACTTCCTGTCACTCGAAGAGCGCGAGATCTTCGCGCATGAATGGCAATGCGTCGGCCGCGCGAGCGCGTTGAAGGAACCCGGCGATTACCTGACGGCGCAGATCGGCGCGCAGCCGATCGTCGTATTGCGCGACGAGCAGATGCAGCTCAAGGCGATGTCGAATGTGTGCCTGCATCGCATGTCGGTGCTGCTCGAAGGGCGCGGCAACAAGCGGCGCATCGTGTGCCCGTATCACGCGTGGAGTTATGGACTCGACGGCGAATTGAAGGGCGCGCCGCTCATGGACCGGCAAGAAGGCTTCTGCAAGGAAAGTTATAGGCTGCCCGCCGTGCGCTGCGAGGAATGGCAAGGCTGGATCTATGTGACGCTCGATGAAAGCGCGCCGCCCGTCGCAACGCAGCTAGCCGAACTGAGCGAATTGATCGGCGCGTATGGCATGACGGACTACATCGAAACTTTCTATGAAGAGCATGTGTGGGATACCAACTGGAAGATCCTCGCCGAAAACTTCATGGAAAGTTATCACTTGCCAATGCTGCATCGCGCGACCGTAGGGCCGCATTCGAAGCTCGAAGAGATGGAGTGTCCACCGGGTTATCCCGCGTTCAACTATCACTGGATCACGAAGGAAGCGAGCTTGCCCATTGGCAATGCTCATCCGGATAACCCGCGTTTAACGGGTCATTGGCGCAAGACGACCGCACTGCTCGCGATCTATCCGACGCATCTCGTCACGCTTACGCCCGGCTATTTCTGGTATCTCGTGTTGCAGCCGCGCGGCGTCGGGCAAGTGCATATCCGCTTCGGCGGCGGTCTCGCGCCTGAATTCATCGCCGACGCGGAAGCGAACGCGCATATGTCGACATTGAAGAAGCTGCTCGACGAAGTGAACGCGGAAGACAGGCGCGGCGTGGAAGCGGTGTTTCGCGGCGTGCATGCGCCGCTCGCGAAGCCCGGAAATCTGAGCCACCTTGAACGGCCCAATTTCGACTTTGCGCGCTATATCGCGACGAAGCTCGCACAGCACTGAAAGACAGGACACGAACACGATGTCAGCCCCTTCCTTCATCTCCTTCTCCGGCGTGAGCAAATCGTATGACGGCGCCCATTACGTCGTGGAGGATTTGAACCTCGACGTGCGCAAGGGAGAATTTCTTTCGCTGCTCGGTCCGTCCGGCTCGGGTAAAACGACGACGCTGATGATGCTCGCGGGCTTCGAAACGCCGACGCAAGGCGAGATTCGTCTCGATGGCAGGCGTCTCGACGACAAGCCGCCGCATCAGCGCGACATCGGCATGGTCTTTCAGAACTACGCGCTCTTTCCGCATCTGACGATCGCGGAGAACGTCGCCTTTCCGCTTTCCGTGCGACGCGTGAGCCGCGCCGAGCAGAAGACGCGCGTGAAGCGCGCGCTGGAGATGATCGAGTTGCCCCATCTCGCGAGCCGGCGACCCTCACAGCTTTCCGGCGGGCAGCAGCAGCGCGTCGCGCTCGCACGCGCGCTCGTGTTCGAACCGAGCGTCGTGCTGATGGACGAGCCGCTCGGCGCACTCGACAAGCGCCTGCGCGAAACGATGCAATACGAAATCATGCGGCTGCACCGCGAGCTTTCGCTGACGATCGTCTACGTGACGCACGATCAGGCCGAAGCGCTGACGATGTCGGACCGGGTCGCCGTCTTTTCCGATGGCCGCATCCAGCAGGCCGCGACGCCGAGCGAGCTTTACGAGAACGCGCAGAACGCGTTCGTTGCGAACTTCGTCGGCGAGAACAACGGGCTCACGGGGCGCGTCGCCAGTGCGAACGGCGAATGGGCGACGCTGGCGTTATCGGACGGCAGCGTCATTCGCGGACGTTGCGAGCACGGCCTGCGCGCCGGCGATGAAGCGATGCTCGCGCTGCGCCCCGAACGCGCGCACATTCCCGGCACGGAAGACGCGCACGCGGACGAGCACAGCAACGTCGTGCGCGCACGCGTCGAGGAGCTCGTGTACTGCGGCGATCATCATCGCGTGCATCTGAAGCTCGGCTCGCGCGATTCCATCGTCGTCAAAGTGCCCAATACCCAGCGTCACGCATTGCCCTGCGCAGGCAGCACGATCGATATCGCGTGGCGTCACGACGACTGCAAGATTCTCGCGATGATGGCGCCAAAAAACGCGCCCGCGATTGCCCCGAGCACACCGCCCTCACCTTCTCTCATCCCGACCGCACCCGCAGGAGCCAACTGACATGCGCAATCACATCAAAGCACAATGCGCCGCACTCGCAGTATTTGCATTTGCAACTATCTCGACACAGGCGGCGGAGACACTCTCCGTCGTGACGTTCGGCGGCGCGTTCGAAGCCGCCGCCAAGAAAGCCTGGTTCGAACCGTTCACGCAGGCAACGGGCGTGAACTTCTCGACCGAATCGTATGACGGCGGCCTCGCCAAGCTCTCCGCGATGGAGCAGGCGAAGAACACGACGTGGGATCTCATCGATCTGGAAACCAACGACGCGATCACCGCATGCGATGAAGGCCTGCTGCAGAAGTTCGACAAGAAGATGCTCGGCAAGACGAGCGACTTCATCCCCGGCTCGATCAGCGATTGCGCGGTTGCGAGCATGGTGTGGTCCACGGTCTATGCCTATGACGCTAGCAAGCTGAAGACCGCGCCGACCACTGTCAACGACTTCTTCGATTTGCAGAAATACCCCGGCAAGCGCGGCCTGCGCAAGTCGCCGAAGGTGTCGATGGAATGGGCGCTGATCGCCGATGGCGTCGACCCGAAAGATGTCTACAAGGTGCTCGGCACGCCCGCCGGCGTCGATCGCGCGTTCAAGAAGCTCGACACGATCAAGAAGAACATCGTGTGGTGGGAATCTGGCGCGCAGGCGCCGCAACTGCTCGCCGATGGCGCGGTCGTGATGGTGCAGGCCTACAACGGCCGCATCGACGACGCCGCGAAGAAAGACAACAAGCCGTTCAAGGCCGTGTGGGACGCGCAAGTCTACGACTTCGAGTGGTGGGCTATTCCGACGGGCGCGAAGCACGCCGATACCGCGGCGAAGTTCATCGTGTCGCAAGCGCAGCCGAAGGCATCGGCGGATCTCTCGAAGTACATCGCGTATGCGCCGCCGCGTAAGGATGCGGTCGCGCTCGTCGACAAGCAGCGACTCGCCGACATGCCGACCGCGCCGGATAACTTCAAGCGCGCGGTGCAGATCAACGCGAACTTTTGGGCCGACAACGCAGATCAGATCAACAAGCGCTTCCAGGTCTGGCTCACGCAATAACGCTGTTCATGGATGAGAGTAACGACATGCCTGCATCGATTCACGCGCACGCCGCCGGTTCTCCGACGAGAGCCGATGGCCGCGCCTCGTATCAAAGAGCGCGCCGCCGCGCATCGGTGCAGGCGTTGTTGCTTGCCTTGCCGCTGATCGTGTTTTTGCTGTCGACGTTCATCGCGCCAATCGCGATGCTGCTTGCGCGCAGTGTCGAGAACAAGGAGGTGCCGGACAGCATGCCGGCGCTCACTCGTGCTCTCGATGCCTGGGACGGCCGCGGCGTGCCCGATGAACATCTGTTCGCGCTGCTCGCCTCGGGCCTGAAGGATGCGCAACAGAACGGGCAACTCGGCACCGTCGCGCGCAGGCTCAACTTCGCGCAGCCCGAGTTTCGCAGCTTGCTGATGCGGACCGCGCGCAGCGTGCGCGAGGAGACGCCGCCCGCGTGGAAGCCGGTTTTGATCGACATGGATGAACGTTGGAACTCGCCGGAGATCTGGCGTCTGTTGAAACGCGCGGCCACGTCGCCGACGCCGGACTATCTGCTTGCCGCCGTCGATGCGCAAGTGACGCCGCAAGGCAACGTCGCGTTCGTGGCGGATAACTCGTCGGTGTATCGACAGGCGTTTCTGCGCACGATATCGATCAGCGCGTCCGTCACGCTGCTGTGCCTCGTGCTCGGTTATCCGGTCGCATGGCTGCTCGCGAATCTGCCGACGCAAAGCAGCAACCGCCTAATGCTTTTCGTGATCGTGCCGTTCTGGACGTCGCTGCTCGTACGCACGACTGCGTGGTATGTGTTGCTGCAGCCGGGCGGTGTCATCAATGGCCTCTTGACGGGACTCGGTCTCGCGACGCATCCGCTGCCGCTCATCTTCAATCGCACGGGCGTGTTGATCGGCATGACGCATGTGTTGCTGCCGTACATGATTCTGGCGATCTTCTCGGTGATGAAAGGCGTGTCGCCGGTCTATCTGCGCGCGGCGCAATCGCTCGGCGCGCATCCGTTCACCGCGTTCGTGCGCGTGTACATACCGCAGACGTTGCCGGGTGTCGGCGCGGGATGCTTTCTCGTTTTCGTGCTCGCGCTCGGCTACTACATCACGCCCGCGCTGCTCGGCGGCGCGGGCGATGAAATGATCAGCCAGCTCATCGCGCTGCAGACGAATACGCAGCTCAATTGGGGGCTTGCGGGCGCGCTCTCGGCGTACCTCGTGATCTTCACCGCGATCTTCTATTTCCTGTTCAACCGCATCGTCGGCATCGACCGGTTGCGCTTCGGTTAAGGGCCATTCTTCCATGACGGAATCACGCAACAGGGTGCTGACCGAACGCATCGCTTCCCGATGGGTGCGCGTGCATACCGCGCTCGTGCTGTTCTTTCTCGTCGCGCCGATTCTGGCGATCATCCCTTTGTCGTTCAATTCGGGATCCTACTTTTCTTATCCGTTGCAGGGGTTTTCGTTGCGCTGGTATGAGCAGGCGCTCACGAGTCCCGACTGGCAGCGCTCGCTTTTGAACAGCATCGGCATTGGTGCGGCGTCGACGTTGATCGCGACGTGTCTCGGCACGCTTGCAGCGCTCGGCCTTTCGCGTTCGCAGTTTCCGCTGCGCTCGGTCATCATGCCGATCATCATTTCGCCGATGATCGTGCCGATTGTCGTTGTCGCGGCCGGCTTCTATCTGATCTTTGCGCCGCTCGGGCTCGTCAACTCTTATCCCGGTGTGATCTTCGCGCATGCGGCGCTTGGCACGCCCTTTGTCGTGATTACCGTGACGGCGTCGTTGTTGTCCTTCGATCAAAGTCTCTTGCGTGCTGCGTCGGGGCTCGGGGCGACGCCGTGGATCGCCTTCCGGCGCGTGACCTTGCCGCTCATTACGCCGGCTGTGGCTACCGGCAGCGTGTTCGCGTTTGCTACTTCGTTCGATGAAGTTATCGTCATTCTCTTTATCGGCGGGCCGGATCAGCGAACCGTGCCGCGGCAGATGTGGAGCGGTATTCGCGATTCCATCGATCCTTCCATTCTTGCTGTTGCTACGATGCTGATCGTGTTTGCTGTTCTGCTCTTTGCCAGCATCAATTGGTTGCGGGGGCGGGCTAGTCGGGCTCTTGTTTGAAGTTTGAATCGCCCTCTGTTCGCCGTGCTTTCGCTTTCGCCGGATCCCGCTTTCGCGTCGGTCTATTGGCACTGCCCCTGTGCGGGGCGGCACTCACTTTCTTTGCTGCTGCAAAGAAAGTAAGCAAAGAAAGCAGCTACTGATGCCCGCGGTCACACGCAATTTGGGTAGTTCTCTCGTCCGTCGTGGGCTGCCTAAAGAGTGCCCTCAAACACCTAATCGGGCTCGGCTCGCGCACGGTCTGCCACATCGCACCACATAACAAACGGGTTCAGCACCAAATAGCTCCGGCCCGCTTCGCGGCCGACCGGTCAATCGGGTCCGCGCGTGCTTCTCTACTAACGTCTCCATCTCACTGCAATCGCCGCCCCCTTGGTTTCCCTTGCATAGCCGGCGGCAGCGCGTAGCGCTGTGCCGAAGCTCTTTCGGGCTGAACCAGTGTCCTTGGAAAACTAGCTCGTCAGACCGTGCGCGATCCAAGCCCCGTTATTGTGATGAGGGCACTCTTTAGGCGAGTGCCATCCGCGACGAGAGAATTACCCAACGTGCGTGTGACCGCGGGCCTGAAAAGCTGCTTTCTTTGGTTGCTTTCTTTGCACAGGACCAGAGTAAGCACTAAAGCGCTAACTCTGGTCGACGGCAAAGAAGGTGACTGCCGCCCCGCACAGGGGCAGTGCCAATAGATCACTAAGAAAACGGGATCCAGCGACAGAACCAAAAACAGCTTAAGCCAACGCCTCGGCCGCACGCCGCGGCAACATCCGATCAAACTCGCGCTTAACGATGCCATAGCACTCACAAGCCCGCTCCTCGAGTCCCGCACGATCGAGAATTTTGATACACCCACGGCTGTGATGAATCAGCCCCGCATCGTGCAGCTTGCCAGCCGCCTCCGTCACACCTTCACGGCGCACGCCGAGCATATCGGCGATCATCTGCTGCGTCACACGCAGTTGATCCGACGGCGTGCGATCCGTCTGAATCAGCAACCAACGGCACAGTTGCTTCGACAGCGAGTGATGACGATTACACGCGGCCGTCTGCGCCACTTGCGTCAGCAGGGCTTGCATGTACAGCAACATCACGCGGCGCAGAAAGTCGGAACGGCCGAAGTGCTCACGCAACGCACCCGCGCTCATGCGATACGCAAAGCCCGCACATTGCACCTGCACGCGCGTCGGCATCGTGTCGCCGCCCGTCAGCACCGGAACCCCCGACATTCCCTCACGTCCCACCGCCGCGACTTCAACGGAACCGCCGTCTTCCATCGTATGCAGCAGCGAAATGATCGCCGTGGTCGGGAAATACACGTGATGAATGCGCTGCCCGGAATCGCACAACAACTGCTCCGTGCGCAACTGGACCAGCTCGAGATGCGGTGCGATAGCCTGCCATTCCTGCGCCGGAAGCGCGCCCAACAGATGATTGCCGTGCAGATCGGATTGAAGTGTCAACATTTTTCTTAGTCTCGTGCGTTTGCGCTTCGCGCTTTTGATTTCTTCTGGCTCGCAACAGGATTCGCGCATGCGTCTGATGGCATACATCGAACCTGTTGCGTCCAGCCCCGTAGTACGAACCCGCTGCTTCTGCTTGTTTGATACCGCAGCGATGTTCGTGCGTGGTCATACATTAGCGAGAGGTGTGCCAGCGAACGCCAATCCTTATACCAACAGGACTTTGCGCGATTCCCCACGCAAAGCGCCGAGAACGTGCGCTCAAGTACGAAGAAAATTGATTCACCCGTGAAAAGCGACCTTCAGACGGATCGCGGGCGATGGCAGCAGAACGCCAAACGTTTTCGTCTGGCGAATGTCTTGTCAGAGCAGGCTCCGCCGATGCGCTCATCTAGCGAAACGAAGCCAATCGGAGGCTCGAAAGCCTTGTCGTAGCAGAAACAGCCCGCACGCTAAAAATGTTGCAAAGGTGGTTAACGGCGATGCGCGTCGTTTTTAAAGCCCCGATGCCGAGTCGCGCGAAAGCCTTATGCGACGCGCGTCCGCGGGATTTCCAAAGGCTTGGCACAGGATGCGGACGTGAACCGTCGCGGTTTCGCGGCTCGGCGAAAAATGTTGCATCGTCTAAACCTCGGCGAATTTCGAATTCGGCAGCCGCTTCAAACCTTTGGCGCATGAATGTGACTCATGCCACGTTGAACAACCTTCGTTTGTGCGCAAGCATCGCTACCGGCACCATGCGTGACATACCCACTTCTATCCGCATGGAGCGAAAAGATGAGCGACGTCATGGAGACCCCCGCAAAGACCGCCGATCAGGCCATCGATCTCAAGGGCCGCGTATCGATCTATCAGCCGGAGCAGCAAGGCTTGATCTTCCCCGAGCTGCCCACGTTTGCGAGCCACGCGGAACATCGTCAGTACCTGAAGGAGCGCCTCGTCGCCGCGTGCCGCGCCTTCGCGCTGCAGGGCTTCGATTACGGGTTCGCGGGCCATCTCACCGTGCGCGATCCGGAGCATCCGTCGCTTTACTGGACCAATCCGATGGCCGTCCACTTCGCGCAAGTGAAGGTGTCTAACCTGATCTGCGCGGATCATCAGGGCAACGTGGTCGAAGGCGATTACGCGGTCAATCGCGCGGGCTTCGTGCTGCACGCGGCCGTGCATGAGCAGCATCAGGACATCGTCGCGATGTGCCACGCGCATACCGTCTACGGCACCGCCTTCGCGGCGCTCGGCAAGCCGCTCATTCCGATGTCGCAGGACGCGTGCGCGTTCTTCGAAGACCACGTCGTGATCGGCGATGAAGCCGGCAAGGTCGCCGTCGAAGTGAAGGGCGGCAACAAGGTCGCGAATGCGTTCAAGGGCGTGAAGGCCGCGATCCATCAGAATCATGGCCTACTCACGGCGAGCCGCCACAGCATCGATTCGGCGGCGTTCTGGTTCATCGCGCTCGAGCGTTGCTGCCAGCAACAACTGATGATCGAAGCGACCGGCATCACGCCCAAGCTCGTGCCCGAAGACCGCGCGCGCTATAGCCGGGAGCATGTGGGCAGCGACTACATCGGCTGGCTGCACTTCCAGACGATCTGGAACGATCTCGTCGCCACGCAGCCCGACATGTTCGACTGATTCCATTATGTTGCAGCCCCTCGCCTTCGGAGAAAGGCGAGGCGATTCCCCATGACTACGTCGAGACAAGCGTTCCCGGCGTCGCCTGGGTATCAGCGCGCGGACACATCTGAAGATGCCGACCGATCTAGATCAATCGCATCGTCACAGCCGCCAAGACAAGGTAACGTCCGAGCTTCGCAACCGTGACCAACGCGACGAATGGCAGAAGAGGCTCACGCATCACCCCAGCCAGGAGAGTAAGAGGATCACCAATGACGGGCGCCCAACTAAGCAAGAGCGACCATTTCCCTAAACGTTGATACATGCGCTGCGCGCGGTCCAATTTCTCGTCTGACACTGGAAACCAGCGGCGGCTCTTGAAGCGCTCGATGTATCGCCCCAAAACCCAATTGACCAGTGAACCCAACACGTTGCCGATCGTCGCGACCAGTATCAACGTTGCAGTTGAATAGCTTTTACTCAGCAGCAAGCCCACAAGCACAGCCTCCGATTGAAGAGGCAGAAGGGTGGCTGCGCCGAATGCGGCAAGAAACAATCCTCCGTATGCCGACAGCGTCAGCATGTCTTGAAGGGCATGCCAGCGCCTCGAATCGCTATTGCCATGAGTCTGTCCGAACTAGCTATTGATCGGCGAATAAATAGATGAAGCGAAAGATCGCTAACGTTGCCAACGCGAGCAGAAGTTGGTTCGCGATTCTATCGTATCGGTTTTGGAACTCTGACAATCGCGGTTTATACCTGAAACGCTCTCGCGACTGTCTTGCCTCCACATGCGGTTGCATTCGGTCCTGATGCCGAAACGGCTCGTGAATCGCTGATTGTTCCTGCTGGCTCGAAACAGGCGATGCGATGTGAGTCGCATCGCCTTTTTTGTATGATGGCGGACCATCCCTCGCAACCGTCCAAAGGACCATCATCATGACCGCCGCAACGCAATTCGATCAGGTTTCCGTCATCAAACGCGCCAATGTCTACTTCGACGGCAAGTGCGTGTCGCACACGGTTCTCTTCGCCGATGGCACCAGGAAAACGCTCGGCGTGATCCTGCCGGGCACGCTCAACTTCGGCACCGACGCGCCCGAACTCATGGAGGTGCAGGCAGGCCAGTGCCGTATTCGGCTCGACGGCAGCGATGAGTGGAAGACGTATAAGGCGGGCGAATCGTTCTCGGTGCCGGGCAAAAGCCGATTCGATATCGACGTGACGGAAACGCTGGATTACGTTTGTAGTTATCTTTGATTGGCGTGAAGGGGAAATGCGGTGTCGGGTAGGGATCCGCACCTCATGATTCTTAGAGTGGATTTCGGCAAGACGAACTCCGTCCAACTTTTATCTCTGTCCACGTTTCGTGTACACTGACCAAAATTGGACGCCCAACCCGCCGATGCCACCCACCGACCAACTCGCCGAAGCCGCCGCAGCCGCCTTCACGGAGGCGACCGGCTTCGCCGCACGCAGCGTCAAACCACCCGCGCGCGGCGGCTACGACGCCGCCATCGAATTCCGCGTCGGCGGCGCGCGCTTCAAGCGCCCTGTCATCGTGCGGGAAAACATCGACCGGTTCAGCGCGTTATCCGCGTTCAGCGCCTCGGTCGCGCAGAACGGCGGCGCGAAACCCGCGCTCGTTACCGCGCATCTCTCACCCGACATGATCCGCGCCTGCCGCGATCTGAACGTCGATGCCCTCGATCTCGCCGGCAACGCGAGCGTCATCGAAGGCGATGGCGTCATCGTGATCGTGTCGGGCCGTCCGCGCGTCGCGCACGGCAAGGCGCGCCGCTCGAAAACCTGGACGAAGTCGACGTTGCGCGTCACGGCCGCCCTGCTCATCACGCCCGCGCTGCTGCAACGGGGCTATCGCGATATCGCGCAACACGCGGGCGTGAGCCACGGCACGGTGCAAAACGCGGTGCGGGCGCTCATCGATCATCGCGATGTATTCGAGCGGCCCGACGGCGCCGGCCTGCAAATCGCCGACAAGGAACGGCTCATCGACGAATGGGTGACGCTGTATCCGCGGCAATTGCGCGAATCGCTGCTGATCGGGCGTTATCGCGCGGAGTCGAACGACTGGTGGCGCGACGTGCCCGGCCTGCCGGGTCAATGCCAGTTCGGCGGCGAGCCGGCCGCAGCGATACTCACGGAATACCTGAAGCCCGCGACCGTCACCGCGTATTGCGCCGACGCCGCGCCGCGCGAATGGATCAAGGCGGCGCGGTTGCGGCCCGATCCCGCCGGAAACGTCGAATTCCTGCGCGCGCCCGTGGCGCTCGCGCCCGTCGATGGTCTTCCGCCGAACGTCGTCGCGCCGCTCATCGTCTATGCGGATCTCGTCGCGAGCGGCGACCCGCGCAATCTCGAAACCGCCAGGATGCTGCGTGAACGCTATCTTGCCGCTTGAACTGCTGCCGCATCGCCCGCTCGCCGGCGTCTTTTCCGCGATGCTGCGCGAAGTCGTCGCCGCGTCGCACGCGACGAACATCGCGTGGTTCGTCGGCGGCGCGAGCGCGCGCGACATCCTGCTCACGCACGTCCACGACATCGAGGCGACGCGCGCCACCGCCGACGTCGATATCGGCATCTCGATTCAAAGCTGGACCGACCACGACGCGCTGCGGCAAGCGCTCGTCGCGTCGGGGCATTTCACCGCGCCGAAAGGCTCGGCGCATCGGCTGAATTTCAACGCGCCGCAGACCGGCGAGCGCACGTGGCTCGATATCGTGCCCTTCGGCGGCGTGCAGGACGCGCACGGCGAAATCGCGTGGCCGCCGGATGGTTCGGTGCGGATGAACGTCGCGGGTTTTCGCCAGGCGCTCGATGCGGCGCTCGCCGTGCGCGTCACGCGCGATCTCGTCGTGCCGGTCGCTTCGCTGCCCGCGCAGGCGATGCTGAAGATCATCGCGTGGCAAGACCGGCACGCCGCCGACCGCAAGGACGCGATCGACCTGCTCTTTCTGATGGCGCGTTACGCCCAAGCCGGCAACCTCGATCGTCTTTATGCCGATGCCTTCGATCTCGTCGAGCGCCACGGACACGATCCGGATATCGCGGGCGCGGCGCTTCTCGGCCGCGACACGGCCGCGCTCGTCGATGAAAACCTCCGCGCGCAGATTCTCGCGATCCTGCGCCCCGGCGATCCCGCGCCGCCGATCCTCACGCACTTGCTCGGCTCGCGCATGCCAGTCTTCGAAGCGGATACGTCGGAACGCGTCGCCGCATTGTTCGACGCATTCCGCAGCGCGTTCTAGCCGTTGCGAAACAGATAGCTGTACGCGTTGAGCGCGGGCACCCCGCCGAGATGCGCGTAGAGCACTTTCGAGCCTTCGGGGAATTCGCCGTTGCGCACCATCTGGATCATGCCGTCCATCGATTTGCCTTCGTAGACGGGATCGGTCAGCACGCCTTCGAGCCGCGCGCACAGACGGATCGCCTCGAGCGTGCCTTCGTTCGGCAGGCCGTATTCGGGGCCGCCGAAGCGCGTATCGAGAATCACGTCGTCGCGCGTGATGTCCTGGCCGAGATCGACGAGTTCCGCCGTGTGCTTCGCGATCCGCAGAATCTGTTCGTGCGTCTGCTCCGGTTTCGCCGATGCATCGATGCCGATCACGCGCCGCGCGCGCCCATCCGCCGCGAAGCCGACCACCATGCCCGCCTGCGTGCTGCCCGTCACCGAGCACACGACGATGTAGTCGAACTTGAAGCCCAGCTCCGCTTCCTGCGCGCGCACTTCCTCCGCGAAGCCGACGAAACCGAGGCCGCCCAGCGGATGCTCCGAGCAACCCGCCGGCACCGGAAACGGCTTGCCGCCCGCCGCGCGCACGCTTTCCATCGCGTCCTGCCAGCTTTTGCGGATGCCGATATCGAAGCCATCGGCGACGAGGCGCACGTCCGCGCCCATCATCCGCGACATCTGGATATTGCCGACGCGGTCATAGACGGCATCGGAGTAATTGACCCAGTTTTCCTGCACGAGCACGCACTTCATGCCGAGATGCGCCGCGACCGCCGCGACCTGGCGCGTCTGGTTCGACTGCACGCCGCCGATGGAAACCAGCGTGTCGCAGCCTTCGGCGATCGCCTCGGGAATCAGATATTCGAGCTTGCGCGTCTTGTTGCCGCCAAACGCGAGGCCGCTGTTGCAGTCCTCGCGCTTCGCATACAACTCGACCTTGCCGCCGAGATGCGCGGACAGGCGCTTGAGCGGCTGAATGGGCGTCGGTCCGAACGTGAGCGGATAGCGGGGAAAACGTTGCAGATTCATGTCGGCATCCTCGTGATGGTGGGACTGCATGGACAGAATCGTAGAGATTCTCGTGACGGATCGGGTTGCGAAAAAATGCCGTTCGGCCTAACGTTTTTGGACGCGAGACGCTGTTCGCTAACTTTTATTTCGCACAAGAGCCTGTTGAAGCAATGAAAAAAACCGCATCCGCTCCAAACCCGCATCCGGCAAGCGTCCAGACCGATCGCGTCGATCGCGCGATCCTGCGTCAGTTGCAGCGCGATGCGTCGATCTCGAACGTCGCGCTCGCGGAGAAGGTCAATCTGAGTCCGCCCGCGTGTCTGCGGCGCGTCGAGCGGCTGCGCGAAGCGGGGCTGATCCGCGCGACCGTCGCGCTGCTCGATCCGAAAGCGCTCGATGCCGGCATGCTCGTCTTGATCGGCGTGATCCTCGACCGCTCGACGCCCGATTCCTTCGACGCCTTCGAGAAAGCCGCTCAGAAAGTGCCCGGCTGCATGGAATGCCACGTCGTGACCGGCGAATTCGACTTCTTCATGCTGATCCGCACGCGCGACAGCGAAAGCTTCAACCGGCTCCACGCCGAAAAGCTGCTCTATCTGCCGGGCGTGCGGCAGATCCGCACGTTCGTCGTGTTGCGTGAGGTGCTTTCGACGACGGCGTTTCCAATCGGCGAATCGGCGGGAACGCGGGCGGTGTAGCGTCGGCGACACTTTTGCGAAAGACCTGCTGAAAAATTACGCTACGATTCAGGGTTTTCCATGTCCGGGCATCCCGTTTCGTTGTGACCGCGTCTGATTTCAAAGCCTGGGCCAAGGCGATTCTGGCTCGCCTCGCATCGCGGCTGCGTCCGCATCTGCGTGCGCGTTCGCTGCTCCTTCTGCCGGCGCTCTTTCTTATCTATGTGCTGGTGCTGATTCCGTTCACGCCCGGTATCCGCGATATCCGCCGTGCAAAAGTCGATCAGCCCGCGCAGATCTATTCCGCCGACGGCAAGCTCCTCGCCGAATTCAAGCCGACGCATCGCGAATGGGTGAGTCTCAAGCAGATTTCGCCGCAGGTGATCGACGCGCTCATCTCGACCGAAGACCGGCGGTTCTATCAGCATCACGGCATCGACTTCCGGCGCACGGCGGGCGCGGCGCTGCGCACGTTCTCGGGCGACCGGCAAGGCGGCTCGACGCTCACGCAGCAGCTCGCGCGCAATCTGTATCCCGAGGAAATCGGCCGCTCGCAGACGCTCACGCGCAAGCTGAAGGAAGCGATCACGGCGTTCAAGATCGAAGCGCTCTATTCGAAGGACGAGATTCTCGAAACGTATCTGAACACGGTGCCGTTCCTGTACAACGCGTACGGCATCGAAATGGCCGCGCGCACTTACTTCGACAAATCCGCCGGCCAGCTCGACGTGCTCGAAAGCGCGACGCTCATCGGCATGTTGAAGGGCAACAGTTACTACAACCCGGTGATCAATCCGGAGCGCGCGCTCGACCGGCGCAACATCGTCCTCGGGCAGATGGTCAAGTTCGGCCACTTGCCGGCGACCAAACTCGACGCGCTGAAGAAACGTCCGCTGCGCATCGACTTCGAGCGGCAGACGGAAGAGCCCGGCCGCGCGCCGCACTTCGCGCAGCAGTTGCGCAAATGGCTGATCGGGTGGGCCGACGACAACGACTACAACATCTATTCCGATGGCCTCGTCGTGCGCACGACCATCGATTCGCGTCTGCAGGCGATGGCGGCGAACGCGCTCGCGCTGCAGGGCAACCAGTTGCAATCGATCGCCAACGCGGCGTGGGGCGGCCGCGCCGCTTGCGCGAACGCGAACGCCGATCTCGGGCACGCGTTCATCCGCGAGACGGACGCATACCGCGCGCTGCGCACGGGCGGCGCGAACGACGCCGACGCCATCAAGAAACTCGGCTCGGACCGCGCCTTCATGCAGGCGCTGTGCGAGGACAAGACGCGCGTGCAGGCCGCGTTCGTCGCGCTCGATCCGCGCAACGGGCAGATCAAGGCGTGGGTCGGCAGCCGCGATTTCACGCAGGATCCGTTCGATCACGTCGCGCAGGCGCGCCGCCAGCCCGGCTCGACCTTCAAGCCTTTCGTCTACGGCGCGGCGTTCGAGCGCGGCGCGAAGCCGGCCGATACGATCGTCGATCAGACCGTCGAAATCCCGATTCGCGGCGACGAAATCTGGCGCCCGACCGACGACTCGCCGCCGTCGGGCCGTCCCGTGAGCCTGCGCGACGGCATCGCGTATTCGAAGAACCGCATCACCGCGCAGTTGATGGAACAAGTCGGTCCGGGACGCGTCGCGCGGCTCGCGCGTGACATGGGCGTGCGCGACAGTCATCTCGACGTGGTGCCGTCGCTCGCGCTTGGCACGAGCCCGGTGACGCTGAGGGAAATGGTGTCGGCGTACGGCACGATCGCGAACGACGGCAGTTATATGGAGCCGCTGCTCGTCACGCGCATCGAGAACAAGGACGGCGAAGTCCTCGCGCAGTTCGAGAGCACGCCCGAGCGCGCGCTGTCCGTCGATGCGACGCGCAAGCTCGTCGATGTGATGCGCGACGTCATCAACCGCGGCACCGGCACGACGATCCGCACGCGCTTCGGCATTCGCGCGGATGTCGCGGGCAAGACCGGCACTACGCAGGACAACGCCGACGGCTGGTTCATCCTGATGCATCCGCAACTCGTCGCGGGCGCGTGGGTCGGCTTCAACGACAGCCGCGTCACGCTGCGCAGCGATTACTGGGGCCAAGGCGCGCACAGCGCGTTGCCGATCGTCGGCGACTTCATGCAGCGTTCGCTGCGTTCGCATCTGATCGATGCCCGCGCGCGCTTCGATACGCAGGAAGCGCCGGGCATGTGGCAAACGATGCTCACGAACGCAAAAACCTGGTTTGACGAGACGTTCTCGAAAGCGCCGAAGCCGGGCAAGCCGAAAACCGCGCAGACGGCGGCGCAGCATCCGGTGCGTCCGAAGCGGCCGCCTTCGGAACCCGCCGCCGAAGTGACCGAAGAGCCGCCGCAACCGCCAGTGTTTACGACGATGCCGCCGATCCTGCCCACGCCCGGCGAAACTGCAAGCTCTCCGGCGCCCGCTTCCGACGTGCAACCGTAAACGCTTACGCCGCCCGCGAACAAAGGCGGGGGCTTGCGTAGACAGTTAGTTGCGAGCTAGCGACGAAAGACTTGCCTATCGGCCGAAATGAGCGCGCGCGCACAGAGCACGCGCACAAATGGTGCTCCGATTCACCAAGGCGAAACAAACGCATTCAAAGATTTCGCCGCGCACCCCGGCGCGCTGTGGCCACATGCGCCCGCCAAAAGTCTCGCGCACTGCGAGACGTCTATCTCATTCCAGGCTGGTTTCGGAGAACAAGTTGAACAAGCGATTTCCTCGCCTCAAGCGAGCCCTCGTGGCCACCGCGCTCGCCTTGCCGCTTACGTCGTCGAGTTTTGCGCAGAACATCAGCGCTACCCTGCCGTGGACCGGTACCTGGAGCACCGCGCCGATGATCGTCGGCGGCGGCGGCTTCAATAATCAGACGATCCGGCAGATCGTGCACACGAGCATCGGCGGGACGGCCGCCGGCGTCCAGTTTTCCAATCAGTACGGCAGCGAGCCGCTCGTGATCGGCGACGTGCGCGTCGCGTTGCGCGCCGACGGCAAACGCACCGTGCCGGGCAGCGACCGGGCCGTCACCTTCAACGGTCAGCCCTTCGTGACGATTCCGCCCGGCAAGACGGAGATGAGCGATCCGATCGCGATCGCGGTGCCGGCGATGTCGGACATCGTCGTCAGCGCCTATCTCCCGCAGCAGACGCCATCGGAAACCACCGGTCACGCCGAAGGCCTGCAGGACGTGTACGTCGCGCCCGGCGATGTCAGCGCCGACACCGAATTCGCGGGCGGCGTGGTCAACGCGCTCGGCGCGCAGTCGTATTACTTCCTCACCGACGTCGTCGTGCAGAACGCCAGTGCGACGGGCGCGGTGGTCGCGTTCGGCGCGTCGATCACGGACGGCATCGATTCGCCGCCGAACACGAACGGCCGCTGGCCCAACCTGCTCGCCGCGCGTCTGCAGCAGGCGGGCATGACGGTCGGCGTGCTGAATCAGGGTATCGCCGGCAACGATTTCTTCACGAACGACGCGGGCGATGCCGGCCTCACGCGCTTCCAGCGCGACGTGCTCGACAAGTACAACGTCAAGTGGGTCATCATTTCCGACGATGCCGTCAACAACCTGATCGGCGGATCGCCGCCGACGGCCGCGCGCCTGAACAGCGCGTTCGCGCAACTGACGCAGAGCGCGCACGCGGCGGGCGTCAAGGCGATCTGCTCGACGCTCACGCCGTTCGAGGGCGTGTCGCCGTGGACGGCCGACATCGAAGCGACGCGGCAAGCGGTGAACGCGTTCGTCGCGACGCCCGACAGCGGCTGCGACGCCGTGCTCGATCAGGCCGCCGCGCTCGGCGATCCGGCCAATCCGCCTGTCATGCTCGGTGCGTACGACAGCGGCGACCATCTGCATCCGAATCAGGCGGGGCTGCAGGCGATCGCCAATTCCGTGAATCTCAACTGGCTCAAGTAGGCGGCGCGGAAAAGCAAAAAACGCCATGCGGAAAATTCATCCGCATGGCGTTTTTCATTTCATCGCCGATTACGACTTGACGATCGTCGGGTTCTGCACGTTGATGCGCGGACCCGCGTTGTCCCACTGCTCGACGATCAGCGGGTACTTCCACTTCGGATTCGTGCTGCTGATCTGGCCGTTGACGATGTAGCCGTCGAGCGACAGACCCTGAACCGCGAACGAACCGCCGGGGCTGGTCGTGTCGACGTGGTTGTTGATCGCGATCGTGACCGTCTTGCTGATCGGACCCGGCAGCGAGCCGAACCACACGTTGATGCCGCCGCCCTTGCAGTTCGCCGTCGTCGGGCTGTTGATCGTGATGCTCTTGAACACGGCCGAGTTGTCGTTCGGTTCGAAGTCGAGACCGCAAGCCGGCGCCGTGCCGGTGATGTTCTGCCAAATCGGGCTGTTGAACGTGATCGTGTCGCCCGAGATGATCGACACACCCTGACGGCGGCAGCCGTCGGCCTTGTGGTTGTCGACGACGAGGTTGTACGTCGGCGTGTTCTTCTTGCTCTGGCTATCGTTGATGTAGATGCCGTCGCCCCACGTGTTGATCGTGGTCGGCGCGATCAGGTGCACGTTCTGTGCGCCGATGATCGAGAAGCCCATGCCGTGCTCGCCGCCCGAAGCCGAGTTCAGCTCCTTGCTGCCGTCGAGGTACGCGTTTTCGACGATGACGTTGCTCACGTCTTCGATGAGCATCATCTGGTAGATGTCGGCGTTGTGCGGGAGCAGCTTGATCGAAGCGCCCGACGCAAAGCGGATGTGCGTGTTCGTGCGCAGCTTGAGACCCGTCGTGTCGATGCGGACCTGGCCCGAGATCAGGAGAATCTGACCGACGGAACCGTCGATGGCGGCTTGCAGCGCGGCGCGGTCGTTGGTCGAGCCGTCGGCCTTCACGCCGAACGACGATGCGTTGATGGTGCCTGCGGTGTTCGTGCTGGCGGCGTTCGTCGAGCTTGCCGCGGCCGGCGCGCTGGCGGTCGTCGTGGCGCTTGCCGACGAAGCCGAGCTCGCGGGCGTCGCCGTCGAGGCGCCGCTGCCAGTGTTACGGCGTCTCCAGCGATCGGCGACCGAATCGGGGGCCGCGCTGTCGCTGCCGCCGCCGCATGCGGCGAGCACAAACGCGCCGCTACCCGCGATAAGCGAGGTCAGGAGTTTGCGACGGGTTGCGATACGCGTGTCGACGACGGTGTTGTCTGCTTGGGTGTCTGCCTGAGTGTTGTTCGAAAGCATTGTCTTTCCGAGTTGGTTGTGCGTTGTCGACGGGCGGACCCGTTCATGCGACTACGGCCGCACGCAACGTTTCTTTATGGGCGTGAGATGACCAACGCAAATTCAGCAGGCGCAAACGATTGCGCCGCTCAGCGCTCGACAGCCGCACACGGCGACTCCGAAAGGCATCTCGGCGAAAAACATGACGACTTCGGGATTGGACGAACCAGAGTCGGGAGAGCCAGATAATCCGGAAGTACCCACTCAACCCCGCGCTTGATTGGCCCGCGAACGGGCTGATGAAGCGCTGAAGTCTGACGGCAGTAATTACCGTCTTTTTTAAATCCTACAGATTGTTACGAGGCGTTTCTACCCGGCGCTTGTTACAAAATGTACGCTTGTAACTTATTATTTTGCTTTTTCGCGTCTTTATTGCTGTGCATTTCCGCTTTTAATCGACGGCGAGCAAATTAATCTACGGCTTTTTTAATGTTAATACGGTAGATGAATAACACCACTTCAAACCAGTTGAGGTACGATGACTAATAATCATCTGAAGAATCGTTTATAACGACACGAACGTTCACCCGCCGAGAACGCGACCTATGGCCTCGGAAGGCCCGGTGGGGCTTGCAGAGCGCCTTTCGTATGCCGAAACGAGCAACAATCCGCCGATTATTTCGCCTTATTGACCGGTCAATCCGCCGACGATTATCCAGACGCGCACCAAAATTGCCGCTTCTGCACGGTTGCAGTCCCAACATTACATTCAAGTAAGCACCGTTTTAAACGAATTCATCCGACGAATCGGATTTTGTAAGTGCGGTCCAAAAACTTTTTTCATTCAAAAGACGAAAGACCCTACAGGGCTTACCCTTATCGGGTTTTTACGAATCGGATCATTTTCCGCCGAATCCCGCGCGCAGCCTGGGATTTGAGCGAAACGCTAATGATCTGATTAAAGAAACCGGTTTATTCAACAGACAAAACAGGCGAAAGTTGGAATCGTTTCGATTGCCAGCCGGTCATATGTTCCGTTTCGCACTGACCCGGTTGGACAGAAAGACTAGTCTCGGATTTGGTGCGCTCAGCACAGTTGGGGGAACGGCCGATTCCGGCCGGAGGTATTACAAGAAATCACACGACCAGCGGATACACCGCGATGAAAACCTTTGATCTGATCAAAAGCGATCTCTATCGCTATACGGGCGAGTACAGCGTCATGCTCCTTCTCGAGCAACTGATGCTGAACGAAGGGTTCAACTACATGTTCTGGCTGCGCCTCGCGAGCGCCGCGTCGTCGCGGCCCATGCGCCTCGTGCTCAACCACATCGTGCGTCTGAAGCAGCGCCGCTTCGGGTTCGTCATCAGTCCGCGCACGCGCATCGGGCCGGGCTTCTATATCAGTCATATCGGCACGATCGCGGTAAACCCGACGGCGGTCATCGGCGCGAACTGCAACATCTCGCAGGGCGTGACCATCGGATCGAATCACGGCAAGGCGGCTACCATCGGCAACAACGTGTATATCGGGCCGAACGTCTGCATCATCGAAGACGTGACCATCGGCGACAACGTGACGATCGGCGCGGGCAGCGTCGTGACGAAGGATATTCCGCCGAACGTCACGGTGGCCGGCTGCCCGGCGCGCATTCTGACCGACGACGCCACGCCCGAGCGGGCGGCGCGCTACATCATGCGTCCGTGGCAGACAGGCGCGGTATGAAGGGCCGGCTTCGGCATGGCGAGGTGCCTTAGCGAACAGTCACGCCGCCCGTTTTGGTGCACGCTCTCCTCTTTCACGCGAAAGCCGCGGGCCTTCGCGTGATTTCTGTTGCATGGCGCTTTCGTATCGACGTCAGGCCATGCGGCGAAAGGCTCCCACGCAGGAGGACCCGTGCTGAGCGCAGCAGTGCAATCGGTGAGACGACGTCTCGGCGGCGTGCATCAGGATCACAAGAGAATCGCAAGAAGCGCGGTCGTCCTGCTGATCTTCGTGATCGCCGGGAAGTGCATCGGCGCGTCGAAGGAAATGGCGATCGCGTATCGCTACGGGATCAGCGGCACGGTCGACGCCTATCAGTTCGCGCTCACGCTCGTCACCTGGCTGCCGACGATGCTCACGAACGTGCTCGCCGTGCTGCTCGTTCCCGCGCTCGTCTCGCTTCAGGAAGACAAGTCGCAGCGCAACGGTTTTCTCGGCGAGCTGGAAGGCGTGGGCCTCGTGCTCGGCCTCGGCTCGTCGCTTCTGCTATGGCTTTTCTGGCCTTATCTCGCCGATGTCATCGCGGGCAGTCTCGCCGAATCCACACGCGACATGTGCCGCGCGATGATCATCAGCATGACGCCGGTCGGCGTGCTGACCTTCACGATCTGCATTTCGTCGTCGCGGCTGCAGGCGTCGGGCAAGCACATCAACACCTTGCTCGAATGCGTGCCGGCCATCGGCCTGCTGGTCTTCGTGCTTGCCGCGCGCAACAACGAATCGATTTTTCCGCTCGTCATGGGGACGTCGCTCGGCTTCGTCGTGCAGGCCGCGTGGCTGCGCGTGCTCGCCAGGCGCGCCGACACGATGCCCGCCCGGCCGCGCGTTTCGATGCGCGCGAAGCAGTGGCCATCGACGATCCGCTCGATGGGCATGCTCACGATCGGCGCGGTCGTCGCGAGTCTGTGGCTTCCGATCGATCAGTACTTCATGGCGCAGCAAGGCGACGGCGCCATCGCGACGCTCGGCTACGCGAACCGGCTGCTCTCGCTCGTGCTCAGCATGGGCGCGCTTGCGATCACGCGCGCGACCTTGCCGATTCTCGCGGAGATTCTTCATCGCGGCGATCATGCGCGCGCACGCAGCACCGCGCTGAAGTGGTCCGGCATCATGACCGTACTGGGCCTGACCGGCAGCATCCTCGCGTATGCGCTCGCGCCGTACGTCGTGAAGCTGCTGTTTCAGAAAGGCGCGTTCACGGCCGACGACACCATCGCCGTCACCACGCTCTTTCGCTACGGGCTGCTGCAAGTGCCGTTCTACTTCGGCATGTGCGTGCTCGTGCAGCTGTTCGCGAGCGAGACACGCTATCGCGCGATCTCCGTCATTTCGCTGATCGGCTTCGCGACGAAGATCATCGGCAACGTCATTCTCGTGCGCTACTACGGCGCGCAGGGCGTGCTGCTCGCGACCGGCATCGGCGCGATCGCGGTGCTCGCGAGCTATATCTTCTGGACGCGCTATGCGCCGCCGTTCACCGGCAACGACGCGCAGCACGATACCGGCACGCCGCAATAAGCACCTGCTTTCAACCTTGTTCGAAGACGCGCCGGAACATCGGCACGAGGAAGCGGTTGCCGTATTCGCTCATGTGATGGAAGTCGGAATAAAGCGGCCGGCCATCGTGCGAGCCCATGCACTTGCCGTCCGGGCACAGGAACGGACGCGGGTCGAGCAGATGGATGCCGCATTGATCGTGTGCCTGATGCATCGCCTGCAGCAACGCGCCATTGCGCTGAACGTAATCCGACATGGTGATCGACAGATCGGGCGCCTTCGGATCCCGCATCTTCTCGCGCGCGAGCGTCAGCGGCACGTTGAAGTCGAACTCGGGAATCGGTTCGACGAGATAGACCGGGCGAATCTTCGAGATGCGGCAAACGGTCGATAGCAAGTGCTCGCGATACAACTCCGTCGTGAACGGCGTCGATGTCTGCGCCGGCTGCTCCGGATTGACGAACGCGAAGTCGTCCATCGTCGGACCGGACCAGTACTGCGACCAGTGATTCGCGATGATGACCGGCGTCTTCGCGCTCTGATCGCGGCTCAGGATATCGATGTACTTGCGGTCCTGATCGAAGCAATCGCCATTGCCGCGGCGAATGCCGTAGATCGTCGGGCAACCTTCTATCGTGATGAGCAGCACATCATCGGGCTTGCCGTTCGGCACGGCGTCGACGACCGCTTCGGCGATCGCTTCCGCGTGACTGTCGCCGAGCACCACGACGCGGCTCTCCTTCTGCTTGTTCGCGACATCGCACGGATCGATCATCATGTGACACTTCGTGCGATGCGGATTCGTGTCGTAGGTCTCGCTATCGGCGATGAACACCGAACGGTCGAAGCGATTCGGCACGCCCTGGCTCGCATAGATGCTGCCGCCGCCGATTGCCAGCAGCAGCGTGAACGCGAGAATCGGACGCAGCGTGATGAAGCGCGGAAAGGCGCGCGCCTCGTCTCGCGCCGGCGGCTTCCTGGTCTTCGACTCGACGAGCGCATACGACAGATAGCCCATGACGAAGCCGCCCGCGATCGCGGCCGCGCGCCAGCGCAGCGAACCTTCCCTGTCGAAGTACGTGAGCGCGACGACGAACGGCCAGTGCCAGAGATAGACCGAGTACGAAATCTTGCCGATGAACTGCGCGAGCGGATTGCCCGTGAAGATCGAATGCCTGCGCGCCGCGAGAATCACGAACGCCGTGCCGAGCACCGGCACGAGCGCGAGGTAGCCCGGCCATTCGTTGTTCTCGTTGAACATGACCGCGCCGTACGCGATCATCGCGAGGCCGATGCATTCCAGCGTGCGGCGCACGGGCCTGCCCGCCGTCAACGGGAACAGATAGACGAGCCCGCCCGCGATCATTTCCCATGCGCGCGTCGGCAGCAGGAAGAACGCGGCCGTCGGCCATTTCGTCGGATCGGAGAGATAGACGCACGCCGCGAACGAAACGAGCGCGGCGCCGACGAGCGCGATCTTCGTCCCGCGTCGCCCGAAGAGCTTGCGCACGAGCAGAATGCCGAGCGGATACAGCAGATAGAACTGCCACTCGACGGAAAGCGACCACGTATGCAGCAGCCATTTCAGATGCGAGCGCGTATCGAAGTAACCCGCTTCGCGCCAGTAAACGATGTTCGAAAAGAAGCCGAGGCTCGATCCCGCCGCCTTGCCGAACGCGCGAAACTCGGAAGGCAGGAATATCAGCCAGCCGAACACACCGAGCGCGAAGCAAAGAAACGCGAGCGCCGGAATGATGCGCCGCGCTCGATCGCCATAGAATTCGAGCACCGAGAACCTGTCCTTCGAAAGGCGTCTGAAGATGATGCTCGTCATCAGATAACCGGAGATCACGAAGAACACGTCGACGCCGAGAAAGCCGCCTTTGAAGCCGGGCACATCGAAGTGGAAAAGGACGACCGCGAGAACCGCGAACGCGCGCAGGCCGTTGATGTCGTTACGAAAGTTCATCGCGCTTCCCCCAAGAACTTCTTTTTTGCCGCGCACGCGCCAGCGCGATGCAATGGACATCGCCATTGCATCGCGCCCGCGGTGCGGGTTATTTTCTTGCGTCTTGTCTTTCCTGATTACTTCGTCATACGAACAAACCGAATTCCATCTCCGCAAGCCGGCTTTCTTCCGATTGCGTCGCCCGCGCGACTTCCGCCATGGTCGCGGGCTGCATGCCGTAGGTCTCTCTCAAGTACACGTGATGCTTCAGCACCGCTTCGAGGACGCCGAGGTTCTCGGCCAGATTCGCACCGAAGTTATGCGGATGCCACCACAAGTGGAACGAACGCCCCGTGCGCGCCGCCGACGTCATCGACTGCTTGATCCGATGGATGCGCAGCCATTCGAGCGCGCGCTTGTTGCGCGCATATGGACGCAGGAAGCGGCTCGAACGCACGTCGATGAGTCCGCGAGCCGGGCGCGGATCGAACGCGTGATCGCCTGAGATATTGATGTACGTATCGACGAGACGCGCCGCGCGGCGCATCGCCGCTTCATCGGCGCGCGAGGTTTCGCGATACATCCAGCTGCGCTCCGTGCCGCGATACGCGACGAGCCCTTGCTCCGCGCACACCGACAGATACGCGTTGTTCACCTGATTGCGCGGAAACACGATGCTCGCGGGCGGATCGGCGAGACGCCGGATCGATGCGACCGATGCTTCCATGTCGGCGGCGAACTGCGCCCTGTTCTGCCCTGCTTCGAGTGCGTAGTAATGGCAGAACGTATGGCTCGCGAGCTCGCTGCCTTCAGTATCGACGATCCGACGCGCGAGCGACAGACCATAGTGGTACGGATCGCTCTTTTCGTTATCGCCGATCGAATCGAGATAACCATTGGCGTATGGACTCAGCTTCGTATCGGTATAAGTCGGCCGGACGTCGGGCAGATTCGCGAGCAGGTCCTTCTTGTTATCGAACAGCAGCATGCCGACCGTCGCCCACGTCGCCTTCACGCGATACTTCGTGAACATGTCGAGCATCGCCGGAATCGCCTCGCGCACGCCGAGAATGTTCTTTCCGTATGTGGCGATCGAGCGATGGTCGCGCACGCCCCACATCAGTTCGAAATCGAGCGAAATCAGGAAGTAGGACATCGTCGTCAGGGCATCAGGAAGTAGTGATAGACGCCTTCGAAATAACTCTTCGTGGCGTCGGCTGCGACGGCCACGAACACGCCGAAGGTGATGACCAGAACCATCGCGTTCTTGAACTTGATCTCGGGCGCGAGGAACGGCAGCAGCAGCGGCACGCAATACCAGACGCGGCCCTTCGCGAACGGAAACACGAAGAACGCAACGACGAGATACACGAAGAGTCCGACATGCATGATCGACAGCCGCGTGAATGCGCGCTGACGCTGCGTATCCTGCGCGCGCCACGTCGAGTAGAGCACCATGACCGATGCCATCGTGTAGAACAGCAGCAGCGACAGCAGCTTGATCGTGAAGTTTTCCTGATAGCCCGAGTACTCGTCGATACGACGGCCGCCGTAGGTCGCAAACAGAAACTTCGCCGCCGACGCAAGCACGATCGCCACCACGCTCACCGCGACGAGCGCGCGCGCTTTCCTTTGCTCGCCGATGAAACCGGCGGTCATCAGGAACGCTGTAGGCACCGCGAAGGTCGTGTGCACGAAGCTCGCGAGCCCCATGCCGATGGTCGGCTTATTGAAGCGCAGCGCGAAGAGCATCGCGATGGCCAGACCGAAGCCCTGGCGGATCTGGAACAGACCGACCGTAGCGAGCGCATACGGAATCACGAGCCACAGAACGAGACCGATGAGCGGCCTGCGCGTCTGCAACAGCGAATACATCACGACCAGGTTAAGCAGCACCACCGTAATGCGGATGCCGCCTTCGGGCGACACGCCGAACGCATTGAGGAGGATGACCCACGAGCGCCAGCCCAGCTCTTCCGTGATGAGGCTGATGAGAAAGCCCATATCCGACTCGCGGTTCTGATAGAACTGCACGAGCCAGTGCCAGTCGGTCGAGCGGAAGTACTGGATGTACGCTTCCTGGTCGAAGATCAGGCCGACGCTGCGCTCGCGGAACGCGACGATCGAGAGCGCCGTGGCCGCGAGCACAAGGAACGCCCAGCCGGATGGCGTCATGAAGTACGCGAATCCGGTCATGCGTCGTATCGGTTCGCTCTGCGCGCTCTGTGCGCTTTGCTGCGCCGTATTGTTCATTGTCGTTGCTTGCATCGTATTGGCCTTTTTTCCGCTTTAGTTATTGTGTGTGGGCGCGGCTTTCATGGCACGAGCCTCAGGTTGGTGACGATGATCTTCGGTCCCGCCTTGTCGTAATCGATGCTTTCCACTGTCGACATCTTCGGACTCACCCATGTCGGCGAATGACTCGCGATCTGCCCGGACACCTTGCGCCCATTCAGCTTGAGCGATGACACGGCGAACGCGGCATCGCTCGCGCCTTCGTCGCGATGATTCGTGATGCCGATATCGACATGCTTGGGCATCGGCCCGACGATCTCCTCCAGCCAGACGATGATCCCGTACCGGCAATTGCGCGTCGTCGGATTGACGATGCGAATGTTCTCGAGAATATCGGCGTTGCTGTTCGGCTCCGCGTCGAGCCCCGCTTCGGGCTGCGTGCCGCCGATGTTCTCCCACAGCGGATTCT
Source organism: Caballeronia sp. AZ7_KS35 (assembly GCF_023631045.1). Lineage (NCBI taxonomy): Bacteria > Pseudomonadati > Pseudomonadota > Betaproteobacteria > Burkholderiales > Burkholderiaceae > Caballeronia > Caballeronia sp. AZ7_KS35. The sequence goes on along the minus strand of NZ_JALQDV010000047.1, from coordinate 124,141 downwards.
CGAACACGATGTTGCGTCCGCTGATGATCGACACGCCTTGTCTGCGGCAGCGGTCCGCATGATGATTCACCACGCGAATACCGCTGCTGTACTTAAACGCGACGTTGTAGCTGTTGGCGATATAGATGCCATCGCCCCAGCAGCCGATCGTCTTCGGCGAGATGAGCGTCACCTCCGTGCTTCCCGCAATCGAAAAGCCCATGCCGTGACCGTTTTCACGCAGCGCCGGTTTCGCGGCGTTAAGCTCCTTGCTACCGTCGAGCACCGCGTTCTCGACGAGCACGTTGCTCACGTCCCAGATGCGGAAGATCGAATAGAACGACGTATCGTGCGGCAGCAGCTTGATCGACGCGCCCGGTGCGAAGCGCAGGTGACTATCGCGCCGCAGGTCGAGCCCTTTGTCGTCGATACGGCACTTGCCCGTGATGAGCAAGGTCGAATCGACGGATTGATCGATGGCCCGCTGCAGCGCGATGCGATCGTTCGTCTTGCCGTCGCCCTTCACGCCGAACGACTTGTCGGTGACGACATCGCGTTTCTGCGCCGCGCGCGCGTCGAAGCCGGCGACGCCCGCTCCACCGGCGACGGCGCCCATCAGCAGCGAGCGGATCACTTGTCGCCGGTCGACCATTACGCTTTCTCTCCCGTCACCGCACGCGCATAAGCCGTGCTCTTGCCTTCGCCGCCGCGCGAGCGTGCGCCGAGTTGCGCGAAGATCGCGTCCCACTGACGCAGGATCGCCGGCGACGAATAACGCTGCCGTACCGATGCCGCCGCCTTGCGTCCGAGCTCGGCGCGCAACGCTTCGTCCGACATCACGCGGCGCAGCGCATCGATCAGAGCGGCCTTGTCGCCGGCAGGCACGAGCAGACCGTCCTGGCCGTCGCGCGTGAGTTCGCGCGGGCCGCTCTTGCAGTCGAACGCGACCGTCGCGAGGCCGAGCGCCATGCCTTCGAGCATCGCCATCGGCAGACCTTCGTAGCGCGACGACAGCACGAACGCATCCGAGCGCGCCATCTCTTCCCAAGGCGTCGTCGTCTTGCCGGGCATCAGCACGCGCTCGTTCATCTTCAGTTGCGCGACCTGCGCTTCGAGCACCGCGCGCTCCGGGCCTTCGCCCCAGATCCACAGATCCCAGTCCGGAAACTCGGGCGCGAGCGTCGCGAATACATCGATCAGCAGATCGAACTGTTTTTGCGTGTTGAGACGCCCGACCGCGACGAGCCGCTTGCGCGCGCTCTTCTCGATGGTTTCGGGCTGCAACAGCAACAACTCGTCCGGCAGCGGATTGGGCACCACTTCGATGCGCTTCACGCGCGGCACCATCTTCCTGAACGATGCCTCCATGTTGTCCGTGAGCAGCGTGAGCAGGTCCGCGCCCGGATAAACGAAGCGGCACATCTGGCTCATGAGCTGCGAACGGCCGTCGGCGGACGGATCGATGTGCTCGCTCGCGATCACCGGAATGCCGAGGCCGCGCGTCGCGAGAATCGTCGTGATGTTCACGTTCGAGAGGAACGACACGACCACATCGGGCGCGCTTTCGCGGATCAGCGCACGCAGCGCGCGAAAGCGCGCGGGATATTGCAGCATACGCGCGCCGGCCTTCACGCGATCGGCGAGGAAGACGCAGCGCACGTTCGGCGCGAGCGGATAAAAGCACGCGCCACGGCCGCTATACGTGATGACGAGCGTCACCGTATCGCCGCGTTGCGCCCACGCATTGACGAGCGAGGCCGCGACGCGCTCCGCGCCGCCGCTTCCCATCGAACTGACCACGAGCATGATCTTCATCGGTCGTGGCTCCTCATCGTCCGGCTGCGGGAACGTGGAGTTCCGCGCGACGCGGCACCTTCACGCCCGACTCTTCGAACACTTCCTGCCACAGCGCGATGGTCTTCGACAACGCGAACGTGTCGTTGACCGACGTCGCGCACAGCGCCATGCGATGACGTTCTGCGTCGTCCTTCATCAGCGATTCGAGCGACTTCGCGAGCGCGCTCGCATCGCCGACCGGGTTCACGAGCAGGCCGTTCATGCCGTGCGTGACGATCACGCGCGGACCCGAATCGCAGTCGTAGCTCACGGCCGCGCAGCCGCTCGCCATCGCTTCGACGAGCGTCATCGAGAAGCCCTCGAAGTGCGAACTCAGCACGTAGAGATCGGCGCGCTCGTACCAGTCCGCGACGTTGCCCGCGCGGCCAGGCAGAAACACGCGGCCGCGCAGCTTCGCCTCTTCGACACGGCGTTCGAGACTCGCACGCGCAAGCCCTTCGCCGACGATCACAAGATCCCATTGCGGCAGCGCGCCGGCAATCTTCCTGAACGCATCGATGAGACTGTCGAAACCTTTTTCGGGTGAGAGCCGTCCGACCGCGAGCAACAACTTGCGCCCGTCCTTCACGACGCTTTTCGGCTCGATGATCGGATTCGTTCGCGCGATAGGCAGCGTGAACGGCGGCGGAATCACCTTGACGTCTGTCGCGCGGCAATGCGTTTCGATCCAGTCGCGGGTTTCGTCGGTGAGCGCGACGACCTTGTCCGCGAAGCGATACGTCAAGAGCCGCAGACGCTCCCAGAACGGCGTGAGCGGCGCGCGCGGCGGATGCGTGTGCTCGCTCGCGATGATCTTGTACGGCAGCCCGATGCCCGCAAGCACGGCGAGCACGTTGGCCGTCGCCATGACGCCGAGCGCGACAGTAGGCTTCGTCTCGCGCAACACCTTGCGGAACGCGAGCACGCGCTTCGCGTTCGACATCAGCGTACGCACGAAGCCGCCGCCCTCGACGCCGCCCGCGAGCCCCAGCTCGAGGCGCTTCACGCCCGGATGAAACGGATAGACATCGCCTTCACCGGCTGTCAGCGTGACGACGGTCACTTCCCAGCCGAGCGCCGCCCACTCGTTCGCGAGATTGGCAGTGACGCGTTCAGCGCCGCCGCCGTGCATCGAGTAGATGAAAACGACTATTTTCATGCGGGCCTCGTCGCGAGTTCGGCTTCGACCGGCACGCGGCGCTGCGACAGAAAGCGGATGTACCACGGCATCGCGATCGCGAGTCCGTCGGCGAGCGGAATGGCGCTCGCATAGCCGAGCAGTTGCGCGGCCTTATCGACGTTCGCTTGCGAATGACGCACATCGCCCGCGCGGAACGGCGCATACACCGGGCTGCCTTCGTTGATGACGCCGTTATCCGCGAGCACGCGCTTCAAGCCGTCATAGAGCTGATTGAGCGTCGTGCGATCGCCGACCGCGACGTTGTAGACCTGATTGCGCGCTTGCGGCTCGGAGAGCGCAGCGAGGATGTTCATCTGCACCACGTTGTCGATGAAGCAGAAATCGCGGCTCGTTTCGCCGTCACCGTTGATCGTCACCTGTTCGTCGTCGATGAGCGCGGCCGTCCACTTCGGGATCACGGCCGCATACGCGCCGTCCGGATCCTGGCGCTTGCCGAACACGTTGAAGTAACGCAGACCGATGGCGTTCAACCCGTACGTGCGCGCAAAGACCGAAGCGTACAGCTCGTTGGCGTACTTCGTCACCGCATACGGCGAAAGCGGCTGGCCGATGCGATCCTCGACTTTCGGCAGGCCCGGATGGTCGCCATACGTCGAGCTCGACGCGGCGTAAGTGAAGCTCTCGACTTTCGCGTCGCGCGCGGCGACGAGCATGTTCAGAAAGCCGCTGATGTTGACTTCGTGCGTCGTGATCGGATCGTTCACGGAGCGCGGCACCGAGCCGAGCGCCGCTTCGTGCAGAACGTGCGCGACGCCTGTCACCGCGGTGCGGCAATCGTCGAGATTACGGATATCGCCTTCGATGAAGCGAAAGCGCGCCCATTGCGCGGGCGTCACGAGCGAGCGCACTTCATCGAGATTGCGTTGATGCCCGGTCGCGAAGTTGTCGAGCCCGACGACGTCCTGGTCGAGCTTCAGCAGCGCTTCGAGCAGATTCGAGCCGATGAACCCGGCGACGCCGGTAATGAGCCACTTCTGCGGCGTGCGCGTCAGTTGTTGACGGATCGATTCGTAACGATCAGACATGAAAGTCTCCAAATTTGCCGACGGGCGCGGCGTGTTCGCGGCGCTCGTCTTCGATCGCGATCGAGGGAACCAGCTCGCGATACACGGCGAGCGTCTTCTCGATGACGATGCGTTCGTCGAAATTCTTCAGTGCCTTCTCGCGCGCGGCGAGGCCCAGCTTTCTCGCGAGCGCGCGGTCGTCGTCGAGCTGGCGGATCGCATCGGCGAGCGCGCGTGCATCGCGCACCGGCACTTGCAAACCATCCACGCCCGACTCGCTGACCACTTCGCGGCAGCCCGGCGCGTCCGTCGTGATGAGCGGCAGCGCGCAGCCCGCGGCTTCGATCAGCGCTTTCGGCAAGCCTTCGCGATAGCTCGGCAGCACCATCACATCCACTTCCGTGAAGAGCTTCGGCATGTCGCTCACGTGACCGAGCCATTCGACGAGCCCTTCCTTCACCCAGCCCTGCACCATCGCCGTGCTCACCGATGCCGGGTTGCCGTCGTCGGGCGAACCCGCGAGCAGGAAGCGCACGGTGCGATTCTCGCGGCGCAGCATGCGCGCCGCCTCCACATATTCTTCGATGCCCTTGTCCCACACGAGCCGCGCCGCCAGCAGAATGCGCAGCGGCTTGGCCGCATCGTCCGGCGACGCCTCGCGCACCTTGAAGCGCGTCAGATCGACGCCCGATCCCTTGATCAGACGAATCGACTGCTTCTCGACGATGCGCGCGGCTTCGAACAGCTTGATGTCGTCCGGGTTCTGCAGGACGAGAATGCTGTCGCGGCCGTTCAGCGCCGAGCGCATCACCGTGCGCACGACCGGCTTCAAGATACGCGCTTTCAGATCGCGGCTCGTGAAGACGTAGCCCATCCCCGCGACCGCGTTCACGCGCGCCGGCACGCCTGCGAGCTTGCTCGCGAACGAGCCGTACACCGCGCTCTTGATCGTGAAGCCGTGCACCAGTTGCGGCTTTTCGCGCTGGAAGAAGCGCGCGAGCCAGAGCACGAGCGCCAGTTCGCGCAGCGGATTCAGACTGCGCCGGTTCATCGGCACCGCATGCCAGCGAAAACCCTGATCGCGCAGCTTCGGGCCGTATTCGCCGTCGGGTGACAACAGAATGACTTCGAAACCCGCGTCGCGCAGTTTGCGAGCGAACGAAAGCCGGAAATTAAACAGATACCAATCGGTGTTGGCGTACAGAACTACCTTGGGCATCTTCATTGCGAACTCCGAACGTCCGGTTGACATCGCCGCGGGCAACCCCCGAAATTCCGGGAGCCGAACCGCGGCGATGTTGTGCGACGGCCTGCACCGGTCAATGCCGATGCCACCGAACCTCAGAGACGCATGTCGCTCGCCTCGGGCGGCAGAACGTACTTGAGGTCGCACAGCACGTGCTGCGACTTGCCGTAGGCGTGAATGCCTTCCGCGCCTTCATCGGCGAACTGCTTGTGCGCCACCGCGAGCACGACCGCATCGTAGACGCCCTTGGCGGGCTGATCGATCGGATCGATGCCGTACTCGTGATGCGCCTCTTCCTTCGAGACCCACGGGTCGTACACGTCGACCTGGACGCCGTACTCCTTGAGATCGGCGATGATGTCGACCACGCGCGTGTTGCGCAGGTCCGGGCAGTTCTCCTTGAACGTGAGACCCATGATGAGCACGCGCGCGCCCGAAATGGCGATGTCGCGCTTGGTCATCGTCTTCACGAGCTGCGAGACGACATAGTTGCCCATGCTGTCGTTCAGGCGGCGCCCGGCGAGGATGATCTCCGGGTGATAGCCGATCGCCTGCGCCTTGTGCGTCAGGTAATACGGATCCACGCCGATGCAGTGGCCGCCGACGAGGCCCGGGCGGAACGGGATGAAGTTCCATTTCGTGCCGGCCGCGAGCAGCACGGATTCGGTGTCGATGTTCATCTTGTTGAAGATGATCGACAGTTCATTGATCAGCGCAATGTTCACGTCGCGCTGCGTGTTCTCGATCACCTTGGCCGCTTCGGCGACGCGGATGCTGCTCGCCTTGTGCGTGCCGGCCGTGATGATGCCGCGATAGAGCTCGTCGACGAAATCGGCCACTTCGGGCGTCGAGCCGGACGTGACCTTCTTGATGTCCGGCAGGCGGTGCGACTTGTCGCCCGGGTTGATGCGCTCGGGGCTGTAGCCGACGAAGAAGTCTTCGTTGAACTTCAGGCCCGACATCTTTTCGAGCACCGGGACGCACTCTTCTTCGGTCGCGCCGGGATAAACCGTCGATTCATAGATGACGACGTCGCCCTTCTTGAGCACGCTGCCGATGGTCGTCGATGCGCCGATCAGCGGCGACAGGTCCGGACGCTTGTAGTGATCGATCGGTGTCGGCACGGTCGCGATGAACACGGTGCAGCTGCGCAGGTCTTCTACATCGGCGCTGTACTGCATGAAGGTCGCGGAAGCCAGCTCGGCATCGTCGACTTCGAGCGTGACATCGCGCCCTTCGCGCAGCGCGTTGATGCGCGCACGATTGATATCGAAGCCCACGACGGGATGGCGCTTGCCAAATTCGACGGCGAGCGGCAGGCCAACGTAGCCCAATCCGACAATGCCGAGTTTCAACTCTTGCGGCGAGAACATATTCACTTCTCCTCGTTATGCAACTCAGGACGTTTATTTAGTACTGCTGTTCGATTCGGGGTCCAGCTGAAGCAAATGCCGGATGAGTCAGTCTCTAGTCTTCCTTGTCGGCCTTGTAGGCAGCGTAGGCGTAGCCGCCGTACTGGCGCGCCTGGGCATAGTTGCCGTAGTGCACCTTGAAGCCGTTGAGCAACACGCCGGTGACGCTTGCGCCCGATTGTTCGAGCCGCTTCACGGACTCCGAGATTTCCCCGGAACGCGTATCCCCATAACGCGCAACCAGGAAGATCGAGCCCGCGACGGGCGCCATGATCGCCGTGTCGGACACCGCCAGAATGGCCGGTGCGTCGAGCAGCACGATGTCGTATTCCGCCGATGCGCGATTCACCGATTCCGTGAATGCGTCCGACAAAAGCAGCTCGGCCGGGTCCGGCGGATAGAAGCCACACTGGACGAAGTCGAGATTGTTCAGCACCGAGCGATGCACGGTCTCTTCGAGCGTGGCCGAACCGTTCACGACATCCACGAGACCCTTGCCGCGCGGCAGGCCGAAGTACTGGTTCAGGTGGCCACGGCGCAGGTCGCAGTCGACGAGCAGCACGCGCTTGCCGCCGGCGGCGAGCAGCGTCGCCAGGTTCGCGGAGACGAACGACTTGCCGATGCCGGGCAGCGGACCCGCGAGCATCACGACGTTGTTCGGCGCATCCATCAAGGCGTACTGCAGGGACGAGCGCATCATGCGCAGGCCTTCCACAGCCGGATCGGTCGGGTAACGCGAGGCGAGCGCGAGCTGTTCCGGCTTCTTCTCGGCGATGCGCTTCGCGAGTTCCTTCTGACGCTCGCTGTCCGGAATCGTCGCGAATACCGAAAGACCCGTCTTCGATTCCAGTTCCTTCGGATCGAGCACGCCCTTGAACAGGAAGTCGCGAGCGAACGCCATCACGATGCCGAGGAACAGACCGATACCAGCCGCGATCACGAGCACCAGCGCCTTGACCGGCTTGACGGGACGCTCGGGCACTTCGGCGTGGTCGAGCAGCTCCACCGTCGGCGTGCGGCCGGCTTTGATGAGGCGCATCGTTTCAATGTTGTTGCGCAATGCCGAATAGACGTCGGTGCTCATGCGCACGTCGCGTTGCAAACGAAGCGCGCCCTGCTCGGCCTGCGGCATCGCCTTGACGCGCGCTGCCAGGTCGTTGATGTACTTCTCGGTCGCCGCGATCTGCTGGTCGATCACCACCACGCTCGGGTGCGAGGGCGAGAAGTGCACGGCCAGGTCGGCGCGACGGCGCTTCAGGTCGAGCAACTGCGCATCCGCTTGCGAAGCCTGCTGCATCACGATGCGGCCTTCTTCGTCCGGATTGAACAGCGTGCGGCTGTTGCGATACGCGTTGTAGTTGTCTTCGGCCGTTTCCATCTGACGCTTGGCGTCGGGAAGCTGCTGCTCGAGATATTCGAGCGACTTCTCGGCGTTGATCCCGCGACGATCGGCGTTCTGCTTCACGTACATGCGCGACAGTTCGTTGATCGTCGCCGCCACGAGCACCGGGTCCTTGCCTTCCAGTGTCGTGCTGATGACGCCCGACTTGTTGCCCTGCTCGGCGATCGCCAGCGAATTCTGCAGACGATCGATGGCGGACACGCGCGAGTTACGCGTCAGATCGAATTCGACGCCCTTCTCGCCGTGGATGAAGCCCACGAGCAGCGAGATGGGACCGGCGTCGGTGTCGAAACGCTGCACGCTGCCGACCTGGCCGCCGACGCCCGTTTCGACGCCCGGGCCGCGCACCTGATACTGGCCGTTGCCGAGATAGCGCAGCGTGTATTCCTTGCCTTCGTATTTCTTCGGCACGTCGAACGCGGATACGTCGATCGATTCGGCGCCCCATGCGTAACCGCCGCGGCCGAAGAGACCGGGAGTCGACGTTTCATCGTTCATGCGGGCGACCATGCCCCCGATGATCGGGAAGCGATGCGGCGCTGCCTGGATGTACAGCTTGAGCGCATCGACGACGGGACCGAGCACGAACTTCGATCCGATGACCTGGATCTCGCCTTCGGCCGTCGCACGCTGATCGAACAGCGTGGCCGCGGTCCGAACCATGTCGCGTGAGTCGGCCGGCTGTCCATTGCTCGAGTCGTCGACTCTGACGAGCATGCCGGCCTGATAAATCGGGGCCGAGAAATACGCGTACACTACCCCGATGCTGAAGACGACCGCCACGGTCGCCGCGATCATCTTCCAGTGACGGCCCAGCGTTTCGAGAATCGACGTCAGCTCGATCTCTTTCTCGCTCTCGGCCATTACGGCTGACGCCTGATTTTTAACTTTCATAGAACGTCTCGTTACAGGCTCTTATGGGACCGGCGCGGCAAGCGCACCGGATGCGGATCGAAACACCTGCGGCGCACCCCTAAGGGCGCAAACATCATTTCCTTATTCTTGAATTCAGGCCTGCATTCAGGGCCGTTAAAATCCCGCCCCGGCATTGCAGTCGTATTGAAACACACGACCCAAAAAAAGAGAAATTCCCACAGACGATTTTTGTTGTTTATCGAACCTTTCAGAGCGACCGAGTGTTCGCTTTCCCGCTTTTAAGAATTTAACGAGTATGCGGGCCATTTGAGCAAATCGAAAAGTAGCATAGGCCGCCTTGTTGTATGCGCGGCACCGCACATATAATCGCTATTAATCGAACTGCTAATTCTATGAAGAAAACCGGTTTAGCCTGGGTTCGATTTGCGGACATTTTTTCGCCTGCCGGGACGGGCTCGTCGGGCGTGTTGTGCCGGCAGCGCCGGCCCGCTGGGCTCTAACGCAGGGAAAAACGTACCGGCCCTCAGAAGAATATGCGCGCGAAGGTGGGCTTGCGTACGGACAAGGCGCGAATTTCAAAAGCGCGCATTAAGTCCTTTATATGGAATCCGTGTTTTAACGCGCTATTAATTTCGGGTTTGTATGAATAATCGGGGGAAGCCCCAATAAAATCGCAGTAGGCTCGGTTTCACACATTAAAGCGCCATAAATGCGTGGACAATGGCAGGGGTTGTACCTACCATAGGCTTTCGGGTATTGATATTCGAAAAGAGATGCGCCCTCTTCGTGAGTGAAAAAAATGTTAAACCTTGCGCTTGGCTTCATCAGTTCTTTCTGCATGACGCTACTTATAGTTCGATTCGCGGGACGCTACGGGGCGCTTTCCCTGGATCATGATTTGAACGGGGTTCAAAAGAACCATTCTCATCCGGTTCCGCGGGTCGGCGGCATCGCATTGATGGTCGCGGCCTGCGTGACGTTTCCCATCGCCGCGATCTTCGGCGGCAATCCGCGCGACGAGTCCCTTTTGCTGCTGCTTTGCGCAGCGCCCGCATTCGGAAGCGGCGTGATCGAAGACCTGACCAAGCGCGTGAGCGTGCGGGCGCGGCTCCTGAGCGCGATGCTGGCCGCGCTGCTCGGCGCGTTCATTCTCAACGGCGTCGTCGGCCGTGTGGATCTGCCGCTCGTCGATCCGATTCTCGCCGTCACGCCCATTGCGATCGGACTCACCGTGCTCGCGGTCGCCGGACTCACCAACGCGGTCAATATCATCGACGGTTTCAACGGACTCGCCGCCGTCGTGGCGATTCTGATCTTCGGTTCGATCGGCTATGTCGCGCATGAAGTCGGCGACCTGCTCGTGATGAGCACCGCGCTCACGATGATCGGCGCGATCGGCGGCTTCGCGATCTGGAACTATCCGGCTGCGTCGATTTTTCTCGGTGACGGCGGTGCGTATTTCATCGGCTTCACGATCGCCGAATTGCTCGTGCTGCTGGTCGCGCGGCATCCGAACGTCTGTGCGTGGTATGCAATGGTCGTCGCGATTTATCCGCTTTTCGAAACGCTCTTCTCGATCTACCGCCGCCGGATCGTGCGCGGGCGTCCGGTCGGCGCGCCCGACGGCATCCATCTGCACACGCTCATCTTCAAGCGAGTCGTGCGCAAAGGAACGGACCCGCGTCAGCGTCAGCGCAGAAACGCGCGCACGTCGCCGTATCTGTGGGTGCTGAGCATGATCGGCATCGTGCCCGCGTCGCTCTTCTGGCACAACCCGGTGGTGCTCGCGGTGACGGCGGTCGTGTTCGCGGTGGCGTACGTCTGGCTCTACACGGCGATCGTGCGGTTCAAGACGCCGCGATGGCTCCTCGGCAGTCAGCGGCGCAGCGTCGTTGCCAGCGCGGTTGCCGAGCAGACGACACATCACAAGTGATCCTGAGCAGTTCGTAGGAACGTAATCACGAAAGGCCCCGGTCGAATCGACCGGGGCCTTTTAGTTTTAGCGATGCAGTCAAGCGGTGAAGCAGCGATGCACTGAAGCCTGAGCAGTGAGGCGCGTGCAATCGACGCATAAAAAAAGGCCTTGATCGCTTCCGATCAAGGCCTTCGTCATTCGAACCGCGTCGAGCGCGGCGCATTCGATATCAGCTTGCGACGCTCGCGAGATCCGCCGTGCGCGACGCGAAGAGCGGGATCGACGATGCCTGCTGGTGCTCGAGCCACTGCTGGAACATCAGCACGTTCCACAACTGACGATGCCAGTTCTGCTCGCCCGACAGATGCTGCTGCCATTTCGCGCGCACCGTGGCGGCGTCGAAGAAGCCCTCGCGACGCAGCCGCGACGCATCGAGCAAGGCCTCCGCCCAGTCGCGCAGCTCGCCGCGCAGCCAGTGCGTGATCGGCACGCCGAAGCCCTGCTTGGGCCGCTCGATCATCGCGCGCGGCACATGGCGATAGAGCACCTGGCGCAGCGCCCATTTGGTCTGTCCGTCGCGCACTTTCATCGATTGCGGCAGACGCCACGCGAACTCCACGACGCGATGATCGAGGAACGGCACGCGCGTTTCGAGCGACACGCCCATCGCGGCGCGATCGACTTTCGTGAGAATGTCGTCGGGCAGATAGGTAATCATGTCGAGCGCCATCATGCGCTGCACGTCGTCGAGGCCGGTGAAGGCCGGCGCATTGCCGGTCATCAGCGTGGGCGGCTGGTATCCGCCGATCACGAGCGCGGCGGGGTCGTTCCATTGCGACATGAGATGCAGATACACCTCGTCGCGCGACTGGCACGACAGCAGTTCGGCGCCCTTGTGCAGCTTGTCGCCGACCTTCACGCCGCGCAGCGACGACGGCAGAATCGGCTCCATCAGGCCCGCCATGCTGTTCCAGCGCTTCGGCGAGATTCCGGCTATGCCCGATGCCGCCAGCTTGCGCAACGGCGCCGGCATCATCGTCATCTTGTCCCACATGCCCGGCGCGGTCTTGTAACGCTGATAGCCGCAGAAAAGCTCGTCGCCGGCATCGCCGGACAGCGAGACCGTGACGTGCTGCCGCGCGAGTTGCGAGACGAGGAACGTCGGCACCTGCGACGAATCAGCGAACGGTTCGTCGTATAGCTCCGGCAGACGCGGGATCACATCGAGCGCCTGGCGCGCCGTCACGTACATCTCGGTGTGCTCCGTGCCGAGATGCCTGGAGACGGCCTTCGCGAGCTTGGCTTCGTCGAAATCGCTTTCGTTGAAGCCGATGGTGAAGGTCTTCACCGGACGCGACGACTGCTTCTGCATCAGCGCGACGATCGTGGACGAATCCACGCCGCCCGACAGAAACGCGCCGAGGGGCACGTCGGAAAGCATCTGCTGACGGATCGCGTCCGTGAGCAGATGCTCGAGTTCATCGACGGCGTCTTCGGCGCTGCCCGCGAAACCGCGTGCGGATCCGTTGACCGCCGCATCGACGCCCGACCAGTACGACCACACGCGCGGCTCGCGCCGTTCGAGCGAGACGGTGAGCATCTTGCCCGGTTCGAGCTTGCGGATGCCCTCGAAAATGGAATACGGCGACGGCACGCAGCCGTGGCGGATTTGCAGCGTCAACGCGCCGCGATCGACGTTGTTCTCGAACGCGGGATGCTCGCGCAGCCCTTTGAGCTCGGAGCCGAACAGGAACGCGGCTTCCTCGCCCTGCCCTTGCCAGCCGTAGTAGAGCGGCTTTTCGCCGAGCCGGTCGCGCGCGAGCGTGAGCTGGCATTCCTGCCGGTCCCACACCGCGAACGCGAACATGCCGACCGCGCGCTCTATCGTCGCCTGAATGCCCCACGCATCGAAGCCCGCGACAAGCGTCTCGGTGTCGGAGCTGCCGCGCCACGCGGGCGCGCGTTGCGTGTCTTCGAGCTCGTCGCGCAGGTCGAGATGGTTGTAGATCTCGCCATTGAACGCGATGACATATCGCCCGCTGCCCGACGCCATCGGCTGATGTCCCGCCGACGACAGATCGATGATCGCCAGCCGCCGATGACCCAGCGCGATGCCGCGCAGATCATCGGTCCAGTCGCCCGCGTCGTCGGGGCCGCGATAGGCGATGGCGAGCGCCATCTTCCGCACCGTTGTCTTCGAGTCGCCCGCGCCGAAGCCGCGTCCACCCAGAAAGCCGACGATACCGCACATATTGGTTCTCCTTACGATCCGGCCATAGGCCGCGCTTATGCGATGCTCATTTCTCTTCGACGAGCCGCAGGTAGATATCTTCGAAACGCTCGCGCGCGCGCATCATCGTGAATTCGGCGTGGATGCGCGCTTTCGCCATCTGACCGAGACGAAGGCGCTCGTCGGGTTTCATGTCGACGATGCGATCGAGTCCCGCCGCGAGCGCGTCGCTGTTTTCCTTCTCGACGACCACGCCCGTATTCGCGACGAGCATGGCCGCGTCGCCCACGTCGGTGACGACGCACGGAAGCGCCATCGCCATCGCTTCGCCGACGACATTCGGAAATCCTTCGGTGCGCGACGACAGGCAGAACACATCCATCGCCGACAGGCACGCGGGCACGTCGCGCCGCTCGCCGAGCAGCACGAAGCGCGATGCGAATCCCGTCTGCGCGATCCAGTCCGCGAGCTCGCGATTGTTCGCGTCGAGATCGCGGCCGACGAGCATGAAGCGCACATCGGGATGACGCGCGGCCAGCATGCCCGCCGCGCGCACGAAATTCTGGTGATCCTTCACCGGATGAAAGCGTCCGAGCACGCCGACGACGACGTCGCGCTCGCCGAATCCGCATTGCTCGCGGATCGCGCTGCGTTGCTCCGGCGTGGCGCACAGGCGCGCGACGTCGAAGCCGTTCGGCACGACCATCATGCGGCTCGCGTCGTAGCCGACCGACACATGCGCGCGGCGCGACGCCTCGGCCGCGCAGACGATCGTCTGCGGCACGTAGTACGACAGCCACGCGCAAATCTTGCGCAGCAGCACAGTCACGCGCGAGCCGCCCGATCGGACATCGGTGGTGCGCACGCCCCAGACGATGCGCTTGTGCGCCGCGATCCGTCCGGCGAGCCCGCCGAGAAAGTCGGCGTGATACATCCACGTCTGAATGATGTCGGGGCGTTCTTCGCGGATCAGTTTCACGAGGCGCATCAACGCGCGCGGAAAGCCGAGCGGGGATTTCATGCCGAGGCTATGAACGTCGATGCCGCGCGCGGCGAGTTCTTCGCCGATCTTGCCGGTGGTCGTCAGCGAGCAGACGACGTGACGAAATCGCGGATCTTCGATGTGCGACTCGATGAGGCGCTGAAGCATACGTTCAGCGCCGTCCGCATTGAGCGCAACGATGACATGGAGAAGCTTCATGGTCCCGGCTGCCGTTTTTCTACGATGGGCCCGTCTCCAGGCAACCGACGCGCGCGTCGCTGGCGGCAATGCTTGTGCTGACGGGTGTGTTTTATGACGATGGGCTGCCTCGCCGGGGCACGCTCCGGCGAGTCATCAATGTAAGCCGGCGCGGTGGCACGCACTGTGCGACGTGCCACACGCCGGTTCTCCTGTCCGCGCGCGTCCTGCGGGCGTCAGGCGCGCCTCATCGCACCGCGCCACGGATTCCATTTGCGAAGCTGCGTCTTGAGATCGATGACCGTGATCCCGCCGACCGCATTCCACGTATGCAACCCCTGATGACCGCGCGGCGGCGTGCGAACCGACACCGTGCGCTCGGCATAGGTCGTCGTCGTGAGCTCGGTGATCTCGCGGAACGTCAGCGCCGCGCCGTATTCGCGCTCGCAATTCTGCGCGGGGCGAATCAGGCGGTTCTGGCCGTCCTTGAACAGGTTGCCCGCCATGCGCGCGAGGCGGCAGTCGGAAACGACCGGGTTCATCGGATGCGCGGTCCATTCGCCGAACGGGCTGTCGGAATAGAAAATCGACAGTTCGTCCCAGTTCGATCCGCCGTCCTCCGTCATGCTCGTGAACATCCACCATGTCTTGCCGTCGTGATGGAGCGTCGTATCGGCGGCGACGACATCGCGCATGATCACCTTGTGCAGCACCCATTCCGTCGGGAACGACGCCGCGCGGTACATCTCGATCGTGCGGTTGCCACAGGTCTCCGGAATCATGAAGACCTCGCCCTCATGCTCGAAGAGGAACGGATACGACAGGTGATAGTTCTTGTCGAGCACGACGCGCGGCGTCTCTTGCCAAGTCTGCGTGGCCGGATCGAACGCGATATGGCTGATCGTGCCGCGATTCGTGTCGTAGGGCAGGCTTTCGAAGAACAGGTGATAGTCGCCGTTCTTGCCGCGCCAGAGGAACGGATCGGCATGGAACTGCGACGTCATGCCGGGAAGCGTCACCCAGTTGCGGCTTTCGTCGCCGTCCGCGGACGGGGCATCGGTGCGCCGATACGCCAGGACCCAGTGTCCGCGCTGAACCAGCAGCTTGAGCGGCTGATTCAGCACTTTGCGGCCGAGATGGCGCAGCGCGAAGCACGCCGAAGTGAAACCCGACAGACGCGCGGGCCGAGCCTTCGGCTTGACGAGCGGAAGATCGCGCAGCGGCGGGTTCGCGTCGAGCCGCTTCTGCGCCCGGTCGACGAGAACGGCGACGCGCTGCAGGCTCGTCTGCAACGACTTCAGGAAGAAAAGCTTCTCCGGTATCGCGACATACGACTCGGCGAGCAGTCGCATTTCGCCGGAGTCGGGGGACTTCCAGACGGCCTGGATATGTGGCGTTCGGCACTGAAGCAGCGCTTTCCACAGCGCCTCGATGTTCTCGTGGCCGTCGTACAGGACGGTGATTGGAGCACGAACGTGAGCGCGTCGCGGTGTCTCTTCGGGGTCGCCGTAGAGCCGCTTCTCGATGCGCGTCCACCATTCAAGCACGGAAGGATATGCGGGTTGCGCCATTTTCTTTTCCCTCAGACAGCAGCGGATTCGCCAGTCGATAGAATTGAAATCTTTAGCTAAGCGCTTAACTGTCTTTTATATGTGTTGTGTTCCGGCGCTTTCGAAATGATGAACCTACATTTCATGATGATGCCGGCGAAGAAAGACTAGAGTCTGGGGCACGTGACTGCGGTGCGCTATCGCACACAGTTGCGACAGCTAAATAATGCGAGGATTTTGAACGGCTGTGCCGGAATGGCTGCGCAGTGCGATGGCCGGCACGCCTGGCGCTGGCCACGGGCCGATACGGAGGGAGACCTAACTTGTTGGCGGATCAGGAAATTTTGTCGCGGATCAAGGCTCGTCGCGGCGCACGGCGACCTCGCGCCTGCGATACCACGTAGGCCGCTTATGAGCCGGCTTGCTCATTTCATCTGCCTTATGTTTGGAAGAAGGCGAAAAGATAATTTCGAACACGGCCAGCAAAGCGAGGCCGATTATTGCGAAAAAAACAATTGCGCCTATAACACCGCCTACAGACATGCTTCCTCCGCGCTCGTACGCGTTGAATCAAGCATTAGATAAAACCTGCCGCTGAAAGTTTTGGCCGAATGAAATTTTGATTTATTCGCGGATTATATCACATCGGAAATCGGCCAATTTCCGCGTGACGGACCTATGTGGATGATTTTCGGACGGATGCGGCCCGCGCAAATCCCTGAACAAAAGGGTGAAAGCGCATCTTTTCCGTGGACCGCTCGCCGGGCAGCGCGGCCGCGCGGGCGGTCGAACGGCATAGTGCGGCGCGGGCCGGGGACGCGCATCGACCGCTGCGACGCGAAGGCCGGCGCGATTTATTCGGAGACCGATGCAGAGCGTATTACACGTCGAGATGCGGATTTCGAAAGACAACGGCGCGTCATTCGAATGCGCGCGTCGATATTCCCGATTTGCCGCCAGTCGTCTCGCCTATTTGACCGACGATTAACCGATCATTTCAGCAAGTAAGAAAGCGCGTTTCACGCGAGCCCCTCTTTTTCCGCGGGTTTGTCGGACGTTGTCAAGAGAATGTCCGCTACCGCCAATAAGGAAAGGCCGACCACCGCCACGAACCCGACGGTTCCGGCGAATAGGCTGACGAGCTTCATGGTTTCCTCCGCCAGTCAAAGGGCGAATGCTTCCGTTGCTCAAGCTGCCGCTCGCGTCCGACGATACTCGCCGGTGCGCCTGGCAACCGTCCCAACGCTAGCATAGGCATAAGTTCGCCGGAAAAGTATTCATTTCGTGGCGAAACAGGTGCCTTCGCGATTTGCGCAGACGAAAAAAGCCTCGATGCGACCGATCGGCGACCCGATTCAGCGCCCGCGCCTGCCGGCGCCGGCCGTCATGGCCGCATCGGCGTCGCCGTTTTTCCACACGTGCCGCGCCGGCTCCCGGCTGCCGCCCATCGCGCGGGTCAGGATCGCGCGTGTGCCAGGCGTCGCACTGACTTGCGCGAGTTGAGGCGCATCGATCCACAGCAACTCATGGAATCGCGCGCCGGCTTTCGGCCGCAGATGCACCTCGTCCGGTATCGCAATGCGAAAAACATGATGCAGATGATGCGCCGACGCCTGCTGAAACAGAAACGCCGCAGCGCTCGCCTCGACGCCGGTGTCTTCGTGCAGCGCTCGGATCGCTGCAACAATCGTCAATTCGTCGTATGCCACCGCTCCGCCCGGCAGAAGCCACGGTCCGCCACGCTCCCGGACCAGCAGCACTGACTGGCGACGAACCAGCAGCACGGTTGCTCGTTCTCTCATCCCCGTCTCCGTGTTGCACCCCAATTCGTTATTGGATCGATGCTGCGATACGGCGCGCGGCGTGCCATTTTGATTTCACCGTCGCGTCGAACCTGAGCGTGAATTGACGTGCACGTTCGATCTTCACAGGCTTTGTCGCGCTTCGCAATGCGTGATGTCCCACGTATGTGCGCTGCACGACGAGGCTGGCCGGCAAAAAATGCCCGCCTTTGCGAGACTTTGGGAGTGGACTCGAGCTGCGGAGTTCCGCTGGACTGGCGGATGGCGGAGGAAAAGTCGACGCGGCCGCGCGGGTCGATGCGCGCGGCCGGCAATGCTCGACGCGATTGCGTCAGGCGCCGAACGCCGGATCGCTCATGCTGTCGCGCCCGGTTTCGACGTGACCCGCGAGACGGCGCAGGAACGCGGAATCGGTGTCGACCGTGATTTCGATGTCATACCAGCCGTGCGCGTCGCGCAGATCGACGTAGAGCTGCTCCGTGTCGCCGCCCCGCACGCGCCGCGTGATCGTCTTCGATGGATCGTAGGCATTCTTCACGCTGAAGGTGCATGCCGCGGTTCCGCGGTTCGCGAGCCGCAGTTGCAGGTTGCCGTTGGCGACGTCGTAGCCTTCGGCGACATCCGGCGCGGCCTGCTCGCGCGACCACCAGTGCGACTGCGCGCTCGCCTTGCCCGCGATCCGCCGCAGAAAGCCGTTCGGGCCGTGCACGACGAAATCGAAGCTGCCGTCCGCGTTCGCCGCGACGCTGTCCGCGAGACGCTTGCGCGCTTCGACCGTATAGGTGCGAGGCGCATCCGCGCTCGCATTGCGATACAGCAGAAAGACCGCGCCCGCGCGTCCGGTGTTGACGAAGTCGAACGAGACGGCGTCCTTCGACGCATCCGGGCGCGCGCGCACGAAAAGCTCGTACGGCAATGCGCGCGCGGCGCGCACGCCGGACTCCTGCTTCGGCAGCGCCTGCGCGGCGGGCGGGACAGGCACATAGTCGGGATGGCGCTGCTTGTCGGGCGGAACGTAGCCGCTCGTCGCCGGCAGCGTCGGCATCGCGCTATTCGGATTGCGGAAGTCGAACGCGGACGTCAGATCGCCGCAAATCGCGCGACGCCACGGCGAGATGTTCGGCTCGGCGAGGTTGTGCGCGCGCCCGAAGCGTTTCTGGATGAAGCGGATCACCGAGGTATGGTCGAAGGTTTCGGAGCATACCCAGCCGCCTTTGGACCAAGGCGACACGACGAGCATCGGCACGCGCGCGCCCAGGCCGTAGGGGCCGCTCGCGTATTTCGCGCTGCCCGGAAAGATCTCCGCGCTGGTATCGACCGTCGAAAGACCGTTCGCGCTCGACGTCGGCGGAAACGGCGGGACGAGGTGATCGAAGAAGCCGTCGTTTTCGTCGTAGTTGATGAGCAGCGCCGTTTTGCTCCACAAATCCGGATTCGACGTCAGCACCTGCAACACCTGATCGATATACCAGGCGCCGTAGTTCGCGGGCCAGTTCGGGTGCTCGGAAAACGCCTCGGGCGCGACGATCCACGAGACTTGCGGCAGCGTGCCCGCCGCCACATCGCGCTTCAGGATCGAAAAGTAGTCGTCGCCGGCGACCGCGTTCGTGCCGCGACGCGCCTTTTCATACAGCGGACTGCCGGGCTGCGCATTCTGATACTGCTTGAAGTACAGCAGCGAATTGTCGCCATAGTTGCCGATGTACGCGTCGTCGGTCCAGCCCCACGAATTCTTCGCGTCGAGCCCCGTGCCGATGTCCTGATAGATCTTCCACGAGATGCCCGCGCGCTCCAGCACTTCGGGGAACGTGGACCAGCCGTAGCCGGCTTCCGCGTTATCGACGACCGGGCCGCCGCCGGTGCCGTCGTTGCCGACATAGCCCGTCCACATGTAGTAGCGGTTCGGATCGGTCGATGTGTTCGTCGAGCAGTGATACGCGTCGCAGATCGTGAAAGCGTCGGCGAGCTGATAGTGGAACGGGATGTCGTCGCGCTGCAGATACGCCATCGTCGTCGTGCCCTTGAACGGCACCCATTGGTCATAGCGGCCGTCGTGGAACGCGCCCTTCCCGTCCGTCCATCCGTGCGGCAAATCCTGCAGGAACTGCAGGCCGAGATTCGCGGCGTCCGGGTGGAACGGCAGCACTTCGCCCGCACCGGACGCGATCGGCTGATTGAACACCGGCTTGCCGTTGGGCAGCGTCACGGCGGTCTTGTCGCCGAAGCCGCGCACGCCGCGCATGGTGCCGAAGTAGTGATCGAACGAGCGGTTCTCCTGCATCAGCACGACGATGTGCTCGATGTCCTCGATCGATCCATGACGGTTGTTCGCGGGAATCGCGAGCGCCTGGCGAATGCCGAGCGGCATCACGTTCAGTGCGGCGGTCGCGCCTGCGGCCTGGGCGGCCGCGCGCAGAAAGTCACGACGGTTCGTGTTTTTCATTCGTTTTGCGGGAAGTAAATGGATGGGTCAGTCAACCGTGTGAATCACCGGTGTCGCGAGCGGTTCCGACGCGGCTCGCGCTATCGCGGGCTGCGCCGCTTCATCGGATGCGCCTCCTGTGGCCTGTTTCGCCCAATTCTGAAGCTCGCTCGTCGCGGATGGGCCGGATGTCGCGGATGTTTCGGACGATACGTCGCGCGTGAGCCCGGCGGAGGCCGATGATTCCGTGTCCCGCTCGCCGCAACCGCAAACGATTGCACTGGCGCAAACGACGAGACACGCCACGAGCGCGTGACGGCATGCAACAGTGGACATCGGGTTCTCCGGCTTCGGTCGCAGATCGATACAGCGCTGCGAAGCTTAGCCACGGCTTGTGTAAGCAATATGACCGGTCCGCGATACCATAGGCCGCGTATCGACAACAGGACGAAAAGAGCGTGATACAGCGTGACGATGCAAACGGGGAACTTCGCAGACAGGCGCTTCTGCTCGCGATGGCGCTATCGCTCGGCAGCGCCATCGCGCTCGGGCTCGCGCGCTTCTCCTACGCGCTGCTGCTTCCGCCGATGCGGCTCGACCTCGCGTGGAACTTCGCCCAGGCTGGCGCGATGAATACGGCGAATGCGTTCGGCTACCTGCTCGGCGCACTCGCGTTCTCACGATTGTCGATGCGCGCGCCGTCGCGCACGCTGTTCGTCGCGGGCTGCGCGCTCACCGTCGTCCTGATGGCGGCGAGCGGCACGACGACCGATACCGACGCCCTGCTCACGTTACGCGTCGCGACGGGAATCGGCAGCGCGCTCGTCTTCGTGAGCGGCGGCGTGCTGGCGGCACGGCTCGCATCGATGTCGCCGCGCGACGCCGGACTCGTCATCGGCTTGTATTACGGCGGCACGGGCTGGGGCATCGTGATCTCGTCGATACTCGTTCCGCTGACGGTCCTGCCGGTCGCGCACGGCTGGCGCGTCGCGTGGTTCGCGCTCGCCGCGGGTTGCGCGGCGTGTTCCGGCGCCGCCGTCTGGGCCGCGCGGCGTATCGAATCCGCGCAGCCTGTTTCGGCGACGCGTCAAGGTACGGACAGCGCCGCGGGCGCGCCGGTTCGGCGGCGGCGTTTCGCGCTCGCGCTCGCCGGATACGGGTGCTTCGGTATCGGCTATATCGGCTACATGACGTTCATCGTCGCCCTGCTTCGCAACGCAGGCATGAGCGCGGCGGTCGTGATCGGCTTTTATATCCTGCTGGGCGTGGCGACGGTCGTATCGGCGCGGATGTGGTCCGGGCTGCTCGATCGCATGCGCGGCGGTCAGGCGCTCGCGATCCTCAACGGACTGCTCGCCGCCGCAACGCTCATTCCCGCGATGTTCGCGCATCCGCTGGCGGCGTTCGTCTCGGGTACGTTGTTCGGCGCGACGTTTTTATCGGCGGTGGCATCGACGACGGCTTTCGTGCGGCACAATCTGCCGGCGAATCAGTGGCCGCGTGGGATCAACGCGTTCACGATCGTGTTCGCGCTGGGGCAGATCGTCGGTCCGGTCGTGATCGGACGGGTGTCGGACAGCGCCGGGCTCACTCGCGGACTCGTTTATTCGGCGCTCATGCTGGCTGCCGGCGCGGTGCTCGCGGGCTGTCAGAAAACCTTGCTGAATAGACAGGATGGCTGAGAAATTCTCGACACTTCGCGCAGATCAGATTCGGTTGCCCGCACGCGCCTTCTTCATCTTCGCGTAGACATGCGAGCAGAAGGCGTCGGCGACCACGCGATTGACGGTGAGAATGTTGTCGGCGCTCAGGCTCTCGCGTGAAACGCCCTGCTTCTCGATGAGCCGCTGCGGAATCAGCTGGCTCACGAACGAGTGACACAGTTCCTTGCGTGCCGGCGCATCGACGGATTCGAAGTACTCGCGGCCGGCGCGGATCTCCTCGCTCATCTTGGCTTTGGCCGTATCGTTCTGAACCTGAATGCTGGCTTCAAGATGCGCCTGCGCCGTATCGCGCGAACGGCGGTCCTTCTTGTCGTCCTCGAGTTGCTTCGCCTTGATCGACGCCATCTTCCGGTCCGCTTCGCCGATGCGGTAATTCCCTTCCAGCGCCTTGAACAGATAGCCGCGCGGGCTGACCGTCACCTTGCCTTC
The DNA here is from genome assembly GCF_023631045.1 of Caballeronia sp. AZ7_KS35. Taxonomy (NCBI): domain Bacteria; kingdom Pseudomonadati; phylum Pseudomonadota; class Betaproteobacteria; order Burkholderiales; family Burkholderiaceae; genus Caballeronia; species Caballeronia sp. AZ7_KS35. The sequence continues at coordinate 101,933 of NZ_JALQDV010000047.1, read as the reverse complement.
GTTGAGCTTGTATCGCGTGTATTCGATCGCCTGTTCGAGCCGCTCGTCGGTCCACACGTCGCGCCGCTTCGCGAGGCGCTCGAAGTCGGGGGTATCGAAAGCGAATTCGTTGTGCAGAAGCAGATACATCGAATCCTGAATGCCGGCGCGCGCCGCGTCGGCGCCCTGCTTCTTCGTGAAGCGGAAACGGATTTTCAGCTTGTCCGCCGGAACGCGATCGGCATTGGGCTCCCAGCTGACATCGAAATCGGAGACTTCGTTGAGCTGGTCGATGGCGGGCTCGAGGAACCGCTTCTTGAATTCCTTCACTTCCTTGCGCGATTCGCCGACCTTGCCGGGCCATTCGAGCACGTCTTCGAATGCGAACCACTCGGTCACACCGTGGCCTTCGCACGGAATGAGGCGGTCGTAAATCGCGCGGGCGAGCGAAAGCGAAAAAGCCGTCGATGCGCGCAGGCTCAGCCAATGCGCCTTGTACGGGCTGATCAGATATTTGATGACCCGCCCGGCAAGCAGGACGCACACGACGTTGCGCTCGATGTAGCAGTCACCCAGCAAACTGATGGTGCCCCACGAGTCCTTCTCGGTCAGTTCCTCGATCGACGGCGCGGTCATGATTTCGACGCGCGCCCGGGCCGCGGCTCGCATCTGCGCGATCAGATGACTGTGGTTGCGGCTGTCGTAGCGCATCAACCACTTGAAGTAGTTGACGTCGGCCGTGAACGTATAGACCTTGTCGTCGATGAGTTCTTCGGGCGCCTTCGTCGCAACGATGAAGTACGCCGCATCGAGCACGCGCCGCGCGGCGATGCCCAATCCGCCGACCCGCGTGAAGATGTTGTTGCGCAGGAAACCGATGTCCCTCGTCGACTCGCAGATCGCCGATCCCTGCGCGGACATGTCTTCGTAGATGTCCAGCGCCAACTGCTGCGGTGTGACAGTGAGGTCTTGGTTTTCCATGCTTCCGATTCGGCTTCGATCCCCGGCACTCTATCAGGCGAGCGAGGGGTGTCAACACAAAAACCACCCCGCTCCTGCTTGACGTTATCCGCACAAAAATCGCCCCGTTCGCTGAGGCGGATCACAATTTCCACCCCGGTCGCCACAATTTCCGCCTCGTGCGGCCCAATTTGCGGCGCCGTCCGCACAAAAAGCGCCCTAGGCGTCACAAAAAGCGCCTCTATCCACAGGGTTGCGTGTTGATTTTTAAGGGAAATGGGTGGCGCTGTTTGTTGGTGGGTGGGTTTAGGTTTACAAAAAGACTGAACTGACATCGACTGAGTTTACGCTCGCTGCGGCGAATGAATTTCGTTAAGTCGTTGAATCTAATATAGAAAAGCGGATGAGAGCGAACCGCACAAAAACCGCCCCCGGGGTGGTTTTTGTGCGGACGCCGCAGTGATTTCACGATGCTAAGGATTCAACTCGTTCTTCGCCGTCTACTCAATTCAGGGCACTGAGCGGCCTATTTAGAAAAGAACGAAAAATCAAGGGGTTGGATATACACCGCTGGCCGATCGGTTAAAACTCGACGCAATACAACCTTGTTTACGCGTATTCGTGTATTCTGCGCTTCGACGTCAATACTTGGAGAAAGCGCAGAATGGCAAACGTAGGCACGCTACCTATGGAAGACCGGAAGGTTACGCTCCGCGAAGTTGCTGAGTTCGCGGATAACCTGGAACCCTTCTCGGATAACCTTCGTGAACAGATTCTGGCGCCGCGTCCGCGTAAGCTCGCGCCGTTCTATACGATTAGCGAACTGGCCGAGATGTGCAATCTGACTCGGCAGCAGATTCAATATCTGGTCACGAAGGGCGAAGGCGGGCTTCCGACAGGCACGCTGAACGGCAGCGGCCGCAGCCGGACATTTACTCTGCCTGAAGTGCGCGTCTGGGTGAAGATGGCTTCCGATATCTACCAGACCCGGCTCGACGACAGCAACGGCACCTTCAGAGGCAAGGTGCTGACAACGGCTCAGTTGAAGGGCGGCTCCGCTAAAACCACAACGACGGTTTGCCTCGCACAGGCTCTGACGCTTCTTGGCCGCAAAGTATTGCTCATCGACCTCGATCCGCAAGCTTCGGCTTCGGAGTTGTGCGGTCTCTATGCCGAAAAGGAAATCTCCGGCGACGACACCGTGCTGCCCTATATCTACGATCAAAACGTAGAGGGCGGTCTCGGTGCGAGCGTGCAATCGACGTATTGGGATGGCCTCGACATCATCCCCGGCCATACATTCTTATATGGAGCGGAGTTCTTGCTGCCGGCTCGCCAGAAGACCATTCAGGGCTACCGATTCTGGGCGGTTTTGCGCGAGGGTCTCGAGCCATTGCGCTCGCAGTATGACTACATCCTGATCGATACGTCACCGTCGCTGTCGTATATGAATTTGAACGCGCTGCTCGCCGCCGACGCGCTCGTCATGCCGATGATTCCCGAGAATCTCGACTTCATTAGTTCGCTCGCGTTCTGGCGACTCTTCTCGGATGTTGCCGAAGACTTCCTTCCTTACGAGGAGGATAAGGTCTACGACTTCATCTCTATTTTGTTGTCGAAGGTGGATTACGGCAAGACGTCGTCCGCGCCGGTTGTTCGGCAATGGGCGCAAAGCGCATACGGGCGCTGGCTCGACCCGTTCGAGATTCCGGCCAGCTCGGTCATGAGCGGAGGCGCGCTTTCCTTCTCGACGGCACTCGACGTGGTCAGCACGCATTCAACGGCGAAGTCGCTTCAGCGAGTGCGGCAGCCCATGATGCAATATGCCAAATGGCTGGATGATATGTTCGTCAAATCGTGGAGGGAGTCGGCATGAGTAATAACATCCGAGAACAACTCATGGCCAAGACGGCCAACCTGCCGAAGCCCGCGGATTTCAAAGGCGAGAACAAAAAGGATAAGACCACTCGTGGCCCGCAGACGATGCCGGGAATCACGAGTGCGCTAGCTGCTGCACAGCTTCGGATCCAGGAACTCGAAGCCCGAGGTGTCGACACAGAAATCTCGGTCGATGCGATCGTGCCGAATCCATGGCAACCGCGTCGTCAATTCAACGAAGGCAAGCTTTCCGAGTTGGCGCGGTCGATCGGTGAGGTTGGGCTGTTGCAGGCGGTAACGGTTCGACGAGTCGGAGAATCGTTCCAACTCGTTGCGGGCGAACGACGCTGGCGCGCACATAAGCTGATCAACAAGGCGACTGTTCGCGCAGTTGTGATCGACTGCACGGATCAGGACATGGCGGCTTTGGCGTTGATGGAAAACGTGACGCGCGATGATCTGTCTGATTATGAAATCGCCATCGCGATTCGTCGTGCGGAAGCGGAATTTCCGAACCGAACGCGGCTCGCGGAAGCTATGGGCATTACTCGTAGCGACCTGTATCGGTTTCTTGCATATGATGCGCTCCCGGACTTCGTGAAGCGGGATCTGGATTTGAACCCGTCCGTGCTCGGAGCATCGTCGGCTCAGGATATCGCGAACGCACTGAAGAAGACGGGCGAACATGGACTCAAGGTGCTGCAAGAATTATGGCCGATGGTGCTGTCGGGCGACCTGGTTCAGACGAAGGTTGCGCCGAGTTTGAATGCACAGGCCAGCCGTGGAGAATCGGCGACGGATGCCGGTGGGCGGAGCATCCTGAAGATCTTCGCCGGAAAGGTCCAAGCCGGGAGCATCACGAAGGATGTCAAGGGACTGACCTTCAAGTTCAAAGCCGGAGTGATGACAGAGGAGCAGGAAAGTCAACTTAGAGAACACATAGGGAAGATGTTCTCGATTCGGTCTGAGTGATTTTTTGAACCCGCCTCGGCGGGTTTCTATGGGCGACAAACCAAGTTTCGCGTGACGAAAGATCAAGGTCGAGAGTGGCATGTGTCCGAATTCGGACACATGTCCGGGTTCGAGCGCGTAGGCACGATGCGCGACCATTGTTGCCAACGACCTTGGTGTCCGAATTCGGACACATGCCCCGGTTCGACGGCGTAGGCAGGATGCGAGACCATCGTTGCCAGCGACCTCAGTGTCCGAATTCGGACATGTATGGCCGGCTTGCCCGCCGTGGGCTGCAGGCGAGGCCTTCGCTAACGGGCCTCGATCGCATGACGGAGCGCACCAGCCGAAAAATGTCTTCCGCTCCGACAGCGCGACCGTACCGAGCGATCCGAATCCGGGAAGGCGCGACGCTGCTCAGCCGTGTTCGGGACTCGAGGCCACCGATCACTTCGCTCCTCACCAGCGGAAGCCGTTGCACGCTGAGTGTCCGAATTCGGACACTCAGTGGGAGACGAGAACATCAAAACTCACGCAGTGAGTACATCGATTGGACAGCATACGACGACGAATCTCCGGCAATCGGTACGCGTGGAGGAATGCTCTGCCCGCGCCTGTGCTCCTCGCGTCTATTCGCGAACACCGCCATCTTCATTCACACCCCAAGCCGACGGACCGCGACCTTCTGCTTGCGACCGCGGAAAGCGGAAGTGCTCGACGGCACTCGAAAATGAAAAACGCTGAGTACGTCCCTGTCTCGCCCAATGAGGCGCGCCGACGCCGTTACCGCTGTTAAACCTGCAACCCGCCTTGGCGCCCGATTGCCATTAGCTGAAGTGAATGGCGAGGGTCGAGGAGGAGTGGTGATTCTTTATCGTTGCCGCCAGAGACAAGAGCGGACCATGCGACGCTATCCAAACTGGTCCATTCGCCACGCCATACCTTGTAGTTAGCGTGCATGGATAACGAATGTCCGCGGACTGACTCAACGGTGGCTCAGGACCATCGCAAGGCGAACAAAATCGGTGCTCGGTGCGGCCGGCCGATCATTCGTGGCTAGCCAAAGACCAATGCGCCAACGTGACGGGTATCGAAACCTCTACTCGTGCGTGGAACAAAGCGGACCACAATAGCATTCAAAAAACCAATTAAAAATCAATTGGTTATATAAACAAACTCAACTTGTTTCACGAAAAGAGGTCCACCGAACAGTCCGGATCATCGCGAAGCAGCCCGGTCGCCAAGTCTGAACGCCCGAAAGACACCCGCAACTCGCCGTCTGTATCAAACACTACATAATCCGTAAAGTTCAAGTCGTCGACCATTGAAAATCACCATAATCCGACCGAGCCAAATCACGCGATACGTTATATCATCTCGCCGTTCACAGCGGAAACGTTATAACATCACATCCAGCGACCGTGTTCAATCCAAACCCAACATCAATGCCCGCCCGCGCCCTCAACGTCCTGCCTTGGACGGCGCTCCTAATCACAACTGCGGCCAGCGCCCAATCTCAACCGATAAACGACACATCGCTCCAACCGATCTTCGTAACCGCGAACCCGCTAGGCTCAAACGCTTTGGCATCCCCGACAAGCGTCCTCGACGGCACTGCCCTCACACTGCGACGCGCCGACTCCCTCGGCGAAACCCTGAACGGACTCCCCGGAGTCTCGACGACAACCTACGGTCCGATGGTCGGAAGGCCGATCATCCGCGGCATGGACGGGGACCGAATCCGCTTGCTGCAGAACGGCGTCGCGGCTTACGACGCATCGTCGTTGTCCTACGACCACGCCGTGCCGCAAGAATCGCTCTCAGTGGAACGGGTGGAAATCGTGCGTGGGCCGGCGGCGTTGCTCTACGGCGGGAACGCGATCGGCGGAGTAGTGAATACGATCGACAACCGCATCCCGCGCGACCCGATCAAAGGCGTGTCGGGACAAGTCGATGCCAGCTACGGCGGCGCCAACGATGCCCGCGCCGGCGCCGCCCAAGTCGAAGGCGGAAATGGCCGATTCGCCTTCCACGTCGATGCCTTCGATCGCGAGACGAGTAACGAGCGCATCCCCGGATTCGCGCACTCGGATGGTCAACGCGCGCTCGACGGCCCCGATGTCGCGCAACCCTACGGCAGCATCCCGAACAGTGACGGCCGCTGGCACGGCGGCGCCGTCGGCTCGTCCTACACGTGGACGGACGGTTACGCGGGCATCAGCTACAACGGATACGAGGCGAACTATGGCTCGGTCGCCGAGGACGATGTGCGTCTTCGCATGCATCAGGATCACATCGCGGCGTCGTCGGAGATACGCAATCTGCAAGGCCCCTTCAGCCGGTTGAAGCTCGACTTCGCCTACACCGACTACGAGCACAAGGAGATCGACGACGGCGAGACCGGCACGATTTTCCGCAATCACGGATACGAGGCGCGCATCGAGGCCCGGCACCGGAAGATCGGTCCGCTCGATGGCGCGATCGGCGTGCAACTCGGCCAGAACACGTTCTCCGCGCTCGGCGATGAAGCGCTCGTGCCGACATCGCAGACGACGAACGCGGCGCTTTTCGGTCTGGAAGAGTGGACGGTCACGGATGCGCTGAAGTTGAGGATCGGCGCACGCTACGAACACGTGAACATCGATCCGACGTCGGGTGGAAACGAAAAATTCGCCGATTCCCCGAAGCGCGATTTCAACGCAGGCAGCGTCTCGGCCGGCGCGCTGTTCAAGCTGAACTCGGCGTGGAGCCTCGCCGGCAATGTCGCGTACACGGAACGCGCGCCCACGTACTACGAGCTTTACTCGAACGGTCCGCACGATGCGACCGGCCAATATCTGATCGGCAACCCTGACGCGCAAAAAGAAAAAGCGATCTCGACCGATTTGTCGATGCGCTTCGCGCGCGGCGCGAACAAGGCGAGCGCGGGCGTCTTCTACAGCCGCTTTCGCAACTATCTGACGGAATTCAACACCGGCCGGCTCGTCAACGACGACGATGAACCCGTCGCGCCCGGCACCGACGATGCGCTCAACGAAGCCGTCTATCGCGGCGTGCGCGCGGAGTTCTACGGCGTCGAACTGGACGGAACCTGGCGCGTCTTCGACAAGGGCGCGCAACGTCTCGATGTCGAAATCGTCGCGGACTACACGCACGCGCGCAACATCGATACCGGCGAGGCATTGCCACGCATCTCGCCGCTGCGCGCGACGCTCGCGCTCGACTACGCGTATGGGCCGTACGGCGCGAGAACCGAACTGGTTCACGCGTGGGCGCAGCATCGCGTGCCGGAAAACGAACTGCCGACCGCGAGCTACACCACGCTCGGCGTCATCCTGACGTACAAATTTCGCGTCGGCGCGACGAACTGGCTCGCCTTTCTGCGCGGTCAGAACCTGACTAATCAGGAAGTGCGCTACGCGAGCTCGGTCGTGCGGGACATCGCGCCGGAAGGCGGCCGCAGCGTGATGATCGGCTTGCGTACCGCCTTTTGACGGCGAACGCGAGCGTCAAACGCGCGCCGACTTGCGGGCTTGCGTCGACTGATACGGCTCGCCGGCCTTGAAGCGTTCGAGCCGTTCGCTCGCAACCGACAAGGCCGCGAGCGACGCGCGCCGCAACTGATGATCGTAGAGCGACACGATCGCCGCGATCCGCTCGAAGTCCTCGGGCGCGAGGATCCACGAACCGGACGTGCGTCCGATGTCGAAGACGGCGGCCATCGACTGATCCGCGAGCAGCAGTTCTTCGTGCGAGAAATCGCCGTGTCCCGCTTCGGCGAGGAACTTGGCGAGATAAATCGCCTCGGTGACATGCTGCGCCGGCGCGACGTCCGACGAACCCGAGCGCAACGCCGTCAGCGACATATGCGCCACGAGTGCGAGCTCGTCCGCCACTGCGCGCGGGATGGGAAGCAGCTGCGCTTTGCTGAGCCGCGCGCGCGTCGCTTGCGGCGAGCGCTGAAAAGGAATAGTGCGTGACATGCGAGGACCGATGAACGTTGACCTTTTCAGGTTAACGTTCATCGATCGTCGAATCTGAAGGGTGCCGGGCGCGTTCCTGTTCAAAATGTTCGACGACGGCGATCGCGCGCTCGCATTGATCGGCGTCCAGCGTGTGGATGCTGCATTTCTCCGGCTCGACGCCGATCGCCTGCGCGAGCCACTTCATGCCCTTGGAGCGCGCCTCGAAAACATTGCAGCCGTCGCGCCGGACCTTCGCCTGCACGAGCGGTTCGAGAACGGCGTGCAGTTTCACTTTGAGATCGCGCAGGCGGGCATCGGCGAGACGGCCGAGCGGGACGTTACGCGTGCTGCGTGGAAAGATGCCGATCCACGCCTGACAATCGGCGCACAACCAGAGCGGGCCGTGGTCTTCGCGATACGGATAGGCCTCGTCGCCCGCGCGCGTCAGGGTCGCGGGCGCGCCGCAGTAATCGCAATTCGGATGAGGCAGAGGTTTGACAGGTCGGCCGACACGCATCGTCGAAAATCCCGGGCGGGAAATCCAATATAGCAAAACCGTGCATCGTCTTCGAAACGCCACGCGATTGAAAGCTCGATGCATGCCGCGATATCGCAATCTGCTTAAGCAAGCGCGTTCGCGCAGATGCTGCCATGCGCGCCGGCCAAGGAAACCGCGGATCGGGAATTTACTTTTCCGATCCGCGGTATAGGGTAGGAGTGCGTGCTACCCGCCACGCGCTTTCGGGGCTTACAAGCCCCATCCTCAAGTTCGATCAGAAGCCCGGAAGGCGCGGCGTTTCGCGCTCGAAACCGGGTCCCAGCATGCGTGCCCGCGAGTTCGTCGCAGGCTTGCAGTCCTCAATCGGTTTCTTGACTCAAGAAGGTGATGGCGATGAGAGCAACTCTTCTATTGGCCGCATCGGCCGCAAGCGTCTTCGCGATGAGCGCCGTCGCGCAAACGCAGAACATGCAGATGGCGCCGGCCCAAGGCAGCACCGCGCAGCAGAATGCGCAAGACGGCAGCACGGCAACGAACGATTCCAGCTATGGCGGAGCGATGTCGACGAGCAAGTCCGGCAGCGCATCGCGCGATGCCTCGACGGGCAGCACGATGCAACTCTGCACGCCGGGCCTGAGCTGCAACATCTATAGCGGCCAGTAGCAATGTGCCGAAGGCGGCGGGGACGCCTTCGACGAATTCGATCCTCGTTCCATTTCGCAGTCCCCCAATGGCGGGGCTGAATCCCTCCCGATGCATGGTTTTTCCAGACGATCGTTCGGTCGATAGTTGAGCCCATCAAAAGACGGCCGCTCATCGGCCCCGCGTGGCGATGCTTCCACACGACAGACTCTTGTCCGCAGCGAAATCAAATAGTCAGCCACGCGGATCTCCGGGCTTCACATTCGTCGAGGCCACGTTCGTTCTCTATGCATAAGCCCATCTGGACAGCCGCGACCGCGCGGCCCGTAAGGAGGTACCCGAAATGAGATCCCAACAGACAAAGCGTGCGACGTTCCTCGCGATCACGATGCTCACGTGCGCCAGCACCTTCGCCGCGACTGCCGCGACCGACGCCGATCCGCTCGCGTTCACGGTTCAGACGCCAACGGGCGGAACGTCACGCCTCATTTACGCCGATGACGACGGCTGGCGCCTCGACGATCGCGATGCGAATCTGAAGCCGACGGAAGCGCGCATCACGCAGGCGTCGACGGAACCGCAAAAGGAAGCGTCGGCGGGCGAGCGGCCGATGACCGTGTTCATCGACGGTCCAACGGGCTTCACTTACGTATGGATACGCGATCAGGGATGGAAGTACGTCGGCCGAATCTCAGGACGCAATCATTGATTCGCGCAGCGCTTGCCGGCATCGTCGGCGTTTGGCTGGTCGCCCATGCTCACGCAGCGGCCGCAGCCGACAACTCGCTGATCGATGCATGGCGGGCCGTGCGCGTCGCCGACTGCGCGCGCTGCCATGGCAAGGATCATGAAGGACTCGCCGCGCCGTCGATCGTCGGCTTTGCGCGCACGCAGAGCCGCGAGCGCTTCATCGCCGCGATTCTCGACGGCAATCCGCCGTTGGGTATGCCGGCCTATCGCGGCAACGCGCTGATCGAGAATCACATCGACGCGATCTATCGCTACTTCGCGGCGCGCGCCGACGGCAGCATTGCGGCAGGCGCGGTGCCGGCGCGTGAGTCAGACGAGTCAGCTGACGCACCTACACTTAAACAGCGCGCTATCACTCCAGGCGCGAACGGAGGTTGATCGTGAACTCCCCTCAATCCGCCGGCGACGGCGCCGGCTGGACCGACAAGCTCGATGACGCCGCCACGCTCGCGATGCTCGTCACGGCGATCGGCGCGCAGCAGACGAAGCTGGCCGCGAGCAAACACACCGGGCTGAACGGACAGGTCGATCGAGCGCAACATCAGAAGTCATTGCTCCGCGCTTTCGGATTGCTTCGGATAGCTGATGATATTCCGGATGCCGCGCGATTCGGCCCCTTCGCGAAGCACCCGGCGACGTATCGCGCCGCATGCCGCATCTCCAACGGACAGCCGTGTCCGCAGCCGGACACGTCGCCGGACGTTCGCGGCATCGCGCTCAAGTTCTTCACGGAAGAGGGCGCCGAAACCGATCTGCTGATGACCAACGAAGGCGGTCGCTCACATGCGCGCGACGCCGCTCAGTTCATGGCGGTCGCCGATATCATCGTCGCGTTGCTTGCGGAAGGCACGGTGAGCGGGATCGCGCAGGGCTTGCGCGAGATGATGATGGCAAGACTCGGGCCCGTCGAGGGCGCGCGCATTCTGGCGATCCTTTTCAAGGAAACCAGAGTGCATCACGTCGACAGCCTGGCGACGGAGCATTACTGGGGATCGGTCGTGCAACTGGGGCAGGCGGCGATCAAGTATTCGCTGCATCCGCATCCGTCGACGTCCTCGGGGACGAACGCCGAGCGTCATGGCGACAACTATCTGCGCGCCGATATCTGCAATCGTCTGGAGCAAGGTCCGGTCAAGTGGCAACTCGGCGTGCAATTCTTCGTCGATGAAGAAACGACGCCCGTCAACGATGCATCCATCGCGTGGAAGTCGGATGTAGTGACCATCGGCGAACTCGAAATCGATGCACCGCCATCCGTCGACGACGAAGCGCGTATCGAACGGCTCGCGTTCAATCCGGCCAACGGCTTCGCGCCGCTCGGCATCACGCACGCACGCAAGGATGTCTACGCGGCGAGCGCCGCGAATCGCGAGGAGCGAGGTGTGCTGTCGAGCGAGGAAGCGAGAGCGTTGCTGGCAGCACGCTAGCGGACGAGCGTCGCGCGGCTGCGCAAGATCGCACGTCGCGCGTCGTTTTTCTCCGATAATGATGCCCATTTCAGAAGCGAGCGCTCGCGCCGGGCGCTGCATCGATATCGGAGCCCGCCATGCATCTTGCCGGCATGATCCTTCCGATCTTTGCCATCATTCTCACCGGATGGGTGGCGCGCGTGTCGGGCTACATGCCGCATGCGCTCGCGCCTTCCCTGATGCGCTTCGCTTATTACGTCGCGATGCCCGCGCTGGTTTTTCTGACCATCGCCGACGAGTCGCTTCGCTCGCTGCTCGAATGGCGCTTTCTCGCGGCGTTCGGCGGCGGCTCGATGATCTGCTTCGCCGCCGTGTTGCTCGTCGCGCGCATCGTGCGCGGCGCGAGTCTCGCATCCGCTGCGATGCTCGCCGCTGCCGTCGCGATGACCAACACCGGCTTCGTCGCACTGCCGATCCTGAAGACGCTCTACGGCAAGCCCGGCGTGCTCGCGGCGGCGGTCGCGACGGTGTTCGTCGGCGCGATCATGTTTCCTGTGCTTGTCGTGCTGGTCGAGATCGGCCGGATGGATGCATCGCGCAAGATCGATGTCACCGCGCTCGTTCGGCAGATCGCGACCAATCCCGTCATTCTCGCGACGATTTGCGGACTGCTGTGGTCCGTCGTCGGATTGACGCTGCCGGTTCCTGTCGCATCGTTTCTCACGATACTCGGCGAAGCACTGACGCCATGCGCGCTCTTCGCGATCGGTCTCGATCTCACGCTCGACGAGTTGCGCGGACGCGTCAATCTCTACGCGCTGTTGACCGCGCTCAAGCTCGCGATCGTGCCGCTCGTCGTGTACGCGCTGTGCCTCGCGACAAGACTTGGTCACGACGCGACCATCGCCGCGGTCGTGTGCGCCGCCGTGCCGACCGCGAAAAGCGCATACGTGCTTGCTTCGGAATACGACGTCGAGAAGGGCGTGGTCGGCGCGGTCATCTCGATGACCACGCTCTTTTCGATCGTCACCTTGCTCGCGTGGCTCTACGTGCTCTAGTTGCGATCACACGTCGCCGAGTTCTTCGTCGACGTTGCGCTCTTCGTCATCGGGCGGCGAAATGCCGAGTGCCTTGTCCCATTGCGGCTCGCTCAGATAGCGCTCGCGCAGGAAGTCGACGAACGCTTTCACCTTGGTTGTCGAACGATGCGAAGTCGGATACACCGCGGACAGCCACAACGGCGGCGCAGCGTAATCGGGCAGCACGCGCACGAGACGGCGTTCGAGCAGATCGCTGGCGGCGACCATCGTCGGCAGATAGACGACGCCCGCGCCCGCGCGCGCGAACTCGAGCAGCAGATGCACGCTATTGGTTTTAAGCACCGCGTTGAGCGCGATCTCATAGCACTCGTTGCCCTTCATGAGCGGCCAGTTGTCGCCCCACGGATAGTGCGCGTAACGCGCGAAATCGTGACGCAGCAAATCGAGCGGCGTCTCGATCGCAGGCTCTTCCTTGAGATACGCGGGCGTCGCGCACAATACGCCGCGCACCGGAAAGAGCTTGCGCTCGACGAGCAGGTTCGACGCGGGCGGATAAATCTGCAGAGCGAGATCGAAGCCTTCCTGCACGGGATCGATCACGCGATCGTTCACCGTCACGACGAACTCGATGCGCGGATGCGCCTCGCGAAACGCGATCAGCGCCTGCGAAAAGTGTCCGAGCGCGAAGCCGGGCAAGACATGAACGTTGAGCGTGCCACAGAGCGATTGCGTTTCGGGAATCGCGCGTCCCGACAGCTCGTTCACTTTCGACACGAGCAGCAGGCAATCCTGATAGTAGGATTCGCCGACTTCCGAAAGCCGCACGGCACGCGTCGAGCGATGAAACAGCGCGACGCCGAAGTGCTCCTCGAGTTGCTTCACACGCGACGTGACAACCGATTTCGCCACGCCGAGCTGCCGCGCCGCGCTCGCGAAACTCTGCGCTTCGGCTGCGCGAACGAAGGCCTCCATCGACATGAAGAGGTCCATGCTTCCTCCTGGCTTATCCCGCGGCTTTTCTATAGCGCAGTGGCGTGGTTCCGAGCCGTTTCGAAAAGAGCGCCGTCATGTGTTGCTGCGACGAAAATCCGCACGCGGCGGCGATATCGACAAGCGGCGCATCGTCCGCGCGCAACATGCGCGCAGCGGCGCCGATGCGCTTCTCCAGCACATAGCGATAGAGCGAATAACCGGTACGCGCCTTCACGCCATCGAAGACCGCGCGCACGGGCAGATCGAGCTCGGCGGCGATATCCGCGCAGGACAGGTTCTGATCGATGTTGTCGGCGACATAAGCTGCGAGCGTTGCGAATGTAGCGTCCGTCAGCGCCGATTTACGTTCGCGCGCGGCGCGTTCGAGATGACGCGTCGTTTCGATCCACGCGAGCGTAGCGACGCACTGCAGTTCCCACGGATCGATCTTGCCCGATCCGTCATGCGCTTTCTGACGCGCATAGCGCACGAGATGACGGATCGGATCGGCGTCGAGATTGCTGCGGCTGCCCGCGCGACGCAACGGTTCCGCGTTGCGATCGGCGATGCGGTCCACGAACGCATCGGCATATCGAAACGCGATGAAGCCATGCCGCACATCGTGCGCGTCGATACGCATGCTGCCGCCGCGCGGATGATACGCGGCCGTTTCCGCGCGAAACGTGAAGGGCGCGGCGGGGCCGTCGTCGTAGCGCGTATCGGAGACGATCGTGCCGAGCAGCAGGCAGATCATGTCTGACGAATTGCTCAATTCCAGCGAATAAGGTCGCGGGCCCGAGATGCAGTATTCGAGTCCCGGAACGCCCGCGAGCTTGCTGAAGCGGTCGATGCGAGCGGGCGCTGCAATGGCGCTCATCGTTACGTCTCCTTTTCTCGCGGCTTTCGATGCCGCTGTCCACGCGAGTATAGATGCGAGCGCAAAGCTCTTGCACGCGCGATGGGTCGCCGTTTGCGAACGCCGCGTGCGTGCTTTGTGCGTGGTGTAAACCCGCATCCGCCGGAATCTGTAATTTCCGAAACCTGAAAGACCGATACGCCGCGCCTTCGTAACGTTCGCTCATACGACACGAACGACCGGAGACGACGATGCAAATGCGGCACCCGAAATCAAAGATACGACGACGTCACGCATGCGCGCTCGCCATGCTTGGCGCAACCTGCACGATGGCCCACGCGTCGGGCATTCCCTTCGCGACGGACCGTCCGCAAACGTGGCAGTTCAGCAGCGACTTCGAAGGCACTTATGATTCCTTCGGCCAGAACCTCGAATGGAATCACGACAGCCGCGCATTCGATTCACACGGCAATCAGGTCGCGGGTCCGGGCACGAACACCTTCGTCGGGCTATCGACGTTCATCCACTACTGGAAAGTGCCGTCGCTGCCGCATGTCGGCTTCAACGCGAGCATCACGGTGCCCGCGATCCGCACGCAGGGCTCGCAATTCTCGGCAAGCGGCATTGGCGATCCGCTCGTCGGCGGGCTCGTCTGGTACAACCCCGCGCCCGCGACGACGCTCGGCTTTCAGACCTATGTACAAGTGCCCGTCGGGCAGAACGCGGTATCGACGAATACGTGGTCGTTCTGGCCGTCAGTCTTCTATGACGACTGGTACGGACACCTGAACGTAGACCTCCTGCTCGGCGGCATTCTGCGCGGACGCACGCTGCGCTCGGGTCAGGACGATCTGAGCCCGGGCAACACGTTCCATCTGAATTTGCGTGTCGGCTACAGCATCTCGCCGCCCGACAACCCCTTCGCGATTCCTTTCGTCGGCCTCGACTATCAGACGAGCGGGGGCACCTTCAATCAGACGGCGGGGATGCCGCTTTCCAACAGCGCGAGCCGCGAAACGACCGTGGGACTCGGCGTGCTGTTCCAGTTCAAGCCGAATAGCCTGCCGTTCCTGCACCAGAAGATGTACGACCAGCTTTCGATCCAATACCAACACTCGGTTTCGGGCCGCAACACCACGCTCACCAACGGAATTCTCGTGCAGGCGTGGCACTACTGGTGAGCACATTCAAACGATGGAGACAAACATGAGTGAGACGAACAAGCTTTCTGCCGCATCGCGGCGCAGCTTCATCAAGGCCGCTGGCGCAGGAACGGCGGCGGCCGCGTTCGGCGCGGTATCGCTCACGGCGCGCGCGGCGAGCGATGTCAAGTTCGACGCGGAGTATGACGTGGTCGTGTGCGGCGGCGGTGGCGGCGGATTGCCGTGCGCGCTGTTCTCGCGCTGGCTGGGAAACCGCGTGGTGATTCTCGAGAAGGCAGGCAGCGTCGGCGGCACGGCCGCGAAGGCCGCGTTCTGGTACTGGGTGCCGAACAACCAGCCGATGCGCCGCGCGGGCATCGCCGATCCGAAGCCTGATTACATGCGCTATGTCGCGCGTCTGTCGCGGCCCGAGCAATACGATCCGTCATTGCCGAAGCTCGGTCTGTCCGACTGGGAGTACGAGATGTGCGAGGCGATCTACGACAGCGCATCGCCGGCGGCGGAGTTGCTCGCGAGCAAGGGCGCGCTGCCGTATCGGCATGAAGGCGCGGTGCCGGATTACTGGGCCGAGTTGCCCGAAGACAAGGCGCCGCGCGGCCGCGTGCTGTTTCCTAAAGACGGCTTGCCGAGCATGTCGGACGGCGGCCGCGTCGCGATCCGCACGATGAGCGCGGCAGCACGCCGAGACGGCATCGACATCAAGACGGGTTATCGCGTGCAGAAAGTGCTCGTCGATGAAACGGGCGCGGTGATCGGCGTCGAATCGCTGACGGAAGAGGGCACGCTCTTTCGCGTGCGCGCAAAGAAGGCGGTGATCTTCGCGACCGGCGGCTTCACGCACGATCCCGAGTTGCGCAAGAACTTCCTGCACGGCGCGGTGTATGGTGGTTGTGCAGCGCCAACCAACGAAGGCGATTTCGTGCGGATTTCCAGCGCGCTCGACGTGCAGTTGCGCAACATGAACTACTCGTGGATGGCGCCGATCTCGCTCGACAAGGCCATCGCGAAGGATGGCTCGCTGTCCGGCATCTTCACGCCCACGGGCGATTCGATGCTCTACGTGAACAAGTACGGCAAGCGCGTCGTGAACGAGAAGCTCGCATACAACGAGGTGTGCGCGGCGTTCTCCGAATGGGACGGCGCGAAGGGCGAGTATCCGAATCTCACGCTCGTTTCCATCTGGGATCAGCAGGCGCAGGAGCATTGCGCAAGCGATGACTACGGCAGCCTCATCGTTCCCAAGGGATCGAACGACCGGCACGTACTGCGCGGCAACACGCTTGCGGAACTGGCGGGCGCGATTCGCGAACGCATGGCGAAGTACCAGAGCGCGCTCGGTAGCGCCACGTTGAGCGACGACTTCGTGCGCAGTCTCGACGGGACGATCAAGCGTTTCAACGGCTTCGCGAAGACGGGCGTGGATCAGGACTTCCATCGCGGCGAGCGCATCGTCGAGAAGCTTTTCAACGGACCCGTATCGAAGAAAGCCGATCAGAAGAACGAGACGATGTATCCGCTCTCGGCCAAAGGACCGTATTACGCGGCGCTCATCGTCGCAGGCAATCTCGATACCAAAGGCGGTCCGAAGACCAATTCGCATGGGCAAGTGCTCGATACGCGCGGCGAGCCGATCAAGGGTTTGTACGGCGTGGGCAATTGCGTGGCGTCGGCGTCCGCGCGTGCTTACTGGGCGGGCGGCGGCACGCTCGGACCGATCATCGCGTTCGCGTATCGCGCGGCGCAATCAGCCAATGGAGGTCAATCATGATTCGGATGGCTAACTTAATTACGATATTCGCGCTCGCCAGTTCTGCGGCACATGCGCAGCAGGACAGCGTCGCGATCGGCAAGAAACTCACGACGAACAACTGCGCCGTGTGCCACACCTTCGGCAAGGGCGAACCCAACGGACAAGGGCCGAATCTCTTCGGCATCGTCGGCAAGCCGATGGCATCGGAGCCCGGATTCAAGTATTCGGCGGGCATGAAGGCGGCCGCGTCGGGCAAGGTCTGGGACGACAAGCTGCTCGACGCGTGGCTCACCGACACGCAAGCCGTCGCGCCCGGCAACGCGATGACCTATTTCGAAGGCGACGAAGCACGGCGGCAAAAAATCATCGCGTATCTGCGCACGCTGCATTGAATCCGACATCAGGAGACTAAAGCATGAACCCCATCACCATGAGCGACGAACAGCGCAAGACCATCGCGCTCGAATATCTGCGCAGGCTCGATCGCGGCGCAGCATTCTTCGATCTCTTCGACGATCACGCCGAAGTGTATTTCCCCAAATGGGGCATCGCGACAGGCCGTGCGGCCTTTGAACAACTCTTCGCGGACCTCGGCTCGATCGTCGCGAAGTTCAAGCACGACCTCGCGTATCTGAACGTGATCCAGCAGGGCGATACGGTGGTCATCGAAGGCACGAGTTACGGCACGACGCAAAGCGGCGTCGACTGGCGCGCGGGCGTCACGCACGCGGGCCGCTGGATCGATGTCTTCGAGATCCGCGACTTCAAGATCCAGCGCTGCTTCATCTATCTCGACCCGGATTACGAAAGCGCGGACACGCAGCGCTATCCGTGGCTCGCGGATAAAAACGCGCAAAAGTAAGTACTTTCCCTAGGGCTGCGATCGAGCACGCATCGTTCGGCAAACGCGAACCTCGATTCATTGCCTCGCAGCCCTCGCCGCCCTAATCTTGATTCCAGCGCGACACCGCGAACGTGACCGCGGACATGGAGACAGACATGCAACAGACCCGACTCGGCAGCCTCGATAACTATCGCAAAGGCAATATCGAAATCATCAAGGGACAGGCATCGCATTACGTGATGTCCAACGTGTTCGACGTGGCGAGCCAATCCGCGCCGTACGAAAAAGTGGTCGTCGGCAAGAACCTCAAGTACGTGATCGAAACGCTGCGCGCGGAAGGCGTGTCGGCGTGGTTCACGGCATCGCACGATGAATTCGTCGTCGCGCTCGATGGCGAGATCGACGTGCACTTCATCAAGCCTTCAGATGGCGCGCTCGTAAGCGCCGATATCGAAGGCTCGGTGAAACTCGAAGGCGAACCCTCCGGCCAGAAGATGGGCTTCGTGCGCTTGCGTCGCGGACATCAGGCGCTGCTGCCTGCGGGCGCGGCGTATCGCTTCGAAGCGAGAAAGACCGGCGTGCTGCTCGTGCAGACGATTGCCGGCGCGGAATCGGTCGAGAAATGGGCCGACATCTGCATCCAGTAACGCCGCCGCGAACTCTCATCTTTCGGAGCAAAAACATCATGGATCAAGCCATTTTTCTGCAAAGCGTCGTCGCCACCGACCCCGATGCGTCCACCGGCTATCGCACGTTCAAGCTCGGCGAGTTCGAGTTCAGCCGCGACGCGTATTTCGTCACCGTGAAGTGGCCGGCAGAAGGACAGACGCGCTCGCATCAGATGCACGCCGACGACTTCCTGCGCGCGATGATGCGCGACGTCGCGTGGGGTTTCTTCTACGGCTGGGTCAATTTCGATGAAGTGATCGGCACGCGCAATCACTACGGCAAGGTCGACATGTATGCCGGCGCGTACAACGCGAGCTTCCGCGAAGCGGGCGTCGATTACACGCAGCAATTCGAAACGCCGATCATCATGGCGACGTTCAAGGCAATCCTGAAGGACTGGGTGAACGAAGGCTTCGATCCGTTCGCGGCTCCCGAGGAAACCGGCTCGGCATTCGGCGCCAAGCACGGCGACAACATCGCGGCGATCGACCGCACGCGCATCGCGACGAAGCGCATGCCGGGCCTCGAAGGCGATTCGCCGTTGCGCGACGACTTCCCGGTGAATCGCCAGTTCGCGGACGTATCGCAAGACGAGCCGGAGATTCACGCGGAGCCTGGATTCGAAGGGCAATTGCACGCGTTCAGCCTCTTCAAGTATCTGTCGCGTTCGGACGTGACGTGGAATCCATCGGTCACGTCCGTGTGCAAGCAAAGCCTCTTTTGCCCGACGACCGAGGAATTCGTGCTGCCGGTTTTTCACGGCAACGATCGCGTCGAGTGGTTCCTGCAACTGTCGGATCAGATCATCTGGGATGTGGCCGACAAGGACACCGGCGAGCCGCGCGCGCGCATCACGATGAACGCCGGCGATATCGCCGCGATGCCCGCCGACATCCGCCACAAGGGTTATTCGCAGAAACGCTCGATGCTTCTCGTCTGGGAGAACGCGACGCCCGATCTGCCGAGGCGCTACGAAAGCGGCGAACTGCCGCCGTATCCGGTCGCGTTCTAAGCCGCCTACGGTTTCCCTTCGACAAGAACGATGCCTTGAAAAAGGCGTCGCGGGGAACGCTTCGTCTTCAATCTTCGACACGAGCAAGACATGCAAACGCAACTCTTCATCGACGGCCGCTTCGTGGCCGCCCTGTCCGGCGAAACGCTCGCGACACTGAATCCGCACGACAACAGCGAGATCGCGCAAGTCTCGATGGCCGGCCGCGAGGATGTCGATCGCGCGGTTCAAGCCGCAAAAAAGGCATTCCCGGCGTGGAGCGCGATGGCGGCGGCGGATCGCGGACGCCTGCTCCTGAAACTCGCCGACGCGATCGAAGCGAACGCCGATGAACTCGCGCGCCTCGAATCGATGGACACCGGCCATCCGATTCGCGATACGCGCAATCTCGACGTGCCGCGCACGGCCGCGACGTTTCGTTATTTCGGCGGCATGGCCGACAAGTTCGAAGGCTCGGTGATTCCTGTCGAAGCCGGCTTTCTCAACTATCTGACGCGCGAACCGGTCGGCATCGTCGGACAAGTGGTGCCGTGGAATTTTCCGCTGATGTTCACGAGCTGGAAGATGGCGCCCGCGCTCGCGGCGGGCAATTGCGTCGTGATGAAGCCCGCCGAACTCACGCCCTTGTCGAGCCTCGCGATCGCGCAGTTGATGGCCGAGGTCGGCTTTCCGGCGGGCGTCGTGAACGTGCTGCCGGGTCTCGGTCACGTCGCGGGTCAATACATCGCGGAGCACCCGGAGATCGGCAAGGTGGCGTTCACCGGATCGACGGCGGTGGGCCGCAAGATCGTGCAGGCATCGAGCGGCAATCTGAAGAAAGTGCAGCTCGAACTCGGCGGCAAAGGGGCGAACGTCGTGTTCGGCGACGCGAATCTCAATGCTGTCGTGCAAGGTTCCGCGTTCGGCATCTTTCATAATCAAGGGCAGGCGTGCATTGCGGCGTCGCGGCTGATCGTGCACGAATCCATCGCCGATGACTTGCTCGAACGCTTCACGTCGCTCGCGCGCTCGATCCGCATCGGCGATCCGCTCGATCCGTCTACGGAAATGGGTCCGCTCACATCGCAGATGCATCGCGATCGCGTGCTTTCGTATGTCGATGTCGCGCGGGAGCAGGGCGGTCGCGTGCTCGCGGGCGGCAAGTCGCCGGACGCCGCGGGGCTCGCGAAAGGCTGCTATGTCGAACCGACCATCGTGCAGGCGAAGCCGACCGATCGCGTCGCGCAGGAGGAAGTGTTCGGCCCGTTCGTCACCGTCAGCACGTTCAAATCGGATGAAGAAGGACTGGCGATTGCCAACGGCACCGAATACGGCCTGGGCGCGGGACTCTGGACGCGCGATCTGCAACGCGCGCATCTCTTCGCGCGGCAACTGAAGAGCGGCATGGTGTGGATCAACTGCTACAAGCGCGTGAGTCCGGGATCGCCTTTCGGTGGCGTCGGCGCGAGCGGATACGGACGCGAGATGGGCTTCGAAGTGATGCGCGAATATACTCAGGCAAAGTCGGTGTGGGTGAATGTCGACGCCAATATTCCGCCTTACTATCCACGTTGAGCGCACCCGAAATCATGCAATCGTTCGTTTATCAGGGCATGCCGTCGCGCGTCGTGTTCGGTGCGGGAAGCATCGAACACGTCGAACGCGAGATCGAACGTCTGGGCGCAAGGCGCGCGCTCATTCTCTCGACGCCTCCGCAACGCGATCAGGCCGAAGCGCTCGCCGAACGCATCGGACATCGCGCGGCGGGCGTGTTCGCCGAAGCGGTGATGCACGTTCCCGTCGAAACGGCGCGCGCGGCGCGGGAGTATGCGGAGCGCATCGGCGCGGATTGCGCGATCGCCATCGGTGGCGGCTCGACGACCGGTCTCGGCAAGGCGATCGCGTTGACATCGTCATTGCCGATACTCGCCGTGCCGACCACTTACGCAGGCTCGGAAATGACGCCGATCTACGGCCTCACCGAAGCCGGCTTGAAGAAGACCGGCCGCGACATGCGCGTGCTGCCGAAAACCGTGATCTACGATCCGCAACTCACGGTCTCGCTGCCTGCGTCGCTTTCAGTGACGAGCGGCATCAACGCGATCGCGCACGCTGCCGAAGGACTGTACGCGCAGGACGCGAATCCCATCGTGAGCCTGATGGCCGAAGAAGGCATTCGCGCGCTCGCGCAAGGGATCGGCAAGGTCGTCCGGAATCCTGAGGATATGAATGCGCGCAGCGATTGTCTCTACGGCGCTTGGCTGTGCGGCGCGGTGCTCGGAAGCGTAGGCATGTCGTTGCATCACAAGCTGTGTCATACGCTCGGCGGTACGTTCAATCTGCCGCACGCGGAAACGCATACCATCGTGCTGCCGCACGCGCTCGCCTATAACCGCGATGCCGCGCCCGGCGCGATGAAGCGCATCGCTCGCGCATTGGACGCCGACGATGCCGCGCAAGGCACATTCGACCTCGCACGGGCGAACGGCGCGCCGACCGCGCTCAAGGACATCGGCATGAAGGAGAGCGATATCGACATCGCCGTCGATATCGCGTTGAAAAGCCCGTACTGGAATCCGCGTCCGGTCGAACGCGCGCCGCTGCGTGCGCTGATCGAAGCGGCCTACGAAGGACGACGACCATGAACGAACACCTCACGCAATCCGTCGCCGACGCCTTCGGCCAATGCGCCGATGCGCGCACGAAGGAGATCGTCGTCGCGCTGGTGCGTCATCTGCATGCGTTCGCGCGCGAAGTGAACCTCACGCACGACGAATGGCGACGCGGCATCGAGTTCCTCACGGCGACGGGCAAGAAGTGCGACGGCATCCGGCAGGAGTTCATTCTGCTGTCGGATACGCTGGGGCTTTCCATCGTGCTCGACGACATCAATCAGCATCACGATGAAGCCGCGACCGAGAGCAGTCTGCTCGGCCCGTTCTATCGCGATGGCGTGAAGGAATCGGCGTTCGGCGCGAACATCGCGCAAAGCGATGGCGAGCCGGTTTTCTTTTATGGCACGGTCGGCGACGTGAACGGCAAGCCCGTCGCCGATGCGCTGATCGAAGTCTGGCAGACCGCGCCGAACGGCATGTACGAAGGGCAAGACCCGGATCAGCCGGAAGGCAATCTGCGCGGGCGCTTTCGCACGAATGCCGACGGCGCGTACGCGTTCCATTCGATCAAGCCGACGAGCTATCCGATTCCGACCGATGGTCCCGTCGGCCAGATGCTCGTCGCTACGGGACGTCATCCGATGCGTCCCGCGCACATCCACTTTCGTATCGACGCACACGGCTACGAGCCGCTGACAACCGCGCTCTACTCGTCCGACGATCCGTATGTGAACTCCGATGCAGTGTTCGGCGTGAAGCGCTCGCTCGTCATCGAGTATGTGGCGAAGGAGGGCGGTTACGAGGTGGCGCGCGATTTCACGCTGCTCGTGAAGGAGCCCGCGTGAACGTTCTTTGCGCGCTCGACGACATTCCCGATGGCGGCGGCTTCGAAGCCGCGCCATCGGTTCTCGTTCTGCGACGCGGCGGCGATGCGTGGGCGTATCGCAACGTTTGCCCGCATTTCTCGGTACCGCTCAACTACGAGCCCGACGCGTTCTGGACCTATGAAGGCGCGCTGCTGATGTGCGCGCATCACAGCGCGATGTTTCGCTTCGAAGACGGCGTGTGCGTCGATGGTCCATGCCTTGGCGCGAGTCTCAGGCACATACCCATCCGCATCGACAATGGCCGCGTGCTGATCGAAGGCGAAAGCATCACATAGGATGCGCCGCGACGAAGTTCTTGTACGCGGCATAGGCGTCCTTCTGCGTGTGGCCGTCGTTCTCGAGCAAGCCGTATGCGCCGCCGCCCGGAAGACCCGCCGGATCGTCGTAGAGTTGGTACGTCTGAACCGATTCGATGCCGTAGGTCGATGCGAGCGCGACGAACTGCGCCAACATCTTGTTGCCGACGAGATATGCCGCGATCTGCTGATCGGTGCCGAAGTTCGGGCGCACGCCGGCCTCGTTGATCCAGATCGGCTTGCCGAGCGCCTGAAGCGCCGCGAGCACGTTGTGACAGCCCGTGCCGCCGCACGCGTTGGTGATGTCGTTCATGTCCGAGTACCAGTGCCACGCGGTGATGTCCCAATTCACGACCTCATGCCCCGTGCTGCCATCCGGCTCCGTGCCGGCCGCGAGCATTTGCGCGAAGCCGTAGTGCAGCCAGGTGCCGCCGCCCAGAATGATCTTCCCCGACGTATCGACCGACTTGATGCCCGCGATCATCCCGCGAATGACGCCGCGCAGGATCCTGAACTTGACGGCATCGTATTGCGACGGAAGCACGCCATCGACATTGCCGAGCAGCAGCGCCGATTCCATCTCGTTCGTGACCTCGTAATACGCATAGCGGCGCGAACTCGCCGTCTGTTGGCCGAGCGCGAAACCGGCGTTGTAGCCGTCGGTTTCGTTGATGAACGTGGCGATATCCATCAGGATCACCGGATACACGGTGACGCCGCCTGCCGCCATGATGTCGGCGATGCCCGCGAGCTTGTTCGCGGTGCCCTGGCTATAGACCTCGTTGCGATACAGCTTCGCGCCGAGATCCTGCAATTGCGAAAGCTGCAGCGCGGGGCTGGAGATATCGTAGGCGCCGCCTTCATTGTTGTGACCGTTCACGCCGTAGAAGAGTCGCGCGGACGGCGTCGGCGTCGGCGTCGTGGTGCCTGTGTTGCCGGTGCTCGCGTTATCGGTGCTCGTGCTATCCGTGCTCGACGCGGGAGCGGGCGCGCTGGCCGTGGGCGAAGATGTGCCGCTCGACGCGGTGTCGTCGGAGGTGTCGCTCGCGGTGGCGGGCGGGCTCGTCGTGAGCTTGGTCGTCCCCGTGCCCGATGGCGATGTATCCGATCCCGTCACGCTCGCGGAAGAAGCCGACGCGCTGCCGCTCTGCGCGGCGCTACTCGATGATGCGTTGTCGCTGCTGCCGCCACCGCCGCCGCCGCATGCGGCGACCAACACGCTCACCGCTGCAACGAGCGCAATAGACTTGAATCGGATGAAGCGGAAGGCCGGAGCGAAGTTCGTCATTTCAATACGGATTACTAAGTGGCTGACATCCATCTCCACGAAGTAGGCGTACGTTGCGCGAGTCGTCCGGACGAACGCGGACGGACCGGTAACGGACCTTCGTCCCGCGTCGGACGCAGGAACGGTGGAATGCTTGTCGATTAACCCCGGTGAGCCGTCCGGAAGAGGGCGCTGCCGGACACGTGGGGCGAAGAGGAGACCGCGTCGAAGCCGGTCTCAATAGGGTTTACGGCAGGGATGAACGGG
Source organism: Caballeronia sp. AZ7_KS35 (assembly GCF_023631045.1). NCBI lineage: Bacteria > Pseudomonadati > Pseudomonadota > Betaproteobacteria > Burkholderiales > Burkholderiaceae > Caballeronia > Caballeronia sp. AZ7_KS35. Next base: position 77,283 of record NZ_JALQDV010000047.1, on the reverse strand, counting down.
ACTTGAACGAATTTCGTCCGATGCAAACGTTACGACGCGAAAGATCGGGAAAACTTACCCGGAGAGGGGACGGTCCGGTTCGAGCGCCGCGCCGCCGAGGATGGACGTGGCGTCGGCGCGTGCGTTGTCGAGCTGCACGACGCTCGCCTGACGCGCCGCGAGCGCATCGCGGTTCGCGATCGCGGTGAAGATCGCCTTGTGACGCGGTAGTGACAGCGCGTGCGTATTCGGGTGGCGGCTCGTGAGCTTGATCGACTCGCTGAGCGCGAGCGACAGCATGTTGCCGATATACGCGAGCATGTCGTTGTGCGTGGCCGCCATGATCGAGCGATGAAACTCGAGGTCCGGAACGAGCAGATCGGCGGCGGTCTGCGCACCTTCCATGCGCTCATACGCAGCGCCGATGCGCGCGATGTCGTCATCCGTCGCGGAGATGGCCGCGAGCGCGGCGGCGGCCGGTTCGATGATCTGGCGGACTGTCATCAGCGAGCGGAAGAACTCGCCTTCGGGAAGATGGTTGATGGTCCAGACGAGCACGTCGGGGTCGAGCATGTGCCATTCGTCGCGCGCGCGCACGACGCTGCCCACGCGCGGCTTCGATACGACGAGCCCCTTCGCGACGAGCACGCGCGTCGCTTCGCGCAGCACGGGACGGCTCACGCCGTAGCTTTCGCAGAGCGTGGGCTCGGCGGGCAGACGCTCGCCCGGCGCAATGCGCCCGCTGACGATCTGCATGCCGAGCTCCTGCACGATGCGTCCGTGCATGCTCTTGCGTTGCTTGGGGTTGCGGTAATCCATGACGCGCAGCTCGAAACGGCTATTGAGCGGTCGTCGCGCGCATCGCCCGATATTCCCGTCTCACGATATCCATCAGTTCCGCGACCGATGTGTTCGCGCTGCGCTGCTCGTAAGTCACGCGGCCGCGCTGCATCAACATGATGCGATCCGCGATGTCCAGCGTCTGCGCATAGTTGTGCATGATCATGATGATCGAGAGGCCGCCCTTTTCCTTCAAACGCATCACGAGATCGATGATGAGCGCGGCCTCGCGCGCGCCCATCGCGGCGAGCGGCTCGTCGAGCAACAGGATTTTCGCGTTCGAATGCACCGCGCGCGCGACCGCGATCGCCTGACGCTGACCGCCCGACAGACGCTCGACCGGCAGATCGACCGAAGGCACATGTACGCCGATATCCTCGAGACATTGCGCCGCGCGCTCGCGCATCTGCTTGTGGTCGACGAGCCTGAACGGACCGCGCCGCACGATCTCGCGATTGAGGAACATGTTGTGATAAATCGACAGCGAATTCGCGAGCGCAAGGTCCTGATACACGCATTCGATGCCGAGCGCGCGCGCATGATCGACGGACTTCAGCAGCGTTTCCTCGCCGTGCACATGCAGCGTGCCGCTCGTCTGCTGATGAAAGCCCGTGAGAATCTTCACGAGCGTCGACTTGCCCGCGCCGTTGTCGCCGAGAATGCCGAGAATCTCGCCACGGCCGAGCGTAAGCGACACGCCGTCGAGCGCCGTCACCGCGCCGAAGCGTTTGACGAGCTTGTCGCCGCGCAGCGCGAGATCGGTGGCGGCTGCTGCTTGCGGGTCTGCCATCACCGTGCTCCCTTGCGGCGAATGCGGCCGATGTGGATATTGAAGATCATCGCTGCGAGAATCGCGGCGCCGAGAATGATGTTGAACGTGAACGCGTTGATGCCGATGAGCGTGAAGCCATCGCTCAGAATGCCGAGCACCGCCGCGCCGAGCAGTCCGCCGACAATCGTGCCCGAGCCGCCCGTCAAAGGCGTCCCGCCGATCACGGCAGCGGCCACGGCGAGGAACATGATCTGATTGCCGCCCGCTTGCGGATCGATCGACGTGATGCGAAAGCTTTCGAGAATGCCCGTGAATCCGGCGAGCACCGCCGCGAGCACGAAATTGCCGAGCCGCAGCCGGTTCACATGAATGCCCGCTTCGCTCGCGCCGAGCGGATTCGCGCCCGCCGCCTGCGTGTGCAGACCCCAGCGCGTATGCCGCAACAGCACATGCATGACGAACGCGATCGCAACGGTCCAGATGATCTCGCTATAGCCCCACGCGCCCATCACGGCGGCGAATTCCGGCGAGCCCGGCGTCGCGGCGGGCGTGCCGCGCGAGACGGTCAGCGTGATGCCGTTGATGAGAAAGAGCGTGCCGAGCGTCGTCACGAACGAAGGCAGGCGCAGAAAGACCGTCACCGCGCCGTTCACGAAGCCGATGATCGCCGCGGCGATGAGCCCCGCGATCACCGCGAGCCACATCGGCGCGCCCGCTTCGTTCGCGAACACCATCATGAACGGCGCGAATGCGAAGACCATGCCCGCCGACAGATCGATGTCGCCGCCGATCATCAGCATGATCTCGCCGAACGCGATGATCGCGACCGGCGCGACATACTGCGAAAGGTTGACGAGGCTCGCGTTGCTGAACAGGAAGTCGTGGTTGATGAACTGGAAGTAAGCCGCGAGCAGCACGGCCACGAGGAGGATGCGCAACTCCGGCGCCCAATGCGACGCCCACGCACCGCGCGGACTGGCGATCCGCGCGGGCGTCGTTGCTTTACGGGGTTCGTTCACTGTGTTCATCAGGACTTGATGGCCCCTTTCATCGGCACGATTTGCGGCTTGGTGGTCTTGCCTTCATAACGCGTCGACGTGTTGAGATACGGCTCGACCGTATCCTTCGTCACGAACTTGAGACCGGTATTGATGTTCGCCGGCCCGACGAGCCCGCCCGACGCGAGGAACACGAACGCTTCCATCACCGTGTAGAAGCCCTGCACATACGGCTGCTGGTCGATGGTGAAATCGAGGAAGCCTTCGTGGATGAGCTGGATCGTCTGCGGCAACAGATCGAAGCCGCCGCCATGCACGCCCTTCGACGGCAGGTTCGATTCCTTCATCACTTGCGCGACGCCTTGCGTGCTGCCGGCATCGACTGCGAACATGCCTTTCAGGTCCTGATGCCCGAGATAGAACGACTTGATCTTCGACAGTTCTTCGTTGACGGTCGCGCCCGTCGCAACGGTCTGAATGTCGATCTTCTTGCCGGATTTCTTGATCGCATCGCTCGCGCCGTCGAGACGCGGCTGAATGTTCAACTGTCCCGGCGTCGCGATGAAAAGCGCGACCATGCCGCTGTCGATCATGCTGGCGATTCGCTCGCCCATCTGATAACCCGACAGATACAGATCCTGTCCGATGTAAGCGAGCCGCGGATTCGTCTTGCCGCGCGGCGCATCGGCGTTGTAAGCGAATACGGGAATGCCGGCGTCGAGCGCGGCCTGAATGGGCTTGTCGAATGCGTTCGGATCGACGATCGGCACGGCGATCGCATCGGCTTTCGCAGCGATCGCAGAATTCACCGCGCGCACCATTTCGCCCGCGTCGGACGTGGCCGAGCCGGTCCACTGATAGTCCATGCCGAGCATGGAGCACGCATCCTGAATGCCGTATTGCGTCGGCACGAAGAACGGGTTCGTCGTCACATGATTGACGAACACGATCTTCCATTTCTTGTGCTGCGGAAACGCCGCTTCGGCCGCCTGCGCGGACGAGATCAAACCGCCGCCACCGGTCACGCCGCCCAGGAGCGACAGCGCCGCGCCGAGTCCCGCGCCCTGCATGATGCCGCGCCGGCCCGCGCTGATGAGCTTGCTGTCGTTTGCGTCGTCATCCCGATTCTGCGCCATGTGTTCCTCCGGTCTCTTCTTCGTTGGTCGATGGGTCGACTCATCGTCGATCGCTGTCAGATACTGGGTTTCACGGCACGTCATACACACGCGGCTTTCATCGATGAAAGAACGAAGCGTTGCGGATGACCGTGCGAACAGTGCGAGAGGGCGATTCGAGAGCGCGGCGTTTTGAACTAGTAATTGGGACGACGAAGCCCGCGCGCTGACTTCAATAGACAAACTATATGCAGAGTGTTTTGACGTGGCGATTAGCGTTTTCCCGGTACGCCCCATCGATATAGTCATGCTATTTATAGGTCTTTCCCATCAAGTGATCAAAGCCATGAGCGCCCCAAAAGCCAAGCTCCGTTCGGCCGCGTGGTTCGGCACCGCCGACAAGAACGGGTTCATGTACCGGAGCTGGATGAAAAACCAGGGCATACCGGACCACGAGTTCGCGGGCAAGCCGATCATCGGCATATGTAATACGTGGTCCGAACTAACGCCGTGCAATTCGCACTTCCGCAAGCTCGCCGAGCACGTGAAGCGCGGCGTGTTCGAAGCGGGCGGGTTCCCCGTCGAGTTTCCGGTGTTCTCCAACGGCGAATCGAATTTGCGTCCCACCGCGATGTTCACGCGCAATCTCGCGAGCATGGACGTCGAGGAAGCGATACGCGGCAATCCCGTCGATGCGGTCGTGCTGCTCGTCGGCTGTGACAAGACGACGCCCGCGTTGCTGATGGGCGCGGCGAGCTGCGACGTGCCCGCGATCGTCGTCTCGGGCGGACCGATGTTGAACGGCAAGCACGAAGGACGCGACATCGGCTCGGGCACGGTCGTATGGCAACTCAGCGAGCAGGTGAAGGCGGGCAAGATTTCGATTCACGAGTTCATGTCGGCGGAAGCGGGCATGTCGCGCTCGACGGGCACCTGCAACACGATGGGCACTGCATCGACGATGGCGTGCATGGCCGAAGCGCTCGGCGTCACGCTGCCGCACAACGCCGCGATTCCGGCGGTCGATTCGCGTCGCTATGTGCTCGGGCATCTGTCGGGCATGCGTATCGTCGAAATGGCGCTCGAGGATTTGCGTCTGTCCAAGCTGCTCACGCGCGAGGCCTTCGAAAACGCGATTCGTGCGAACGCGGCGATCGGCGGATCGACGAATGCGGCGATTCATTTGAAGGCGATCGCGGGGCGCATCGGCGTGAAGCTCGAACTCGACGACTGGACGCGCATCGGTCGCGGCACGCCCACGCTCGTCGATTTGCAGCCTTCGGGCCGCTTCCTGATGGAAGAGTTCTACTACGCCGGGGGCTTGCCCGCCGTCTTGCGGCGTCTCGGCGAAGCGAACCTGATTCCGCATCCGGATGCACTCACCGCGAACGGCCACACGCTGTGGGAGAACGTGAAGGAAGCGCCGCTCTACAACGACGAAGTGATTCGCCCGCTCGACAAGCCGCTCGTCGCCGATGGCGGATTGTGCGTGCTGCGCGGCAATCTCGCGCCGAATGGCGCGGTGCTGAAGCCGTCGGCGGCGACGGCTGCGTTGCTGAAGCATCGCGGGCGCGCGGTCGTGTTCGAGAACTTCGACGACTACAAGCACCGTATCGCCGATCCCGATCTCGATGTCACGGCGGACTCCGTGCTCGTCATGAAGAATTGCGGGCCGAAGGGTTATCCGGGCATGGCGGAAGTCGGCAACATGGGCTTGCCGCCGAAGCTGCTCGCGCAAGGCGTGACGGACATGGTGCGCGTGTCGGATGCGCGCATGAGCGGCACGGCGTACGGCACCGTCGTGCTGCACGTCGCGCCCGAGGCACGCGCGGGCGGGCCGCTTGCGATCGTGCGCGATGGCGACTGGATCGAGCTCGATTGCGACAACGGCGTGCTACGCATCGACATCGGCGACGATGAAATCCGCGCGCGCCTCGATGCGTGGAACGCGGCGAAGAGCGAGATTCCCGAGGATAAAACGGGTTATCGCAAGCTGTACGTCGAGCACGTTCTTCAGGCCGATGAAGGTTGCGACTTCGACTTTCTCGTCGGATGCCGTGGCGCGGAAGTGCCGAAGCATTCGCACTAGCCGCTATCTGCGCGGCTTCCATGTGGCGATGGCGACGCCGAGCACGGCGACGCCCATCGCATACCATGCGGTCCTCGGCAGCACTTCGTCGAGAAAGAAGTACGACAGCACGGCGGCTGCCGGCGGCACGAAGAAGAACAGCGACGCGACCTGCGAGACCTTGCCCGCACGCGTCATCGCGAGCAGCAGCGTGATCGCGATCAGCGAATTGCCGACGACGAGATACGCGAGCGTCGCGATGAATGTCGGCGTCCATTGCACTTGCGTGTGCTCGAAGAGCAAGGCCATCGGCGCGCAAAACACGAAGCCGACGCTGTATTGCACGAGATTCGATGTCACCGGATCTTGCGCGGTCCCCAGGCGCTTTTCATAGAGCATCGCGGCCGTGATGCCGACGAGCGCGCCGATCGCCATCAGCACCGGACCGAGCGATTCCGCATGCAGCGGCCCGCGCGCGACGATCACGCCGGCCGCGCCCGCGAGCCCGAGCAGCAAGCCGATCCATCTGCGCACGCCGATGCGTTCGCCGACGAACTTCGGCGCGAGCACGCCGACGAGAATCGGCTGCAACGACACGATCAGCGCGAGCACGGACGTCGCGATGCCCGCGGTCATCGACAGATAACTCAGTCCGAAGTACATCACCTGCACGAGAAAGCCGACGACGCCGAGATGCAGCCACGCGCGCGCGTTGCGCGGCCATTTCGGACGCTTCACGGCGCATACCGCGAGCAGCACGCCGACGCTCAATGCGAAACGTATTGCGAGAAACGTCAGCGGCGACGCGTAATGCAGGCCGGTTTTCGCAATCGGAAAGCCCGCGGACCAGAGCAGCAGAAAGAGAATCGGACCGCCGGTCGTGAGCCAGCGGCGTTCGTTGTGCGTGCTGCGGTCTTCCTTCCGGCCGATGTGCGGCGCTTGCGCCATGTTCGCGTCCCCGTGCTTGTAAGCGGATGCTGTCAAAGTACCCGATTGTAGTGTCCGCGACGCTGCGGACGACAAGGACCGTTCGCCGATCGCGTCGCCTTAATCCGCGACATGCACGGCGACATCGGCGAGACTTTCCGCGATCCATTCGGGCGGCGGGGCGTCGGTGAAGAGCGCGTCGATCTGGCTGAGATGCCCGAGTTTCACGAGCGCGGCGCGGCCGAACTTCGAATGATCCGCAACGAGAAACACCGTGCGCGACTGCTCGATGATCGCCTGCGCCACGCGCACTTCCGCGATGTCGAAGTCCCGAAGCGTGCCGTCTTCCTCGATGCTCGAAATGCCGATGATCCCGAAGTCCACCTTGAACATCCGGATGAAGTCGACGGCCTGCTCGCCCACGACGCCCTTGTCGCGCGCGCGCACTTTGCCGCCCGCGACCATCAGGTCCGCGTCGGACTCGTCCGCGAGAATGTTCGCCACGTTCAGGTTATTCGTGATGACGCGCAGGCCCGTATGCTGGCGCAGCGCGCGCGCCACTTCCTCGGTCGTCGTGCCGAGATTGATGAAGAGCGTCGCGTGATTCGGAATCTCCGCCGCGACCCGCCTCGCGATGCGACGCTTCTCGTCGAGAAACATCTGCTGACGCGCCGTGTACGCGGCGTTCTCGGAGCTCGTCAGCGCGCTCGCGCCGCCGTGATATCGGCGCAGCAGGTTCCGATCGGACAGCCAGTTGACGTCGCGCCGGATCGTCTGCGGTGTGACGTCGAATTGCGCCGCGAGGTCTTCGATGGTCGCGAAGCCGTCTCGGGCGACGCGATCCAGCAGCGCGCGCTGCCTGCCGTTCAGTGCTTGGTCGGATGTCATCGAAAGCTGCTCGGAATCGCAAAAAAATGAAAATTATCGGATGCGCGCAGTGTACGACGAAAGCCGCCGCCGACCAACGCCGGCTCTGAAATTGCCGGTTCACATGCGCTCGAACAGTGCGTCCGCCATCTTTCCGTCGGCGCCACGCGATGCTACGATGGTTGAAAACGAATATTCAGATTCGTATTCGAACATTCTCCGAACCGGCTGTCTGGAGTGGCCGCATGAGCCAGCGACGTTTTATCCTTGCCCTCGACCAGGGCACGACCAGTTCCCGCGCGATGCTGTTCGCCCATTCGGGCAGCGTGATAGCGAGCGCGCAGCGGGAGTTCGCGCAGCATTATCCGCAGCCGGGGCGGGTCGAGCACGATCCCGCCGACATCTGGCAGTCGCAACTCGCCGTCGCGCACGAAGCGATGCAGAAGGCCGGCGCGCGGGCTTCGGATATCGCCGCCATCGGCATCGCGAATCAGCGCGAAACCACGCTGCTCTGGGACCGGCAAACGGGCGCGCCCGTCGGACCCGCGATCGTCTGGCAGGACCGCCGCACCGCCGCGCATTGCGCCCGTCTGATCGAATCCGGCGCGGAATCGCTCATCGAAGAAAAGACGGGCTTGCGCATCGATCCATACTTTTCCGCGACCAAGCTCGCGTGGCTGCTCGACAGCGCGCCCGGCCTGCGCGCGCGCGCGTGCCGCGGCGAATTGGCGTTCGGCACCGTCGATAGCTGGCTCCTCTGGCAACTGAGCGCAGGCCGCCGCCACGTAACCGATGTATCGAATGCCGCGCGCACCGCGCTCTTCGACATCCGCGCAGGCGCATGGGACGACGGGCTGCTGGCGCTCTTCGATATCCCGCGCGCCGTGCTTCCCGAAGTCGTGGCATCGAGCGGAGCGATCGCCCATACCGACGCCGCGTTGTTCGGCGCGCCGATTCCGATCACAGGCGTCGCCGGCGACCAGCAGGCCGCGACCTTCGGGCAGGGCTGCGTCGAGCCGGGCCTCGTCAAGAATACCTACGGCACCGGCCTTTTCATGCTGATGAACACAGGCGCGCAGCCGGTCGCATCGCGGCATCGGCTGTTGACCACGATCGGCTGGGAATTCGGCGGGCAGCGCACCTACGCGCTGGAAGGCGCGGTTTTCATGGGCGGCGCGATCGTCCAGTGGCTGCGCGACGGTCTCGGGTTCATCGAAAGCGCGGCGGAAATCAGCGCGCTCGCCGCGCAATGTTCGTCGAGCGAAGGCGTCGTGCTCGCGCCCGCATTCGCGGGTCTGGGCGCGCCGTATTGGGATCCCTACGCGCGCGGCACGCTGCTCGGCATGACGCGCGGGACGAATCGCGCGCATATCGCGCGGGCCGCGCTCGAAGCCATCGCGTTCCAGACGGTCGATGTCCTCGACGCGATGGAAGCCGATGCCGGCATCGCCGTGAGCGAGCTGCGCGCGGACGGCGGCGCGTCGCAGAGCGACCTGCTGATGCAGATTCAGGCCGATCTGCTCGGCCGTCCCGTCGTGCGCCCGAGCGTCACGGAATCGACCGCGCTCGGCGCGGCCTGCCTCGCCGGACTCGGATCGGGCTTCTGGTCGAGCCGCGACGAAATCGCGAGCGCGTGGCCGCCCGCGCGCCGGTTCGAACCCGCGATGGCGTCGGCGGAACGCGCGATGCACATCGAGCGCTGGCATCGCGCGATCGATCGCGCCCGCGCCTGGGAACATCCCGCCGAAGAACCGCTTTCCACGGTCTGACATGAAAACGAACATGCCATCCGGACGCGCGGCGCTCTTGCGCGAAACAGATCAGACGCCGTTCTTCGATGTCGTCGTGATCGGCGGCGGCGCGAGCGGTCTCGGCACGGCCGTCGATGCGGCGTCGCGCGGTTATCGGACCTTGCTGCTCGAAGCGCGCGACTTCGCGAAGGGCACATCGAGCAAGGCCACCAAGCTCGTGCACGGCGGCGTGCGCTATCTCGCGCAGGGCAACATCCCGCTCGTTCGCGAAGCGTTGCGAGAGCGCGGACTGCTCGCGCGCAATGCGTCGCATCTCGTGCACGCGCTCGGTTTCATCGTTCCCGCGTACCGGCTCGGCGACAAGCTGACGTACGGCGCGGGCCTCAAGATCTACGACTGGCTCGCGGGCTCGCTCAACCTGCGCGCGAGCCGCAGCCTCGATCTCGCCGAAACCCGCGCGAAATCGCCGATGCTCGCCGAATCGCTGCACGGTCACGCGCTGCGCGGCGGCACGCTTTATTTCGACGGCCAGTTCGACGACGCGCGTCTCGCCATCACGCTGATGCGCACGCTCTTCGATCTCGGTGGCGTCGCGCTGAACAATGCGGCGGTGCGCGGCGTGCAGTTCGATCGCGCGGCGGGGCGTCATCGGCTGGAGGTGGAGGACGTCGAAAGCGGCGACCGGTTCGCGGTGAGCGCGCGCTGCGTCGTCAATGCGACGGGCGTCTGGGTCGATTCGATCCGCGCGATGGCCGAGCCCGGCGCGCGCCCGATCGTCGCGCCGAGCCAGGGCGTGCATCTGACCTTGCCCGGCCGCTTCCTGCGCAGCGATAGCGCGATCCTCGTGCCCAAGACGCAGGACGGGCGCGTGCTGTTCATCGTGCCGTGGCACGGTCACGCGATAGTCGGTACGACCGACACGCCGCGTCACGACTTGCCGCTCGATCCGCGCGCGAGCGACGAGGACATCGATTTCATTCTCGCGACGGCTGCCGATTATCTGTCCGTCAAGCCGACGCGCGACGATGTCCTGAGCGTATGGGCGGGGCTGCGTCCGCTCGTGAAGAGTGACGGCGCGGCATCGACCGCGTCGTTGTCGCGCGAACATACCATCGAAATGAACGCGACCGGCATGATCACCGTGACGGGCGGCAAGTGGACCACGTACCGTCTGATGGCGCAGCAGGTGATCGATCTCGCCGTCTCGAAGCAACTGCTGAGCGCTGCGCCGTGCCGAACGGCGTCGTTGCCGCTGCATGGATCGACGGCGGAGCAACACGGCTACTACGGTTCCGATGGGGCAATCATCGATCGTCTGCCGGGCGCGCAAAACGTTCTGGTGAAGGCGAGCGGCCTGACCGAGGCGCAGACGCGCTTCGCGGCGCGGGCCGAACTCGCGCGCTGCGTCGAGGATGTGCTCGCGCGGCGCAATCGCGCGTTGTTTCTCGATGCCGCCGCCGCCCGCGATGCCGCGCCCGAAGTCGCCAGAATCATGGCCGAAGAACTCGGGCACGGCGCGCAATGGCAAGCGGAGGAAATCGCGCGTTTCGATGCGTTCGCGCGAACCTGGATGCTGTCGTAGCGGCGCGTCGATCAGAACGCGTGCCGGATGCCGACCATCGCGACGAACTGCGACGGTCCCGACGAAGGCGACGCGTTCTGCGAATCGCCGACGACCGCCACGGCATTCGCAATCGCCACGCCGCCCGTTCCGCCCGACGCGATGAGCGACTGACCCCGCGCGTGCTGATACGCCTGCAGCGCATAGAACGTAGTGCGCGCCGACAGGCTGTACGTTTCCTCGAACGAAATCTGGTGATACTGCGCCGCATCGCCGATGCCGTTGGCCCTGCTCGCGCGCGTGTAGCTGTAGCCCGCCGCGACATTCACCGCGGGCGTGAACCGGTAAGTGGCGATGGCGCCGTAGCTGTTGAACACGGCTTCATCGGCGAAAAGCGAGCGCGAGCCCGGCGCATAGTGCACGTTGGAATAGTTGAGGCCGAGCATCAGATCGTTGTACGTGTAGCGCGCCGCCGCCGCGATCAGTTGCGCGCTTTGTGCGCTCGCGTAGCCGTTGTTCACCGGCGAGTTGATCGCGAAGCTCCCGAGCGCCGGGCTGGTCGCGATGTCTTTCAGCTTCACGTAGCCCGCCGCGATCGCGAAAGGCTTGTAGTCGTAGCGAAGCGCGGCACTGAAGTTGCTGCCGCTCGCGATGCTGCCCGGCACGCCGCCGAGCGCGTATTGCACGCTGAACGCGAGACCCGCGATCACCGGCGACGCATACGTGACCGCGTTGTTGAAGCGCAGCGTGGTGTCGAGGGCATCGACGTCGCCGGGATGCGCGCCGGTCGCGCCGGTCAGCACGCCCGTCGGTCCGAGCGCGCCGACCATGCTGAAGTAAGGCGTGTACTGGCGGCCGAGCGTCAGCGTGCCGTAACGCTCGTGGCTCAAGCCCGCATAGGCTTGACGATTGAACATCGCGTTTGCGCTGGCTTGCGCGCCCGTCAGCGAATTGAAGCCGCTTTCGAGCCGGAAGATCGCCTTCGTGCCGCCGCCGAGGTCTTCCGCGCCGAGAAGCCCGAACTTGCTCGCCTGCAGATTGCCCTGGCTCATGTAGACGTTGGACTGCCCGCGCTGGTTGCTGACATACGCGAACGCGTTATCGACGACGCCGTAGAGCGTGACGCTGCTTTGGGCCGTCGCCGTGCCGCTGAACAGGGCGACGGCGAGAGAAATGGACGTGAGGACGCCTGCGCGCGTCCGTGCGCGATTCAAGGACTTCATTGCTGATTACTTTCCCGTGAAGTGTTGAGGCTCAGTCTGCAAGACGCAGCGTGATATGACGCCAGCCGTCCGCGATGCGCTCGCCGGCCAGCTCGCCCGTCGCGCAGGTCGCGACGCGCGTATCCGATGCAGGCACGCTCACGCGGACTTCGTTCTGTACGCGTGGCATCGCGCCGTGGCGTTCTATCGCGATGCGCAGGCTTCGCGCATCGCTTTCGATGACGACGCGCCAGCGCCCGTGCACGCCGTCGCGCCACGCTTCGGTTTCGCCGTCGTCTTCGATGCAATCGCCGCGCGCGACGCCGGCGCCCGCGCAAGGCAACGCGATGAACGCGCGTTCATCGGCGGGACGCGCGAAGTGCTGCTCCGCGATGTTCAGCGGAATCACATGCCCTTCGCGGATCAGCATGACGGGGCGATCGTGCGGCGCGGGCAGCGTGACCGTTTGGCCGCCGTCGAAGACTTCGCCGCTCCAGTAGGACGACCAGCGCGCGCCCTTCGGCAGATGGATGCGTCGCTCGCTTTGCGCCGCCTCGACGACCGGCGCGACGAGCAGCGACGAGCCGAGCATCATGTCGTCGCCGTCTTCGAGGCAGAGCGGATCGTCGGGGAATTCGGCGAACATCGGACGGAGCACCGGTTCGTACGCGCGATGCGATCGCCACAGCAGTTGGTACAGGTACGGAATAAGCCGGTAACGCAGCTTGATGAGACCGGCGATGAGATTGGTAGTTTGCGGATACATCCAAGGCTCGTTGACGGTGCCGTCGTCGTTCCATGAGTGGATGGAAAAGCGCGGCAGAAAGATGCCGAACGCGACCCAGCGCGACAGCAGTTCAGGATCCGGCGCGGGCCCCGCGAAGCCGCCGATGTCATGTCCGCTGTTCGACACGCCCGACATCGCGAGACCGAGGCCCATCTTGAGATTGAAGCGCAGCGTGTCCCACGACGTGTAGTTGTCGCCCGACCACGTCTGCACATATCGATGCATGCCGACGCCGCCCGAGCGCGATACGAGAAACGGCCGCACGCCGGGCGCATGTTCGCGCTGCGCGTCGCGCGAGCCGCGCATCATCAGTTGCGTCTGCAGGACCTTGGCCTCGCGCGCCGGAAACGGCTCGCCGAAGCCGCGCGCGATTGCATCCGCGCTCCAGATTTCGAACTCGTTGTTGTCGTTCCACGTCGCGGCGATGCCGTGCGCGAGCAGGCTTTCCTTCACGCGCGCTTTCCACCAGTCGATGGTCCGCGGATTCGTGAAGTCGAGATACGCGCCGACTTCGTCCCAGAACTGCACCCACGCCGGTTCGCCGTCGCGCGTTTCGATCAGGAGACCGGCATCGGCGACGGATTCGAACAGCGGGTGATCCCGCAGCAGACACGGCTTGATGTTCGGACACAGCCGCACGCCTTCGCGCAGATAGCTCGTCACGAAACCGTCGATATCGGGAAACTTGTCGCGATTCCAGTTGAACACGTAGCGCTTGCCGCCAATCGACGTATAGCCCGACGAAAGATGGAACGAATCGCACAGGATGTCGTGCTCGCGGCATCGGTCGATGAATTCGGCCATGCGCTTTTGCGCGTGGGGGGCGTCGGTGTAGCTCATCGTCGAGCCGGAGTAGCCGAGGCCCCACTTCGGCATCCACGCGGGACGACCCGTCAGCCATGTAAAGCGGCGCACGGCGTGAAGCGGCGTGTCGGGCGACGCGATGAAGTAATAGTCGAGATCGCCGTGCTCCGCGATGAAGTGCCGATAGTGCCCGTGATAGTTGTCGAGCTCGCGGCCCATGTCGAAGCGGCAATCGGCGAGCGTGTCGTAGAAGAGACCGAAGCCCGTCGATGTCTCCGGCTGCCACGTCACGTAGAACGGAATGTGCTTGTAGAGCGGATCGGTCGTGCGGGCGTTGTAGCCCATCGCATCGACGTTGCGCATCTCGTAGCTTTGATTCGCGCGGTCGAGCGAACCCGCGCGTTCGCCGAGTCCCACGTACATTTCGCCCGGCTTGCGCGCGATGTAGTGATACACGCGCTCGTCCCACCAGCCGAAGTTGTACGCCTGCGTCTTGCGATCGTTCATGACGTGATGCCACTGGCGGTCGCGCACGATTTGCCACGAGCAGAAGCCGCCGTCGAGCGCAATCGTCAAGCGGATCATCGCTGTCTCGATGACGACGTGTTGGTCATCGTCCGACATCGTGAACGGTGCGCTCGCGAAGCCGCTCGTATCGTAGCGGTCGCGTCCTTCGAGCGGCACGTCGTCCTGTCCGGGCGCGATCGCCCAGGTGCGCGGCCCGCGCAGTTCGCCGTGCGGCAAGACCAGCACGCGGATGATGTCATCGGCGAGGACGAACAGTTCGATGCCCGCGCCATCGGCGGAACTCAGCGCGACGCGGTTGTCCGTTCGCTCCGAAATCGCGAAACGCGGACGATTCTTCAAGTTGGCCATGATGTGTCTCCCGTTCATTCGATCTCAGGCGGCCCGATGCGCCGCGCCGGGCGGATTCGCGTCGCTCGTCACGCCGCGCATCAGCACGACGAGCAGCGCCGCGCCGATCAGGTCGAACGCGCCGAGCGCGGCGAAGAGCGGCGTGAAGCCCACCGAATCCGCGAGCGCGCCGACGACGAGCGAAAAGCCCAGTCCGCCGATCCACGCCGCCATGCCCGCGAAGCCCGCGGCGGTGCCGACTTCGCCGGGCTCGAAGACATCGGCGGCGAGCGTGTTGACGAGCGCCGAGATCATCTGATGCGCGAAGCCGCCGACGCAGAACAGCGCGATGGCTTCATACGGCGACGCGACGAGCCCGATGCACGCGGGCCCGATCATCATGAACGCGCCGAGCACGACGCCCGCGATGCGCGACGCGATGAGCGGCACGCGGAAACGCTTCATCAGAAACGGCGAAAGATAGCCGCCGAACAGCCCGCCGAGATCGGCGGCGAGAAACGGCAGCCACGCGAACATGGCGATCTGCTTGAGGTCCATGTGACGCTCGGTCGCGAGATAGAGCGGAATCCAGAAGCTGAAGGTTTGCCACGCGGGTTCGGCGAAAAAGCGCGCCTGCGCGATGGCCCAGAAGCGGCGCGTGCCGAGCACTTCGCGGATGCGGCGTTGCTCGCCCGGGCGGTTCGTCACGGGCGTTTGCCCTTCGATGATCGCGTTCTTCTCCTGCTCGCCGATCTTCGGATGCTCGCGCGGCCCGCGATACAGCCAGTACCAGAACGCGGCCCAGACGAAGCCCATCGCGCCGGTCACGACGAACGCGCTTTGCCATCCGTAGCGCAGCGAAAGAAAGACGACGAGCGGCGGCGCGAACAGCGAGCCGAGCGACGTGCCGGCGTTGAAGTAGCCGACCGCGACCGACTTCTCGCGATTCGGAAACCATTCGGCGACGACCTTCATCCCCGCCGGAATCGCGACGGCTTCCGAGAGGCCCATGAGTCCGCGCAGCGCCGCGAGCGACACCCAGCCGCCGGCGAGCGCGTGCGCCATGCCGGTCGCGGACCAGAGGCACGCGAACAGCGCGAAGCCGAGCCGCAGTCCGATTACATCGATGATGAGTCCGCACACCGGCTGCATGATCGTATAGCCGACCTGAAACGCGGCGACGACATAGGAATACTGCTGCGTGCTCATGTTCATGAGCGTTTTCAGCTCGGCGGCCATGACGCCGAGCGCGTTGCGCGAAAGATAGTTGACGATCGTGCCCGCGCAGACGAGCGCGATGATCCACCAGCGCAAGCCGATGACTGTTTTCAAGATTGAGTCTCCGTTGTTCTCGACGGGCGATGAGCGGCGGCGCGCCGTGCCCTTTCTGTTCGGCTATCGCGATGATCGAATTCGAACGTTCGGCATCGAAAAGCCGGTTCAATCCTACTCTCGGCGACCGAAATTTATCTCAATTGCGACAAATAGTTTCGTTTCAGCGTTCGGATGTTCGTTTGCGATCATGTGGCGTCGAGCCAATGCGCAAGCCCCGGGCAAACGCCTACGCCCGATTTAACCGGCCATTACCCTTTGCGCGCGCGGCTTCCTAAACTTCACTAAAAAGGGGGAGGCGCTCATGTCAAAGCTCATTCACACGATGATTCGCGTGCAGGACCTGCAACGCTCGCTCGATTTCTACGAGAAGGCTTTCGATCTCGGCGTCGCGCACCGGCTGGACTTTCCGGACTTCACGCTCGCCTATCTGCGCAACGACGAAACCAACGCCGAGCTCGAACTCACCTGGAACAAGGGACGCGCCGAGCCATACACACATGGCGACGGCTACGGCCACGTCGCGGTGAGCGTGCCGGATGCGAAGGCGGAGCGCGAGCGTCTGATCGGCCTCGGTCTCTCACCCAACGATGTGCGCGAATTCAAGAACGACGACGGCTCGCTCATCGCGCGTTACTTCTTCATTCAGGATCCGGACGGCTACAAGATCGAAGTTCTCGAACGGCATGGACATTACGAATAGTCAGATAGTCAGCGGCATCACGCGGGACCACACACATAAATAAGCTGTTGCAGTGCCCCACAAGGAGAGAGACATGCGAGACACGATCATCCCGATCGTCGCGCAGCGGCGCGCGCACGACGGTGAAGAGCATCACGACCACGACGACATCGCCGCGCCACCGAACATCGCACTGACGCGACGCGAATTTCTGCGCGGCACCGGCGTGCTGGTCGGCACCATCGCGGCGACCTCGATCTTCGCGAGCCTCGCGCCGAGCCGCGTCTGGGCGCTCGAAATGCAGGGGCTCGACACGCATCAGGGCGAAGTGCTGCTGCAAGTCACGCGACAGATCTATCCGCACGCAACACTCGATGACGCCGTCTACGCGCTCGTCGTCAAGGATCTCGACGCCAAGGCGAAAGCCGATCCCGCCGTGCGCCAGCAACTCGCCGACGGCGTCGCGCAGCTCGACGCCAAAGCCGGCTCCGACTGGACGAGGCGCGGCGCGAACGACAAGGCGCAGGACGTCGCCGCGCTCGCGGGCACGCCGTTCTTCAACACCGTACGCAGCACGGCCGTCGTGTCCCTGTACAGCAACGCGCTGGCGTATCAGCACTTCGGCTATGGCGCATCGAAGGGCGATGGCGGCTATCTCTATCAGGGTTTCAACAACCTGTCATGGCTGCCCGATCCGCCTCTCGCGAACAGCGGTCCGATTCCGAAAGACAGCTAACCCATTCGAGCGATCCGACGGAAAACGGAGACAGACATGTACACGGACAACAAGGTGCAGTTCAGGCACAACGACGATCACGTCGTGGTGATCATCGGATCGGGCGCGGGCGGCGGGACGCTCGCCAACGAACTCGCGCAGAAGGGCGTCGACGTGGTCGTGCTCGAAGCAGGCGCGATGCACACGCAAGGCGATTTCGCGACGGAAGAGTGGAGCGCGTTCAAGCAGCTTTCATGGCTCGACAATCGCACGACATCGGGCAACTGGCGCGTCGCGAAAGATTTCCCCAACCTGCCCGCGTGGATCTGCAAGACCGTGGGCGGCACGACGGTCCACTGGGCGGGCGCGAGCCTGCGCATTCAGCCGCACGAGTTCAAGGCCAAGACGACTTACGGCGACGTGCAGGGCGCCAATCTGCTCGACTGGCCGGTGACGCGCGCGGAGCTCGATCCCTACTACGACCGCGCCGAAAAGAAGATGGGCGTCACGCGCACGAACGGCAATCCGGGCCTGCCGGGCAACAACAACTTCAAAGTGATGTCGGCGGGCGCGGCGAAGCTCGGCTACAAGGAGTGCAACACCGGCCATATGGCGATCAACAGCACGGTCCGCGACGATCGCACGCACTGCTTTCAGCGCGGCTTCTGCTTTCAGGGCTGCCGCATGGGCGCGAAGTGGTCGACGCTCTATACCGAACTGCCGCGCGCGCAGGCGACGGGCCGCATGGAATTGCGCCCGCAATCGCATGTCGTGAAGATCGAGCACGATGCGCGCGGCAAGGCGACGGGCGTCGTCTATTACGACAAGGACGGCAAGCTGCAACGGCAGAGGGCGCGCGTCGTCGCGGTGGCGGGCAATGCGATCGAGACGCCGCGGCTCCTGCTCAACTCGCAGTCCAGCAAGTTCCCCGATGGCCTCGCGAACGGCTCGGGCCAGGTCGGCCGCAACTACATGCGGCACACGACAGGCTCGGTCTACGGCGTGTTCAACGACAAGGTCGAGATGTTCAAGGGCACGACGATGGCCGGCATCATCGAGGATGAATCCGTGTTCGATCCGAAGCGCGGCTTCGCGGGCGGCTATCACATGGAGACGCTTTCGCTCGGGCTGCCCTTCTATGCGGCGTTTCTCGACCCCGGCTCGTGGGGGCCGAACTTCGCGGCGGCGATGGATCAGTATCAGTACACGGCGGGCATGTGGATCGTCGGCGAGGACATGCCGCGCGAACAGAACCGCATCACGCTCAACACCGACGTGAAGGATCAGTACGGGTTGCCGGTGCCGAACGTCCACTTCGACGATCATCCGAATGACGAAGCGATGCGCCAGCACGCGTACAAGCAGGGCAGCGCGGTGTACGAAGCGGCGGGCGCGAAGGCGACGTATCTCGTGCCGCCGTATCCGTCGACGCACAATCTCGGCACCGCGCGCATGAGCGCGAAAGCCGCCGACGGCGTCTGCAATTCGCATGGCCAGACGCACGAAGTGGCGAACCTGTTCATCTCCGATGGCAGCCAGTTCACGACGGGCGCGGCGGAAAACCCGACGCTCACCATCGTCACGCTGGCGATCCGTCAGGCCGACTACATCGCCGGCCAGATGAAGCAGCGCAGGGTTTGACGTGATTGCCGATGATCGCGTAGCGGAGTAGTTTGTTCGGTCGGCCGTCGTGCGACGAGCATGGCGGCCCGTTTCCTGGAGATCAACGTCATGTGTCGGGTGTACATCAACGCCGATCCGATCCTCTATGAATCGCGCACGCGTTCGCTGCGCATTCATGGTGTGATCACTACCGTCCGGCTCGAAAATCTCTTCTGGGACGTGCTGCACGAAATCGCCGGGCGCGAAAATCTCACGACGAGCCAGTTCGCCGTCAAGCTCTACGACGAACTGATCGCGCTGCGCGGCGAAGCGCCGACCAACTTCGCGTCGTTTCTGCGCGTGTGCTGTTTGCGCTATCTGTCGATGCGCGAGGCGAAGCAGGCAGCCGAAGGCGAGGCGGCGGGCGCGGTGGCCCTGCGTGTGCTGAAAGCGGGCTAGTTCGACGCATTCCTCATTGAACGCGAGCGCGCCGGCCTTCGGCGTGCCCCTTTCCGTCAGCCAAAGCGATGGTGACATCGGCCAAGCGCCGCCCGCCGTCCCATTCAGCATCTAGCATCCTGTTCGACCGACAACGAACGACGACGCATCCGCGGTGATGCACGCCCGGACGCCGTTTGCCGCGGAGTCTCGAGCATGCTTTTCAATTCCTATTCGTTCATCTTCGCGTTTCTTCCCGTGGTTTTCGTCGGCGCGTTTCTGCTCGGGCGCTATAGCCATCGGCTCGCTGCGCTCTGGCTCGGGCTGGCGTCGCTTTGGTTTTATGCAATATGGACGCCACGCTTTGTCGTGCTCTTGCTCGGTTCCATCCTGTTCAACTATGCGGCCGCGTGGTGGATCGGCAGGGAAAGCGAAAGGAAAAGCGGCCATCCGAAGCTGATTCTTATCGGCGCCATAACAATCGATCTGGGTCTGCTCGGCTACTATAAATACGCCAACTTTCTCATCGATTCATCGAATCATCTGCTGGGGATGAATCTTGCGGCGCTCGACATCATTCTGCCGTTGGGAATCTCGTTCTTTACGTTCACGCAGATCGCCTTTCTCGTCGATGTCTATCGCGGCATCGCGCGCGAATATAACTTCGTCAACTACTTACTGTTCGTCACGTATTTCCCGCATCTGATCGCAGGACCGGTGCTGCATCACAGTCAGATGATGCCGCAGTTCGGCAATCCGAAAACCTTCCGGATGAATCCGGAGAACATATCCGCCGGATTGACGGTTTTCGTGCTGGGGCTCGCGAAGAAAGTTCTGATTGCAGACACGCTGGCCAAAGGCGCCGTGCCCCTTTTCAGCGCGGCGAGTGCGGGCGTGCCGCTGACTTTCTTCGAAGCCTGGACGGGCGCGCTCGCGTACACGCTCCAGTTGTATTTCGACTTTTCCGGCTATTGCGATATGGCCGTGGGCATCTCACTGCTCTTCAACGTCAAACTTCCGATCAATTTCGATTCGCCCTATAAGGCGGCCAGCATCATCGACTTCTGGCGGCGCTGGCACATGACGCTATCCGCGTTTCTGCGGGATTACCTGTATATACCGCTCGGCGGAAGCAAACACGGCGGCCCGCTGCGCCGCTACGTCAATCTGATGATAACGATGTTATTGGGCGGCTTGTGGCACGGCGCCGGATGGACGTTCATCGCGTGGGGCGGATTGCATGGCGCGTATCTGATCGTGAATCACGGCTGGCGCGCCGTGTCTCCGCGTCTGGGAATAGATGGTTCGAGCCGGTTCGCGCGAATCGCAGGCGTAGCGCTGACCTTTTTAGCCGTCGTCGTGGGATGGGTTTTCTTCAGGGCCGAGAACTTTCAGACCGCCTGGAACATGCTCGCGGGCATGGCGGGCTTTCACGGTGTTTCGCTACCCGCGTCTTTGGAACGGCATATCGCTCCCGTTCTCGGTTCGAAGCTGCGTTTCGACGGCTTTCTGCCATCCGTCGGCATTCCGTCGATGGTGTTCGTCACGCTGCTGTTCGGCTTCGTTCTCGTGTGGGGATTTCCGAACCTGCAGCGTTTGCTGGAGCGCTACAAGTCGGCTGAACTTTCATTCACGCGCGTCCGGAACCGGATATTGCCGCGCCGGGTCGACGCCACGTTATTGGCCGCAAGTCTTTCGGCGTTGCTCTTTTTCGTCGTGGTTCTGGCTATTGGATCAGCGGGTCCATCGGAGTTTCTCTATTTCGAGTTCTGACCATGACGTACTTGAAAATCTTCGCGACGTCGCTGGCCATTATCGCGATTGCCTGGTTCTCGGCGGCATTGATGCTCGCGCCCGCGCCAATTGCCGGCGAGTATTGGGTACGGGAAATGACGGTCGTGAAGCGGAGCATCGCGCAGCATTACAAGGGACAGCGAAAGCTGATCGTAGCGGCCGGATCGAACGTGCTTTTCAGCGTGGACACGACGCAACTGAGCAAGGATCTCGGCATTCCGGTTTTGAATTACGGATTTCACGCGGGACTCGCGCTCGATGAAATCCTTGGCGAAGTGACGTCCGTCGCCGAGAACGACGACACCGTGATTCTCGCTTTGGAGCGCGAATACTATTGCGACGATGCCAACAAGGAGAATGCCACCTGGAGAGCGCGAAACGCCATCGCCTGGGATCACGACCGCTGGCGGACGTGGTCGATATTCCGGCGGCTGGACGCAATTACATCGATGGGTCCTGGACTCATCTTCGAACTCGCGCAGGCTCGAATTCGCGAGACATGGTTTCCGAAATCCATCGAAGACAGGCTTCGCGCATTTCACGATCAGGAAATCGTGACGAGATTCATCGATGCGCCGCCGCCGACATCATTCGCCTATTCCGCGTATCACCTCGACGGCCTGGGCAACATGCAGCAGATCGATGGCTCGAATTACACGGGACGTCCGGAATCGGCGGAACAGGAAACGGAAATCTGCCCGGATAGCTTTCTCGTGCTGAAGCGATTCGTCCATGCGATGCACGACAAGGGCGTGTCGGTCTACTTCGCCAATACGCCCTATGTGCAGACGAGCACGACGCGCGCGGATCGGGTCGAAGAGGCATCGAAGCAATTCGCCAGCGCCATTTCTCCGCTCGGGACCGTGCTCGACGACCGGAACCAGCTTCTCTTCAACCGCAAACTGTTTCTGAACACCGACCTCCACATGAACACCGAAGGCAGGACATTGAGAACCGGATTGCTCGAAGACTCGATCAAAAGCCATCCCGCATTGAAGCAATGGCTCGACTTGCGATGAACGCGAAGTTATCGCGAGCGGCTATCGGCAGGCCATAACTTCCTTTTTCGAACCAGGAGACAATGCGAAGCGGGGGTAGTCTGCGAATTTTGCGCGTTGCTGGCACGATTTCCGTCACGCTGCTAGATTACCGTGCAACAGAATCGTTGATCGAGAGACTACGATGCCTGACAAATCCGCTTCCCCGCGTTCGCCTCTTCCCGCGCTGATCCTCATCGCGGCCATCGTCGCCGTGCTGGTCGCGGCCTTCGCCTACACGGCGGGCTGGCTCACGCCGAATCGCCTCACACCGGCGAAGATCGTGGGCAGCCTCGCGCCACCGGGCGGCGCGGTGCCGGGCTTCAGACGCAATCATGCGAAGGGCATCTGCTTCAGCGGCGATTTCGAATCCAACGGCTCGGGCGCGGCAATCTCCAAAGCAAGGATGTTCATGCCGGGTACGTATCCCGTCACGGGGCGCTTCAATCTCGCGACGCCGGACCCGAAAGCATCGGATGCGATGGCGCGCGTGCGCGGCCTGAGCCTGCGCATCGTGATGCCCGACGGCAGCGAGTGGCGCTCCGCGATGATCGATGCGCCGTTCTTCCCCGTTGCGACACCGCAGGCCTTTTTCGACCTGCAACGCGCGCTCGCGAACAAGAGCGATCCCGAGTCGATGCAGAAGTTCGCCGCCGCGCACCCGGAGATCGCTGCGTTCGGCGCGTGGGCCGGCAGTGCGCCGTGGACGGCATCGTATGCGGACGAGCGTTACAACAGCCTCAACAGCTTCGTCTTCACGAACGCGGAGGGACAGGATCAGACGGTGCGCTGGTCCTTCGTTCCCGCCGCGAAGCCCGAGACGCTGACGCCGGACGAGTTGAAGCAGAAGGGCGCGAATTTTCTCGATGCCGAGATCACGCAGCGCGTGCAAGGCGCGCCGCAACGCTGGGCGATGGTCGTCACCGTCGCGAATCCCGGCGATCCGACCGCGGACCCGAGCAAGGCGTGGCCGGAAGACCGGCATACGGTCGAAGTGGGCACGCTCGTCGTGAAAGCCATCGAACCGGAGCCGGACGGTCCTTGCCGCGATCTCAACTTCGATCCGACCGTGCTGCCCTCGGGCATGCGCGTATCGGACGATCCGTTTCCTGCCGCGCGCTCGGCTGCCTATTCCGTATCGTTCAATCGACGCACCGCCGAGGACAAGGCCTATCCGCACACGCCTTCGCAAGGAGCGCAGCAATGAACGCGATCAACGAGCGGTTCTCGCCGCTGCAACGCGCCCTGCACTGGATCATGGCGATCTGCATTCTGTCGATGCTGTTCATCGGCGTCGGCATGGTGTCGACGGTGAGGCCGGACTATCTGACGCTCGTGTCGATACACAAGCCGCTCGGCATCGCGATACTCGTGCTCGCGCTGATCCGTCTCGCCGTGCGAATCGCGCGCGGTGCGCCGCCGCTGCCCGCGAACATGCCCGAGCCGATGAAGCTCGCCGCGCATCTATCGCACTATGCGTTCTATGCGTTGATGATCGCGCTGCCATTGCTCGGCTATGGCATGTTGTCGGCGGCGGATTATCCGGTCGTGATAGGCGGCTATCGCCTGCCGTCACTTTTGCCGCATAGCAATTCGTTGCACACGCTGCTCTGGAACGCGCATCGGTTCCTCGCGTTGTGCTTCTTCGCGCTGATCGTCGTGCATCTCGCGGCGGCGCTGTTTCATGCGCTCGTGCGTCGCGATGGCGTCTTTCACGCGATGGCGCCGTGGAAATAGACGCGCACGTTCAGGGGCGCCGCTGCTGCACGACTTGGGCGAGCGCCCGCACGCCCGGCTCGATCAGCTCCGCGCGTATCGCTGAAAAACCCATGCGGAAGCATCGCTGGCCATCGGCGGGATCGGCGAAGAACACGCTGCCCGGTTCGATGAGCACGCCGAGCGCTTGCGCGTCTTTCGCGAGACGCGTCGCGTCGAGCCACGGCGGACCTTCGACCCAGCACGAAGCGCCGCCCGTCACGTTCGATGCGCGCAATTCCGGCAGATGCGTGGCGAGCGCATCCATCAGCACTTCGGCGCGTTCCTTGTAGACGCGCCCGAGCTTGCGCAATAGCGTGTCGTGATGACCGAGCGCGAGAAAGGTCGCGAATGCGCGCTGGATGTACGCGGCCGGATGACGAATCATCAGACGGCGCAGCGCGCGCAGCTCGCGTATCAGCTCGCGCGGCGCGACGATATAACCGAGCCGCAGTCCTGGCGCGAGCGTCTTCGACAGCGAACCGATATAGACGACGCGCTCTGCCGTATCGAGGCTCTTCAACGCGGGATGCGGCGTGCCCGAGAACGTGTTCTCGCTCTCGTAGTCATCCTCCACGACGATGAAATCATGCTTCACCGACAGGTCGAGCAACTTGCGTCGCCGCTCGATGGGCATCGTGACGGTCGTCGGACATTGATGGCTCGGCGTGACATACACGTAATCGCAAGGCGCGATCACGCTTTCATCGTCGATGACGGCGCCGTCTCCGTCCACTTCGAGCGGCACGATTTGCGCGTTGTGATGCTGGAAGATGTTGCGCGCATCGGGATAGCCGGGGTTCTCCATGCCGACTTTCGTCTGCGTGCCGCACAACAACGCGCCGATGAGATAGAGCGCCTGCTGGCAGCCGTTCGTGACGACGATCTCTTCGGGCATCGCGAAGACACCGCGACGCGGCAGCACGCGCGTGCGTATTTGTTCGACGAGCGTTTCGTCGTCGCGTTCGATGAGATCGGGCGCCCAGTTGCGGATCTCCATCACCGACAAGCCGTGCATGCAGCTCTCGCGCCAGTCGCTCGTCGGGAAGAGTTCGGTGTCGAATTGCCCGTAAATAAAGGGATATTCGTAACTCTGCCAGTTCGACGGCTTGACGATATTGCGTTGATGCGACGGCGCGTGCCGGATGCGCGCGCTCCAGTCGGGATGACCTTGCTGCGTCTCGATGCTCGATGTTTCCGCGACGCCCGCTGCGGTGAAGCCGCGTTGCAACTCGTCGGTCGCAGGATTCACGAAATGGCCGCTGCGCTCGCGCGAGACGAGATAGCCTTCCTCGACGAGTTGCTGATACGCGAGCACGACGGTGTTGCGCGACACGTTGAGCTGATCGGCGAGTTCGCGGCTCGAAGGCAAGGCGGAATCGGGCGCGATATGACCGCTCAGGATCGCATTGACGATCATCTGGCGGATCTGGTTTTGCAGGCTCATCCCCGAGACCCGCGAGCGCTCGAAGAGCTGCGCCCAAAGCATCGCGGTAGGACGGATGGGCATGCATGTCTCCTTGTGGAACGTTTATTGGATGTGTCGATATTACGTGGGGCTTGCCTGTCGCGCCAGTTGAAAAATAGCCCGAAGGCAGACGAGCTGTTAGCCGCGAATCCGTTCGCGCGATGACGCTGAAGTAAAAAATGATCCCGGATAGCGGATGCGGCGCGACGATTGAATAGAATCGCCTGCGTTTTCTCACGGATGACGACTTCGTAAGTTGGTTCTATTGACGATATCGGCGGCGCGCTGGCGTAATCTCCAAGCCGAATCGAACAGTCACCCCATCGAGCTTTCCGATAAGTATGCCCAAGGTTCTTGTTCTAAGCGTGAGCGCGGGCGCCGGCCACGTTCGCGCAGCAGAGGCGCTGTGCGCGTATGCAAAGACTCATCCCGCAAGTGTCGAAGCCGTGCATCTCGATGTCATGGACTTCGTTCCCGCAAGTTTCAAGGCGCTTTACGCGGAGTTCTACATCAAACTGGTCGCTCGCCAGCCGGCCCTCTGGAGTTATCTCTATCAGAAGACGGACAGCGCTTCGCCACGATCATTCGGCGAACGTCTTCGACGCGCGGTCGAGCGGCTCAACTGCCGCGCGCTGATAACGGGGATCGAGCGGCATCGCGCCGATGCGATCATTTGCACGCATTTCCTGCCTGCCGAGTTGCTTTCGCGTGAACGTCGTCTCGGCAACATTCATACGCCGGTGTGGGTGCAAGTCACGGACTTCGATCTTCATCGCATGTGGGTCGTGCCGGGCATGCAGGGATATTTCGCCGCAAACGACGAAGTCGCCTGGCGCATGACGAACCGCGGCGTTTCATCGGCATCGGTTCACATCGGCGGGATACCTGTCATGCCCGCCTTCAGCGAGCCTCTCGACCGCGCGGCGTGCGCGGCGCAATGCGGCCTGGACCCTGCGCGCATGACTCTGTTGATGATGTCCGGCGGCGAAGGTCTTGGCGCGCTCGACGCACTCGCCGAACGTCTGCTGAACATGGACGGCGATTTTCAGTTGATCGCTTTGGCGGGTCGCAACGAAGCGATGCGCGCCGCGTTGCGAAAACTGTGCGCGTTCCATCCAGCACGTTTGCACGTTTCCGGCTTCACGCCCAACGTCGAGCGCCTGATGGCGTGTTCCGATCTCGTCATCACGAAGCCTGGCGGGCTGACCACGTCCGAGTGCCTCGCAATGAAACTGCCGATGATCGTCACCTCGCCGATCCCGGGGCAGGAAGAGCGCAATGCGGATTACCTGCTCGAACACGGCGTCGCGCTGAAAGCCGTCGATGCAGTGGCGCTGGAGTATCGCGTTCGCGCGCTGCTCGACGATCCGGCCCGGCTCGATGCGATGCGCGAGCGAATCGCGCCGCTCTCGCGTCCGTATGCAGCACGTTTCGTTCTGGATACGGTGTGCGATGCGCTCGGCAATCCGGATACAAAGGTGGCGGCATGAACGCACGTGTCCTCGTGCCTGGCGGGCGCACGCTCGCACTCGTCGGCTGGG
This sequence comes from Caballeronia sp. AZ7_KS35, assembly GCF_023631045.1. Classification (NCBI taxonomy): domain Bacteria; kingdom Pseudomonadati; phylum Pseudomonadota; class Betaproteobacteria; order Burkholderiales; family Burkholderiaceae; genus Caballeronia; species Caballeronia sp. AZ7_KS35. Next base: position 50,393 of record NZ_JALQDV010000047.1, on the reverse strand, counting down.
TCGCGCTGCTGGGCTTCTTGTTCGCCAACGTCGAAATACAGATCGAAGGCAACGCAGGTTGGGCCGCGAGCTTGCCCACATGGCGCATCGAACATCACTGGTTGCTCGACATCTTCTGGGGCGGCAGACCGATGACGGGGTATCACGCGTGGGTCTTTCCATTCGTCGCGTTGTTCTTTCATCTGCCCGTGATCTTTTTCGCTCGATGGTCATGGCGCATCGAGGCGCGCATCGTCGCATGCGTCATGACGTTCTGGCTGATCGAAGACTTTCTCTGGTTCGTTCTCAATCCCGCGTTCGGCATCGATCGCTTCGATGCGCTTCATGTGCCCTGGCACAAGCACTGGATCGGGTTCGCACCAACCGATTACTGGACCATGAGCATTGCAGCGCTCGTGTTGTTTCATCTGTCGCGTGAGCCTGGCACGGGGCGGTCGTCGCATGAATAAAGTCTTCCGCATTTTGTTTTACGGCGCGGGCTTCATCGCTGCGGCATACGTCCTGCAGTCGAAGATGGCGGCAGCGCCCGCTCCGGCCACGTCTGCATCCATGACGGTCGAACGCCCGCTGAACTGGGCCGAACCGATCGTGTACGCAGGCGTCGACAATCTTCATCGCATCACGCCTTCGCTTTATCGGAGCGCGCAGATATCGGCGGCCGATATCGTGCAACTGCGCGCACTGGGTATCCGCAAGATCGTCAGCTTCCGTTCGTTTCATTCCGATGAGGATGTTCTCGAAGGCAGCGGCATCGCGCTGCAGCGCATCCGTATCAACACATGGAACATCAAGGACGAGGACATGATCGCCGCGCTCAAGGCGCTGCGCGATGTCGACCGCGATGGTCCGATTCTCATTCACTGTCAGCATGGCGCGGATCGCACGGGGCTGGTATCGGCGCTGTATCGCGTGGTGTATCAAGGGTGGACCAGGCAACAGGCCGAAGATGAGTTGCTGCATGGCGGCTATGGATTTCATCCGGTGTGGGGAAACATCAGAAGCTATCTGCAGCACGTCGATGTCGAATGGTTGAGGCGGCAGGTTGGCGTTGCGGGGAGTCCCGCGTGATGCGCGCCTCCATGATTCGCATGGTGCTGATCTGCCTGCGACGTATCACCGTGCCTTTCGAACGCGCCGACGTCGCCGTGGTCTTCCGAAATGCGCTCCAAGATGACGGCACGCCAAAGCCCATTCTCGCGGCGCGGCTCGAGACCGCCTTGAAGTGTCATCGTGCGGGTCTTTGCTCGCTATTTCCACCTTCCACGAGCGCAGCTCGCGTTCGAGAGCCTTGGCGCAACGGTCTTGCCGGGTGCGTTTCCGCGTGAAGTCAGGGCGATGGACGCGTATTCGATTTGGCGCGAAGTGCCCGCGTACGCCGTCTATTTCGCCCGGCTCTCGCTCGACGAGCACGCCGAGCCGGTGTCGTTCAGGCCGGTGAAGTTTTTGATGAGTCTCTTCTTCTGAGCTGCAAGTCAACTCGCGCCCCGCACCGAAAACGCCATCTCCCTTCTCTGCCGCAACCCGACCCACGCCGCCGACATCGCACTGACGATGCCCGCTGCGAGGCAGTATCCCGCGATCATCCACGGATCGCCGCCGTTGCGTTGCAAGAGCCACGTCGCAATGATCGGGCTGATGCCGCTCGCGAAGATCCCCGAGAACTGATACACGAACGAGATGCCCGAGTAGCGCACTTTCGCGTCGAAGAGTTCGGAGAAGAGCGCGGCTTCCGGACCATAGATCGATGCATAAACCACGCCGAGCGGAATCACGACCGCGAGCCACGCGAGCATCGTATTGCCGCCGCTATTCTTCATGAGCCAGAAGCCGAGGAACGCGGAAAGCCCGGTCGCAAGCGATCCCCAGAAGTAAATGCGCGCACGCCCAACGCGATCCGACAGCCGTCCGAAGAACGGAATCGTGAAGATCATCACGAACGCGGCGACCATTACGCCGAGCAGCGCGTCCGTGCGTTGCAGATGCAGCGTGCCGGTGAGATAAGAAATCGAAAACACGCCGAACACGTTGAAGAACACGCCATCGATGAAGCGTGCGCCCATGCCCGCAAGCGTATTGCCGGGATACTTCGTGATGACATCGACGATCGGCATGCGCGCTTCGCTGCCCGTCTTCTGGATGCGGGCGAACTCCGGCGTTTCCATCACGTTCAGGCGGATATACATGCCGATGAGCACAAGCGCGAACGACAGGAAGAACGCGATACGCCAGCCCCATGCGAGGAACTGCGCGTCGGTCAGCATGAGCGAGAGCCCCGCGACGACGCCCGACGACAGACACAAGCCGAGCGCGAGGCCGATCTGCGGAATGCTCGCATAGAAGCCGCGCTTGTTCTCGGGTGCGTATTCGAACGCCATCAGCACGGCGCCGCCCCATTCGCCGCCGAGACCGATGCCTTGCAGCACGCGCAGAAACAGCAGCAGCGATGGCGCCCATATGCCGATCTGCGCATACGTCGGCACCATGCCGATCAACACCGTCGCGACGCCCATGATCGTCAGCGTCATCACGAGCATGCTCTTTCTGCCGACGCGATCGCCGAAGTGCCCGAAGATCACGCCGCCCAGCGGCCGGCTGAGAAAGCCGACGGCGAAGGTGCCGTAAGCGAGCATCGTCGAGATGAGCGGATCGCTGCCTGGAAAATAGAGCTTGTTGAAGACGATGCCGGCGACCACGCCGTATAGAAAGAAGTCGTACCACTCGATCGTCGCGCCGATCAGACTCGCGACGACGACCTTTCTCATCTGTTTGCCATCGGTTCGGGGCAGTGCGTTCATGGTTTGTCTCCGTGATGGGTTCGAGACTTGTGCTCAGTCTCTTTGGCCTGCATGGGCCATGGGCTTTTCCGCAACGACCTGGGTTACGTCTTCCACATGCGTGACGTGCTGATAGCGCTGGTCTTCGAGAATCATGTCGGCCGCCTTCTCCGCGATCATGATGACAGGCGCATTCGTGTTGCCCGATACGAGCTCCGGCATGATCGACGCATCGACCACACGCAGTCGTCCGATGCCGCGCACCTTCAGGCGCTCATCGACGACCGCGGATGCATCGTTGCCCATCTTGCAGGTGCCCGCCGGGTGATAGATCGACTGACTGAACTTGCGCGCGACGTCGAGCAGATCGGCATCGGTTCGATACTCCGAACCAGGAATGAACTCCGACACGATGTGCTTCGCGAGCGAAGGCGCCGCCGCGATGCGTCGCGCCACCTTGATGCCGCCGATCACGACGGGATGATCGCGTTCGTCGGAAAGATAATTCGCATGAATCGCGGGATATTGCAGCGGATCGTTCGAGCGAATCTCGACGCTGCCGCGGCTGTACGGCCGCAACTGACACACCGAAGACGTGAACGCCGAGAACGGATGCGCGCCTTGTCCGGGCTTGTCGGCGGAAAGTGGTTGCATGTGAAACTGGATGTCGGGACGCGCGACATCCGGCGACGAACGCGTGAAGATCGCAACCTGGCTCGCCGCGAGCGTCAGCGGCCCGGTGCGCGAGATAACGTATTGCAAGCCGATGAGCGCTTTCTTCAGCGGATTGTTGATCTCGTCGTTCAACGTCCGCTCGCGCGTCTTGAACACAAGCCGCACTTGCAGATGATCCTGCAGATTCCGGCCCACGCCCGGCAGGTCGTGCCTCACTTGCACGCCTGCGCCGTTCAACACGCTCGAAGGCCCGACGCCCGAGTTCTGCAGAATCTGCGGCGAGCCGATCGCGCCAGCCGCGAGAATCACTTCGACACGCGCGCGTACTTTCTTCACGACGCCTTCATGCATGTACTCGATGCCGACCGCTTCCTTGCCGTTGAACAGCACCCTGCGCGTTTGCGCCCGCGTCTCGACGATAAGATTGCGCCGGTCGCGCACCGGCTTGAGAAAGCCCTTCGCGGTGCTCCAACGAAAGCCCTTGTAGGCCGTCTGCTGAAAATAGCCGACGCCTTCTTGCGTCGCGCCGTTGTAATCCTCGTTGAACGGGATGCCGATTTCCTGCGCCGCCGCGATGAAGTGATCGGCGATCGGACGGCGCAAGCGCAAATCCGATACTTTCAACGGCCCGCCCGCGCCGTGATATTCGCTCGCGCCGTGCTCCTGATCTTCCGATTTCCTGAAGTAGGGCAGCACGTCCTTGTAACTCCATCCCGCGTTGCCGAGTTCGGCCCAGCGATCGTAGTCCTCGCGCTGACCGCGCACATAGAGCAGCCCGTTGAGCGAACTGCAGCCGCCCAGCACCTTGCCGCGCGGCCAGTCGATGCTGCGTCCTGCGACGGCATCGTCCGGTTCCGTGCGATAGCACCAGTCGAGCTCGGGATCGTGCATGGTCTTGAAGTAGCCGACGGGGATATGAATCCACGGGCTCGCATCGGGCCCGCCCGCTTCGAGCAGCAGCACGGTGTTGGACGGATCGGCGCTCAGACGGTTGGCGAGCACGCAACCTGCCGAGCCCGCACCGACGATGACGTAATCGACTTCCTGCTGCATGACACCTGTCTCCTGAGGTCTTCTTTTGGAACGAATCGTTTCGCTTGCGTTTCGTTCAATGTGGAAGAAGCGGGCAAGGAAGCCAAGAGAAAAGCGCGGAAGCTCGCGAAAGTGAAACGGAAAGTGCGAATTCCGATTCAGAAGCGGAAGGGGGATTGGGGTTGTCCCTGAGCCGCGATTTATTGATTCGCCATCCGAAGTAACGATGCTGCGGCGCGTCAGAAAGTGCCCGTGAGCTCGGCGGCGGCTTCCTGCAGGCGCGGCACGAACGTCAGCGCACGGGACAGCGCCATGCGCGAGACCGGCCCATGCACGGCGATAGCCGCGATGCACTTGCCGCGCGAGTCGAAAACCGGCACGGCGACGCAGGCGATGCCCAACACGAACTCTTCGTTATCGACGGCGATGCCCTTGTTCGCGATGCGATCCAGTTCCGCTTCGAGCAGGTTCGGATCGTCGAGCGTGTTGGGCGTGAAGCGTTCGAGCCGCATCGCGCGAACGAGCGCGCTGCGTTCGTCGCGCGGCATCATCGAAAGAAGCAGCTTGCCGCTCGCGCTGCAATGCGCGGGAACATGCGATCCGGGCTTGAGCTCCAGTCGCAGCGCCCACGGCGATTCGCAGCGGTCGAGATAAAGCACTTGCGTGTCGTGCAGCGTGCTCAGGTTGCACGTTTCGCCGAGATCGGCGACGAGACGCTCCAGAATCGCATGACGCTGGCGCCGCGCGCCGCTGTGCATCATCACGTCGACGCCGAGCCGTTCGAGGCGCGGGCCGATCACGTAAGCGTTCTTCTGGCCCGGCTCGCGCGCGACGAAGCCGCCCGCTTCGAGCGATTGCAACATGCGATGCAGCGATGCCTTCGGTTGCTCGATGATGTTCGCCAGCTCCGCGAGCGACAGCGCGCCCTTCGCCGCGACCAGATGTTCGAGCACGCTGAATGCGCGCAGCGTAGGCGTTTCGTTGCGCGCGGCGCTTTCGGCGAGCGGCGCGCTGTCCGTCGATCCAGGGTGAGCGAAGGCTTCCGTATCGGCTCGCGTGTCCATGTTGCGCGCTCACGCCGGGTGATGCCGCGCTGCCTGCGCCTGCACGCAAGTCACGGCGATTACGTGAAAGATATCGTCCGCGCTGCAGCCGCGCGACAGATCGTTGGCGGGCTTCGCCAGCCCTTGCAACAACGGGCCGATAGCCTTCGCACCGCCGATGCGCTCCGCGAGCTTGTAGCCGATGTTGCCCGCTTCCAGACTCGGGAAGATCAGCGTGTTGGCGTGTCCTTCGATCTGCGAGTGATGCACCTTGCGCATCGCGATTTCGGCGACGATCGCGGCGTCGAGCTGCACGTCGCCATCGATGGCGAGGCCGGGGCGCGCTTCCTTCACGCGCCGCGTCGCTTCGATGACCTTGTCGACGGCCGCATGATGCGCGCTGCCGCTCGTCGAAAACGACAGCATCGCGACGCGCGGGTCTTCCATCAGCAGACTGCGTGCGCTGTCGGCCGCGGCCATCGCGATTTCGGCGAGTTGCTCCGCATTCGGCTCGACGACGAGCGCGCAATCGGAAAAGACGAGGCCGCCTTTCATCGTATGAAAGGGCTCGCAGAGCATCATCAGAAAGAAGCTGGAAACGAGCTTGAATGAAGGCCGAACGCCGATGATCTGAATCGCGTTACGCACGACATCCGCCGTCGTGTTGACCGCGCCGGAGACCGATCCGTCGGCCTCGCCCATACGCACCATGAGGTTCGCGAAGCACAGCGGATCGCGCACGGCGGCGCGCGCCTGATCGGGCGTCATGCCCTTTTTCTCGCGCAACGCGAAAAGCTCTTCCGCAAAGCGTTCGCCAAGCGATGATTGAGAAGGATCGATCACCTCGATGCCTTCGAGATCGATGCCCGCGCCATCCGCGACCTGATACGCGCGCGCTTTCGCACCCGCGAGCACGATGCGCGCGATACCTTCCCTGTGCGCGCGTTGCGCCGCCTGAAGGACGCGCGTGTCTTCGGCTTCGGAGAGGACGACGCGCATCGGCAGGTCGCGAGCCTGATCGATGATGCGATGCATGGCTTTCATGGCGGGCTCTCGATGGTCGGTCGGAAAACGCCGCTGCGCGGGCGCGCAGCGGCGTGAGGCAGGACTTAGACGAAGTCCTTGTACTTGTCCAGCATGCGTACCGGCTTCGAGAGCGCATCGCGGCGGAACGGATCGCCGAGCTCACGCGTGCACATGATTTCGATGATCGTCGTCTTGCCATGATTCATCTGCAGATCGATGGCCTTCTTCAGCGCCGGGCCCACATCCTCCAGCTTGTCGACGACGATGCCTTCCGCGCCCATCGCCTTCGCGATCTCGGCGAAGCTTTGATTGTCGAGCTCGCCCGCGACGAAGCGGCGGTTATAGAAGTCCACCTGATTCTTCTTCTCCGCGCCCCATTGACGGTTATGGAAGACGACGGCCGTCACCGGAATGTTGTGGCGCACGCATGTCATGGTCTCCATCAGGCTCATGCCCCACGCGCCATCGCCCGCATACGACACGGCCGGACGATGCGGCGCCGCGACCTTCGCGCCGATGATCGTCGGGAACGCATAGCCGCAATTACCCCAGCTCATCGCCGCGAAGAAGCTGCGCGGTTTGTTGAAGCGCAGATAGCTGTTTGCAACCGAGTTGATGTTGCCGATGTCCGTCGAGACCATCACGTCTTCCGGCATCGCCTTTTCGAGTTCGCGCAACACCTGACGCGGATGCAGATATTGGCCGCCGCTGAAGGGCTTCTCGCCCTTCTGCTCTTCGATCATGTCGAGGCTGTACGGATCGCGCTCGTGCGTCCACTCGTCGAGCTCCTTCTCCCACGCGGCTTTTTCAGAAGCGATGGTTTTCGCGCGGGCATCCTTCGTCGCATCGCAATCGAGCTTGCGGTCCGCGAGACGTTGCGTGAGCGCGATGGCAGTCGCCTTCGCATCGCCGCAAATGCCGACGGAAATCTTCTTCACGAGGCCGAGCATCTTGTGATCCGCATCGATCTGGATGACCTTCGCTTCCTTCGGCCAGTAGTCGAGACCGTGCTGCGGCAGCGTGCCGAACGGTCCGAGGCGCGAACCGAGCGCGATGACGACATCGGCCTGACTGAGCAGCTTCATCGCCGCCTTCGAGCCTTGATAACCGAGCGGGCCGCACCACAACGGATGATTCGCCGGGAACGAGTCGTTATGCAGATAGCTGTTGACGACCGGCGCGCCCAGACGTTCGGCGAGCGCCTTGCACTCTTCGATGGCATCGGACATCACCACGCCGCCGCCCGAGATGATGACGGGGAATTTCGCTTGCGCGAGCAGATCGGCCGCTTCGTTCAGGCTCTGGTCGCCACCGGGGCCGCGATCGAGACGCTGCGGCTTCGGAATCTCGACCTTCACCTGGCCGTAAAAATAGTCGCGCGGAATATTGAGCTGCGTCGGTCCCATTTCGGACATCGCGCGATCGAAGCAGCGCGCGGTGAATTCGGCCATCCGCGCCGGATGCGTGACGTGGCCCTGATACTTCGTGAATTCTTGGAACATCGGCAGTTGCTTCGCTTCCTGGAAACCGCCGAGGCCGATGCCCATCGTGCCGGCTTCCGGCGTGACGATCACGACCGGGCTGTGCGCCCAGTACGCCGCAGCGATGGCCGTCACCGCATTGCTGATGCCCGGACCATTCTGACCGATGACGACGCCGTGACGACCGGACACGCGCGAATAGCCGTCGGCCATATGACCCGCGCCCTGCTCGTGCACGACCGGAATGAGACGGATGCCGGCGGGCGCGAAGATGTCCATCGCGTCCATGAATGCCGAACCCATGATGCCGAACATCTCGGTCACGCCATTGGCGGCGAGCGTTTCGACGAATGCTTCGGACGGGGTCATCGCCTGCGGACCGCTGGGCGCCGCGCCGGTGGCGGCGAGGGTGGTCTTGGACGGACGTGCTTGGTCGTGCTCGCTCATGAATGTCTCCGGGTGAAATAAAACGGAACGTTCGGTTCCGGAATTCGTATCGTGAAGACATCGTAGGACGCGCCGATTCCGCGGTCAACCTGTTTTTCGAATAAATGGAATGATTCGTCTCTAAAAAAATCGGAACGAAGTCGTTCAAAAGAAGGGCGAATCGCCGCCGATGCCCGTGCGGCGGGCTTCGGCGGGAAGTTCGGCGGCAAGTTCGGCGAAAAGCGGAGTCAGCGTGCGGCGGGGCGTTGACGCGTCATGAGCGTCAGTCCATCGGACGTATCGATGAGCGTTGCGAGCTTCACGGCGGTTTCGCGCAACTGCGGAACCGCCTGCAGCAGATCGTTGAGATTCGCGCGCGCGGTCGGCGCATGCGCGGCGAGGCACGCGAGCGCGCGCCCGGTGGAGGCGTCGGTGATGGGCACCGCGACCGCGACCATGCCGAGCACGAACTCCTCGTTATCGATGCCGATCCCGCGCGCCGCGAGCCGGTCGAGCTCGGCTTCGAGCAACGACCGGTCAGTCAGCGTGCGATGCGTCTTCTTGGTGAGCGTGAGGCGTCCGAGAATCTGGCGGCGCTCGGCCAGCGGCATCTGCGAAAGAAACAGCTTGCCGCTCGCCGTGCAATGCAGCGGCACGCGCATGCCGGCCTGCATGTGCAAGCGCAGCGGCTCGGCCGTTTCGACGCGCTCGATGTAAAGGACGGTATCGCCGTCGAGCGCGGTGAGATTGCAGCTTTCGCCGATCACGTCGACGAGCGAGCGCAGGATCGACCGGCATGCGCGCGTGAACGAATTGTTGGCGAGCGTGGCGAGTGCAAGCTGGGCGGCGCGCGGCCCGAGCGCGATGCCGCGATCGGTGCCGCGCGAGTCGGGCATGTGCGTGACATAGCCCTGCGCTTCGAGCGAATCGATCAGCCGGAGCAATGTGGCCTTGGGAATGCGTACGCGCGCCGCCAGTTGCGACAGCGTGTAGGCGTGGCCGGCGGCCGCCAGTTGTTCGAGCACGGCAAGCGGGCGAAGCGTCCGTGCTTCATCGCCGGCGTGTTCGGAAGGATCGAGATGTGTGACGTCGCGCATGAATCGGAAACGGAACGGTTGGTTTCGGATTACGACTACTTTACGCCGGGAAGCGGCGGCGACGCCACGATTTTCAGAACGTCCGGTTGCGTTTTTTTATACGGCTGATCCGGAACGGGCCTTCAGAATGTCTTGCCCAACTCCACCGCGGCTTCCTTCAGACGCGGCACCATTTCCAGCGCGCGCGAGAGCGGCGTGCGCGACACAGGCGCGTGAACGGCGATCGCCGCGATACATGTGCCGTGCGCGTCGGCGATGGGCGCGGCCGCGCACACGATGCCCTGCACGAACTCCTCGTTGTCGATCGCCACGCCCTTCTTCGCGATGCGGTCCAATTCCGCTTCCAGCATTTCCGTGTCGGTGATCGTGTTTGCCGTGTAGCGCTCGAGTTTCATCGCGCGCACGAGCGCATTGCGTTCCTCGCGCGGTTGCAGCGCGAGTAGCAGCTTGCCGCTCGCGCTGCACCAGACGGGTACATGCGAGCCGGGCTTGAGGTCGAGCCTGAGCGGCCACGGCGCTTCCACGCGATCCAGATACAGCACTTCGTTTTCATGCAGCATCGTCAGATTGCAGGTCTCGCCGAGATCGGAGACGAGCCGGGTGAGGATCGCATGACGCAAACGCCGTGCGCCCGCGTGCGTCATCACGTTGAGACCGAGTTGCGCAAGACGCGGGCCGACGACATACGCGTTTCGGTCGCCGGGCTCGCGAATCACGAGTCCGCCCGCTTCGAGCGACGCGAGCATCCGATGCAGCGAAGGCTTCGGCATACCTATGTCGTCGGCCATGTCCGTCAGCGACACGGGGTTGCCCGCCTGGACCAGATATTCCAGCAGCGCGAAGGCGCGCAGCGTGGGCGTGTCGGGCTTGTCCATCGGCATGATTTCCATATCAATTTGTCGACATTATTTTAAATGAGGTGCCGATCGCCGCCTCATATGCCGTTCGGATAAAAATAAACGAAATGAATTGTTCCGAAAAAGAATAGTTTGCTATGCTGGAGTCTCTGCTACGGGAGACGAAGCCTCATGATGCGCGACACATGGATGGACGAGCCGGATCGGAAGGTGTCCGTGCGCTCGCTTTTCGGAATCGACACCGATCTGGACGTTCCTGCGTTCAGCACGCGCGATCCGCACGTTCCGGAAATCGACGAGGCGTACCGCTTCAATCCCGAGGTCACGCTGGCGATTCTCGCCGGCTTCGCGTTCAACCGGCGCGTGATGGTGCAGGGGCTGCACGGCACCGGCAAGTCGACTCACATCGAACAGGTGGCGGCACGGCTCAACTGGCCTTGCATGCGCGTCAATCTCGATGGCCACGTGAGCCGACTCGATCTCGTCGGCAAGGACGCGATCGTCGTGCGCGACGACGTGCAGATCACCGAGTTTCAGGAAGGCATCGTGCCTTGGGCGCTGCAACGGCCGGTTGCGCTCGTGTTCGACGAATACGACGCCGGCCGTCCCGACGTGATGTTCGTGATTCAACGAATTCTGGAACGCGACGGCAGTTTTACGCTGCTCGACCAGAACCGCGTGATCCAGCCGCATCGTTTTTTTCGGCTGTTCGCGACGACCAACACGATCGGCCTCGGAAACCTGAACGGTATGTATCACGGCACGCAGATGTTGAATCACGCGCAGATCGATCGCTGGAACGTCGTCGCGACGCTCAACTATCTGTCGCGCGAGGAAGAGGCCCGCATCGTGCTCGCGCGCGTGCCGCAGCTCGATGACGACGCGGGCCGCGCGCTCGTCGATTCGATGGTGAGCATGGCGGGCCTCACGCGGCGCGGCTTCGCGGCGGGTGATCTTTCGACGCTGATGTCGCCGCGCACCGTCATTAGCTGGGCGGAAAACCGCGAAGTTTTCCGCGATACGAAGCTCGCGCTGCGTCTCACTTTCCTGAACAAATGCGATGAAGCGGAACGGCCGATCGTCGCGGAATATTTTCAGCGCGCGTTCGGCGAGGAACTCGATACGCCATCGCAGTGGCACGACGAGTCGGCGCGATGAACGACTCGCGCGAACGCGCGCGACGCGATGCGCTGTGCGCGGCCACCGTGCGAGCCCTGACCGGCGACGACGCATTGCATTACCGCGGTGGCAAGTTGTATCGGCATCTGCGGCTGGTGCCGTTGCATGCGCCGCATTTGCGCGGCGAGCACAGAGAGGAAGATGACGCCGATTCGACGCGCGGCGCGGCCGATGCGTCCGCGTTGCGCATCGCGCATTCGGATGCCGCGCTGCATCGCGAACTCGCTCCCGGTGAACCCGTCGCGCGCATGGTCTTCGACATGCTCGAACAGTTGCGCTGCGAAACGCGCGTGCCTTCCGGCATGGAAGGCGTGAAGCGCAATGTGCGGCATCGCTTCGATGCGTGGTCGCTCGCGTGCTACGAATCGGGCTTGCTCGACAGCGAAATCGGCTTGTTGATTTACACGGCCGCGCAAATGGCGCAGTCGCGTCTTTCGGGCCGCGCCGTGCTCGAAGAAACCGAAGGGCTCATCGAAGCGACCCGTGCGGCGCTCGCGCCATCGCTCGGCAATGCGCTTGCGGGCATGCGCCGCCATCGTCACGACCAGCGCGCGTATGCGGTCCATGCGCTGGAAATCGCGCGAACGATAGGCGAAATGGTGCAGGAAGTGCGGCACACGTTCGTCGAGAGCGATTCATCCGACGACGAAGAAGAAGATGCCGCGCGCACCATGCTCGGCACCTGGTTCGATACCGACGACGAACATGGCGAACTCGAACGGCTGGCGCTCGCTGCGAGTGGCGACAGCAGCGCGCGCGAGGCGACGGGCGAGGCGTATCGCATCTTCACCACGCGTTACGACAAGACCGTTCGCCCATCGACGCTGATCCGGGCCGCGTTGTTGCGCGAATATCGCGAGCGGCTGGACGCTCTGATTGCCGCGCGGCATATCAACGTGCCGCGTCTCGCGCGCATGTTGCAGGCATCGATCACCGTGCCGCGTCGCGATGGCTGGTCGTTCGGCGAGGAAGACGGGCGCATCGACGGCCGGCGGCTCGCGCAAGTGGTGGCATCGCCGGATGAGCGGCGCGTATTCAGACGCGAGCGCGAACGTCCGCACGCGGACTGTGCGGTGGGCTTTCTCATCGACTGCTCGGGCTCGATGAAGGCGAGCATCGAGCCGGTCACGGTGATGATCGACGTGCTCGTGCGAGCGCTTGGCATGGCGGGCGTCACGACGGAAGTGCTCGGCTTCACGACCGGCGCATGGAATGGCGGGCGCGCGAAGCTCGACTGGCTCGCGAAGGGCCGGCCGAAGTATCCGGGCCGGCTCAACGAAGCCTGCAACATGATTTTCAAGGAAGGGGAGGCAGGCTGGCGTGCCGCGCGACGCGATATCGCGGCGCTGTTCAAGGCCGATCTGTTCCGCGAAGGTATCGACGGCGAAGCGGTGGATTGGGCATGCTCGCGGCTCATCGCGCGTGACGAAGCGCGCCGCATCCTCGTTGTCATCTCCGATGGAAGCCCGATGGACAGCGCGACCGCGCAAGCCAACGATCCGAACTATCTCGATCAGCACTTGAGAGAGGTCGTCGAGAAGCACGAAGCATCGCGCGCTGTGGAAGTGCTCGGCCTTGGCGTCGGCCTCGATTTGAGCACGTACTATCGGCATCACTTCGCAGTGGATCTGAGCGTTGGGCCGGACATGACGCTATTCGCGAAGCTCGCCGCATGGCTCGGTGCGCGGCGCAGAGGCACGACTTAACGCGCGATGTATGTCGTCGGTTTCGAACAGGCCGATGAAGACGATGGCGGTTTCGTCGACATCGCGGCATGGCATGACTTGCCAGCGCTTGCCGACGACGTGGATCTCGGCACACGTTCCATCACGAGCCGCGCGATGCTCTTCGCGCGCAAGAGGCGATCGCCGATCGACGCGCACGTGGCCTTGGGCAAGCGGCGATCGAAACGCTCATCGGAGCGAAAGGCAACGCTGCGCAGATCGGCGCGAAGATGACTCGAAGGCATGAATGCTTGCCCTTCGATGCCTGAGAGCGCTTCGGCATGGGTCACTCCGCATGATCATTGGCCTCCCGAGACATTCGGTGCGAGGGAGAAGGGATTCGGCCCAGTATGACCAGACAAAAAGCGCGCGTCGTAGTGCCAGACGCGACCAATCGCTGGGGCCAGCGGCGGCGGCATCCTGGCACTAACGATGGTTTCGGCGTGGCTCTAAGCGGTACGTCGAGTTCGGTGCAGTATGAGGGTACTTTCCAAGGAGTCATCGGTGGCTACTCTCGACTACGTTGCGCCGGCCTTTCGTGGCGCGTGCGCCCCATACGATCCGCTCTACGACCCGCTCGTTTCGCCCATCGGCCGTCAGCCGATGGATTACGCGCCCACCTACTGGGTCGCGACCGCAGGCGAGCCGCCTGAAGACGACGGCCCCTTGCCCGGCGATGCCGACGTCGACGTGCTGATCGTCGGCGCGGGATTCACCGGCCTTTCGACGGCGCTCTTTCTGGCGCGCGAACATGGCATCCGCGCGACCATCGTCGATGCGAATCGCACGGCATGGGGCTGCACGAGCCGCAACGGCGGGCAAGGGCAGAACGCGAGCGGACGCCTCTATCGCTCGCAATGGATCGAACGCTGGGGCAAGCAGACGGCGCTCAGGCTCGATGCCGAGATCCGCGAAGGTTTCGACACCTTCAAGCAATTGATCGGCGAGTTCACATGCGATCCGCAGCCGGGCGGGCATCTGTACATCGCGCATCGCGCGCGCAAGATGGACTTTCTCGCGAACGAATGCAAAGTGATGCGCGACGTATTCGGCTACGACGCGCGCATGCTGAGCGCGAAGGAAGTCGCGCAATCGTATGTCGACGATCGCGAGAATTGCGGCGCGCTGCTGGAGCCCGATGGCATCGGCGTGCATCCGTTGAAGCTCGCGTTCGGCTATATGCGTATGGCGCGCTCGCTCGGCGTGAAGGTGCATCCGGGCACGCCGGTCCTCAACGTCGAGACGATTCGCGGCGTGCATCATGTCCGCACGCCGCGCGGCGTGATTCGCGCGAAGGCGATCGCGTTCGCGACCGGCGGCTATACGCGCAACGACATGCATCGCGCGCTATCCGCGAAGATCATGCCGATACTCTCGAACTCGCTCGTTACGCGGCCGCTTACGCAGGAAGAACTCGCATCGACCAATTTCCTCTCGCGCCAGGTCATTACCGATACGCGCACGCTGCGCTTCTACTATCGGCTGTTGCCGGATAACCGCGTGCAGATCGGCAGCCGCAGCGCGATCACCGGCGCCGATGCGGCAAACCCTCGCCATATGGACGTGCTCATCGAGGGCTTGCATCGCAAGTTTCCATCGCTCAAAGGCATTCGCATCGATTACTCGTGGTGGGGTTGGGTCGATGTGAGTCACGACATGATGCCGCGCGTCGCGCAACCCGATCCGCAGCAGAGCATTTTTTATGCAGTCGGTTATGGCGGAAACGGCGTGTCGTTCTCGGCGCATGCGGGGCGGCGTATGGCCGAGCGCGTCGCGGGAAAGTGGCAGCACAGCCGCGACGATCTGCCGATCTACGACTCCGCGCTCGAATATCCGAACGTGATGGGCATGGTGAAGTGGAAAGGCTTCGCGCCGTTCCGCCGCGTCGGCCAACGGTTTCTGTATCACAAGTATCTGACGCAGGACGAGAAGCGCTGAACGCATTTTGGTCTCTTTCGCAACGCACTGAAAACATCGACACATGAGCACACAAACGAATCAGGATTACATTCGCCTCTTGCAGACGTTCAACGATGCATGGAACCGCCACGACATCGACGCGCTGATGAACTGCATGGCGGACGAATGCGTTTTTCACGGCGTGGCCGGACCCGATGCGCTGGGCCGCACGTTCAAGGGCCGGGACGAAGTGCGCAAGGGCTTCACGCTTGCGTGGGAAACCTTTCCCGATGCATCGTGGAATGACGGCGAGCACTTCGTGAGCGGCAATCGCGGCGTATCGGAATCGACGTTTCGCGGCACGAAGGCGGACGGCTCGCGCATCGAGGCGCGCATGGTGGACGTCTTCACGTTCAGCGATGGCAGGATCGCGGTGAAGAACGCCTATCGAAAGGATCGTCCGGCGCTTTGAAGCGTCATTGAACGAACGCCTCGACCCGCCGGCAACGAACCCGCGGGCGAGCGCCGAATCGGTACAAGCAAATCAGGAGACGACATGCAATCGAGTACGGAGCAGAGCGATCTCAAGTGTGGCCTCAAGCAGCGCCACATGACGATGATCGCATTGGGCGGCGTCATAGGCGCCGGACTATTCGTCGGGAGCGGCGTGGTGATCCAGCAGGCCGGACCCGCGGCGATTCTCTCGTTTCTCATCACGGGCGGCCTCGTGGTTCTCGTCATGCGTATGCTCGGCGAGATGGCCTGCGCGATGCCCGCCGTCGGCTCGTTCTACGAATATGCGCGGCTCGCGTTCAAGACGCAGCGCGGGCCGGGCCGTCTCGCCGGGTTCCTGACGGGCTGGATGTACTGGTACTTCTGGGTCATCGTGATCGCGCTCGAAGCAGTCGCGGGCGCGAAGCTCGTGCAGTTCTGGATACCGGATGTGCCTGCATGGATGATCAGCCTCGTGTTGCTCGTCGTGCTCACGCTGACCAATCTCATTTCGGTCGGCAGTTATGGCGAATTCGAGTTCTGGTTTTCGTCGATCAAGGTCGGCGCGATCATCGTGTTCCTGTTTCTCGGCGGCCTGTACGTCTGCGGCTTCTGGCCCGCATCGATGCACACGACCGATGTCGCCGCGACGTTCCTCGGCCATGGCGGCTTCATGCCGAAGGGCATCGGGCCCGTGATGACAGGCGCGGTCGCGGCGACCGGCTTCTACTTCGGCGCGGAAATCGTCACGATCGCGGCGGCCGAAGCGAAGGAGCCTGCGAAGGCAGTTGCGAAGGCAACTAATTCCGTCATCACGCGAGTGCTCGTGTTCTATGTCGGATCGGTGGCGCTCGTCGTCGCGCTGGTGCCGTGGAATTCGCATCAGATGGCGACGCCTTATGTCAGCGCGCTCGAAGTAATGGGCATGCCCGCCGCAGCCAACGTGATGAACGCGATCGTCCTCACCGCCGTGCTGTCCGCGCTGAACTCGGGCCTCTATGCGGCATCGCGCATGCTGTTCGCGTTGACGCGTCACGGCGATGCGCCGCTCGGACTCGCGAAGGTCAACAAGCGCGGCGTGCCGACGCGCGCCATTCTGCTCGGCACGGTGTTCGGGTATGTGTCGGTGGTGATGTCGTATGTATCGCCGGATACGGTGTTCGCGTTCCTCGTGAATTCGTATGGCACGGTGGCGATCTTCGTGTATCTGCTGATCGCGTTTTCGCAACTGCGCTTGCGCGGCCGTATGACGAGCTTCGAAGTAAGCGACCTGCGCGTACGCATGTGGGGATTTCCCTATCTCACGTGGCTCGCGATCTTCGGGATGATGGCGATTCTCGTCGCGATGGCCTTCATTCCCGATCAACGCAAGCCGCTGTGGCTGGGCGTCGCGAGTCTCGGCATTCTGATCGTCGCGTATGTCGTGTTCAAGCGCGGCCGCAAGGAAGTCGAGGTCGAAGACGAACATCATTCGACGCGGCATCTCCAGACCAGCGAACGATAAGCACTGAAGCAAAGGCCGGTTTGCCGAATCGAAAACCGGCCTTCAATCCTTGAACGTCTTCGCGGTTTCTTCCGCAGCACGGCGCAGATCGGGTTCGAACGCAAGCAACTGATCGAGCGCCACGCGCCCCACCGGCGCCTGAATCGCAATCGCCGCACACGCGCGATTGCGATCGAGCATCACCGGCACCGCGATCGCAACGAGTCCCTGCAAATGCTCCTGATTGTTGATGGCGAGCATGCGGCGGCGTGTCAATGCGAGCTCCTTGCGCAGTGCGTCGCGATCGGTGATCGTGCGCTCCGAATACGAACGCAACGGCAAGCGTTCGATCATGCGTTCGCGCCGATCCTTCGGCAAAAAGCTCAGCAGCAGCTTGCCGCTTGCGGAGCAATGCAACGGCACATGCGAACCTGGCTGCAGATGCATGCGCAGCGGCCATCCCGTTTCGACGCGATCCACATAGACGACGTCGTTGCCCGCGAGCATCGTCAGATTGCATGTTTCGCCGACGCGCATGACGAGCTGTTCCAATAGCGCATGACGCGCCGCAGCGGGACCCGCGTGCATCAGCACGTTGATGGCGAGCGTACGCACGCGCGCCGAGCATTCATAAAGCTTGTCGCTTGCGCCGCGCGTGACGAGCCATGCGTCCATCAACTGCACCAGGATGCGATGCACGGTCTGTTTGGGCAGACCCAATGCATCGACGAGCTCGGTCATGGAAAGCGGGCGATTCGCCTCGGCGAGCGTTTCGAGCACGCGAAACGCGCGCACGGCGGCGGCATTCGATTGATTCGAAGTCACGCTTGTCTCCGTCTGCATACTTTTCGGTTTTATTTCATTGTGCGTCGAAAACACCGGTTTTCGGGACTCTAAAAAGTCCCGAAAAGCTGAATTTCCGATGCTCGCGCTATCGCTGCACGCGTTAGTCCAGAAAACGGGACCGCGCGACGGACGCGGCTGACTAGATTGGAAAGCACCTTCAATCTTCCAACAGCCGAGGTTTATCGCATGAATCACATGGCAAGCGGCGCGACGCTCGCACGTCCTCACGACGATGCGCCGAATCAACCAGAACCCGATGTGGAGCGCGTCGTTGCCGCGCTCGTGGCGCGAGCGCGCGCCGCGCAACGACGCTTCGAACAAGCGGGCCAGGAGACGCTCGACTTAGCTGCATCGGCCGCTGCGTGGGCCATCATGGAGCCGCAGCGCAACCGGCAACTCGCGGACCTGGCCGTGCGCGATACGGGCCTCGGCAACGCCGACGACAAATTCCGCAAGAACCATCGCAAGACGCTCGGCCTGCTGCGCGATCTTCACGGCGTCGCGACGACGGGCGTGATCGCCCGCGACGAGGAACACGGCATCGTCGAAATTGCGCGCGCGGTCGGCGTCGTGGCGGCGATCACGCCATCGACGAATCCGGCCGCGACGCCCGCCAACAAGATCATCAACGCGCTCAAGTGCGGCAACGCGGTCATCGTCGCGCCCTCACCGAAGGGCTATTCGTCGTGCGCGTTGCTCATCGAGTTCATTCATGCGGAGTTCGCGAAGGCCGGTCTCGATCGCGATCTCGTGCAGATGTTGCCGCATCCGATCGGCAAGGCCGCGACCGCCGCGTTGATGAAGCTCGCGGATCTCGTCGTCGCGACGGGCTCGCAGGCGAACGTCCGCATGGCCTATACGAGCGGCACGCCCGCGTTCGGCGTGGGCGCGGGCAACGTCGCATCGATCGTCACGGCGAGCGCGATTCCCGATGATGCCGCGCGCAAGATTGCCGCGTCCAAGACGTTCGACAACGCGACGAGTTGTTCATCGGAGAACAGCGTCGTGATCGAAGAAGCGATCCATGCGCGCATGCTCGATGCGTTGACGAAGCAGGGCGGCGTGCTGCTCGACGCTGCGCAGAAGGCGCGGTTGCAGGCGGCGATGTGGCACGACGGCAAGCTCTCGGCGCGCTGCACCGCGCGCTCGGCGACGGCCATTGCGCGCGAAGCGGGCCTCGACGATATCGCGGCGCGCGAGCCGAAGTTCTTGATGGTCGAGGAGAGCGGCTACGGCGCCGAGTATCCGTTCTCCGGCGAAAAGCTCTCGCCCGTGCTGACGGTCTATCGCGCGCGCGACATCGACGCCGCAATCGGCATCGTGCGCGGCATCTACGAATACATGGGCGCGGGACATTCGGTCGGCGTGCACGGCGCGGACGATGCCCTCGCCGTCCGGCTCGGCACAGAATTGCTGGTGGCGCGCGTGATCGTCGATCAGGCGCACTGCCTCGCGACCGGCGGCAACTTCGACAACGGCCTGCCGTTCTCGCTGTCGATGGGATGCGGCACCTGGGGCGGCAACAACTTCTCGGCGAATCTCGGCTATCGGCAATACCTGAACGTGACGCGCATCGCGTATCGGATTGCGGAGCGCGTGCCGGAAGTCGACGCGTTGCTCGGCGATTACTTCAGGAGGATCGGGCGATGAGCGCGCTAGCGGATCGAATCGTTCCTTCCGATCGTGCGCCGGTCGTTGCATCCACGTTGCGCGCATTGATCGACGCTCGCGCCGGACGCGCGCCGGACAAACCCTTCCTGCTCTCCGCGGTCGGAGACGACATGCTGACCTTCGGCGCGTTGCGCGAAGCATGTCTCGCGCTGGAAGAGCGTTTTCATGCTGCGGGCCTCCGTGCGGGCGATGTCGTGTCCGTCTTCATGGGCAACGGCATTCAGACCGCGCGGCTGCTGCTGGCGGCGATGTATAGCGGCCTGGTGGCGAATCCGCTGAATCTCTTGTGTCAGCCTTCGCAGGTGCGCTATATCGTCGAGCATTCGGAGACGCGCGCGATCTTCGTCGCCGATGACACGCACGACACCATCGTCGAAGCGATCGACGTGTTGCGTCGCGAAGGCATGGACCGTGACGTCGCTGTGGTGCGTACGTCGCCCGATGCGAACGCTTTACCCGATATCCCGACGCTTCCGTCACGCACGATCGGACTCGTGCGCGACGAAACGCCCGGCACGCATATCGTCGCGAGCGATGCGGGCGCGATGAATCCCGGCGATACGGCGCTGCTCATGTACACGTCGGGCACGACGGGCGCGCCCAAAGGCGTGCTGCTGAGTCATCGCAGCCTGCTCGCCAACATGCGCAACATCAGCGACGAACATCGGCTATCCGATGATGATCGCGTGCTCGTATCGTTGCCGCTCTATCACATCAACGGTCTCGTCGTCGCGCTGCTGTCGCCACTGTGGCACGGCGGATCGGCGGTGATGACGCCGCGTTTCTCGGCGCGCACGTTCTGGAACGAGGCATCGCAGTTCGGATGCACATGGATCAACGTGGTGCCGACCATCGTCGCTTATCTGCTGAACGGCGAGGGCGCTGAGGGCTGCGATCTGTCGGCGCTGAAATTTTGCCGCAGCGCGTCGGCAGCGTTACCGGCCGATCATCATCGGGCGTTCGAGAAGCGCTTTCGCATCGGCGTCATCGAAACGATGGGCATGACGGAGACCGCCGCGCCGATATTCAGTAATCCGTATGACAAAACGTTAAGGCGAATCGGCAGTATCGGCTTGCCTTCGGGCGGCGAAGCGAAGATCGTCGACATGGATGGACGTGAGTGCGCGCCCAACGAAACCGGCGAGCTCGTGCTGCGCGGCGAGCAATTGATGAGCGGCTACTACAAGCGTCCGGAAGAAACGCGCAACGCGTTCACGGAAGACGGATGGCTGCGCAGCGGCGATCTCGGTTATCGCGACGAGGCGGGCTTCTTCTACATCAATGGACGCGCGAAGGAACTGATCATCAAGGGCGGCGAGAACATCGCGCCGCGCGAGATCGACGAAGCGCTGCTGCGTCATCCCGGCGTGCTCGAAGCAGCGGCCGTCGGCGTGCCCGATGCAGCGTATGGCCAGGACATCGTCGCGTACATCGTGCCGAACGGCGGCGCGGCATCGCTCGATGTGGCCGACTTGCGCGCGCACTGTCTGCGCGAACTCGGCCGTTACAAGACGCCGCGTGAATTCCGCTTCACCGATGCCTTGCCGCGCGGACCTTCGGGCAAGGTGCAGCGCCTGAAGCTCGTATAGCTGACACGGCTCGATATTCCACATCAGATGGACCAAAGGAAGGAGACACTGTGAACAAGCAACGTCAGCGCGTGAAGACGCGCCATATCATTCTCGGCGTGATGTGTCTGATGTACTTCATCTCGTACATCGATCGGGTGAACATCGCCGTGGCAGGACCGTTGATCCGGCAGGAGATGGGCCTCACGTCCGTGCAGCTCGGGCTCGTGTTCTCCGCGTTCGCGTATCCGTATGCGGTGATGCAGATCGTCGGCGGATGGCTTGCCGATCGATTCGGCCCGAAGCTCGTATTGACCGTGCTCTCGTTGATATGGGGCGCGGCGACGCTCGCGACGGGCTTCGCGGGCAGCATCGGCATGCTCGTGCTGTTGCGCCTTGCGTTGGGCATCGGCGAGGGCGGCGCGTTTCCGACCGCCACGCGCGCCTTCACGTTCTGGATGCCGGTGCGCGAACGCGGCTTTGCACAAGGCATCACGCATAGTTTCGCGCGGCTCGGCGGCGCGGTGACGCCGCCGCTCGTGCTTGCCGTGGTCGCAGCGAGCGGCTGGCGCGAGGCATTCATTCTGCTGGGCATCGCGAGCCTTGCGTGGACGGTGCTGTATCTCTTCGTCTTCACCAATTCACCCGATGAAAACCGCCGCGTGACGCCGGAGGAAACCGCTGAGATCGGCTATCGCGCGGGAGAATGCGCGCGCGCGAGAAAGCAGCCGACGCCGTGGCGCATGCTGATTCATCGCATGTGGCTCGTGACCTTCGTCGACTTTTGCTATGGCTGGCTGCTGTGGGTGTATCTGACGTGGCTGCCTTCGTATCTGAAGGAATCGCGCGGCTTCGATCTGAAGCATCTCGCGCTGTTCACCGCATTGCCGCTGCTTGCCGGTGTTGTCGGCGATACGCTCGGCGGGGTGCTGTCGGACCGCATCTACCGGATCACGGGAAAACTGCGGCTCGCGCGCTGCAGCATTCTCGTCGTGGGCATGGGCGGGTCGCTCGCCTTCCTTCTGCCGATGGTCAATGCGCCGAGCCCGATCATGGCGGTGTGGTTTCTGACGGCATCGTTCTTCTTCCTCGAGATCACGAATCCGGTGCTGTGGACGTTGCCGCTCGATATCGCGGGCAAGTATGCGGGCACGGCGGGCGGCATGATGAACACGGGCTTCGGCATCGCGGGAATGGTGTCGCCGGTCGCGTTCGGTTATCTGATCCAGCAGACAGGAAGCTATAACGTGCCGTTCACGATTTCAGCGGGATTGCTCGCGGTCGGTGCGGTCGCGGCGCTTTTCATCGATACGAGCAAGACCGTCGAAGCCGATGAAGCGCGTGCGGCGCGCAGTCGCGAGGAAATGGGCGTGCCGGCGTTCGCGGGAGGGGCGGGGCAGTGGCATGAGTAGCGGCGTTCGCGCGTCGCATTGTTACGGTTGAGACGCTCGGCTCTGTTACGCTCCGGCATCCTTATTGAACGACGGAAGAGCGATGGTGGAGCATGACATCAGGGAGCGAGCGACGGCGCTCGCCAGCGCTGCTCAGGCTGCAATCGAGCGTGGCAAACGCGACCAGGCAATCGCCTTGTGGCACGGGACGTTCGATATCGAACCTCACGAGGCTCATTACGCGATCGAGGCCACCAATGGCCTCATCCGATTAGGTGAGCCGCTTCTCGCGCTGGAAATGTGTACGCGATGGATCGCGCGGAACCCCGACAACGCGATCGTCCGCGTACAGCGCGGCATCATCTATCTGAACGAATGCGGGGATCGGGAAAGCGCGATCGAGTGCTTTGTCGAGGCGCTCGAATTCGATCCCGACAACTGCGACGCACATTCCGCCCTCGCGCAGATTTACCTGTTCGCTGGTCGACCGGAACTGATGCGGTTCCATGCGAAGCAGGCGCTTATCCGGGCCGACGACAAGAGCGCGCTGCATCTTCGCGGACGATTCCTCTCCGATTATGCCGGGGTCATCGAACGTGCGGGCGCGCTGCTCGCGCAGACTCCCGACGACGTCGACATCTGGCTGATGTTGGGGAAAGCGCTGTACATGCAGAGCCGTTATCTCGAAGCGCTGGATGCATTTAGCCGAGCCGAAGAGATTGCACCGCACCGAGTGGATGCCTTCGGTCCGCTTGGGGACGTGCTCATTCTGCTCGGACGCGAGCGCGAGGGATGGCGCAAGCTCGAAGGGGTGTCGAGCGATGAGTATGTTCTTGCGCTTGATCCGGATATTGCCCCGTATCTTTCAAAATGGTGGCGGGGTCAATCGCTGCAAGGCAAGCGTATCTTGGTCGCCTACCATGCGGGCGTCGGCGACAATCTGATGCTCGCGCGTTACGCGAGCCGGCTGACAGCGGCGGGCGCGTCGGTTCACTTCGTTTGCCGGCCGGAACTGCACCGGCTGTTTCGCGATCTCGACGGCGCGCAAAGCGTTGCATCTGGCTGGCGGCCGGACGAACTGGCGAATTACGATTACTGGGTCTTCGACTACTTGCTGCCCGCATACATGCACGAGACAGCAGCGGCCATCTCCGACAGTCGACGCGGATACATCGAGGCGCCAGCTGATGCCCGCGCTCGCTGGGACAGCTTCATGCAGCCGTATGCGGGCAAGCTGAAGGTGGGACTGTGCTGGTATAGCGGGCCGCACAACTTCAGCGGCATCGACCGCTTCGTGCCTGCGCGCGCATTGAAGCCGCTGTCGGAGATCGAGGGTATCGAATGGTTCGTGCTGCAGAAGAACCAGGCGAACGCCAGTTTGACGAGGCAGTCGGGCATTCGCGCGCACGACGTGTCGTCTCAGTGGACGGACTTTGCAGATACCGCCGGCTTCATCGATCATCTCGATCTCGTGATATCGGTGGACTCTTCGCCGTTGCATCTCGCTGGCGCGCTCGGCAAGCCGACATGGGGAATCTTGCCGTCCGCGCCGGAGTGGCGCTGGGGACTGCAGGGCGAGCGAACCGAATGGTATCCCACCGTGCGTCTGTATCGACAGAAGAAGCTGCATGACTGGGAGCCGGTCATCGGCCGGATCGCGGACGATCTTCGCGAGTTGGTCGGCGAGCGGGGGGCTTCGGTGTAGCGCGCGAATCAGCCCGCGCGCAAGCTGAGTCAAATCCTGCCCTCGCGCACGCGCCGCTCCAGCCGGAAAACGCCGGGCGGCACGAAGTACGTTCCGAAGCGCACAAGGCCCGCGCGCTTCAGATGACAGGTCATTTCGAAGCTCACTTGCAGGCCCGGCTCGGACGTATCGACCATCGCGACGTCGATCGCGCGGATGCGCGGCTCGTACTTCAGCAGCGCGACTTCCATCTGCTCCTTCAGCGCCTGTGAAGAAGCCGGCAGCGCCTTGTAGATGTTGGTCAGATCGGGCAGCCCGTAGTCCGGCAGATGCTTGAGGGCACCGGCGCGCGTGTTCAGGATGCGTCGCACGTTCTGCTGCACACTCAGGACTTCGAGCGTGCGGTCATCGAAATCGCTGAGCGGTTCGCCGTCGATCTGACCGAGCAGCATTTCATATAGGGACGGGCCTGGCATCTTTTCTCGCTTCAGGCGGTTGCGGGCACGGACGAGTCGCGATCGATGAACTCGATCGTCAGATTGCCTTCCTCTGAATAGGCGAGACGAATCTCCGCGGGTGCGGCGCCGCTCGCCATGCGCGTCAGGAGTTCGCGCGAGACAGTCGGCAGAATGCGCTGGTCGAGGAAAGCGTCGATATTGCGGGCGCCCGAATCGCGCGACAGGCACATTTGAGCCAGCGATGCGATCAGCGATTCCTCGCAGGCGAGCGTCACATCGTGCTGACGCTTCAGGCGATCGGCGATCTTCGCGATCTTGAGGCGCACGATATCGCCGAGCGCGCTTACGTCGAGCGGGCGGAACACGAGCGTCTGGAAACGCGCGAGCAGCGCCGGCTGGAAGTGCTTCACGAGCGGATCATGGATGGCGTCGAGCAACGCGGCGTGCGCGATGCCGGGCGTGTCCGTGGTCGCATCGTGAATCTGTTCGGAGCCGAGGTTGGACGTCATCAGAATCACGCAGTTGCGGAAGTCGATTTCCCGACCTTCGCCGTCACGCATCGAGCCACGATCGAACACCTGATAGAACATGTCGAGCACGTCGCGATGCGCCTTCTCGACTTCATCCAACAGCACGACGCTATATGGGCGCTGACGCACCGCTTCGGTCAGAACGCCGCCGCGGCCATAGCCGACGTAACCCGGCGGCGAGCCCTTCAACTGCGACACCGTGTGCGCTTCCTGATACTCCGACATGTTGATCGTGGTGAGCGCGGCCTCGCCGCCGAACAGCACATCGGCGAGCGCGAGCGCCGTCTCCGTCTTGCCGACGCCCGAGGGTCCGGTCAGCAGGAACACGCCGAGCGGCGCATGTTCGCTCTTGAGCCCCGCCTTCGCGGTGCGCAGGCTTTGCGCGAGCATGCCGAGCGCGTCGTCTTGCGCGACCACGCGCTTCGCCAGTTGATCTTCGAGCGTGAGCAGATTGAGCAGCTCGTCTTCGACGAGATTGCCGACCGGCACGCCCGTCCATTCGGCGACCACGCGCGCGATGGCCTGTGCATCGACATCGGCGAAGATCAGCGGCGACTTGCCTTGCGCATCCGTGAGGGCGTGCTTCGCTGCGGCGAACGCGTCTGCATCCGGCTTCGTCTTGCCGTCGCCGCGTTGTTCCAGCAGCGCGCGCACCAGCGACAGTTCGCGGTCGTAGCGCGCCTGAACGTCCGCGAGTTCCTGATTCGCTTGCGCCAGTGAGGCGCGGAGTGCGTCGCGATGCGCGGCTGTATCGTCGATGCCCGCCCGTTCGTCGGCATCGATGCTTGCGCCTTCGAGTTCCAGTGCGGCCACGACCGCGCGCGCGCGCTGCAGTTCGGCGGGCGGCGCGTCGAGACCCATACGCACGCGCGCCGCGGCGGTATCGATGAGATCGACGGCCTTGTCCGGCAACTGGCGCGCGGGGATGTAGCGGCGCGACAGTCTGACTGCCGCAACGAGCGCTTCGTCGCGGATATGCACGTTGTGATGCCGTGCGTAGCGCGTCGCGAGGCCACGCAACATGAGACAGGCGGCATCGTCGTCCGGCTCTTCCACCTTGACCATCTGGAAGCGCCGCTCGAGCGCCGCATCCCGCTCGAAGTATTCCTTGTATTCGGACCACGTCGTCGCGGCGATGGTGCGCAACTCGCCGCGCGCGAGTGCAGGCTTCAGCAAGTTCGCAGCGTCCGAGCCGCCGGCCGAGTTGCCCGCGCCGATCAGCGTGTGGGCTTCGTCGATGAACAGCACGATCGGCGTCGCCGATGCCTTGACTTCATCGATCACGTTTTTCAGGCGCTGCTCGAATTCGCCTTTCACGCCCGCACCGGCTTGCAGCAGCCCGAGGTCGAGCGTGAGAATGCGCACGTCGCGCAAGAGAGACGGCACACTGCCTTCGGCGATGCGCAGCGCGAGCCCTTCGACTAGCGCCGTCTTGCCGACGCCCGGCTCGCCCACGAGGATCGGGTTGTTCTTGCGCCGCCGCACGAGCACGTCGATCATCTGCTGGATCTCGCGATCGCGGCCGAACACCGGATCGATTTCGCCGCGACGCGCCTTCTCCGTCAGATCGATGGCGAAGCGCTCGAGCGCCTGGCCTTCGGTCGAGCGCGGGGCCGCCTGCTTGACGGGCGCTTGAGCATCTGCAACTGGTGCGCTTGCGTCGCCTTCGTCTTCCTGCGCGGGCGCGTTCTCGCACGACGCGCGTCCGAGACGCGGCACGAGCCGTTCGATCTGCGCATCGGAAAGCGAAAAAAGCGGCCACGCGTCCTGCGTCCGCATGACATGCGGTGCGCCGATGAGCGCGCGCAGCAGATGCGCCGAGCGGATCGTACCGTCGATATCCTCGCGCGATGCGAGATTCCACGCGTCCTGCAGCACGCTCGCGAGCTGGATGGAAAGCGACGGCATGCCCCGCAGATTGCGCGGCAGGCGGTCGATTGCGGCGAGCAGTGCGTTCCAGATCGCATCGACATCGATTTCATAGTGACGCAGGATCGCGGGAATGTCGCCTTCGTCCGCCTCGATGAGCTTCAGCAGCCAATGCTCGACGGTGATTTCGTCGGAAAGGCGCGTCTGGCACAGGCTCGCGGCCGCTTCGAGCGTGCGGGCGCAGTGCTGGTTGAGCCGGCGAAGCAGATGAGTGGAGTCGCGCATTGTCATATGAAGTCGGTGCCGAGGTGAATGAAAGAGGGCGTACGGTGGGGATGAATTGCAGAAGAAAAGCCAGCCCGCAAGCAGGCTGGCTTCGACGGCTCACGTTGTCATGAGCCGCTGGGTCACGCGCTTACGCGCGCTCGTTCCACGTGTCCTTGTGGATGATGTTGCCGTCCTTGAACGACCAGGTGATCTGCTCGTAACGCAGTTCGACTTCTTCGAGATGGTTGTGCTTCTCGAAAGCCGGGTTCTTGATGTCGAGCATCTTCGGACGGACCGCGACGACCTTGACGTTGTCGAGCTTGGTGTTGAAGTATTCCTTCTCCTTGCCCGCGTCGTCGATCTTGTACCACTTGATCTCGACCGACTTCAGCGTCTGGCCGCTCGTCACCGCCTTGTACAGATACGGCGTGGACGAATCGGTTTCCTTGGTCAGCGTGATCGGCGCGTGCACGCGCGTGCCGGTGAGCTTGCCGGTGTTGCCATCGGTCGGGATATGCACGCCATGACCGAACTCGACGATCTCGACGCTGCCTTCGCGGCCTTGCACGGTGACGGAACCCTTGATGTCGGCGCCGCCGTCATCCTTCAGCCACATGTATGCGGGAATTGCCATTTACTACTCCTCTTTGGTACTGCCAAGCAATGCTCAGAAAAACAACTCCTGAGCGACAAGATCCCGAAGAGAGAACTCCGGGAATTCGATTAACGATGTCAGTTCGCGACGTTCGCGGTGTCCGGTACGAGAGTGATTTCCACGCGACGGTTCTTCGCGCGCCCTTGTGGCGTGTCGTTCGCGACGATGGGGCGTGTGTCGCCGTAGCCCTGAACCGCAAACTGCGTAGCCGGTATGCCGGACGCTTCGATCAGCCAGTCGCGCAGAGCCGCGGCGCGCGCGTTCGACAGCTTCAGATTGCTCGCGGCATTGCCCACGTTGTCCGTATGGCCCGCCACGAGGATCCGCTTGCCCGGATGCGCCTTGATCATTTCGACGGCTTCGACGAGCACGCGCGTCGATCCCGGCTTAAGTTGCGCCTTGCCGCTGTCGAAGAGCGACATGCTGTCGAGCGTCACCACGGCGGGCGGCGGCGCAGGCGGCTGATAGCTGGCGATGGCGGTATTCAACGTCGGCAGCAATTGCGCGCCGCGATAGAGCCCGAAGGACAGTCTGAGCGGCACGCCCGTGCGCGCGTAGCGATCCAGTTCATCGCGATCGGCGACGAGCGCCTTCAACGCGTCGCGGCGCGCGGCGTCGTGCTCCGGCGTGACGGCTGCGTAGCGGTCCATGTCCGCCTGCAGGCGCTCGAGCAGCGCCGCATTGTTGCGGCCCGCGCCGAGGATCGCGGCGCCTGCCGCCAGTGCCACGATGCCGATGGCATGTGCGAAGGCGGCCACGCGCGGCGACGTCACGATGCGGCGGGGCATTGCTTCGATCAGCGATTGCGGCAACGGCCACGGAGCCGGGCTTGCTTCGACGCTCGCGGGCGCGATGTGCGTTTGCATCTGCACGTCCTGCTCCCACGGTTTATGTGCGTCGCTGGCGGGCCCGCAGTCGATCCAGCCTGCGCCGTAGAGCGCCCAGGGCGTGGCCGGCTGGCGCGGATCGGTCAGCGTGCCGAACACCATGCGCTGCGTCCAGCCGACGATGGATGCCAGTGCGGCCGCATGGGCGGACGCGTAACGCTCGCCCGCATGGCGGCAGGCATCGTCTTCCGCATTGCGGATCAGCGCTTCGAAGCGCCGGGCGTCGACGAGCGGCGTCCCCGACGACACACAGTGCCATCGGCGTGCCGCGTTTGCGTCGCTGGACGCGATACGTGTCAGGCGCTGATACACCGCGACATAACCCGGCAAGCGCACGCTCACGATGCGCGAGGCATCGGCGAGCGCCTGGCGCGCCACGCGCAGGCTTTGCGAGAGCACATCGGCGTCGGCGTGGAGCGCGGGCGCAATGCTCAGCACGACGCCGTCGGGCGCCTGGCCGTCGCGCCACTGGCGCATCGCGAGTGCGATGCCGGGCAGATCCTGCGGACGATCCACGCGCAGCCAGATCGCGCCATCGCCGATAAGCACGAGACGCGGCGTGCCCGAGCCGTGATCGAAAAGCGAGGCGAGCGCATCGCCCATGACGAGCACGAGCGGCATGCGCGTGCGCAGGTTCAGCGGAATATCGACGGTCACGGACATGAAGCTGATCTCATCGGGCCAGCAACTGCACTACTTCAACCAGATGGAACAATGGGTGCCGTTCGAATGGCCGGCGCAGGCGCTGGATAACAACGCGCAGCTTCAGTGGGAGACTGAGGAAGGCGGCTTGCGTTCGACGATGTACTCGCAGGGTCGCTTCGCATTCATCCGGCTGCTCGAGCGCGCGAGAGTTTCGCAGCAGGATAATGCGCGCTATCTGCTGTCGTGGACGCCGGACCAGGGCGCGGGGTCCTCGCTCTCGGTGCAGTTGCGCGCCGAAGCGGGCGCCGGTCCGCTTGACGTGCTGGCGCTGCGTCACTTCACACTGCCCTCGCGCATCTTCGTGACGAAGACGCTCGCCGAGAAGGCAACCGGGCAGCCGCCGCCGCCCTTGCCACCTGGTGCGCTGGCTGCCGCGCAGAAGGTTGGCGTCCCGTTACCGGGGGCGAACTGATGCACGCGGCGCGTTAGTTCACGCCGATCTGGAACGCGCGAGTGCGTGGTCCGAAGCGCCCCATCGGCGAATACATCGAACTGTGCAACCGAAAGCGGCCCCCCACTCGAGCCTGGCGGATCAAACGCCGGACGAGGCATACTTTGCGACGCTAACCGCGATTAAATCGGCAGCATGATCGCCCCGGACGTTCCACCTAAAAAACTCAGAAAACCCTCCGAACGAGCGAGGCCCCCTCTGGCCTCCGCTCAACAGGAAAAAGAAAGCCCCGCGCAAAGCGGGGCAACCATCCTCTCAAACCTCCAACTGCTCCAGCACCTTCCCCTTCGTCTCGATCCCCATGAAATGCACCGCCGCCGCCGCGACGACCGGCACGACCGCGAGCGCATAGAACGCGATGTCCATGTTCCCGCCCATCAGCGTCTTGCCGACGAGCGCCGGCGCGAAGATCGCCGCGATCTTGAGCCATGCGCCACCGAGACCACAACCGAAAGCGCGGATACTCGTCGGATATAACTCCGGCGTATAAACATAAGCGGTGATAAACCCGCAAGCCATGAAGCCGAGCGCGAGCGCGCAGAACGTCGCAACCACATACACAGACTGCGCGACGAACACGCCCGCGCATACCAGCGACACCGCGCACAACACGAACGACCAGTTGATGACCGGCTTGCGCCCGACCTTGTCGACGATCAGCGCGCACGTCAGCGAGCCGATCACGCCCAGCACCGACGCCGCCACCGCAAGATTCAGCGCAAGCTGCAGCGGCGCGTGATAAACCGTCTTGTAGATCGTCGGCAACCACGTCGAGAGACCGTACTGCAGCACGCCGCACGTCATCCACAGCAGCGCGACGGCGATCGTGCGCTTCAGATACGCCGGCCCGATCAGATCGAGACGGCGCCGCTTCGGATGCCGATTCGCCATCGCTTCGAATTCGGCGAGATTGCCGAGCGGCGGCAACGGCTGCTTGACGGTCGCTTCGAATGCGGAAAGCGCATCGCCCGCTTCCTCCATGCGGCCGCGTTCACCGAGCCAGCGCGGCGATTCCGGCACCAGCGCGCGCAACATGAAGAACAGCACGAGCGGAATGCCGCCGATGAAATACATCGCTTCCCATCCGAATCGCGGAACGATCCACGCGCCGAGCGCATTCGATGCAAGCAGGCCGATCGGAAACACGATCTCATACAGCAGCACGAAGCGCCCGCGTCCATGCGCGCGCGTGATCTCGTTGATGTACGTCGCCGCTACCGGCAACTCGCCGCCGAGTCCGAGCCCCTGCACGATGCGCAACGCGACGAACACGGCGAACGAAGGCGCGAAGCCGCATGCAATGCTCGTCAGTCCGATGATCCCCGAGCTCCACGCGATCGAACGCACGCGCCCGAAGCGTTCCGCAAGCGAAGGAAACAGGAATGCGCCGATCAATTGTCCGATCGATCCCGACGCGATCAGAAAGCCGACCTGTCCCGGCGTAAGCCCCCAACGCTGGATGAGCAGCGGCAAGGTCGCCGCGATGACGATGACATCGAAGCCATCGAAGAACGTCGCCGCGCCGATCAGAATCCGCGCGCGCACCTGCATCGCATTGGCGGGCAGCCGTTCGATGCGCGCGATGATCGATCCCTTCGTGACCGCGTGAGCGGCCGCGCTCGCGTCCGCGACTGTCGTGGCCGTGCCGCCGTGCTCAACGGCCGTGTTGCTCATGCTCCTCATGCCTGCTCCCGTCAATGTGTTATGCGAGTGCCTTCGCCGTATCCGCGAGCGACGCGATATCGACCGCGCGTCCCTGGCTCATCCATTTCTTCGCGACCTTCAGATCGCGCGTCGCGTTGATCGCGATGACGCCGCGCAATACATCGCCTTCGAAGAAGAAGAGCGATGCACGACGCGCGTCCAGATCGCCGCGCACGACAGGCGTCGCGCCCGGCGGAATGTCGCCGAGAATCTGCAGGTTCACGTCGTACTGATCCGACCAGAACCACGGAATCTCCGCATACGGCGTGCGAACGCCGAGCACGGCGCGGGCCGTCGCGATCGCCTGGTTCTGCGCGTTCGCCCACGATTCGAGACGCACGCGGCGCTTCAGCCACGCATTCGGATGATTGGCGACATCGCCGCAAGCGAACACATGTGCATCGTGGGTCGCGCCGAATTCATCGACGACGATGCCGTCGTTCACTTCGATGCCCGCGCTTTCCGCGAGCGCCGTATGCGGCGCGAGACCGATGCCCGCGACGGCAAAGCCGGCGTCGATGAACGTGCCATCGGCCATCGAAGCGCGCACGCCGCCTTCGCAGTCTTCGAGCGATACGACCGATGCATTCAAACGCACATCGACACCGTTATCGCGATGCAACTTCAGCAGAAAGTCCGACACGTTCGCGGGCACCGAACGTCCGCACAGACGCGGCGCACCTTCGATCACGGTCACATCGACGCCGAGCTTCTTCGCGGTCGCCGCGACTTCAAGGCCGATCCATCCGCCGCCGATCACGAGCAGGCGCTTCGCATGACTCTCGCGCAGACGCTTGCCGATATGCACCGCATCGTCGAGCGTGCGCAGATAGGCAAGATGCGAAGTCTTCACGAGCGATGCCGGCAGACGGCGCGCCGCACCGCCCGTTGCGATGACAAGCCGGTCGTACTGCACTTCGCGTCCGCTCGCGGTACGCACGATGCGCGCGTCGCGATCGATCGACGTCGCGCGTTCCGGCTGCCACGCTTCGACGTTCAACGCGGCGAATGCATCGTGATCGACGAGACGCACGGTTTCGATATCCGCTTCGCCCGCGAGTACGGCCTTCGACAACGGCGGGCGCTCATAAGGAAGATGAATCTCGTCGGCGATCATCACGACGCGGCCATCGAAGCCCTCCTTGCGCAACGTCTTCACGATCCAGCCCGCCGCCTGTCCGCCGCCGATCACGACGACTGTCTGAAGATCAGCCATTTTTCCGCTCCGTCATGAACTTGCCTTCGGGCGCCTTCGCCTCTTTCTGGCGGCGCGTGTTGCCGTCGAGACCTCCATCGACGGCCCATTCCGCAAACACGGTCGGACCCGGCTCGAACTCGCGCGGCTGCCATTCGGGCGTGAGCACGTCTTCATCGGCGTAATACTCGATGAGACCGCCCGCCGGATTCTTGAAGTACCAGAAGTACGCCGACGAAACCGGATGACGTCCCGGTCCGAGTTGCGTGGTCCATCCGCAGCGGCTGATATGCAGGCCGCCGCCGAAGACTTCGTGGATGTCGCGCACCGTGAACGCGACGTGATTCAGGCCGCGTTTTCCATCGGGTAGTTGCAAGAGAAACAAATCGTGATGACCGCCATGCGGCGCGCAACGCATGAACGCGCCGCGTCCCGGATAGCGATCCGATGTCTCGAAGCCGAGCAGCTCGTGATAGAACTTTTCCTGCTCCGCGACGCAGTTCGTGAAGAACACGACGTGTCCCACTTCGACGGGTTCCGCGCGCTCATAGACGGGGCTCGGCGTATCGATGCGCTGCGCGTTGCCCCACACGTTCGACAGTGAGCCCTTCACGTCGATGTCGCGCTTCTTCGTCACTTCCACACGAATCGCCATGCCGTTCGGATCGATGCAACCGACCGCATCGTCGGTTTCGATGTGACCGGGCTGGCCCGCGAAGCGTCCGCGCAATGCGTCGAGTTCGGCGCGCGTCGCGACGGACCACGTCACTTCGCGCAACGTCGGACCGCCTTCGAATGCGGGCGGCAGCGCGGGATCGTCGGCCAATGCAAGCAGCACTTCGCAGCCGTTGAGCGTTTCGAAACGCGCGCGCGCTTCATCGTGCGCGACTTCCTTCAATCCCCAGTCCGCGAAAAAGCGCCGGCAGGTGTCGAGATCGGTCACGCCGTAGGTGATGCGTTCAATGCCAAGGATCGTCATGGCAGCTCCTTCAGTTCGCCCACGGCAGCGGGGCATCGTTCAAGCCCCAGTACAGGCTCTTTTGCTGCATGTATTCGCGCAGGCCGAGACGGCCTTTCTCGCGTCCCATGCCGCTGTCTTTCCATCCGCCGAAAGGCGTCGAAATCGAAAACTGCTTGTACGTGTTGATCCAGACCGTGCCCGCGCTCAACGCGCGCGCGAGGTTCCATGCGCGCTTGTAGTCGCGCGTCCAGATGCCGGCGGCGAGACCGAACACGCTGTCGTTCGCTTGTTGCAACAACGCGGCTTCGTCGTCGAAGGGCAGGGCGGCAAGCACCGGGCCGAAGATTTCTTCCTGACACATGCGCGCATCGTTCGCGAGACCTTCGATGATCGTCGGCAGATAGAAGAAGCCTTTCTCGCGGCCATCGCCCGTCGGACGTTCGCCGCCGCATAACAGCGTGCCGCCTTCTTCGAGACCGAGCGCGACATAGCGTTCGATGCTCTCGCGATGCTGCGATGTGATGAGCGGACCCATCTGCGTGATTTCGCGCGTGGGATCGCCGACGCGCAGCCTGCGTGCGCGATCGACGAGACGCGACATGAACTCGCCGTACACCTTGCGTTCGACGAAGAGCCGCGATCCCGCGATGCACGATTCGCCCGATGAACTGAAGATGCCGTACAGCACGCCGTTCACTGCGTGATCGAGATCGGCATCGGCATAGACGATGGTCGGCGACTTGCCGCCCAGTTCGAGCGATACCGGCATCAGCTTTTCCGCGGCAAGACGCGCAATACCGCGACCGACTTCGGTGCCGCCCGTGAACGCGACCTTCTTGACGAGCGGATGACGCACGAGCGCATCGCCGATGACCGAGCCCTTGCCGGGCAACACGCTCACGACGCCTTTCGGCACGCCCGCTTCCTCGCAGATGCGCGCGAGCGCAAGCGATGCCAGCGGCGTCACTTCAGCGGGCTTCAGCACGACCGCGTTGCCGGCCGCGAGCGCAGGCGCGAGCTTTTGCGCATCGGATGCGATCGGCGAATTCCACGGCGTGATTGCCGCGATGACGCCGAGCGGTTCGTGCACGCTCATCGTCAGATAATCGCCGCGTGAAGGCGTGAGTTCTTCTTCGAGCGTTTCGAGGCACGCTGCGAAGTAGCGGAACGTGTTGGCCGCGCTCGTGACCAGGGCGCGCGTTTCGCTGATCGGCTTGCCGTTGTCGCGGCGCTGCAATTGCGCGAGCGCTTCATGACGCGCTTCGATCAGATTCGCGATGCGATGCAGAACCGCAGCACGCTGATGCGGCTTCAGTCCGGCCCAATCGGCCTGCCTGTAAGCGCGATCCGCGATCTCGACGGCTTCGCGCGCGTCGTCGGCATCGGCGGTGCTGATCTCCGCGTTGACGGATTGATCGGCGGGATAGATGCTCGCGTACTGATTGCCGCGCCCTTTGCGCCACTCGCCGCCGATATAGATATCGCCGGACGCTACGAGCGAAGTGTCGGGATGATTCATCTTTCTGAAGCTCCTTAGATGACGCAACGCGCGGCGCGATTGCGCAACGCACGGATCGCGCTGAATGCAGTCAACGCCGATGTCTTCGGATTCGACGGCAACGGCTTGCCGCACATTTCCAGCGACATCTCGCCGAACGCGCCGCGTGCGACGATGCGATGCACGTTGCGCTCGACAGCCGGATCGGCGATGAGACGCACGCGTGTGCCATCGAGCCCGAGTCCCGCTAACGCAATGGTCGCCGCGACGTTCGCGTTCTTCGGATAGAGACGCGCCGCATCGCGTGCAGTGCCTTCGAAGATGACCTTTTCTTCAGTCAGCGACTTCAGATCGCAGAGCGTTTCAGCAGGCGTGCCGAGCCAGCCGAGCGGCGGCTTGCGGCCGGTGTACTGCACGTCGTCCAGGCCGCCTTCCTTCGCGGCGGCGAGCGCATCGACGCCGCCGATCGCACCCGAGAGCAGCGTGATCGTGGCCGCGCCTTCATTGGCGGCATTGGCGAGGGCATCGAGCAAGCCGGCTTCCGACAGCGCGCCGATCGATGCGACCGCGCAATCCGTGCCCGACTTCAGCAACGGCACGACATGATCGACGAGCGCCGCATGTCCCGCGCATTCGAGCGCGAATTCCGGATGACTGGCGAGCGCATCGACGTGCGACACGACATCGACGTTATCGCCGAGCACGGCGCGCACGTTGTCGCGATCGCGTTCCGGCACGATCACATGCGAGATGCGAACGAGCGGATCGTTGTCGAGCGCGCGATACACCGCCGAACCGATCGCGCCGAAGCCGATCATCGCGATGTCGATCGCTTGCCGTGCATGGAGGGGATCACGCATATTCCGGCTCCTTCGGCTCTTCCTTCTTGACGGGCGGCCCGGCGAACGCGGTCGCGAACGAGCCGACCGACAGCATGTCCACTTCGACCAGCACCGGGCCATCGATCGCGAGCCCTTCGCGCACGATGTCATCGGCCTGATCGAGCGACGTGATGCGGCGATGCGCAAGGCCGAGACTCGCGCAGAACTGCGCGAAATCCGGCTGATGCAGATCGACGAACATGCGGCGTCCGCCGTAGTTCGCGTCCTGAATGTTGCGGATCACGCCGTAGCATTGATCGTTCATCAGCACGATCATGACGTTGGCCTTTTCCTGCACGGCGGTTGCGAGCTCGCCGACATTGACCATCAGACCGCCATCGCCGACGAGCGCGACAGTCTTCTTCGCCGCGCCCGAAAGCGCGGCGCCGATCGCCATCTGCATGCCTTGCCCGATGCCGCCACCGAGCGCATGCACGCCCGCGCGCGGATTGAAAATCTTCAGCAGGCGATTGCCCCACGTGCTGTTCGAAATCGTCACGTCGCGGACCCAGTTGTAATCGCGGCCCACCGCGCGTTGCAGCGAATCGACGAGACGCTTGTACGGTCCAAGTCCCTTCGACACTTCCGCGACGGCCGTTTCGCGCGCTGCCGCGAGATCGCTCGCGAACGCGGCATCGATGCGGATGCGGCCTTCGAGCAGCGTCGCGAGTTCATCGAGCACGCGCGATGCATCGCCATGCACGAAGAGTTCGTTGCGATAGCCGCGGTTATCGGCGAGCGCATCGGCGTCGATGCGATAAAGCGGCTGCGGCAGCGCGAGCTTGTACTTCAGCGTTTCGTTGCCGCGCAGACGCGAGCCGACGACGACGAGCGCATCGCAGGTCTTGTAGAACGCTTCGACGGACGGATGCACGTTGAATGCGCCGAGCGTCGCCGGATGATCTTCCGGCAGCACGCCGCGACCTTGCACGCTCGTCACCACGCCGAAGCCGAGCTTCACGAGGCGCTCGACCGCGCCGCGCGCATGACGCGTGCCGCCGCCGAGCCATAGCAACGGACGCTTCGCGTTCGTGAGCGCATCGGCGAGCTGCTTCACGCGCAGACTGTCGTGCGTGAGCATGCCGACGTGCGGCGCGGCGAGATCGGCGGGCCATTCGATTTCAGCGGCCTGAATGTCGATGGGAATCTCGACGCTCACCGGGCCCGCAGGCGCAGTGAGCGCGACGCGCACGGCTTCGCGAATCGTCGGCAACGCGGTGTCCACGGTGCGTACGCGAAACGCCGCCTTGGAGATGGATTGCAGCATCGACAACTGATCGGGCGCTTCGTGGATATACGCGAGATCCTGATCGAGATACTCGGTTTCGATCTGCCCGGTGATATGCAGCAACGCCGTGCCCGCGGTCAGCGCTTCGACCATCGCGCCCGCTGCGTTGCCGGCAGCCGTGCCCGTCGACGTGAACGCGACGCCGAGTTCGCCGGATACGCGCGCGAGGCCGTCGGCCATGTTCAGGGCGCCCGCTTCGCCGCGCGCGCCGACATAGCGGATGTTGCCGCGACGCCCGATCGCATCGAGGATCGGCATGTTGTGAATCGAGATCACGCCGAACGCCGTGCGGACGCCGCATTGTTCGAGGAACGCGGCGATCAGTTCGCCGACCGTGGTTTTTTCAGACATGACGAGCAAAGCCTCCGGAAACATCGATATGGCTGCCGGTCGTGTACGACGACAGCGTTGTTGCGAGATAGAAGAGCGCCTGCGCCGCTTCTTCGGGCAAGCCGAAGCGGGCGAGCGGAATGTTTTTCTTGCGCGCGAGCTCGCCGGTCCATTCTTCCCAGCTTTGGCGCGTGGGGTTATCGGCGTTCTCGTTCAAATAGTTCTGATAGCGACGCTTCCATTGCCCCGATTCGACGATGCCGATCAGAATCGAATTCACGCGGATGCGTTGCGGCGCGAGTTC
Source organism: Caballeronia sp. AZ7_KS35 (assembly GCF_023631045.1). NCBI lineage: Bacteria > Pseudomonadati > Pseudomonadota > Betaproteobacteria > Burkholderiales > Burkholderiaceae > Caballeronia > Caballeronia sp. AZ7_KS35. Next base: position 12,062 of record NZ_JALQDV010000047.1, on the reverse strand, counting down.
CGTCGCAAGCGATTTCACGAGACTCAACACGCCCGCGCGCGCTGATGAAGTCGCGACCATATGCGGCTCCGGTTGCAGCGCGAGCAGCGAGTTCACGCAGACGATCGCGGGCGAAGGCGCATCTTTCAGCATCGGCAAGAAGGCGCGCGTCGGACGAATGATGCTGAAGTACTTCAGTTCCAGTTCGTCGCGCCAGGCGTCGTCGGTGGTATCGGCGAATGTGGAGACGCGGCCCTGACCCGCGTTATTCACGAGCATGTCGACGCGGCCGAAGCGTTGCATTACCTGCGATGCGAATGCGTTCACTTGGTCCGCGTCGAGCACGTCGCAACGCGCGGCGAACAGTTGCGCTTGCGGGAATTCATCGGCGAGCGTTGCCTGCGCGCCTTGCAGACGTTCGCTGTCGCGCCCGCAAATGGCCACCGATGCGCCCGCTTGCAAGAACAACTTCGCCGTCGCGAGACCGATGCCCGACGAACCGCCGGTGACGACAGCGACCTGGTCCGAGAGATCGATTCGAATCATTGCAACCCCAGAGATTTCATGTAGCGGTTCGACGCGGACGCACGCGCGCCCGGGCGATAGTTGAGACGCATCGAGAGCGCCTCGGCGGCTTCGCGAACCTTGTCGACGAGACCGCTGTCGAGCAACGCTGCGTCGATCTCGGGACGCGGAATCGTCGTCGTGATGACGGCGACGATGCGTCCCGTGTCGTTGCGAACGGGCGCGGTGACGACCGATATGCCGCGCTCGAACGACGACTGGCTTGTCGCGTAGCCGCGTTCGGCGTCTTCCTTCACGCGCTCGAAGAGCTCTTCGACCGTTTCGGGCGTGGACGTCGTGAAGCGTTCGAGATGCGCTTCCGGATAGAGCGCGCGCAGTTCATCGAGCGAAAGATCGCCCATCAGAACGTGGCCGTGCGTCGTCGCATGGGCGGGAAGGCGCGTGCCGACGTTCACCTTCACCGAACTGAAGATAGGCGCGTGACTCTGCGCTTTCGCGACGAACACGACATCGCGGCCATCGCGAATGAGGATGTGGCTCGTGAGACCGGTCGCGTCGCGCAATGCTTCGATGATCGGCAGGCCGAGATCGGTGAGTTCGAGTGAGCTCAGATATTCGAAGCCGAGACGCAGCACGGCGACGCCCAGCCGATAGTTGCGGTCCTTGTCCGCGCGCTCCAGAAAGCCGAGCGATTCGAGCGTCTGCAACAGGCGGAAAACCGTCGTGCGCGGAATGCCGAGGCGTCGCGACAATTCGGGCGCGCCAAGCACCGGTTCGCGCGGCGAGAACTCGGTGAGGATCTTCAATCCGCGTTCGAGTCCCGGCACGATGTAAGTCGGTTCGCCCTTGTCGGCTTCTTCCGTGGCGAGGGATGTCATTGCGGTACTCCGTCTTTCGTGTGGCATTCGATGCTTTCGCAAAACGCATCGATCAATGCGGTGTATGCAGCGGGTGATTCGACGTAGCCTGCATGGCCCGCACGCGGCATCACTTGCAGATTGACCCGCGCGGCCTGCGCGATGCGCTCGCATGCGTCGGGCGGCGTGATCGCATCGTCCGCGCCGACGGCGACCGCGATGCGTCCGTGAAAGCGCGCGATATCCGCTGCGAGATCGGCGTTGGCAAGCAGATGCGTCGCTTGCGCATAGCCTGCGGGGACGATGCGCGCCATGTTCCAGCGGACACATTCGCGCGCTTCATCGTCGGCGTAGTGCGAAAGCATGTTGGCGCTGCGCTCGCGTGCGAGTCCTTGCGGGCCGAGTTCGTTCAGCATCTTCAAACGTGCATCGCGTTTCGATTCGCGCACTTCCTTCGATGCAGCGCCATAACCCGCAGCCGGCGATATCAGCAGCAGGCCCGCGACGCGCTGTGGCGTATGCACGGCGAATGATCCCGCGATGATCGCGCCGAGCGAATGGCCGACGATCACGCATCGATCGATATCGAGCGCATCGAGCCACGCGCGCAACGCTTGCCCGTAATCGAGCGCAAGCGGCGAATCGTTACGTATGCAACTAGATTCGCCATACCCCGGCGCGTCCCATGCGATGACACGCCGCTTCGCACCGAGCGCGTCGAGCTGCCGGACCCACGACGCCGCGCCCGACCCGATCCCATGCAGCAGCACGACGGGCAGCGCGCGCCGATGCATCGCACCTGCCTCGCGATAACCCGTGATGCCGTGCGCGGTTTCGATATGCGTGTCGGGAAAGCACGCGAGCGTCTGGATGTTCATGCGAGCCTCAGCGCTTCAACTTCGCCAGCGGCGAATCCGGCGGATACGTCGGCGTGATGGGTTTCGGCGCGCCGAGCATCACGCACATCAGCGCGTCTTCCTCGCCGATGTTGATCTCCGTGCGATACACGCCCGGCGGCACGGAAATGAGATCGCGCTCGCCGAGCACGGCTTCCCACGTTTGTCCGTCCTTCTCGCAGACGACTTTCATCTTTCCGCGCAGCACGAAAAAAATCTCTTCGACGTCGATATGAATATGACTCGGCCCGATGTTGCCGGCGGGAATGACCATCGTCGAAAACGTGAAGCTGCCTGCGGGAATCGTGTTCATGTCCTTCGATACACCCGTGCCGCCCGTGCCGACATAACGCATCTGCGCGCGACGATACTTCGGGTCGTAGTCGGCCTGGAACTTGAGCGCGTCCCAGTCGTAACGGCGCGTTTCGAGGCGCGCGACGCGCGTGTCCATCCATTGTGCGAAGCTCGCTTCGGCGGGCTGATCCCACGACTTGCGTTCGATGTCTGCATCGGCCATTGCTTTCTCCAGGTTCCAATCAAATAGAGCGAATCAATTCATCACGAAGCCGCCGTTCACCGGCAGCAACTGGCCCGTTACGAAGCGCGCCGCATCCGAGAGCAGGAACAGCACGGGGCCGTTCACGTCGTCGGGGACTTGCGCGCGCGTCAATGCGCGGCCTTTGAGGTAATACTCGTGACGCTCGGCGGGCACATATGCGGTGGCTTCCACTTCGGTGAGGCCGGGCGCGATCGCGTTGACGGTCACGTTGTCCGCGCCGAACTCGCGGGCGAGCGAGCGCGTCATCGCGATCACCGCGCCCTTGCTCGCGACGTATGCGAGCAGCTTCGGCGCGCCCCACAGCGCCGTATCGGATGCGATGTTCACGATCGCGCCGCGTCCCGAATCCTTCAGATGCGGCAGGCACGCGACGCTCATCAGCCAAGTGCCGCGCACGTTCACGTTCATCACCGCATCCCATGTTTGCGGTGTGAGCTCGCTGGCGGACTTGCCGCCCGAGTTGGTGATCGCGGCGTTGTTGATGAGCGCATCGAGACCGCCCAACGCATTCGTGCCTTGTTCGACGAATTCGGCGATGCTTCGCGGTTCGTTCAGATCGAGCGGGAAGAAGTGCACGTCACGCAGTTCGCGCGCAAGTGCTTCGCCTTCTTCGCTAAGCACATCGCCGAACGCGACGTGCGCGCCTTGCCCGACGAGCGCGCGCACGAAGGCCGCGCCGAGTCCGCGAGCGCCGCCGGTCACGATCACGCGACGGCCGTCGAGCGCTTTCGACGCATCACGCATGAGCGTGCTCCGTGTTCTTCGGCAATGCTTCGAGCGCGGCGAGATGTTGCTGCGCGCGCTGCTTCAACATGCGACGCACGCGCGTCATGCCGACATCGTGCTGATAGAGGAATTCGTGATCGCGTGCGTTGGGCGCCAGGCTTTCGAGCACATAGCGGTCTTGTTCGAGCACGGCCCAGTGCAGTCCTTCGAGACGATTGCGATACAGGAAGCGCCACGCATCGCGCTGCCATCCGGAGACCTTGCGCGTGCGCCAGAAGTAGACCTGGCAGTTGTCGTTGTCGACGGGCGTAGCAAAGCCGATGATCCCGAAGTTGCCGCCGGGCCCGAACTTCTTCTTGTACGGAATCGCGAGGCGCATCCACAGGCAGCCGGTTTCGCCGAGCTCCACCCAGTCGAAGTTCACGTCGCGCTGATTGACCTTCTCGAACATCAAGCCAGTTTCGGTCTTGCGCACGCGCATGTCGGCCTGCTTGTCGCCCTCGGCCATCGAATGCGATGTCGCGTGGAGATACGCGCCGTGCATCGGGTCCATCACGTTGTCGATCGCGTACTGGTAATTGCACTTCCAGTGCGACATGCACAGGAAGCTCGCGTATTCCTCGCCGACGAGTTCTTCGGGCAGCACGAGCGGCGCGGGTTCCTTGTTGGCGTCGTCGCCGAACCAGAGGAAGATCGCGCCCGCGCGTTCTTCGACGGGGTACGACTTCACGCACTTCTGGCCTTCGAGCGGGCACGCGGACACGGCGGGCACTTTCTGCACAGTGCCGCTGCCATCGACTTCGATGCCGTGATACCAGCACGCGACGCTGCCGCCGAGATTCCAGCCGAGCGACAGACGCGCACCGCGATGCGGACAGCGATCTTCGAGCGCATGCACTTTGCCTTCGTTGTCGCGCCAGAGCACGATCTGATCGCCGAGTCGCGTCAAGCCGATGGGCGCATTCGCCACTTGCCAGCTCGGCGCCACGGGATACCAGTAATTGCGCAAGCCGCGATCGAGATAGGCCTGAACGGGATCGGCGGCGACTGTTTGGTGAGGGGAGGTCATGGGAAGAAGCTCCTTCTTTATTCGGCGAGCGTGCGCAGTTCGGCGGCGAGGCGGTCGGCGGTCCATGCGGTGCCTTCCGGCGTGCGGAAACCGTCCTTGTTCAAGCCCGCGACCACCTGTTCCAGTTCCAGCGCGCCCGCTTCGAAGACGCGTTCGAGCGCATCGCCGAAGTCGTTTTCGTATTGCGTCGGCTCGGCCTTGCGCGTCTGCCAGATGAAGTTTTCAGTCTCGCCCGGCTTTTCGATCACGCCCTTGCCGGCGACGTTGTTCGGCTGCGGCGCGAGCCACGGCTTGAGATGCGGGTTGAAGTTCACGACTTTTTCCATGTCACGCCACCTTGATCTGAATTTCCTCGCCGGCGAGGCGCACCGAATACGTCTTCAGGTCGCGGCCGCCGGGCTCTTTCAGGCATTTGCCCGTGGGGATGTGAAACACCGCTTCGTGCAGCGGACATTCGACGGTGTCGCCATCGACGAAGCCTTGCGTCAGCAACGCATATGCGTGCGGGCAGACGTTCTCGAGCGCATATAGCGCGTCGCCCACTTTGTAGATTCCGATTTCCGCGCCGTCATCGAGCTTGAATTCGATTGGTGCGTCTTCCGACAGATCGCCGGCATGCCCGGCGCAGCGCCATTGTTCAGACATCTTTCACCCTTTCCTCTGGTTCGTCTGTGTTCCACTAAAGGAACAACAGTTCGTGTATGGTGATTATAGGAGTCGACTGGCTCGGAAAAAATATAAAAGTAGATATCTAGGTGAAAACACTTAAGTCGACGCGGTTCAAAGCTCGCGGATGAAGTAAGAACGCCCGTTTGTCATTGATCCGTAAGCCCTTTTGCCCGGCAGATGCGCCGTGTCCGCGTCGTCTCAGGGTCTACCCGGCTTCATCACAAATTTATTTTTTTGGCGCGGGAAAGCTCACTATACTTTCCATAGGCAGGACGGTGATCCATATATGGAACGCAAACGCGTGGCGGGACGTCTTGCTGGGGAAGGGCAACAACTGCGATCAGCAGGAACAGGAAAGCGGGCGAGGCCCGCGCTCGAACCACACGATCAGGAGAACGAAGGGTGAAGCACATCATCGCAGCGGGGCTCATCGGGGCCGGGGTCGCGACCGGCGCGGCCGCGCAAAGCACGGTCACGCTCTATGGCAGTCTCGATGCCGGCATCGCGTATATCAACAACGTCGGCGGCCATCCGAAGTGGATGGAGGAGCAGGGCAACATGCAGCCGGATCGCTGGGGCTTTCGCGTGGTCGAGGATTTGGGGGGCGGGCTCAAGACCGTCGCGCAACTCGAGAACGGCTTCTACACGAACACGGGCAACTTCGCGAAGGCGGGCACGCTTTGGAATAGGCAGGCGTATCTCGGGCTCGAGCAGGAAAACGTCGGCACGCTGACGCTCGGTCATCAGACGCCGTTCAGCTTCGACATGCTCGGACCGCTATCGACCGCGTATCTCGCGGCGAGCTGGTACGCGTTTCATCCGGGCAACATCGATCAATTGGCGGATACGGGCGTGGTGCCCTACGACAACTCGGTGAAATTCCGCTCGGCGAACTTCTATGGCTTCTCTGCGGGCGCGATGATGGGCCTCGGCAACACGACGAACTTCTCGACGGGCCGCAACTACGGCTTCGGCATTACGTATGCGAACGGTCCGTTCAAGGCGGCGGCCACGTATTCGAACGAGCACAATCGCACGCCCGCGATCGCGACGACCGGTCTGACGACGTTTCAGGGTCAGCCGGCGGCGACTTACATGGCGGACAAGCAGGAGGAGATGGGCGCGGGTGCGTCGTATGAGATCGGCAAGTTCGTCGTGCATGCGCTTTATACGCGCGTGAAGCTGCAATCGAACGGGCAGTCCGATACGTTTCAGTCATACGATGCGGGGTTGACCTTTAAACCGGTCGCGTGGAACTGGATCGCGGGCGGCGCGGCGACGACGACGTTCGCGGGCGGACGATGGACGCAGTTCGAAATCGGCGATATCTATATGTTGTCGAAGTCGACGCAGCTTTATGTCAATGCGCTTTATGAGCGTGCTACTGGGGGGGTGAAGGCGGCTTTCTTTACCGCTGGGGTGTCGAGTACGGCGAATCAAGTCATCGTGCTGGCGGGGATTCATCACTCGTTTTGATTTTTTGGTTTTGGTTTTGGTTTTCGCCGGATCCCGTATTCGCGTCGGTCTATTGGCGCTGCCCCTGTGCGGGGCGGCGCCTACTTTCTTTGCAAAATTAACCATTACCACGGAAATGGTACGGTCCGTCAGATTCTGGATTGGGCGGCGATGCGCGGCTCGCGCAGCGGCCCGAACCCGGCACGCTTCGACGGGCACATCGAGCATCTCCTCGCGAACCGATGAAGGCGAAGCCGACCCGCTCAACCTTGCTTTCCATCACAGAGTGCGAAGTTGCGGGTTGTGTCGCGTGTGCGCCAGCGGCAGCATGCACCGTTCAAGCGATCGTTGTTGACGGTAACGCCATTCTGAACGTCAACAGCTCGGGCGCGAGCGACGAGCGCGCGGTCACGGTTGGCGCTTCCTCGACGACCGCAACTGTGACCATCAGCAAGCTATCGATTAAGGGGAACGTGCGGACCTACCCAGGCGACACGCAATATCCGATTGGGCTTATCAATCTTCAAGCGGGGGCCGTGGCACTCGCTGATGTCGCGGGCAACGATTTCAGTGTGCCCGCTATGCCGTTTGGAATTGCGCTATCGACAGTACGACAGCGGTAGCGCCATTTCAGTCCTTCGACAGCGGGAACCTGCTGCCCGGGCAGCGCGTATTGCGAGGCACGGCTCCGCCGACCTCCGGAACGTGGGTCATCGGTGACACCATGACCAATAGCAACCCGGCCGGAACAGCCGTCGCCGGGTGGACCTGCACCGCAGCAGGCACGCCGGAACGTGGAAGGCTTTCGGAGCGCTCTCGTAAAGCGTCGCTCCGCTATGTCCATCCGCTACGCCGCAGCTCTGCTAGCCGCGCTTTTTTTCCACGGCTGCACGCTCGTCTACATCGAAGGCGATCACAACGCCGTGAGCGATACCCGCGGACACGGCGGTGTGCGGCTACCTGAGCATGAAAGCGGCGGCGCGGCCTCGATCAATCGGCTCATTCACCCGCAGCAACGCTAACCACAAGGAGACAAAGCAATGAAGGTGCATATCGAGAACCAGGGCAGTTCGGATATTCGGGTCATCGTCGACGGTGACACGGTGAACGATTCGACGCTCACGCCGGGAGAGGCGGAAGTCTACGCGACGGAACCTGAAGGCGTCGTTGAGTTGCGCGAGTTGGGCGGTGGCGAGGCGCAAGACGAAGCGAGCGAGGACGTCGAGCGCGCATAAGTAACGGCCCGCGCCAGGCGGGCCTTATGGGTGCTCGTCGCGAAGGTCGAGCCGCGCATCAACGCTCGACCATTTCCCTTACCCCACCGAGCCGTGATCCTCGTAAGCGATCAGACGGCTGCCACACGCGGTCAAATGTCCGTCGAGTGCGACGCCATTGCCGTTCGTGTCGGTCAACCTGTCCGAGCATTGAATGATCGGGTTCGTGCCGTGTTCGGGACACGTCACCAAGTCACCCATGCGGGCCATTCCGCGCCCCTTGATGTCCATCGTATCGGAACCTGTAATGATGCGCCCGCCGTGCGTGGTCGCATCGCCTACGCATGCAATTGAGGTCATGCCTTTCCTTAGGTTTGCTCGACCGCGCAATACACCGATGTGCGTGGGCTATCTGTGTTGCGTGGTGCGCTGAGGAATACTCGGAACGTCCCGATTTTCTCGTCGAGGCCTTGATCAGGATAGCCATTGTTGTACTTGATCGAACGCACATAGGCCGTGACGTTTGCTTGCGATACTTCATGAAACCGACTGGCAAAGGGTCCAGCTTGCTTGTACTGAACTAATTGCTGATCCAGACTTGTCTTTACCTTACCAATACTGCCGGCGAGATCGACAACTAAACTAGAGCCAGCAGGATAAGCGTCCTGCAGCAGCACAACCGACTTGACGGGAAATCCCCAAAGTGTCATTCCCGGTTTCACAGCAAAGACGACCTTTTCGCCGTCAGCGATAGCCTTACCTTGTCCAACGATAGCACCTTCTTTCTGCAATCTAACGAGATCGGCATGGCCATTAGGCTTGTAAAACTTGTCCGGAGCGCTTGCTGTGCATAGTTCGTTGTCCGCTAGCCAGTCCAGTTCTTTTGCGTGAATAGCGACGCTGATAAAAGGCATCAACACCAAAGAACTGCGAAAAATGATTTTTTTCAACATATTTGACAAATGGAATTACTGACAAAAATCACGAAGGGAGAATGCTACCAGTCTGAGCGGATCAGCGCATGAAAATCAATGTTAAACGAATGGCTGATTACTACCGCCGAGTAAAAACACGAAGCGGCCGCGTATGCGGCCCCTTCGTTCGTCTGGTCAGCCAATGCCGGCAATGGAATCGCGTTCCGCTCTAGTGTCTGCATTGCCTTGTCCAAGAACCTCAACGGCAAGTCAGTTTGGGCATCGTAGAGGTCAACAATTCCAACCTCTATCACGCTATCAACTAGACGAGCGAGTTCGCTCAAGTCGCCGCTAGACGGCACTGAATTAGGACTTTCTGGAATTGGATCTCCTCGTCCGTTTATTGCAGTTACTTCGGCACATTGAGTATCGAACTCGTTCGGCGGAATATCTTTCAACGCATCCTGCACTTCAGGGTTTGTCACACCGCCTTGATTTTCGTCCAACTACGATACGACCGTCCTTGGAAACAATCACGGCGACCGCATTTGGTCGTTGAGATCCCGGCAAACTTTGGGCCTTATTGGGCAGCCTTCCTGCAAGTGTGCCACTCAACCCCAACGGATCAAGCCACTGAACGGGCGAAGGTGCATAAGCGTACAGGTTGGTTCCACCCGCGAGTCCGATCGGGTCTTGCGTGATGAACCGCCCGCTGGCCGATTCATAGTATCGATGCCGGTTGTACGCCAATCTTAAAGCACGTCCACACGTCACGGAACGATTCGTGACCATTCAAGAGTCGCGGCGCGAGGACCGCTCGACCAAACCGTACTGGCAACGACCCGAGCCGCCGTGTTCCCTGGCTCAAACTCGCCGGACGGTGGATTGAGCAGGCAGGATTTCAGGCAGGGCAGCGCGTAAAGGTCAACGTTGAACACGGACGGCTGATCATTACCCCGAGTAGACGAACAAAGGGCCGCGTATGCGACCCTTTGCAGTCCACAACAAGACTCGAGGGGGACAGCGTTATGGTGCCGCATGACAGAGTCGATACAATTCGCTTCGTAAATCATCAAGCTCGTTGTTTTCGCGAATCAGAGGCTGCCCATTTCTGTATAAAACCACATCATTCAGCGATCCCGTTCCGCCATATATCGAGACGATTCTCATTCGCACACCGCTAGGATCAACAGGCAAGTCCAGTACACAACTATCAAGCGCATCGGCCCAGTCTCTCAGTCCGCCGATGCGTAGCAAGTCGCGCATCTTAGAAAGCACTGCCTCAATTTGTCGAATATCCATCATTTGAGAACGCATGAATGCGTGACCTCGACTCCCTCGATAGTCCACGGTTTTGGCACAACCACCTACTGCGTACCGCCTACGTAAAAACCACCTTGCGAACCAACCTCTCCAACATACACTTGAGTTCCCGCAGGAATCTTGACCCCGAATGACGTATCAATCGGCGATGTTCCCCCACCAGGCCACGTAGGCAACACCGCTTTGTCTATCCGAGTTTGCAACACGCCAGTAGGTGCCTCTTGGCTAAAGAATTGCCCCAACGGTCGCTCCGCCGTTCCTGCTCGATACAGCACGGTGTCTTTGGGCAAAGTGACGGTTTTGTATCGCCCTCCTGCAAACGTCGCGGCTAGATCATCGGGCAAAGGACCCGGCTTCACTGCCGAATAACTCCCGGTCGCTTTGCCGAGTCTCTTTGTGCTCAATGCACAGCGCTTCGCAAGCCCAAGCGGATCAATCCACTCAATCGGATTGGGCGCATATTGATAGACTTTCAGCCCCCCGCCAACCCAATCGGATCCGAGCACGCCGCGCACGAGCTGTTGTTCTTGCTCGGCCCTCACGCCGGCGTTTGCAAAATTACCCGCCTGCCTTCAGCGTCTGCGCGAAAGGCTCAAGTCTATGCGCAACGAAAAACGACCCGGACGCACATGCGACCGGGTCGTCAAATCCCGCCCTAAACGGTACACCGTTCGCTATCTAAGAAAAGACCTTAACTGAACGGCATTACCGCAGAAGCGGCCCTTTGTTCATCTCACACCCCACCTCTTCACATCTATCAGGCGATTGCCTGAAACCTCAAAGAAATCAAAGCTGATAGCAGCAGACATATCAGCCCATATAAACACAATGTCATTCAGTATTTTGTTGCCAAATTCAAAGTCGACATTGAGACTTTCCGTACTTTTGACCCGTAATATCCCGCAGTACCTCCAGTCTTCATCTATGAGGACATACATGTCTCTATGATGATCTTTCATGGCTGAGAGTTCGACGTGAAGTCCGCTCCCGGATATCCGCTCAGTCTTCTGGTGTAGTTGAGTGGACGCCGCTTTGAAGCGATCCAATACAGCATCCGTTTCCTCCAAAGGAATTATCTCTGATCGATCTCCAGTTGGGAACAAAGACGCTATCTTGCCAAGGTACTCATTGAGCAACTTTTTCCCGTTAGCCTTTCTGTAAAGGAGCTCTTTCTTGTATTGGTTCACACCTCGCTCATTCATTGGCAGCTCCCGTAATAAGCCTTTCCTTTCGGATTGGCTATTTTAGGTCGATCATAATCAGTCATCCGCGTTTCGCCGCTAATCGGATCAACCTTTACTTTGCCTGCTTCCCAATGAGGATCTTCCTTATGGCTCACGTCCATCGTTTGTTGTTGGACCGTTGCCTCTATTGTTCCGCCACCGGCCTGTGGCACGTTGTACCGGTATTCATATCCTGAAGCATTGCGCGACTGACTAATCGGCTGCTGGCTCGTTGGGATACCGGCTTGCCGCATCGCTTCGCGGCGTGCTGCTCTAGATGTGAGGCAACATGGAGTCAGCCCAAGCGGATCCATCCACTGAATCGGGTTCGGCGCGTATTGATACAGGTTGACGCCACCCGCAAGGCCGATCGGGTCTTGCGTAATATAGCGGCCCGAACTCGAATCATAGTACCGATGCCGATTGTACGTCAGTCCCGTCTCGTCGTCCGCATACTGGCCTTGGAACCGAATCGCGTTATCCGCTTCGGCCGGATCTGTCTTGCCATGGGGCGTTGGTTTCCTTCCACCCCACGCCCTATACCGCGCCAGCCACACAACCTTACCCGACTCGTCCAGCAACTCCTGCGGCGTGCCAAGGTGGTCATTCTGATAGAACAGCGTCGCATGACGGCTCTTCGCCGGAACCTGAAC
>NZ_JALQDV010000046.1:0-54680 GCF_023631045.1 Caballeronia sp. AZ7_KS35 | reverse complement strand
ACGCTCGACGAGAACGGCAAAGGGATGCTCGCGAACGTGCCGCGCGGCGGCGGGCGTATCGAGTATTTCGAGGATGGATATTCGATCAAGGACGACAAGCGCAGATGCCGTTCCACTCGCGCGGCGTGCCGTCGCCGGGTAACGGCTCGATGCTGAACGTCGCGTTGTGCCCGAGATAGTCGGCGCGCGCCAGTTCCACATTGGCGGTCAGTTCAAGCGTGATGTGATACGGACTGCCTAGCCGTTCGATCGCCTTGACGGAGATGATCGAGAGGCCATCTCTCGGCGGTGCGCCTCGCACCTTGAGATAGTAGTTCTGCCTGCCCGTGATCCAGCGCGCGAGGGCGGTGGATCGCTTTGCTTGTGCTTCCATTGGGATTCCCTGCATCGAGATGCTGTCAGGCCATGGCCTGATAAACATTCCTATCTAATCGGGCGCATACGGATTCAGCGCACGACCGGCGAAACGTAGGCGGGAATTATTTCGAGAGGAAGCAAAAAAAACCCTTAGGCCAAAGACACTGCCAAGAAGCAGCAATACAAGGTCGGATTTCTCTTAAAATGATTTCGCGCAGGTGCGACGCATAATTACATCGCTGGCGCGTGGTAGCGCCAGCCAGGACTCGGCGGTTTTGAAGACACTCTGCACCCGTGAGCCCGCGCAATGCCGGCTGACGTTCGTCGCGCTCTTTCGACATGGAGCGCAGCTAGACCACGTGCGCCATCTGACCAACGGCGCTCGATGCTTTGTCGGGCCTAAGAGCGGGACGTGGCAGAGAACCCGCGAGGGTTGTTGGCAATGGTGTAGCGTCCCGGTCTTCCAACCCTGTCATTGTTCCCGCCCGCCCCCAACTGGGAGACAGGGGGCGGCTCCGGGTTTGTCCAAAACAGGAGCTAGACCGGTGCTACATCAAAAACAATCGGCAGTCTCACACGCATCCTCACGGCGACAACCTTCCTCAGCGTATTCCGAGCCTTCTACACTCGATCCACGTATCGCTGCCATGCGACTGCTGTTTCGCACGCTTAAAAGAACCGTCGACACGATGCGCAACCATGAAGACAGTCTTTATGAAATGCGCGACGTAACAAGCGCGGCTTGTCTCAGGACCGAACTTGGCGGAATGCGCGAAAGCGTCGATGCGGCGTCTTTGCTCGACACTCCTAGTGTCTAGCAATGTGTACGCTCGCGGTATTCGACGGTCGAGAAATTCTTTTAATATTAAACTCGTAGACAAGAAAACTTACTTTCTTTGCAGCAAAGAAAGTGACCGCCGCCCCGCACAGGGGCAGTGCTAATAGACCAAAAAGAAAACGGGATCCGGCGAGAGAAAACCTCAAGCACTCGCAGCGCGCCCCACAGTACGATCCCCCTCAGAAGGCCGATAATTCAGCCGCATGGAAAGCTCGACCGCAGCGCCACATACCTTCGCGATAAGCCGCGCTTTCTCATCATCGGCGCCGATATCCGACCGCGGCACGGTCGCCGCCACCGCCGCGACGATCGCGCCGGAATGATCCCGCACGGGCGCAGTAACGACCGAAATCCCCCGCTCGAACGATGCTTCACTGAGTCCATACCCGAGCGAAGCACATTCTTCCACGCGTTCGTAAAGCTCCTCGATAGTCGCGGGCGTCCGCTCCGTATACTTCTCCAGTTGAGCCTCGGGATAAAGCGCCTTCAGCGCGGCCATCGACAAATCGCCCATCAGCACATGACCATGCACGGTCGCATGTGCAGGAAGACGCGTACCGACATGCACCTTCACCGAGCTGAACAGCGGCTCATGACTCTGCGCTTTCGCGACGAACACGACATCGCGCTGATCGCGGATCAGCAGATGCGTCGAAAGTCCGGTCGCATCGCGCAGACGTTCGAGAATCGGCGTGCCGAAATCGGTCAGCTCCAGCGAGTTGACGTACTCAAACCCAAGCCGCAGCACGGCGACGCCGAGCCGGAAACTACGATCGCCGTTCACGCGTTCGAGAAAGCCCAGCGCTTCGAGCGTTTGCAGCAGACGGAACGTCGTCGTGCGCGGAATGCCGATGCGCCGCGAGAGCTCCGGCGCGGCCAGCACCGGCTCGCGCGCCGAGAATTCGGCGAGGATGCGCAAGCCGCGTTCGAGGCCCGGCACGAGATAGCTGGAACCGCCGCCAGATGACGCGTCCTCATCCGTCGTGTCGAGAGTCTCCGCCTGAATGTCTTCCTGTTTGCTTCGTCGGGCCATGTTGGCTGTCGTTGTCGTCGTGCAATGGGCAATCATAGCGCGAGACCACGCATCGTCGGCTTTTGCCGCTCGTCATAACATGTTATATTGATTCCTTGGCGATACCTCACCGATGCTTTGACGATGAGCTTCGAAGCCACATTCTGGCTCTTTTGCACGGGCCTTGGCGCGAGCGCGGCGGGCGGCATGCTGGGCATGGCGAGCGGCCTGTTCATCGTGCCCATCCTGACGATGTTCTTCCATATCGACATGCACGCCGCCATCGGCACGAGCATCGTGTCGGTGATCGCGTGTTCCTGCGGCGGCGCGGCCGCGTTTCTGCGCGGCGGTCTGACGAACGTGCGGCTCGCCGTCGTACTCGAAACCGGCACGACGCTCGGCGCGCTGACGGGCGTGTTCGTCGCGGGCGTCGTACCGGTGGCCGCGCTCGATTTCCTCTTCGCGGGCGTGCTGCTGGTGTCGGCGTGGCAGATGTTCATCCGCCGCGAAGATCCGGCGGGCACGTCGAGGCCGATTCCATCGAACGGACTCGCCGCCGCGCTCGGCCTTCATTCCAGCTACCCCGACAGAACCTTGCGTCGCGACATCCCTTACGAAGTGCGCCGCGTGCCCGTCGGCCTCACGTTGATGTACGCGGCAGGACTCGTTTCCGCGCTGCTCGGCATCGGCAGCGGCATCCTGAAGATTCCGGCGATGGACAACGCATTGCGTCTGCCGATCAAGGTATCGACGGCGACGTCGAACTTCATGATCGGCGTCACGGCCGCCGCGAGCGCGAGCGCGTATTTTCTGCGCGGGGAGATCGTGAGCGCGATCGCGGGACCGGTCGCGCTCGGCTCGGTGATCGGCGCGATCGCGGGCGCGCGCGTGCTGATGAAAGTGCGCGGCGAGCGCCTGCGCCTGCTGTTTCTGTCGATGCTGCTGCTCGTCGCCTGTCAGATGTTCATGCAAGGCATCGGTATCGATCTGCTGCGATGAAAGACCTCACGCCGAAAACGCTCGATCGCCTGCTCGCCGGTTTTCTGCAGTGCGGCACATGGGCCGCGTGCGCGCTGATCGGCGCGGGTCTCTTCGCCGGCACGAAACTTCTGACGGCGGGCGTCGCGCTCTTCATCTTGCTGCCGGTGCTGCGCGTCGTGCTGATGCTCGCCATGTTCGCGCGGCAACGCGATTTCCTCTACGCGACGATCGCCGCGACCGTGCTTCTCGTGATCGCGGCGGGCTGCGCGATCGGCATGCGTCTCGGGCCGCTCGCCGGTTGATGCACATCGCCACGAGCGCGCATCCAGCGGTTATTCTCCCTGACGGCAGTCGATGACATTCGCCGGTTTCCTCAGGAGAAACACGCATCATGTTCGATTCGACCGATGTGCTGATCGCCGGTGCGGGGCCCGTCGGCCTCATGCTGGCTGCCGAACTGCGCCGCGATGGCGTGAACGTGCGCATCATCGATGCACACGACGAGCGCGCGTTTTTCGTGAAGGCGCTGGGCGTTACGGCGCGCACGCTTGAGATTTTCGAGGATATCGGCATCGCGCGCGACGCGATCGATGCGGGCGTGTGGCTGACCGGCGCCGACACGTATCAGGACGGCGCGCCCGCGTTCAGCGCCGAAGTGCCGCGCGCCGGGCTGCCGTACGGCGCGCTCTCGCTCGCGCAGTTCGAGACGGAACGCATTCTCGAAGCGGCGCTCGCGCGCAACGGCGGGCACGTCGAATACGGGGCGACGCTCATCGATTTCACCGAATCGGCCGATGCCATCGACGCATGCGTACAGGACGCATGTGGCGAGAGCCGCACGGTTCGATGCCGCTGGCTCGTCGGGTGCGACGGCGCGCGCAGCACGGTGCGTCGTCACCTGAACGTCGCGTTCGAAGGAGATCAGTATCCGCAGACCTTCATGCTCGCCGATGTCGATGTCGACTGGAATCTGCCGCGCGGAAGGATGTATCGCTTCAATGTGTCGGGTGAGGACAGGGCCGCATCGACGACGCTCGCCGCGTTGCCGGTGCGCGGTTCGGTGCGTCGCTATCGTCTGTCGATGGTCCTGCTTCCCGACGATGCCGCCAGACACGCGCCGAACGCCACGCCCGCTTTCGATGAGATCGAGCGCATCATGCTGCCGGTCCTGCCGAAGGGCACGCGGCTTTCGTCGATGCGCTGGTCGTCGGTGTATCGCGTGAGTCACCGGATCGCGCAGCAGTATTCGCGCGGCCGCGTGTTTCTCGCAGGCGATGCGGCGCATATTCATCCGCCCGTCGGCGGGCAGGGCATGAACACGGGCTTGCAGGACGTCCACAATCTCGCGTGGAAACTCACGCTCGCGTCGCGCGGTCTCGCGAGTCAGACGCTGCTCGACAGTTACGAAGCGGAGCGGCGGCCAGTCGGGCTCGATGTCGTCGAATCGACGAGCCGCGCGCTGAACACGGTTCTCGCGCACGGCGAGATCAAGCCTGCGATGCGCGAGACGCAATTGCTGGTGAGTTATCGCGGCAGCAGCTCGATAGTTGCAGACGAAACCATCGACATGACGCCCGAATTGCCCGCGCCCGGGGATCGTGCACCGCAAGCCGGCGGTCTCGTGGAGGCGTTCATCGGTCATGCGCAGCGCTTGCACGATCATCTCGGACGCGGACGTCACACGCTCATCGGCTATATCGATGACGATGCCGATGGCGCACGCGTCGCCGCGTTCGCTGCAACGGTCGAAGCATGGCGCGCCGCACTCGGCACGGCGGCGAGCGCGGTGCTGATCGTGTCGCCGGACGTTGCGAAGGCGGCGTCGTTCGTGCCTGCGTGTGAAGCGTATCGGACGTTGAGCGACGAAGCGCGCGAATTCGCCGATGCCTTCGGCGCGAAGAACGGCATGGCGTGGGTCGTGCGGCCGGACGGACATATCGGTTATAGAAGCGCGCGTTGCTCGCCGGATGCGTTGATTGCATGGCTCGGACGCGTGCTCGGTTAGCGCCGGATTTCGATGACGTGCGCCTGAATCTTCCCGTCCGGATAGTCGGAGCCGACGCGCGCGGCGATGGCTTGCGCGCATATCGATGTCGCTTCGTCCAGACTCGCGCCCGCACGCGATTCGATCTCGTTGCGCAACGGTGTGCCCTGGCAATAGGCGAGCGCGACCTCTTGCGCCGACGATGCGCGGCTGCGTCGCGTGACGGTTTCGAAACGCGGCATCGCGTCGAAGCCCGCCGATGCGAGATCGCGTGAGATCGCTCCGCGATCGAAGTAGCCGTGCGGCGTGCGCTTCATGAAAAGCGGCGGATCATCGGGAAAGAGATGGCCGAGTGCATCGGTGATCGTATTGGCAAACGCGTTCTCTTCGATGCGATCCCATATGTTAAAGAGCAGCGCGCCGCCCGGCCGCAGCACGCGACGCGCTTCTGCGAAAGCCGCGGGCTTGTCGGGAAAGAACATCGCGCCGAACTGACAGACGACGATATCGAAGCTTGCATCGTCGAAAGGCAACTGCAACGCGTTCGCCTGCCGCCATGTCACGGTGCGTCCGATGGGCGTCGTCGCGGCGCGATCGAGCATCGCCTGATTCAAATCGGTCGCGACGATATCGACATGAGCGGGCAATGCAAGCGCCATCGCGCGCGTGACGGCGCCGGTGCCCGCTGCCGTTTCCAGCACGCGCGATGGAGCGAGCGCCGCCGCGCGCGCTGCAATATCTTCGGCGTAGGGCGCAAAGAGCATCGGCACGAGAAGCCGCTCGTAAAGCTCGGGAATCTGACCGGCGAACTGAACGTCCGTGCGAGGCATAGTCGTATTCATGCGCCGTCTCCGATCGATTATTCGCGTGAGGCCTCAAGTCTTTTCACTCTACGCTGCTTTATCGCCTTGGCGGAGATGGCTACATTTCATCCTGTCGCGCCGCTCTTGCAAAACGCAACGGCGCATCCGGGCATTAAATAACCTCTTCAAGGATTCCATCATGAGCAAACTCGCAGGCAAGGTCGCGGTCGTCACGGGCGCATCGAAAGGTATCGGAGCCGGGATTGCAAAGGCGCTCGCGGCAGAAGGCGCGTCGGTCGTCGTCAATTATGCGAGCAGCAAGGCGGGCGCGGATGCAGTCGTCGCGGAGATCACGGCATCGAACGGCAAGGCGATCGCCGTGGGCGGCGACGTGTCGAAAGCGGCCGATGCGCAGGGCATCGTGAATGCGGCGATCGAGACCTACGGACGCCTCGATATCCTCGTGAACAACTCGGGCGTCTATGAATTCGCCGCGCTCGAAGAGATCACCGAAGAGCACTTTCATAGACAGTTCAATATCAACGTCCTCGGCACGCTGCTGACGACGCAAGCCGCCGCGAAACACCTCGGCGAAGGCGCGAGCATCATCAACGTGAGTTCGGTCGTGACGCGTATCACGCCGCCGACGAGCGCGGTCTACAGCGGCACCAAAGGCGCCGTCGATGCGATCACGGGCGTGCTCGCACGCGAGCTGGGCGCGCGCAAGATTCGCGTGAACTCGATCAATCCGGGTGTCGTCGTGACCGAAGGCACGCATAGCGCGGGCATCATCGATTCCGACTTCGACAAGGCCGCGCTCGCGCAAACGCCGCTCGGACGTCTCGGTCAGCCGGACGATATCGCATCAATCGCGGTGTTCCTCGCATCCGACGACGCGCGCTGGATGACCGGCGAAAGTCTCATTGCAAGCGGCGGCATGCGTTAAACACGAAGTGTATCGACGGGCGACGCCGGTTCCGTATCTGGCGTCGTGGAAAACCGCGCGGCAGAATGCATCGACATTATTTCCGCCGGAGTCCGTCGATGCCTCATGCGCCGCAACTGTTCGCTTTCGCCCTGGTCGCGCTCGGCATGGCGCTCACGCCGGGGCCGAACATGGTCTATCTGATCTCGCGCTCGATCTGTCAGGGCCGTAGCGCAGGACTCATCTCGCTCGGCGGCGTCGCGCTCGGCTTCGTGGTCTACATGCTATTCGCGGCGTTCGGCATCACCGCGCTCCTCATCGCAATCCCGTTCGCCTATGACGCGTTGCGCTTCGGCGGCGCGCTCTATCTGCTCTATCTCGCGTGGCAGGCCGTGAAGCCCGGCGGACGCTCGCCGTTTCAGGTGCGCGATCTGCCGATCGACAGCCCGCGCAAGCTCTTCACGATGGGCTTCGTCACCAACCTGCTGAATCCGAAGATCGCGGTGCTGTATCTGTCGCTGTTGCCGCAGTTCATCGATCCTTCGCACGGCGGCGTGCTCGGCCAGTCGCTCGTGCTCGGCGTCGTGCAGATCATCCTCAGCATCACCGTCAATTCGATCGTCGCGATGACCGCCGGAACCATCGCGCTCTTTCTCGCGCGCAAGCCCGCATGGCTGCTGATCCAACGCTGGCTGATGGGCACGGTGCTCGCCGGCCTCGCGTTGAGAATGGCGACCGAAGCGCGCCGCTGATCCTTTCAGCCGGGTTGATCCGTATACACGCGTCCGAGCAGGTCGTCGTATTCGTCGCGACGCGCGGCGACGATCGCCCGCAGCATCCGGATGAACGCGTTGCCATCCTCGAAGTGCTGCACGAGCACGCGCGCCGTGCGCAGCGATATGAATTCGGTCATGGGTCGCGACGGCTCGTCGTCGATCCTGAAGCTGAACCGATGCACCTCCACGGACGATACTTCCGACGGTACTTCGTGAGAGAGGATGGTGGCCCGCATTTGCGCTTCCTTCATCGTTCTTGTTATCGGTCTCGGGCATCGGGACTTCGCGCGGTTTATGCGCAAGTCGCCCGGTTTTCGGGTCTTGGCATGCAGCAATGGACATGCCGTCGACCCCCTTCGCAACAGCGGCGCGAAGGGATGCGTTAAGTACACGATGAGCGCATGTGCGGTGTCCCACAATGAATCATCGACATGAGAAGCGGTGATTCCAGTGAATCAATCGAGCGGCCGACGCCCTAAGCTGGTCCTGTATCCGACGCGCACGATGACGCCTACGCCCGGAACCAGCGAGGACGACTTTCAAATTTACGCCTCGTACCGGGGCAGCAGCGCAAGCGGTTTTTTCGGCACGCTCAAGGTCGTGCGCAAAACCGACGGCAAGCTGCTGTTTCCATTCGACGGCGCCGACAGCATCGGTCCGTTTCCGTCGAAGGCGGCCGCGGTCGCCGCCGCGCTCGACCGAGGCGACGAGCTCGTGAAGGCCGACCTGGCGCGCCCGGAGTTGTGAACGTACGGTCGTGCCGCCTAAAGGGATTACTTTCGTACGATATTTGATTATGGTTTCCCCTGATCGTCGGCTCATTCTTCTGATGGACAATCTGCGCACAGCCTACGGGCATTCACACTGCCCGAAAGAGCAAGGGACGGTCATTAGATAAAGAGAGAGGGCACGCCATGAACCAGCCTCAGGTCACCTATCGCGGCTTCGTCATCATGCCGATGGCCGCATTCGACGGCGGTCTCTACGCCGCGATGACGATCATCTCCGACACCGGAGGGCTCCAGCGCGCGACGGGCGTGCTTGGACATTTCGCGTCCGTCGAGGAAGCCCGTGCGTTCGCGCTCGTCGCGGGCAAGGACGAGGTGGACCGCCGTCTGTGGCATTCGGCAGCCGCCGCCTGAAACGATCGTTCGCATCGTTTCGAAACAAGTCGAGCGGGATCCCGCTCGTTCCTTCGACTGCGTCCGAAAGTCCGAAAATAACGGGTTTCGTACCTTGAACGCGCGTTTCGGACTGTCATACTGCAGGCATCCGTGCGTCTGTCCGTTATGGCTCGCGCACGATCTTTGCACCGGAAAAAGGCCGAACCGATGGCAACCGTCGTATACGTTTTCGAGGAAAGCAGAGGTGTACCGACCCACGAGCGCGACTTGCTGGAGATAGACTCCGCGGGTTTTCTCGTCGATATGAGCGCGGTCTTCGTCGAGCGCTGCAGCTGCACGATCGCCGCGGCTGCGCGCCCCGCGTTCCAGCGCGCGTTGCGACGGCTGCAGGCGGGCGACACGATGATCACGACGAGACTCTGGTGTCTCGGCAACAGCGTGCAGGACGTCGTCGCGACGATCGGCCTGCTGGAGCGGCGCGGCATCGCCACGATCTGTCTCGCGTACGGCAAGAGCGATCTGTGCTCGAAGGAAGGTCTCGCGTTCGTCGAGACGCTGCGGCTCGCGGAAGAGCTCGAACGCGTCACGCGCCGCAGCCGCGCGCGCGAGGCGGCGAGCGCCGCCAAGGAGCGTGGCGTCGCGCAGGGCCGCCCGAGTTCGCTTTCTGAAGCGCAGCAACGTCAGGCGATGCTCGGTCTCGACGCCGGCCTCACCGTGACCGAGATCGCCCGCTCGCTCAACACGTCGCGGCAGACCATCATGCGCTTGCGCAACGCGCACGCTGCTCCGCCGCAAGAGCGCGCGGTGCATGCGGTCATCGAGGCTCCGGACGGACCCGAACCGCTCGCCGCCAACGACGCGAAGTAGCGCGACGCACGGTTCGTCTCCGGGCGGCGTTTCTCTCCCTGCGTGTCCTGACGCAGCGGCCGGTTTTATGCTTCCATGTCTGACGACGCGTGCCAAACGCGTCGAATTGGAACCCGCGCGCCGAATGGTCGCGTTGCGTACACTACAATCGATGCCTCAAGAGGCGCGACGCGCGTCCCGCGCCGCGTTTTCATTACAACGACATGGCTCACGAGTGAACTCAAACAATATGCGCGGTGATCGGAAACAAGGGATGAACCCGGAGGATTCGGAGACATGACCAGCAGTCGATCGAAGGCGGCGGCATCCGAGAACTTCGAACCCTTGCCTTTCGCCGTAGTCGGCATGGGCGCGTCCGCGGGCGGCATCGAAGCATTGCTCAATTTCTTCGATAACGCGCCGGCCGAAATGGACATGGCGTTCGTGGTCATCGTGCATTTGCCGGCGGATCGCCTGAGCCGCGCCGATGAAGTCCTGCAACGCGTGACGGACATGCCGGTCAAGCAGGTCTCCGCGACCACGGCCATCGAGAAGAATCATATCTATATCAACGCGCCCGACAAGCATCTGGAAATGTCGGAGGGTCATCTTCGTGCGGTGGATCGCGCGGCCAACGGCGCGCCCACGACCATCGACCACTTTTTCGCCACGCTCGCCTCGGCGCACGGCACGCGTTCGATCGGCATCGTGATGTCCGGCTCGGGCTCCGATGGCGCGGCGGGACTCTCGCGCATCAAGGAGATGGGCGGCATCACCGTCGCGCAGAAACCGGAAGACGCGCATTTCGCCGAAATGCCGCAACACGCGATCACCACGCGCCAGGTCGATTTCATCCTGCCGGCGGCGGAGATGCCCGAGAAGCTGCTGGATCTCTGGAACAACGCCAAGAAAATCCACCTGCCGATCGCCGAGGCCAACGAAGCGGCCGAGAAGGAAACGCCGCCCACGGCGGGCAGCGCCGAGCGCGCGCTGGGCGATATCCTCATGCAGCTGCGCGTTCGCACCGGACACGATTTCCGTCATTACAAACGCGCGACCATCCTGCGGCGCATCGAGCGGCGCATGCAGGTGAACGGGCTGCGCGATATCGGCGCATACCGCGATCATCTGCGCTCGAATCCGGACGAGACCACGTCGCTGCTCGCCGACATGCTGATCGGCGTGACGCAGTTCTTTCGCGATCGCGAGGCGTTCGACGCGCTGCGGCGCGATGTCGTGCCGCAGTTGCTCGACGCGACCAAGGGCGAGTCGCAGATACGCGTGTGGGTGCCCGGCTGCTCGACCGGCGAGGAAGCCTATTCGCTCGCGATCATGCTCGCGCAGGCGCGCGAAACCGCCGGTTTCGAGGCGACCTATCAGATCTTCGCCACCGATATCGACGAGCCCGCCATCGCGCAGGCGCGCAGCGGCTCCTATCTCGGCTCGATCGCGACCGATATCCCGTCTGAGCTTCTGCGCCGCTATTTCAAGCACGAAGGCGGACGCTACCAGATCGTCAAATCGGTGCGCGAGCGCATTCTGTTCGCCGCGCACAGCCTGCTGCGCGATCCGCCGTTTTCGCATCTCGATCTGATCTCCTGCCGCAACGTGCTGATCTATCTCGATCGCGCGGTGCAGCGGCAAGTGCTCGAGCTCTTTCACTTCGCGCTGCGGGCGGGCGGTTATCTCTTTCTCGGCACGGCCGAATCCGCCGATACCGCCGACGATCTTTTCACCATCGTGGACAAGAAGAGCCGCATCTATCGCGCGCGCACCGTGCTGAACCGCGTGAAGCCGCCGGTCTCGTTTCCTTCGCTCGGCCCCACGAACATCGGGCCGCGCGAAGAGCTGATGACGACCGCCGCGCCGGTGAGCATGGCCGCCGGGCCCGAAACGCCGGAGCGCCGCAGCTTCTCCTTCGCGGCGCTGCATCAGCGCGTGCTGGAAGAATATGCGCCGCCTAGCGTCGTTGTCGATCGCGATTCGAACATCGTGCATCTGTCCACGACGGCCGGGCGATTCCTGCGGCACGGCGGCGGCGAATTGTCCTCAAACATCATGGCGCTCGTGCTGCCCGAGTTGCGGCTCGACCTGCGCACGACGCTCTTTCGCGCGCATCAGACGGGCGGCAGCGTCGAGGCGCGGCGCGTCAAGCTGACTCAGGACGGCCGCGCCGTCTGGGTCAACATGACGGTGCGTCCATTTCATGACACCGGCGTGAACGCCGACTTTTTCCTCGTATTGTTCGACGAGGTGCAAGAGCACATGGCCGACGAAGGACTGCCCGAGCAACGCGGCCAGGATCCGCTCTTGTTGCAACTGGAACGCGAACTGCAGCACACGCGCGAGCAACTCGCGACGACGATCGAGCAGCATGAGACGACCGTCGAGGAACTGAAGGCGTCGAACGAGGAATTGCAGGCGATCAACGAAGAGCTGCGCTCGGCGACCGAAGAGCTCGAAAGCAGCAAGGAAGAACTGCAATCGGTGAACGAGGAACTGACCACGGTCAACGCCGAATTGCAGGCGCGCGTCGAGGACACGGCGAAGGCGAACGACGACCTGCAGAACATCATCGCGGCGACGGAAATCGCCACGGTGTTCGTCGACAAGCAGATTCGCGTCAAGCGCTTTACGACGAGCGCGACGCGCGTGTTCAAGCTGATCGACGTCGATATCGGCCGCTCGCTCTTCGACATCACGCATTCGCTGCGCTATTCCTCGCTCGCGGACGACGTGAAGCAGGCTTTCGATACGCTCAAGCTCATCGAGCGCGAAGTCGAGAGCCACGACGGCAAATGGTATCTGATGCGCCTCTTGCCGTACCGCACGGCCGATGACCGCATCGACGGCGCGGTGCTCACGCTCATCGACGTCACGGCGCGGCATGTGGCCGAAGAGACGGCGCGCATCGGCGAAGAGCGTCTGCGGCTCGTCGCGCAATCGACCGCCGACTACGCGATCATCGTGCAGGATCCGAACGGCACGATCGTCACCTGGAACGCGGGCGCGGAGCGCATCTTCGGCTTCTCGGAGAAGGAAGTCGTCGGGAGGAACATCTCGCTCATCTACTCGCCCGAAGACCGCGCGGCGAACGTGCCGGCGAACGAGCGCGAACTCGCGGAACGCGACGGACGCGCCGACGACGAACGCTGGCACATCACGCGCGACGAACGCCGCGTGTATTGCAGCGGCGTGGTGACGCCGATCTCCGATCCGTCGTTCACGGGTTACGCGAAGATCGCGCGCGATCTGACCGAGCGCAAAATGCGCGAGGACGCCAACCGCGAAGCGCTCGCGCACGAGCACGCCGAGCGCGAGAAGGCGTCGCTGTCGAACCAGTTGAAGGACGACTTCATCGCGATGCTGTCGCACGAACTCAAGCATCCGCTGAACCTCATCGGCATGAAGGCGGAAATCCTGCCGCGCCTGCCGGAAACGCGCGGTATCGAAGTGGTGCAGGAAACCGCCGATTCGATCCGCCGCGCGGTGCGCGGGCAGGCGCAGATCATCGACGATCTGCTGGATCTTTCGCGCGTTCGCACCGGCAAGCTCGCGCTGAGCATCGCGCCGGTGGATGTCGCGGGCGTACTCGCGCGCATCGCGGATGTCGCCGAAACGGAAGCCGTGCAACGTGGAATCGCGCTGCTCGCGAGCAATCGCGCGGAGCCGATCTACGCATTCGCCGATTCTGTGCGTTGCGAGCAGATTCTCTGGAACCTCGTTTCCAATGCGCTGAAGTTCACGGATCGCGGCGGTTCCGTCGATCTGCGGATCGCGCGCGACGGCGGCATGGTGCGTATCGATGTCGTGGATACCGGGCAGGGCATCGAGGCGTCCGCGCTGCCGCATATCTTCGACATGTACCGGCAAGGCGGGCGCAATCCGACATCGTCCGGGCTCGGCATCGGCCTTGCACTCGCGAAGCAGCTCGTCGACATGCACGGCGGGCGCATCGAGGCGCGTTCCGATGGCCTCGGCCGCGGCACGACGGTCTCGGTCTGGCTGCCCGCCGCCGCGACGCAACAGGCCGTGCCGCCGCGCAGCGAGGACCGCGCGCGGCCCGTCAGCGGCGCGCGCCTTTTGCTCGTCGACAACGACGTCGAAGCGACCGCATCGTTCGCCGCGCTGCTCGAGCTCGAGCAGGCGTCGGTGCAGATCGCATCGAGCGCCGAGCAGGGTCTCGAACTGCTCGGCAAGGGTTCCGTGGATGCGGTGATATCGGATATCCAGTTGCCCGGCATCGACGGCTACACGTTCATCAGGCGCGTGCGCGCAGACACGACGCTCGCGGATGTGAAGGCGATCGCACTGACGGGGTTCGGCCGCGACGAGGATAAGCGCGCGGCCCGTCAGGCGGGCTTCGACGCGCATCTGACCAAGCCGGTTGATTTTTCGGAGCTGCTTCATACACTCGATGTATTGCTCGAGCCGGGGCCCGAGAAGGAGCGCGGCGGCTGAAGCACCGGCGCCGGTCCGCCGATTGCTTCCCAGATCAGACAGGAGGCGCTATGGCTGAACGGGACATCGTGGTGATCGGTGCATCGAGAGGCGGTTTTCAGGGACTCAGGGCGCTCGTTAGCGCGCTTCCCGCCGATCTTCCGGCTGCGGTGTTCGTCGTGCTGCATATCGGCCGTCACGCCAGCATGCTGCCGGACCTGCTCACGAGTTGGGGACGGTTGATCGCGCGTTATGCAACGCATGGCGAAAAGGTCGAACATGGAACCATCCGTGTAGCGCCGCCGGACCGGCATCTCGTGTTGTCGAAAGGGCGCGTGTGGCTCAGCGAGGGTGCGAAGGAAAACTTCTCGCGGCCCGCCGCCGATCCGCTGTTTCGCAGTGCCGCGATGGAATACGGGGCGCGTGTCGTCGGCGTCGTGATGAGCGGCGATCTCGACGATGGCGCCGCCGGTCTCGCCAACATCCGCGCCCAACGCGGTTTCGCCATCGTGCAGAATCCGGACGATTGCGAAGCGCCGAGCATGCCGCGTGCCGCACTCGAATCGTGCGGCGCCGACATGCTGTGTGTCGAGCGCGAACTCTCGCGGTGCATTCAGGCGGCGGTGCACGGGATGTCGTCCGACGAAGCTTCCGAGGGAGCGCAGATGAACAAGAACGTGTTCGAGAAAGAGGCTCGCCTCGCAGCCAGCCGCCTGTCGGATATCGATTCGCTCGACGAAGTCGGCGAGCGGTCGGCGCTGACATGTCCCGATTGCGGCGGCGCGCTGTGGCGCATCAAGGACGATCATCCGATGCGCTATCGCTGCCATACCGGACATGCGTTCACCGGGCTGTCGCTGGAGGAGGGCATCGAAGCGCGTTCGGAGACGGCCATCTGGTCGGCCATGCGCGCGGTGCACGAGCGCGTCATCTTCGCGAAAGAGCGGCAGCGCTGGGCGGAGCGGTCGGGCAATGAAGATCAGATAAAAATCGAGCAGGCGCGCATCGACGAAGCGGAACGTCTCGTCGAATTGTTGCGCGAAGCGGTGCAGACAGCATCTTCATCCGCGAACTGACGAACTGACGGGAAACAAAGGATCGAATGGATCTCGAAGCGGAGAGCCTGGCGCTTGTCCAGGCTGATCGCGATATCAACGAAGGCAAGGAACGCATCGAGCGTCAGCGCAAGATCATCGAGCAACTGCGCTCCGGCGGACACGACACGACGGATGCGGTCAGGCTGCTCAGCACGCTCGAAGACACGCTGACGGCCATGATGCAGCATCGCTCGCTCATTGTGGCTCGCATCGCGCAGTGGAAGAGCGGGATCTTAACGTAGGACGTGCTCCGCGCGGGGTCTGTCGGCGGCGATGCAGCGTGCCGACGCCGCGACACGCGCGTGCGGCGATGCACTCGCGCATACGCGCCATGACGAGCGAATTGAGGCTGGGCGAGCGTGCCGCGCGTGCCTTGCGTCGCGGCTCCCTGGATAGCGAAGCGTGCACGTCGTGAGCGAATTTTTGCAGCGCATCCGCCGATCCGCTGACGCTCATGTACGCCTGCTGTCCGATCCTGCCGTCGAGCAGAACGGTCATTCCGGATTCACGGGCCAGCTTCAACATGTCGGATTGCATGATTGTTCGGGCTCATCGCCCGCTCTTGTCGTTGGCTTCGCGCGGGTTTGCGCGAAGCCTTTCATGCTTTCAATACAGCATTCGCTGTGCCCCGGCCGCGCTAAATAATCGGCTTGCCGCCCGTTACCGCGATGGTCGCGCCTGATATGTAGCTCGCCTCGTCCGATGCCAGCATCACATAAGGCGCCGCGAGTTCCGCAGGCTGTCCGGGGCGCTTCATCGGCACCTGCTTGCCGAAGTTCTCGACGCTCGAAGGCGGCATCGTCGATGGAATCAGCGGCGTCCAGATCGGCCCCGGCGCCACGCAGTTCGCGCGTATGCCGCGCTCGGCCAGCAGTTGCGCAAGCCCGCCCGTGAAGTTCTGGATCGCGCCCTTCGTGCTCGCATACGCGATCAGTCCGGGATTCGGCGCATCGGCATTGACGGACGTCGTGTTGACGATCGAACTGCCTTCTTTCATATGCGCGAGCGCGGCCTTCGTGATGCGGAACATCGCGCCGATATTCGTCGAATAGGTCTTGTCCCATTCGTCGTCGCTGATGTCTTCGAGCTTGTCGTAAGTCGCCTGATACGCCGCGTTGTTCACGAGCACGTCGATGCGCCCGAACGTTTCGGCCGTCTTCGCGACGATCTGCTTGCAATGCTCGCGATCCGTGATATCGCCGGGCAGAAGCAGCGCGCGGCGTCCGGCTTTCTCGACCCAGCACTTCGTTTCCTCGGCGTCGTCATGCTCGTTGAGATAGGAGATGGCGACGTCCGCGCCTTCGCGCGCATAGGCGATCGCCACCGCGCGGCCGATGCCGCTGTCCGCGCCCGTGATGAGCGCGACTTTGCCGGCGAGCCGGTTGCTGCCCTTGTAGCTCGATTCGCCGTGATCGGGCGGCGGGTCCATCGGGCCGGTGAGTCCCGGGCGATTGTCCTGCTGTTGCGCCGGCATCGGCGGGCGTGGGTATCCGCTATCGGTGGTATTGCTCATGTCGTGCTCCTTACGCTGCCGCTTCAAGAACGACCGTGGCCCGGCTTTCCCTGAGGGCGCCTGTACGAGCGGCGCTGCGCGCTCTTTCATTGACGAGTGTTTTCATTCACGACTCCGGTGCTGGTTAGAAAGACGACCGCATGCGCGGTCATGCGGTCGTGTCAGCATCGAGCGTTCCAGGAATCGAAACACGGCGTGCGGAATCCGCGCCTTACGACGCGCGAAGAGCGGTAATGGCGATCAGTGGTCCGCTTCGTCGACTTCCTTGACCACGGTCTTGCGAAGCTGATCGAGCGCGCGCAGGCTGGTGATGAGATTGCGCAACAGGCTTTCCGAGTCGTCGGTGTTCCATCCGCACTGTCGGAGCGATTCGAGGCGTTCCGTCTGCTCGACGATGCGCCGCCCGCAATTCTCGATATGCAGGTCAAGACGTGCGAGTTCCTCTAAAGCTTTGGTGTTGGCCATGGCGGACGTTCGCGTAGTAGGAAATTTTGTCCAGTCAACCATGGTACAACGCGCCGCGAATCGCCGATGCGGCGCAGTGAATCGGTCACTTTCGCTTCGTCAATTCAAGGTTGCGCGCGCTTCGAGACCGCATCGCGCATGCTGCGCACGTCACGCGTCGTGACAGGCGAAGCATCGTTGCCCCATGCCGAGCGAACGAAGGTCAGCACGCGGGCGATTTCCGTATCGGTGAGCTTGTCGGCGAACGCGGGCATCTTCTTCGGCTGCGGCCCATGTTCCGTGGATGGCGCGTTGCCGCCCTGCAGCACCATCCGCACGAGCGAATCGGGCTTCTCCGACAGCACGGCCGGATTGCCCGCAAGCCGCGGATACTTGAACGCTTCACCCGCGCCGTCGCTCTTGTGACAGCGCGCGCATGCGCTTTGATAGAGACCCGCGCCGGGACGCTCGTCGTCGCCGGTGCGCAATGCGGCCACGCTCTGTTGCGCCGCGCGCGAGCGCGCATCGTACGTGCCGCCGTTTCCGTTCGCCGGCAGGCTCTTCAGATACGACGCGATCGCGAGCAGATCCTGATCGTCGAGATATTGCGTGCTGTCTTCGACCACCTGCACCATGCTGCCGAAGGTGGCGAGACCCGCGCCGTGCCCCGTCTTGAGAAACGCGGCGATGTCGTCGGGTGCAATGCGGCCCAGTCCCGCGCCCGATACGCCGGTCAGGTTCGGCGCGTACCAGTGATCGTTGGTGCCGCCCGTGAGATACGTCCGCGACGATTCGGTATAGCCGCGTTCGTTATAGGCAGGTCCGCGCGGCGTATGGCACGCGCCGCAGTGCCCGAGCGATTGCACGAGATAGGCGCCGCGATTCCATTGCGCTTCGCGCTTCGGATCGGGCGTGAACGGTTCCGTCGGCCTGAAGGCGAGATTCCAGAAGACGAGCGCCCAGCGCTGGCTGAACGGAAACGGCAGATGCGTTTCGGGCGCGGCTTGCGCGACGGGTTCCACGCCGTGCATGAAATAGGCATAGAGCGCGCGCATGTCGCCGTCGCTGATCTTCGAGAACGATGGATAAGGCATCGCCGGATAAAGATGCTTGCCGCCCGGCGCGACGCCTTCACGCAACGCGCGCGCGAAGTCCTCGTAGCTATAACGCCCGATGCCATGTTGCGGGTCCGGCGTGATGTTGCTCGACCAGATCGTGCCGAAGGGCGAGCCCATCGGCAGGCCGCCCGCGAACGGATGCGGCTGCGGTTTGCCGGGCGCGGGCGGCGCGGTATGACAGCCGGCGCAATCGGCGGCCTTCGCGAGATACGCGCCGCGCGTGACGAGATCGGGCGTCTGTCCGCGAGCGAGCGGCATCGATGCGATCAGCGTGAAAGCGCAGAAGAGCGCGCGGCGTCGGAACGTCGTCACGATCAGCGTCCTCCACATGGCGACACGAGCAGCCACGCGAGATCCGTCGCGATCAGCGCGAACACGAAGAGCGCGCTCGCGAGCGCCCCCGCCCGCGCGATGAACGCATCGCGGGCCGCATGTCTGTCGATCGTTCCATGCCCTTTCAGCGTCGATGCAAGCTCGCCCGTACGCCGCCAGTTGCGCCACGCGACGACGCCGCCCGCGACGCCCAGCAGCAACGCGACGAGCGCCAGCAGCACGATGCCGTGCTCGAGCCAAGGCATCGCGGGCGCGTTCACCGGACGCTCATGCGGGAAGCAGCCCCACGCGGCGATGGTCTGCGCGAGCGTCGTCTGCGTCATCCACGCGGCGGGTGCGAGCAGGAGACCGATCGCGAGCGCCATGCCGCCCGGACGCACGGGATGCCGCTTTTCGTCGATGGGCGATGCGTCGTTCATTTCATTTCGCCAGCACGTAGGGCGACAGATACAGCGTCGCGAAGATGAAGAGCCATACGACATCGACGAAATGCCAATACAAGCCGCCGATGGTCAGCGCCGCCGAACGCGCCCGGTCGAAGTAGCCGAGCGCGGTCCATAGCAGCAGGAACGCGAGCACGACGAGGCCGACGAGCACATGCATCATGTGAAAGCCGGTGATCGTGAAGTAGAGCGAGCCGTAGAGATGCGTCGTCAGGCCGTAGGGATGATCGGCCCATTCCTTGAGTTGTATGCCGACGAAGATCGCCCCGAGCGCGAGCGCGATAGCGAGCATCAGCACGCCCATGCCGCGTTTTCCGCGCCGCACGAAGCGCTCGCTTGCCCATACGAACACGCTGCTCGACAACAGAATGCAGGTGTTCGCGATGCCGAGGCCGAGCTTCGGCATGCCTTCGGGCGGCCAGTGTTGTGTCGTCTGCGAAGCGAGATACAGATACGAGAAGATCAGATAGCCGAAGAGCGCCGCTTCGGTCGCGACGAGCGTGAGACATCCCCACCATCCGCCCGAGCGTTCGCCCGGACTGCCGATGGGCAGACGCGCGCGTTCGGGCAACGCTTCCGCGAAATCGCTCATGGTGTCGCTCCGGTTTCGTGCGGCTCGGGCGTATCGTCGCGCTGGCCGAGTTCGCGGCGCGGCCACAACCATACGACGATGGCCGCGCCGCATCCGATCAACCCGAGCGCCGCGAGCCACCATGCGGTCAATGCGAGGCCCGAGAAGAACACCAGCGACGCGACGCCGAGCCAGAAAGGCGCATACGAGTCTTCCGGCATCTTGAGAATCACGTCGGGATCGCCGTCGAGCGCGGTGGTGCCGAGCGCCTCGCGTCCCTTGTCGAGGATGTACCCTTCGTCGAGCCGCGAACGCATCTTGCCGGAAATGCGTTCCTCCCATAGCGGATGACGGCTCGCGATGCGCGGCGCGATCGCGAAGTTATACGGCGGCGGCGGCGATGAAGTCGCCCATTCGAGCGTGGGCGCATCCCAGGGGTTATCGCCCGCAACGGGACCGCGCCGCAGGCTGTACACGAAGTCCCACATGAAGATCAGCACGCCGAACGCGAACAGGAACGCGCCGATCGACGTAATCATGTTGACCGTGTTCCAGCCCATGTCGGGCGCGTAGGTATAGATGCGTCGCGGCATGCCGAGCAAGCCCGCGATATGCATCGGAAAGAACGCGATGTTGAAGCCCGTGAACAGAATCCAGAAGCCGATGCGCCCGATCCTCTCGCTCATCATGCGCCCGGTGAATTTCGGGAACCAGAAGTAGATGCCGCCGATAACGGGAAACACGTTGATGCCGAGCAGCACGTAATGCAGATGCGCGACGATGAAATAGGTATCCGTGAGTTGCCAGTCGAAAGGCACCGCTGCGGTGAGCACGCCCGACAATCCGCCGATCACGAAGAGAAACACGAAGCCCGCGAAATACAGAAAAGGCACGCGAAACACGGGACGTCCCGTCCATATCGTCGCGATCCATGCGAACGTCGCGACCGCGCTCGGTATCGCGATCACCATGCTCGCCGCGCCGAAGAACGACAGCGCGAGCGCGGGAATGCCCGTCGCGAACATGTGATGGATCCATACGACGAAGCCGATGACCATCGTCGCGACGGTCGACAGCGCGACCGGCAGATAGCCGACCAGCGGCCTGCGGCAGAAGACCGGGAGCGCATCGGAGACGATGCCCATCGCGGGCAGCACCACGGCATACACCCACGGATGCGCGAAGATCCAGAAGAGATGCTGCCAGAGCAGCGCGCGGCCGCCGTTGACGACGTCGAAGAAATGCGTGCCGATGCGCCGGTCAAGCCACAACAGAAAGAACGCGAGACTCACCGATGGCACTGCAAGCAGGTTGCCGCCCGATGCGGTGAGCGTGCCCCACACGAGCACCGGCACGCGATCGAGCGACATGCCCGGCGCGCGCATGCGCAGGAACGTGACCACGAAGTTCATCGAGCCGACTGTCGTCGAGATGCCGAGCAGCACCATGCCGAGCGCATAGACATCGATGTTGGGACCGGTGTTGTAAGTGAGACCGGCAAGCGGCGCATAGTTGAACCAGCCCGCGTTGGGCGCTTCGCCGAACGGAAAGCTCGCATACAGAAAGAGTCCGGCGAAAAGAAAGATCCAGTACGACAGCGCATTCAGGCGCGGAAACGCCATGTCGCGCGCGCCGAGTATCAGCGGCCACAGATAGTTGGAGAAGCCGGAGAGCACGGGCAACGCGTAAAGGAAGATCATCGTCACGCCGTGCATCGTGAAGAGCTGGTTGTATTGCTCGGGCGTGAGCAGCGTCGAGTCCGGGCGCGCAAGCTGCACGCGCATGATGAGCGCCTCGATGCCGCCCGCGATCAGAAACGCAAACGCGGTGAGGAGATAGCGCAAGCCGATGCTTTTATGATCGACGGTCGAAAGCCAGCCGCGCCATCCCGGTGGCGTTTCCCATGTCTCGCGCAGCTTGCGTTCTTCGGCGCTGCCGGGTTCGATGCGGCCGATCGCGAGCGTGCGTTGCAGCGGCGGCGGGGACGTGGCGTGTTCGGTCATTGCAGTGTCCGAAGATAAGCGGAGAGCGCGGCGGCTTCGGCCGCTGTGAGCGCGATCGATGGCATCAGCGAATCCGGTTTGATGCGCTGTGCATGGCGTATCCAGTCGAGTTGATTCGATTCGGTGTTCGGCAACGTGCCGGCGGCGATGAGCCTGCGCGAATTCAGATGCGTGAGATCGGGCGCTTGCGTGCCGTTCGCATCGCTGCCGCGCACGGCGTGACAGCCCGCGCAGCGATCGAGAAAGAGTCGCTGCCCGGCGCTCGCGGTGGCGTCGGCGGCATGCGGGCGCGCTTGCGCCGCGTACCACGCATCGAATTGGGCACGCGGTTCCGCGATCACTTCGAAGGCCATATGCGCGTGTTGCGCGCCGCAAAACTGCGAGCATTGCCCGCGATACACGCCCGCGCGATCCGCCTGAATCCATTGCTCGTTGACGACACCCGGTATCGTCTGAGTCTTGCCCGCGAGACGCGGCACCCAGAACGCATGAATGACATCGGCGCTGCGCAATTCGATTTTCACAGGCTCGCCGACCGGTATGTGAATCTCGTTGGCCGTGGTCACGCCCGCATAGTCGATCTTCCACCACCAGTCGTAGGCCGTGATCGCGATGGTCAGCGCGGGCTCCTTTCTCGGCGACGCGACCGATTCGAGCGTCACGAGCACATAGGCGAGCGCGACGAAAAGCGCGACCGACGAGATGCCCGTGCCGATCCAGACCCAGCGCATGCCGCCGCCTTCGCCCTGCACGTGCGATGCATCGCGCTTCGTGGGCGGCGGACGCTTGCGGATGATCGCGCCGACGAGCAATACGCTCACGATCAGCGCGACGGCGACGGCCAGTGCCGCGAGCGCCCAGCCGAGACGCATCGTCGGCGTGGCGGCGGGACCGTCGGCGTGGAGGAAGTAATTGAGCGGCGCGTCGGCGCGCGCGCTCGCGTGACAAACGAATGCGGCGAGAAAAGCGATCATGGCGCGGGTGCTCCGGCTGGCACAATGGATCGCTTTGTGCGTAGCAGGCATCCGCATGTATCTCCTTGAAAGATTGGCTCGCAGTGAGGTTCCGGAACGCCAGACGGGCGCGCGGGGCTTCGTTCCCCGAGCAATCCACGATCCCAACGATAGCCTTACGGCGCAACGCATGTAATGCGCTTTATTTCGCGAAGCGTTTTCATCAGTCCAATGGATCTTATCGATTCGATAAGTATTCTTCGCCGATTCACTCGCAATGCTTGAATAAGCGCGCACCGACGTTATGATGTACTAACGTATTTGCGACATGCATGTCCATGCATGTTCGTGTCTTTCAATGGTTTCCGATTCTCCTTCGCGCGCTCGATTGAAACGCAGCGCGAAGGCCCTTTGTTGCGTCCGGCGATTGCCACGCTCGCGCCATCGCGTTTGCGCGCATCGGTCAGTGGGGCGTCGTCTTATCTCTCGTATCGAAGCGGGGCCGCGTTCGTCATTCGTCGAACGCGGCTGTGCCTGTTCGCGCTCGCATTTCGCCGCGCGACGCGGGCGTTTCAATTCCGGCAATGAACCGGCCGCTCGATATTCATTTTGAATATTCCGAACGCGCCATGAAAGCCATTACTTTCATTCGATCCGTTGCTCACATCTTCAAATCGCGGCGCATTATTTCAGCGGGGCGGCTTTCGATATGGCCGGGTTTCGCGATCGCGCTTCTGTTGGCCGCATGCGGCGGCGGTGGCGGCGGTGAAACTGGCGGCGCGAGCACGACCGGTGGCGCGCAATCGAGTCCTTCGGGTGCATCGAGTCCCATAGCGGCGTCGAGCCCTTCGGACGACGGAGCGTCGGCGCCTGCGGTTGCATCGGCGCCAGCGGTTGCATCGGCGCCGTCGGCGGCGAGCAGCCCCGGCGGCACGAGCAGCACCGCAAAGCCTGTGATTGCGCCTGCGGGCAGCGTGTTTTATGGCATGAACGGTCATGCCAACTGGGTCGGTCCATATCAGACGTCGACGCCGGAGCAACAAGCCGCGCAACTGAAAGACCTCAACATGACGATGTACCGCAACGACATTTCCAACGTAGCCGGCGCGAAAAATCTCGCGAAGTTCGCGAAGATCATGGCGCAATCCGGCGTGATGGTTTATCCGGTGATCCTGCAAGACCTCAACTTCGCCGATGAGAATTCGGCTTATCAGGCGAGCTTCACGCTCGCTCAGCAAATCGTCAGCGTGCAGCAATATGCCTATTACGAAGTCACCAACGAACTTGCGCCGACATGTCTCGTCGGTGCGGTCGACGGCGTGAATCCGGCCGATTACCACAACGATTGTTATAGGATCGCGCGCGGCGTGATTCGCGGATTGATCGCGGGCATCAAGTCGGTGGATGCTGTCGGCAAGATCATCATCGGCGGCAATACGTGGATGCACCTCGGCCTCGATACGATGCTCGCCAACGGCACGCAACCCGACGGCACGAGCGGACATCCCATCGTGACGTGGGACATCACCGCGTGGCACTGGTACTCGGAGCAGGGCGATATCACGCACGCATGCGGAATCCGCTGCTACAACGTAGTCGGCACGCTGCTGTCGTTCGGCAAGCCGATCTGGATCAACGAAGTGGGCATGCGTCCGGACTTTCCCGGCACCGTCGATCAGGCGGCCACTTACATGGCCAACGACATGATGGGCAGGCTTCTCGCAATCGCGCCGCAATACAACATTCAGTCGATACAGGTCTACGAGCTTTACGACGATCCGCCCACCGGTCAGGGCCCTTACGGCATCATGCTCAACGACGGCGTGACGAAGAAACCCGTCTATACCGCGCTCAAGAATTTCATCGCGGCGAATCCGCGTTGAAGATCATCCGATGAAACCGGGAAGGCCGAGAGCCGCGTCGCTGCGGGCCAGACCGGCGGCGCGTTCGAGCAGCGCGTCGAATTGCGCATCGTCGCGCGGTCGCGGGAAGTGCGCGCGAAAGAAGTCCGCCCAGCGAAAATCGGCAAGCGGCACGTCGGTTTTTTCGTAGCCGCCCGCGCTGCGCACGAAGGCCGCAAGGCTGCGAAAATCGTCGTCGATGGCGTCCCGCATATGCACCGGCATGTCCTTGAAAGCGATGCGGCGGCCGTCCGCGTCGTAGGGATGCACCCACGCCTCGTTCTCCATCGTCAGCCAGAACGCCGCGCGCGATAACGACGACAAGTCCCGCACCAGCACGAACGGCACGTCCTGCACGCCGATGCGGGCCAGCGCGCAAGCCACATGATGATGGTCGATGACATACGGCTCGCCGCCCGGCCCGAGCACGACGGCAATCGGCTTCGCGGCTATCGACATTGCCAGTTCATGTGCGCTCAGCGCGCGATATTCCTCGGCTTTGCGGCGGACCTGCCGTTCTCCGTGCGTCGCCTGCGTCGGATGCAGATCGCCGATGCGCAGCGTATTCATGGCGCATTCCTCGATGTGTGTCGAACATGCGGGCAAGCGCCGTACCCGGTCTGGACCCGCTGTTGCTTCTCGCTGAAACGAAAGTCCCTAATGCGGTGCGCGGGCGCATCCATTGCTGAAATCGCACACGGACCCGGCCATTCAAGGAGTGTGCAATGAAAGCGGTTGTGTTTCATGGAATAGGCGATATCTCGCTCGATAACGTGCCCGACCCTTCGATTCGTCACGATCAGGACGCGATCGTGCGCCTGACCGCGAGCGCGATCTGCGGCACCGATCTGCACATGGTGCGCGGCACGCTGCCAGGGATGGTGCCGGGCACGATACTCGGCCACGAGGGCGTCGGCGTGATCGAGCAGGTCGGTCGCGGCGTGCGCAACCTGAAGCCGGGAGACCGCGTGCTGATTCCATCGACGATTTCGTGTGGCTGCTGTTCGTATTGCCGCACGGGCTACACGGCGCAGTGCGACTCGGCGAATCCCAATGGCGCGGCGGCAGGCACGGCGTTCTTTGGCGGACCGAAGTCGACGGGGCCGATCGACGGATTGCAGGCCGAATACGCGCGCACGCCGCTAGCCCATGCGAGCCTCATCAAATTGCCGGAGAATATCGACGACGAACGCGCGATCCTGCTGTCCGATATCTTTCCGACGGGCTTTTTCGGGGCGCAACTTGCCGAGGTGCGTGACGGCGATACCGTCGCGGTGTTCGGCGCGGGACCGGTCGGCCAGTTCGCCGTCGCGAGTGCGTTCATGCTCGGCGCGGGACGCGTGATCGTCGTGGATCGCCTGACGGATCGTCTCGCGATGGCGCGCGCGCAAGGTGCGGAAGCGGTGAACTTCGACGAGGAGGATCCCGTCGCAACGATTCTCGCGTTGACGGGCGGCATCGGCGTGGATCGTGTGATCGATGCCGTGGGCGTCGATGCAGTGCACGCGCAGGGCGGGCCGGCTGCATCGCAGGATGCCGTCAAGCAGGGCGAAGCGGAAAGCAGGACCGTCACGGCGCAGCGCAACGAACACGACGGCAACTGGATTCCCGGCGATGCGCCCACGCAGGCGCTCGACTGGGGCGTGGCTGCATTGGCGAAGGCGGGCACGCTCGGCGTGATCGGCGTGTATCCGCCGAACGACCGCTTCTTTCCGCTCGGTGTGGCGATGAACAAGAATCTCACCATCAAGATGGGCAACTGCAATCATCGCGCGGTGACGCCCGGACTCGTCGAGCGCGTGAGGAACGGATCGTTCGATCCGCTGCGCGTGCTGTCGACACGCGAGCCGATGATGAACGTCATCGACGCATACAAGGCATTCGATCAAAGGCAACCGGGATGGATCAAGGTCGCGCTCGATCCCGCCGCGTGACGGCCGCGCGGCCTTCATGGCGCATCGTCGCGGGCGTCGGCGCGTGCGCGTTCGTGGCCTGGGCGGCGATCGAATGGACGCGCCTCAAGCGCACGCCCGCACTTTCCGATGAAAGCGCCCGCAAGGGCATCACGGCGCGCTACACGCAGGCCGGACCGTATCGCATGTTCTCGCGTCACGCGGCATGCGAAGGTGGCCACGCGAAGCGCCTGCCCGTGGTGCTCGTGCATGGTCTCGTGATATCGAGCCGCTACATGGAGCCGCTCGCGCTCGCGTTGCGCAGCGACTTCGACGTGTATGCGCCCGATCTGCCCGGCTTCGGCGAAAGCAAACTGCGCGGCGGCGCGCTGTCGGTGCCCGAACTCGCCGATGCGTTGCGCCTCTGGCTCGGCGCGCGCGGCATCGAGCGGGCGATGTTCATCGGCAATTCCTTCGGCTGCCAGATTCTCGCGGATTTCGCCGCGCGCTATCCCGAGTCGGTCGACCGGCTCGTGCTGCAAGGACCGACCGTCGATCGCGATGCGCGCTCGCTCTTCACGCAAGTTTGTCGCGACTGGCGCAATGGACGGCTCGAACAGGCGAGATCGTCGGCGCCGATCGGGCGCATCGATTATGCGAAAGCGGGCGTGGTGCGCGCGCTCGCGACGATGCGCGAACTCATGCGCGATCGCATCGAGCGCAAGCTGTCGCGCATCGTTGCGCCGACGCTCGTCGTCGCCGGATCGCGCGATCCCGTCGCGCCGCTCGCGTGGGCGAGCGAAGTGGCGGCGCGCGTGCCGAACGGCGCGTTGCTGACGATAGACGGCGGCACGCACACGCTCAACTATGTCTATCCGCATAGCTTCGCGCTCGCGATCCGCGCGTTTCTTCTCCAGGGCGGCGCATCGAGATGACGAAGCCACCGCGCGGCATTGCCCGCTTCGATTCGGCCGCGGGCATGGTGCAGGCGCTCGCCGCGTGTCTGCATGGCGAACGCTTCAGCAGCCCGAGCCAGTCGCCGCTGCTCGATAGCCTGATGCCGCCGATCAACCTGCTGCCGAAGCGCGCCCGCGAATGGGTGTACACCGTGGGCGGCATGTCGGAGGGCATCACGGCGCGGCAGGCGCGGCGTCTCGATGTGGAAGGCATCGGCGAATGGATCGCGGGGCTTTACCCGCAGCGCACCTACGATGCGGCGTTCATCGGTTCGTCGAATGGCGCGCTCACGCACGTTGCGGCGGCGCTCGGCGTGCCCTGGCTGCCGCAGACGTTTCTGTGCCCGGTGCGCGCGCCCTTCAGCGATCCCGACGATGCGCAAAGCGGCTTCGATGACGGCCTCGCCGCCGTCGATGCGTTGCTTCGCGCCGATCCGCGCATCGCAGTTCATCATATGCAGGATCCGAATCAGGACCGGCTGATGCTCTCCGCGATGAGCTACTTCCGGTTGAAGCTGCGCGCGCTGCCGCTGGCGTATCGCGAGTTTCTGCTGCGCAGTCTCGCGCCGGACGCGACGCTTCATATCGTCCGATG
Source organism: Caballeronia sp. AZ7_KS35 (assembly GCF_023631045.1). Classification (NCBI taxonomy): domain Bacteria; kingdom Pseudomonadati; phylum Pseudomonadota; class Betaproteobacteria; order Burkholderiales; family Burkholderiaceae; genus Caballeronia; species Caballeronia sp. AZ7_KS35. Next base: position 26,775 of record NZ_JALQDV010000046.1, on the reverse strand, counting down.
CACGCGCGACTGGCCCGTTACGCGCACCGGCGACCGATCGTTCTATCAGTTCGGCGCGCTGGGCGGCGCGACCGAGCGCGAGTACTTCGAAGGTGGGCCGCGTGTCGCGCGCTATCTCGCGCGTTATGGCGTGAAGCGCACGCGATGGGACGCGCCCGCGCCGACCCTGCGCGCGCCCGAAGCCGAATGGGGCTATGACGTGGCGCTCACCGAATCCATCGTCGCGCTGGCGAAGCAGAAGAACTGGCGCGTCGTCGAATGGCGCTTCGAAGAGCCGGAAGCGTTCAGCTTCGCGACGGCCGAGTTGTATCGCGCGTGGTATCGCGAGATGGGGATCGAGTCGAAGCGGCTCGTCGTCGATTCATTTCTTCTGATGGACCCGTACACGACGCTGCGATTGCGCGCGATCCCATTCTGGCTCGTCTTCTGCACCGACCCTTCGGCAGAGACGCTGCGCCGCTTTCTCGAACGCGAGTCCTTCGACGAGATCGACATGATGCTGTTCTCGCATGGCACCGAAGGCGTCGGCGTGACGAGCATCGACGAATGGCGCGCGTTGACCGCCAAGGCGAAACGCGAAGGGCGCTTTCTCGGTGTCGATGCACGGCGTTATCCGCGCGACTTCGCGACCTTCGTGCGCTTCGATCGTGCGCTTGCCGAACTGAAGCCGCAATACGGCTTGCCGGAGCCGATGCCGCCCGCGTTCTTCGAGGACGCGCTGCGCAAGCATGGCGCGCGTCATGGCATCACCGCGCACGATCACAACGCATGAAGCGAATGCCGGTCATCGTCATTACGCGCGCCGACGCATCAAGCGCGCGATGATGGCGCCCAGCCCGAGCCCCGCGCAAAGCAGCAGGCCGCGATGCGTGTCCACCCAAAACGACGCGCTCGCGCGCTTCGCCTCGTCCGTGAAGCGCCCATGCACCCGATGCAGTTCAGTGACCGGTTGCGAGAGATTGCCCGGACGTTCGCCGCTGGAGAGAGCGGGGTCCTGCTGCGCGCGAAAGCCCGTGCGTCCGAGATAGACATCGAGCAAACCGGGGATGATTGCATTCGCAACTATCGCCTTGACCGACGACATGCCGACCCACAGCTCGCGCCGCCGATGCGTGGCCGCCCACCATATCGCGCGCGCTGCGACTTCGGGTTCGTAGATCGGCGCGACGGGACGCGGCGCGTGCGGCATCGCGCTCCTGGCCCAGTCGAATTGCGGCGTGTTGAGCGCGGGCATCTGCACCATCGTCAGATGGATGCGGCTCTTGGCATGATGCAACTCGCAACGCAGCGAATCGGTGAACCCGCGTATCGCATGCTTCGCGCCGCAATAGGCTGATTGCAGCGGAATCGATCGATACGCGAGCGCCGAACCGACCTGCACGATGACGCCGCGATTGCGCGGCGTCATGCGTTTCAACGCGGCCATCGTGCCCCACACGAAGCCGAGATACGTGACGTCCGTGATGCGCCTGAAATCGCGTTCGGGCATATCGGCGAAGCGCGCGAACGAGGTCAGCATCGCGTTGTTGACCCATACGTCGATGGGGCCGAACTCGGCTTCGACGCGCGCGGCGGCACTGTCGAGCGCGCCGTTTTCGCTCACGTCGAGCGCGATGCTCAGCGCACGCACGCCGAGCGCGCGCACGTCGGCGGCGGCGTCTTCGAGCGCTTGCGGATCGCGCGCGATCATCGCGACGTCCACGCCGCGTCGGGCGAATTCGAGCGCCGTCGCGCGGCCCACGCCCGCGCTCGCTCCGGTGATGACCACGACCCGAGGCTTTCTCATCGCGATAACTCCCCGCGTGCGGCAAGCGCTTCGATTTCGTCCGCCGTGCAACGCGCGATCGCCTGAATGGTGAGAGAAGGATTCACGCCGCCGACGGTCGGATATGCCGAGCCGTCGTGAATCCTCAGATGCATGGACGATCACTTGTCCTTGTGGCCCGGCAGCACTGCGCCCAGCACTTGCTTCGCCGTATCGACGATCACATGGCTCTGGTTCGGATCGCCCTTCATGAGCGTGGTCGCGAAAGCCTTCGCCTGCGCGATCGTGATGTGCGGCGGCAGCGGCGGCACGTTCGGATCGGCCTTCACTTCGATCACGACGGGACGATCCGCCGCGAGCGCTTCGTCCCACACGGCGGCCATGCGCTCGGCATCGTCGACATAAAAGCCCTTCAGCCCGATCAATTCCGCGAACTTGTGATAAGGCACGGAAGGAATGTCCTGCGATGCCTCGAACTTCGGATCGCCTTCCATCACGCGCTGTTCCCACGTCACCTGATTCAAGTCTTCGTTGTTGAGCACCATGCAGATCCAGCGCGGATCCGACCATTGCTTCCAGTACTTCGCGACCGTGATGAGCTCGGCCATGTTGTTCATCTGCATCGCGCCATCGCCGACGAGCGCGATCACCGGACGCTCCGGATACGCGAATTTCGCCGCGATCGCGTAGGGCACGGCCGCGCCCATCGAGGCGAGACCGCCCGAGAGCGAGCACTTCATGCCGCGCTTGACCTTGAGATCGCGCGCGTACCAGTTCGCGACCGAACCGGAATCGCTCGTGACGATGGCGTTCGCGGGCACGCGCGGCGACAGCTCCCAGATCGTGCGCTGCGGATTCACGCCGGCTTTCGCAGGCTCTATCGCGCGCTTTTCGAGTTTCTTCCACCAGTCGTCCATCCAACCTTCGATGTCCTTGCGCCACGCACCATCCGTCTTCTGTTCCAGAAGCGGCAGCAACGCGCGCAAGGTCTCGGCACTGTCGCCGACGAGATTCACTTCCATCGGATAGCGGATAGAAAGCATGTCCGCCTTGAGGTCGATCTGCACGCCGCGCGCCTCGCCTTCCTTCGGCAGGAACTCGGCGTAGGGAAAGCCCGAGCCGATCATCAAGAGCGTGTCGCATTCGGTCATCAGCTTGTAGCTCGGCTCGGTGCCGAGCAGGCCGATCGATCCGGTGACGAAGGGCAGATCGTCCGGCAATGCGGCCTTGCCGAGCAGCGCCTTCGCGACGCCCGCGCCGAGTTTGTCCGCGACAGCGATGACTTCGTCCGTGGCTTCCAGCGCGCCCGCGCCGACGAGAATCGCGACCTTCTTGCCGGCGTTGAGCACATCGGCGGCGCGTTGCAGATCGTCGGCATAAGGCACCGTCTTCGGTGCGCGATAGCCCACGCCCGAATGCAGTGTGCCGTGCTTGCGGCCCGGCGGCTCGTATTCCAGATCCTGCAGATCGTTGGGCAGCACGAGCGCCGTCACCTTGCGCTCCGATAGCGCAATACGCACCGCGCGATCGACGAGATGACGAATCTGCGAGGGCACGCTCGCTTGTTGAACGAAGGCGCCGGCGACGTCCTTGAACATCGCGGGCAGATCGACTTCCTGCTGATAGTGTCCGCCCAATGCGGCGCGTGCCTGCTGGCCCGCAATGGCGAGAACGGGCATGTGATCGAGGCGCGCATCGTAGAGGCCCGTGACGAGATGCGCCGCGCCCGGACCCGATGTCGCGATGCATACACCCAACTCGCCGGTGAACTTCGCATGTGCCGATGCCATGAACGCAGCCATCTCTTCATGACGCGCCTGAATGAATTCGATCTTGCCTTTCGCGCGACTGAGCGCGCCGAATACGCCGTTGATGCCGTCGCCGGGATAACCGTAAATGCGGCGCACGCCCCATGCATGCAGGCGATCGACCAGAAAATCGCCGACGGTAATAGCCATGATTGAAGTCTCCGGAAAACACGATCGAAAGAATGCGCCGCATTGCATGCACGCCTTGTTTGGCTTGCGCGCAATGGCCATGCCGCTGTCTTTCAATCGCTGCAAGGTGCGATGAACCCATGCGGGCGTGATGATTGCTAGAGCGCTTTACGCGGACGATTGCTTCAGGACACATACGATGGCGCTCATGCCTCTCACCCTCGAATGGCCGGATGTCTGCATTCGAATATCGCTGGCTGTGCTTGCCGGCATTCTCATCGGATTGAATCGCGGCGAATCGGGCAAGGTCGCCGGATTGAGAACCACGCTGCTCGTATGCCTCGCGGCGTGTCTCGCGATGCTGCAAGTCAACGCGTTGCTTGCTCAGGCGGGCAAGACGCCCGGTTCGTTCGTGCAGATCGATCTGATGCGCCTGCCGCTCGGGATACTGTCGGGCGTGGGCTTCATCGGCGCGGGTGCGATTCTTCGCAAGGATGGCCTCGTCAAAGGCGTGACGACAGCGGCGACGTTATGGTTCGTGACCGTGGTCGGACTGTGCTTCGGCGGCGGTCAGCTTGGACTCGGCGCGGCGGGACTCGGGCTCGGGATCGTCGTGCTCTGGTTTCTGAAGGAGGTCGAAAGACGCATACCGCGCGAGAATCATGCGGAGCTCCGGATAACTTATGAAAGAGGCGTCTTTTCGCGGGACACGCTGGCTGAATCGATGCAGGCCGCGGGTTGCAGGCTCGCCTCGATTGCGGGCGCGGCGAAGGGACCGGAACGGATGGAAGAGCGCTTCGAAGTGCGCTGGCACGGCGCGCCCGATGCGCAGCCGGTGCCGCCGTTCAGCGAGTGCGCGATGGCTGCGGGCGCGATCGAGTCCGAGTGGAGCATCATCCGCTGAACGGTGTACAGCGTATTAACGTGGTGGTTAAAGCGTGCTCGAGGCGACCCAAGAGGGGACCCAACAGGCGACCCATAAGGCACCCATAAAGAACAATTGGCTGTGCGTTCGTTTTGACATATAAATGAGAGACGATCTTCTTGGAACTTCGGGAGTACAGATGCTTATACGCTGTGCAGCATGCAACAAGCTCATATATTCAGACGATGCTCTCGAAGACGATACGTGCCCCGCATGTGGATCCACGAACACCGAGCACATCGCAATGGGCTTCGTTTTCGATCAGACGGTCGCTGTGCCGGACCCGCCGGCAAGGACCACGGAAAGCGCCGATTCGCCCGGCACGATTCGCAGGAAGCTATAGTCGCACGAATCATTCGTAACGTACCGCGTTGGATGTGCGCTTCGACCCCCTCTCGTTTAAGCGCATCTTGCCCGCCTCGACAGGCGGGCTTTTCTTTATGCGCATTCAACGCAGATCAATGCGACAACACGACCTGCGCGATGACGCCCGACGCGACCGCAACCAGCAGATAGTCCGCACCGACGCCGACCCACTGATAACCGCGCGGCGGCTGACGCAGGCCTTGTCCGCGCCAGTCGTCGACGACGTACTGACGGCTTCGGTAATCGTTATCAAGACGCTCGCCCTTGCGCCAGTCGCGACGCGGCTCATCGTTGGCATGCTGCGGCGGGCGGGGCGCGTCGCGGCCATTCATCTCCGGACCATGACCCGGCGCGCCGGGACCGCCCTTGGCAGCGGGACCGCCCGGACCGCCCGGTGCGCGATGCGCATCGTGATAGCCGTCCGGACCGCCGGGTGCGGGCTGTGCGAAAACGGCGCCCGTCGTCAGTCCGATGCTCGCGCAAACCAGTGCGGCGACGATTCGACTCTTCTTCATGTTCGTTCCTCTCGAAGTGGCAAAGGGATGTTCTGGATGCCCGGACTGTACGCAATGGGCAACGAAAATGACGTGAGCATGTGTAAGCAACGCTTACGTTCCATTACGCGCTCCATTACGCGCAAACGCGCGTCAGACGCCGAACGGAAAGGTTTCTGGCGTCTCGTGCGTGACTTGTGAAGGCTCGATCGCGCTGACCGCGCGCGTCGTATCGAACCACACGAACGCATCGAATTGCGCCGACAGCTCGGCTTGCGCGTAATGGCTGTACAACTCGGTATCGGGCCGATAGACCACGCCGATGAAGCGTTCGAGCCGCTCCTCGCCCAATGCGTCGCGCAGTGCATCGTTCACGCCCGCACGAAGATCGACGAGGCACGGACTCACGCCCGCAAGATGAAACTGATGCTCGTAACTATCGGCGCGCGATGGCCGAACCTGCATGATCTGCATCGGCTCCTCCCAGTCCGATGCCGCCGCGACCGTGCCCGCGTGCGTGCCGAAGCCGATGAGCGCGGCGTCGTCGCCGAAGCGCTCGCGACATAGCTGACCGACGTTCAACTCGTCGCGCATGCGGCCCATCTCGGTCGCGGATGCATCACCGAGATGCGAGTTGTGCGCCCATACGACCGCGCGCGCGTCCGGTCCCCATGCATCGAGCAGGCTGTCGAGCGTGTCGAACATGTGCGTGTCGCGCAGATTCCAGCTTTCCGCCGATGCCCCGTACATCGCGCGATAGTACTGCTCCGCCGATGCGACGAGCCGCGCGTTATGCGTCGCGTCGAGCAGTCCGTGATCGCTCGCGGACGTGGCGAGCCGTCTGTCCAGCAGATCGCGCAATTGCGCGACGACGGCTTCCTCGCATGTGCCGAAGCCCGCCTGCCACCCGGCGCGTCCATAGACAGCGGGGTTTTTCTGCCAGGGCGTGAGGCATCCATAGCGCACGCGGGCAATGCGCGCCGCGCCCGGGTCCTGTGCGTCGAGATACGCGAGCACGGCGGCGATGGATTCGGAAAGACTATACAGGTCGAGTCCATAGAACGCGGCGCGGCGCTCGTCGGGCAACGCGGCGTTGTGCTGCCGCAGCCACGCGACGAACGCGGCGAACTCGGTATTGCGCCACATCCACGTAGGGAAACGCGTGAACGGTCGTGCTTCGGGTCGCGCGCGCGGACGGCCGCGAACGTGCTCGTCGATGATCGCGGCATCGGGCCAGTCCGCTTCCACCGCGACGAAACTGAAGCCGTGCCGTTCGATGAGACGCCGCGTGATGGCGGCGCGCGCTACATAGAACTCGGCGGTGCCGTGGCTCGCTTCGCCGAGCAACACGACGCGCTTGTCCGCGAAACGATCGAACGCATGTGCGAAGTCGGGCGCATCGAGCGCGGGCAGACGCACCGCCGATGCGCGGATCAGATCGGGCAACGTGCGCGCAACGGGCTCCTCGAGCGTGGGTTTGTCCGTGCGAATGTCGGGTTCGTCGCTCCAGCCTTGCGCGCCGATCAACGGCACGAACATCACGCCGCCGAGGTCTTCGTCGCGCCACACATCGTCGTCCGTGCGCGTGTATTTCATCAGACGCTGGGATTCGCGCGCGTCGCCGACGGGCATCACGAGCCGTCCGCCAATCTTGAGTTGCGCGCGCCATGCGTCGGGCACGGATGGACCGCCCGCCGCCGCGATGATCGCGTCGAAGGGCGCGTGCTGCGGCATGCCGAGCGTGCCGTCCGCATGATGCACGCTGACGTTCGTGAGCCCGAGCGCCTTGAGCAAGGCGGCGGCATCGTCGGCGAGTTCGCGATGCCGTTCGATGGTATCGACGCGCGCCGCGATACACGCCGCGATCGCCGCCGCATAACCCGAGCCGGTGCCGATGTCGAGGACATGATCGCCAGGTTGCAGGTCGGCGGCTTCGAGCATCAGCGCGACGATGTACGGTTGCGAGATCGTCTGACCCGCGGCGATCGGCAACGGGCTGTCCTCGTAGGCGAATTCGGCAAGGGCTGGGGGAACGAAGGCATCGCGGGCGATGGCGCTCATGCATTCGAGCACGCGCGCGTTCCTGATGCCGCGCCCCTTCAACTGACGTTCGACCATGCGTTCCCGCGCTTCTTCAAAGTTGTTCATGAACATTTCCCGAAAAAGGTCAGAACGTTGAAGAGGCAGCAAGCGACAGTCCCAGTTCGCCACTGCTCGCGAGCACGCGGAATGCGATTTGCTGTGCGTTCGGCACGGCATAAAGGAGACGCATACCTCGGATGACACTCACATCGAACGATGCACGCGAGCATCGCGCCTTGCGCCCCGCGCGCGATGACGGCAGCGATCGTCGAATGACGCCAGCGCCGAAGCAAGCGTTAACGGACCTCATGCTGCGCGCTAAGACCCATTCGGCATCGAGCGCGAAATACTACGGACTTCGAAGCGAAGGTGTCGTCGAACTTAGCGTGCAGATCGTGCTCTGAATCCAAAACATGCCAATACACAATGTTAAGCCAACCCGTCCGCTCATCGCCGTGAGCTTCTTCGCGGCGGACGTCCAGGCGGGCGTCGGCCCGTTTCTTGGTATCTATCTGCAAGCGCACGGCTGGACGCCGGACCGCATCGGCACGGTGCTGACCATCGGCGGCATCGTCGGCATGCTCGTGACGACGCCCGCCGGCGCGCTCGTCGATGCCACGCCGCACCGGCGCGCCATCGTCGCGGTCGCGAGCGCGCTGTCCATCGTCGCGGCGATCATCATCTGGATGTGGCAAGGCTTCTGGCCCGTCACGCTGTCGCAAGTGGCCACGGCGATCGCAGGCGCGACGATGGGACCCGCGCTCGCGGGCCTCACGCTCGGCATCGTCGGACGGCAGAATTTCGATCGCCAGTTCGGACGCAATCAGGTGGCGAATCACGCGGGCAATATTGCGGCCGCGGCGCTTTCGGGCTGGCTCGGCGCGTGGCTCGGCATGCCGTACATCTTCGCGTTGAGCGCGGCGTTCGGTGCGGGCTGCATCTTCGCGGCGCTGTGGATTCCGCCGCGCTCGGTGCATCGGCATTTCGCGCGCGGCATTGCAAAGGACGACAACGACGATCCCTCCGACACGCGCGCCGATGCCATACAGGTTCTGCTGCGCAACCGCTCGCTGCTCGTGCTGGCGGCCGCGCTCGCGGCGTTCAACCTCGGCAATTCCGCGATGCTGCCGCTCTACAGTCTCGCGGTCGCGTCGGCGCATACTGCCGATCCCAGCCATGTGACGGCCGCCAATATCGTGATCTCGCAGATCGTGATGCTCGTCGCGGCGGCCTATGCGAGCCGCCTGATTCGCCGATGGGGCTTCTGGTGGATCATCCTCGTCACGCTCGCGACGCTCCCGCTGCGCGCGATGACGGCCGCGTGGATCGCGCCTTCATGGGGCATCGTGCCGGTGCAGGTGCTCGATGGCATCGGCGCGGGCTTGCAGACCGTCGCGGTGCCCGCGCTCGTCGTGCATCTGCTGCACGGAAGCGGACGGGTGAATCTGGGGCAGGGCGCGGTGCTTGGCGTCCAGGCGGCGGGCGCGTGCCTGAGCCCGATGCTCGGCGGCTGGATCGCGCATCACTATGGCTACCCGGCGGCGTTCATCACGCTTGGAAGTTTGTCTGTCGTCGCGTTCGCGATCTGGATCGGCTTTGGGCAGCGCGTGCGCGATGCATGCGATACGCGGCGCGAAGAACTCGGCAAGCTCGCCGATCTGGATTCATCGACGTTGTTGCCATGACAAGGGCCGCGGCATGGGGAATGCGGAAGTTCCGGAGATGAGGATGAACTCACCGCGCTTTCCCGCAGACGCCGACCAACGCATGCAAATCCCGCCGCCCGACGTCGATCCCGATCCTTCCGTACCGGATGACGATCCCGTGCCCCCCGATGGCGCGCCGCATCCCATCGGCGATCCGCCGAATCAAAGACCGCCGGAGCGCTTAGGCCCCGGCCTCGTCGCCGGGGGGTAGTGCGTCGGCCTTGGCGTTCGCGTGCGTCGTGGCCGCTTCCCTCGCGGCGTCCGCGCTTTCCAACGGCCGATCGCGCATTTCGGTGAAGCCGTCCGCATCGATCGTGTAGGACCAGGTGCATTGACCCGTTGGATCGTGATCGATCGTGATCTCGACGCGATGTCCGTTGCGAACGTAAGTCTCGGTAGACATGATGTGATCCCTCGTTGAATGACCTGCGCGATGCATCGGCTACGTTGCGTTGGAATTGGGCGGAACGGGATTCTTTTCCTGCGTCGACGGCAATTCGTTTTCCGATGCGTCGTGCGTGCGCTTTTCGCGTTCGTCGAGTTGACGCTGCTTCGTGTCTTCGCCTACGGGTTCGTCCATATCGTCGGCGGTGGCATGCGGCACGGGCTTGTCTGGCGTCATGATGGGCCTCCCGGAATCGTGATGCGGCACGCGGCGCGCGCCTTCGTATCGGGCGCAGCAAGCAACGGACCCGTTCGCGTTGCAGACAGGAGCGCGGCTTGCTGGGCGATTATCGAACAGGCATCCAGGAGAGCGAGGAATGAAATACACCGATCAGGATCAGCGCGTGGAGGAATTGCAGGTGGCGTTGTCGCGTGCGTTCGATGCACGGAAGACGCCGTTCGTAGGCGTGGTGGACGAAGGCGACGACATCGTCATCAACGTATCGTGGGCCATCGAGACGGGCCGCGACACGACGCTCGATGCGCGTTGCAGCGTCGTGTTGCGCATCGCGGCGCGTCAGTTCGAGCGATATGGCGCGATGGATACCGCGCAGCGCCTCATCGTGCAGGATCGCGTGATCGCGCACGTGCGGAGTGCGTTCGACCAGTCGCGCTCGGGTCAGGCGAACGCGAACGAATGCTCGCTCGAACTTCGCGCCGCCGACGACTGGTTCGACACACCCGACACGCCCTGACGCATTACCAGCCTTGCGCGCCGCCGCCGGTCGTCGACGGGCTCGTTTGGCCGTTCGTGCCGCCGCTGCCGTTCAGACGCGGCTGCATGCCGCCCGATCCTTGGCGTGTGCCCGCACCCGCGCCGCTCGTTCCATTCGATGAGCCGCCCACGCCGGACGGCCCCGTCGACGGCGCGCTGCTGTGGCCGGAGTTCGGCGTGATGCCGGCCGCATCCTGCGCGTTCTTCGCGCTCGACGGTCCGTGGCTTGCGCCCGGCTGCGTCTGATCGGCTGCGGCGAATGCGCCGCCCGAGAGCGCCATCAGTAAAGCCGAAATCGCGATGGTTCTGTTCGCTTGCATGACCTGCCTCCATCAGTCGATGTTGGTACGAAGCATGGCGCAAGGCGCGTTCCGGGCTTTGCGGCCAGCAACGCGTTTCCCTCATTCAAGCCCTTCGTGCTCGAACGCAAGTTTCACTGCGGGGCGCTCGCGCATGCGCTTGTAGAACGCCTGGAGCTCGGCGGGCATATCGACGCCCATTTTCTGCGCCCACGTCAGCATCGTGAAGAGATAGGCATCCGCGACGCTTACATCGTTGCCGAAGAGATAATCGCCGCGCATCGTCTTCGCGACATACGCAAAGCGCTGGCCGATTTTCTCGCGCGCCGCCGACGCTTCCGCATCGGATGTCGGCCGGAACACGCGTCCGAACTGCTTGTGGATCTCGGTCGAAATGAACGCAAGCATTTCCAGCAGACGCAGATGGCCGTCGTCGCCGGAAGGCGCGAGCGATGGCGCTTTTTGCGCGACCCACGAAAGAATCGCGACGTTTTCGGTGAGACGCTTGCCATCGTCGAACTCGACGACGGGCACATAACTCTTCGGGTTGATTTCGCCGAAGGGCGTGCCGTCTTCCGTCACCTTGGTCTTCAGATCGACCTTCACGCGGTCGAAGGTCAGGCCGGCTTCGTGCATCGCGATGTGATCGGCGAGACTGCATGCGCCGGGCGCGTAATAGAGCTTCATGATGCGCGTCTCCTTTGGACGAGGATATGTGTATTCGGCGAGCAAGGGCCATGCCGCAATGCCGCCATGCGGACGTCGCGCTATTCCGTACGAAGCTCGCAGGCCGCAACATGCTGACCGTAGGAAGCGATTTACGCCGATGCACGCAGCGTATGCGCGGCCGCGACCATGTTGCGCAGCGCGGGAATCACTTCGTCCCATTGACGCGTCTTGAGTCCGCAGTCGGGATTCACCCACAGACGCTCGCGCGGAATCCGCTCCGCTGCCTTCGTCATCAACGCGACGATTTGCGCTTCGCTCGGGATATTCGGCGAGTGGATGTCGTACACGCCCGGCCCGATCTGATTCGGGTACTTGAAATGGTCGAAGGCTTCGAGCAGTTCCATGTCGGAGCGCGACGTTTCGATGGTGATGACATCGGCATCCATAACGGCGATCGATGCGATGATGTCGTTGAACTCCGAATAGCACATGTGCGTGTGTATCTGCGTTTCGTCGCGCACGCCGTTCGCGGCGATGCGAAACGCTTCCACCGCCCAGCGCAGATAGCCATCCCATTGCGCGCGGCGCAGCGGCAGGCCTTCGCGCAACGCGGCCTCATCGATCTGGATCACGCGAACGCCGGCCTCCTCCAGATCGAGCACTTCAGCGCGGATCGCGAGCGCGAGTTGCCGGCACGATTCGGAACGCGGTTGATCGTCGCGCACGAACGACCAGTTCAGGATCGTGACGGGACCGGTCAGCATGCCTTTCATCGGCTTCCGGGTTTGCGCTTGCGCATAGCGGGTCCATTCGACGGTCATCGGCTTCGGACGGCTGATATCGCCGAACAGAATCGGCGGCTTCACGCAGCGCGATCCATACGACTGCACCCAGCCGAACTCGCTGAACGCATAGCCGTCGAGCCGCTCGCCGAAGTACTCGACCATGTCGTTGCGCTCGGCTTCGCCGTGCACGAGCACGTCGAGCCCGAGCGCCTCCTGTTCCTTCACGGCGCGCGTGATTTCGCGTTCCATCGCGGCGCGATAGGTGGTTGCATCGAGCTGTCCGCTCCTGAACTGACGACGCGCATGACGGATTTCGTTCGTTTGCGGAAACGAGCCGATGGTCGTCGTCGGATAGGCGGGCAGCGCGAGCATCGCGGCCTGCTTCTGCGCGCGCGTTTCGTATGCGCTCGCGCGCTGGCCGAGCGTCGCGTCGATCTTTGTGAGCGCTTCTTTCACCGCCGGGTTATGCACGCGCGATGATGCGCGGCGGCTCGCGATCGCGGCCGCGTTGCACGCGAGCGCATCGGCGACGCTGGCGCGACCGTCGTTCAAGGCGCGTGCGAGCACATCGAGTTCATCGAGCTTTTGTAGCGCGAATGCGAGCCACGATCTGATTTCGGCATCGAGCTTCATTTCGCTCGCAAGATCGACGGGCGTATGCAACAGCGAGCACGATGGCGCGATCCACAGCCTGTCGCCGAGCGATGCATGCAGCGGTTCGAGCCAGTCGAGCGTGGCGTTCAGATCGGTTTTCCAGATGTTGCGGCCATTGATCGCGCCGACCGATAGCACCGACGAATCCGGCAACAGCGATGCAGCGGCGCCGACGTCATCGCGCGCGTTGATCGCATCGATATGCAGGCCGTCGATCGGCAGCTTGCACGCGAGATCGAGATTCTCCTGCAACTGGCCGAAGTAGGTCGCAAGCAGAAGGCGCACGCGTCGTTGTGAGAGCGCATCGTAAGCGGTGACGAAAGCGTCGCGCCATTGCTTATCGAGTTCGGTGACGAGCGCGGGTTCATCGATCTGCACCCATTCGATACCGAGCGCCGCGAAGTGATCGAGCAGCGCTGCATAGACGGGCAGCAGGCGCGGGAGAAGCGCGAGCTTGTCGGAGTCGTCCTTCGCCTTGCCGAGCCAGAGATACGTCACCGGCCCGATGATGACGGGCTTCGCGTTCACGCCGAGCGCGCGCGCTTCGCCGAGCTGCTCGACGAGACGCGACGTATCGAGCGTGAACTGCGTCGCCGCATCGAACTCGGGGACGATGTAGTGATAGTTGGTATCGAACCATTTCGTCATCTCACCCGCAGCCACGCCCTCGCAGCACGCTGCATGTTCCTCAGCGCTTTCGGAAGAGCGTCCGCGAGCGACGCGGAAGGCGTTGTCGAGCGCATCGCCGTGAAAGCCGCGCACGCGTTCGGGCAGATTGCCGAGCGTGAAGCTCATGTCGAGCACCTGATCGTAGAACGCGAAATCGCCGGCCGCCACGAGATCGAGACGCGACTGATGCTTCCAGTGGCGCTCGCGCAAGTGAGCGCCGACCGCCTTCAACTCGTCGCGCGATGACTCTTTTTTCCAGTACTTTTCGAGCGCGAACTTCAGCTCGCGGTTTGCGCCGATGCGCGGGAAACCGAGGTTGTGTGTCGTGGCCATCGTTGCGTGTTCTCGTCGGAAAGAGAGTGAATGGCGACGATGATAGAATTTCCTACGCATGAATAAAAATGGTTTAATTTCATGCATCGATTAAATTCGTTCATGGAGACGCCTATGCTCGAACGCGCGCATCTGATGGTCGTGCGAGAAGTCGAGCGCCAAGGCTCGCTGACCGCCGCCGCCGCCGTGCTCAACCTCACGCAATCCGCGCTGAGCCATACGGTGAAGAAGCTGGAGCAGCAGTTGGGCACGGCGGTGTGGACGCGCGAAGGGCGCAGCATGCGGCTCACGCAGGCGGGCCAGTATCTGCTTGGCCTCGCCAATCGCATGCTGCCGCAGTTCGAACTCGCCGAAGCGCGCATGAGGCAATATGCCGAAGGCGAGCGCGGCACCTTGCGCATCGGCATGGAGTGTCATCCGTGCTATCAGTGGCTGCTCAAGGTCGTGTCGCCGTATCTCGCGCGCTGGCCCGATGTCGATGTAGACGTGAAGCAGCGCTTTCAGTTCGGCGGCATCGGCGCGCTGTTCGGTTACGACATCGACGTGCTCGTGACACCCGATCCGCTGAAGAAACCGGGCTTGCGCTTCACGCCCGTCTTCGATTACGAGCAGGTGCTCGTCGTTCCCGAAGCGCACACGCTCGCCGATGCCGCTCATGTCACGCCGGAGCAGGTCGCGCAGGAAGTGCTGATCACGTATCCGGTCGAAACCGATCGCCTCGATATCTACACCCAGTTCCTCACGCCCGCGAATGTCGTGCCGAGAAGGCACAAGACGATCGAGACGACCGACATCATGATGCAGATGGTCGCGAGTGCGCGTGGCGTCGCGGCGCTGCCACGCTGGCTCGCGGAAGAATACGCGGACCGCATGCCGCTCGCCGTGCTCAAGCTAGGGAGGAAGGGCATTGCGAAGAAGATTTATCTCGGCACGCGCGAAGCCGATGTCAGCGTCGAATATCTCGCGGCGTTCATCGCGCTTGCGAAGAAGGCCGACTGGGCGAAGGCGCGCGTGTCGCGTTGACGTTCAGCGCCGCGCATCGAGCGCATGGCGGATCGTGCGTGCGAGGTCATCGAACGTGAAGGGCTTTTTCAGCAGCACGACGCCTTTGTCGAGCCGCCCTTCGTGAAAGATGATGTCGCGCGTATAGCCCGATGCGAACACCACGGTCGCGTTATACGGCGGCGCGCTCGCGATCTTCGCGAGCTCGTTCGCGCGCAGCGTGCCGGGCATCACGACATCGCTGAAAAGAAGATCGACGTGGCCATGCTTCTGCAGGACGGCAAGCGCCGATTCCGCGCTCGGCGCCGACAGCACCTTGTAGCCGAGCTGCGCAACCATGTCGATGGTCGCGAGGCGCACGTCGGCATCGTCCTCGACGACGAGCACCACTTCGCCGCCGCTCGATGCACGCGGGCGCGCGCCGTGCGCATTCGTCGATTCGACTTGCGTGCAGCGTGGGAAGTACAACGCGACGGATGTGCCTTCGCCCACCTGCGTTTCGACATCCACGCAGCCCGCGCTTTGCGACACGAAGCCGAACACCATGCTCAGGCCGAGGCCGGTGCCTTGGCCTTCGGCTTTCGTCGAATAGAAAGGCTCGAACATGCGTGCTTTTACGCTGTCGGGCATGCCATCGCCGTCGTCGGTAACAACGAGCTTCACGTAATCGCCCGCGGGCAACGCGAGACCGGTCGTCATCTGATCGCCGAGAGTCGCGTTCGAGACTTCGAGCTGGATGTTGCCGCCTTCATGAATCGCGTCCCGCGAATTGATGACGAGATTGAGCAGCGCGTTTTCCAGTTGATGGCGATCGACGAAGAGATTCCAGGCATCGCACGATACCGTGGTCTTCAGCTTGATCGATTCGGGCAGCGCGCGTTGCAGGAACTCGCACATGTCCGCGACGAGCTTCGCCGGATCGACGACGGCGGGATTGAGCGGCTGACGTCGCGCGAAGGCGAGCATCTGCGAGGCGAGCTTGCCGCCGCGCGCGACGGCTTCGCTCATCACGCGCAGCCTGCGTGTGAGATCGGGTTTGTCGCGCGTCGCGAGTTCGATCAACTGCAGGTTCGCGGAGATGATCTGCAAGACGTTGTTGAAGTCGTGCGCGACGCCGCCCGTCAGATTGCCGATGGCTTCCAGCTTCTGCACCTGACGAAACCGCTCCTCGGCCTCGACGCGCGCCGTGACCGCTTCCGCGACGCGTTCTTCCAGCGTCTGCATGAGCTTGAGCAGCTTGTCTTCGGCAAGCACCTTGCGAGTCGTTTCGACGACGACGGCAATCACGCCTGCCGGATGACCGTCGTCTTCTGCGACAGGACTGTAGTGCAGATCCATCCACACGTCTTCGGGCCGGCCATTGCGATGCAGCGTGAGACGCTTGTCGGCGTAGGACAGCGTTGCGCCGGACAAACAGGTGTCCACGACATTGCGATTGAACGCGGCGATCTCGGGCCAGCCGTCTTCGACAGGCTTGCCGAGCAGAAACGGATGACGTCCACCGGCGAAGCCCGCATAGGCGTCGTTGTAGATCATCGTGCCGCGCCGGCCCCAGAGCATGACGAGCGGCACAGGCGAAGCAAGCAGAAGTTGCACGGCTGCCCGCAGACTCTTCGACCATCGACCGATCGGGCCCATGGCCGTGTCCGACCAGTCGAAGCTGGCGATGCGCGAAGCCATCTCGCCGCGCCAGCCTTCACAGTCGAAGGATTGCTCGGGCCAAACCGTTTCGGCGTTCATAGAGTTGAAGGGAAAGTTGATGTGCCGCCGTCTTCGTGAGAAGCGGCAGGAGCTTGTCTTGGATCAAAGGCTACATCTTAGTCCACGCATCGGCCTGCACTCCATACTGGACGCTGCTTTGCGAGGAGTGGGCGACCTGAAGGCTCGCATATCGAACACGAAAGGCCACCGTTTCGGACAGGTGAAGCACATGTTTCAAGGTAAAGTCATCGCCGTCGACATGATCGGGAGGCGCGCATGAACGGCAAGCGCATCGTCGCGGCGTTGCTCGTGTTGCTCTTTTGGACGGCTCGTGTGTACGCGCAAGAGCCTTCGCTTACGGATGAACAGATGCTCGGCGTCGTCTTCGTCGCCAATCAGGCCGAGATCGCGGCGGCCAATCTCGCGTTGCGCAAGACGCGCTCCAACAGCCTGCAGGTCTACGCGAAACGGATCGTGTCGGAACACGCGCAGGTCAATCAGGAGAT
Organism: Caballeronia sp. AZ7_KS35; assembly: GCF_023631045.1. Taxonomy (NCBI): domain Bacteria; kingdom Pseudomonadati; phylum Pseudomonadota; class Betaproteobacteria; order Burkholderiales; family Burkholderiaceae; genus Caballeronia; species Caballeronia sp. AZ7_KS35. The sequence goes on along the minus strand of NZ_JALQDV010000046.1, from coordinate 9,723 downwards.
CATGACGCTGACGCAGCGCTTCGGCACGGAGCCGCAACGCAGCGCGACGAGCGACGCATTGACGAAGCAAAGCAACAGCGAGATTGCCGAGCTCGATGAAACCAGCACCTACGATTTCGACGAAGCGTATCTCGAACACGAGATCGTCTCGTTGCAGAAGCTGGTGCGTACCGTCGAAGGCTATATCCGCACGGCGCGCAGCGCGGACGCGCGAACCTTGCTGATCCGCTCGCGTCCTTCATTCATCTTTCATCTCGATCAGGCGCAAAGGCTGCAATTCACCATAGGCAGTCCGGGCCTCGTCCGCTGATGTCGCTCACGAATAAAAACAGGAGAAATGCATGAATGCATCGGAACGTATCGACGAACTGATCGCGGGCATCGCGGATTGGCGCGGCGAGACCTTCGCCAATGTGCGCAAGATCATCCTCGCAGCGGACGAAGGGATCGTCGAGGAGTGGAAGTACATGGGCAGCCCGGTCTGGTATCGCGACGGCATGATCGCGGTGGGCAACGCGCACAAGGACAAAGTGAAGCTCACCTTCGCGCACGGAGCGAGCCTGCCGGACCCCGACAAACTCTTCAACGCGAGCCTCGAAGGCAACGCGCGGCGTGCAATCGATTTTTTCGAAGGCGACAAGATCGATGCACACGCGCTTAAGAATCTCGTGCGCGCGGCGATCTCGTTGAATCAGACGAAAGCGAAGAAGAAAGCGGCTCGTTGACCTGCGCGCGTCCATGCGCCGATGAAGGCGGCGATGTCGACCGCATCCGCATTAACGAATCCAGTCCAGGCCATGCGTGCCTGGCGCGGCTCGGGCAGATCGAGACTGTCGTTTTTAGACTAAAGATTTCCAATTGATTCTTTACAAGGACAAAACATCTTGTCACAATGCGGACGCAAATAATAACGATTCGCATTCACACGCAATGGACCTCCAAAAGAAATGAGCATGAAGACAGGAACGACGAGCCCGGTCGCGATGCGGCCTTTGAAACTGGCCGCCTTGCTGCTGTTCGCGGCAGCGCCGCTCGCCCACGCACAGTCCGCGGATGCGCCGTCGGGTGCATCGGCGGCTGCGGCGTCGAACGCGCCGGCCGAAAGCACGCTGCCCGCGGTGAAGGTCACGGCGCAGAACGTCGATGAACCGTATGGTCCGACGAAAGGCTACGTCGCGAAAGAATCGACGGCGCTCAAGACGGGCACGTCGCTCCTCGAGACGCCGCAGTCCGTCTCGGTCGTCACGCGCGAGCAGATGGATCAGCAGAACGCGCAGACGCTCAATGCGGCCGTGCGCTATGTGTCGGGTGTCACGCCCGAAACGCGCGGCGGCATCGCGACGCGTTACGACATGCTGAAAGTGCGCGGCTTCGACGCCGACAAGTACTGGAACGGTCTCAAGCTGCTCGACAACGGCTGGTACGCGGTGCCGCAGATCGATCCGTATTTGATGGAGCGCGTCGAAGTGTTGAAGGGCCCGGTCTCGGTGCTGTACGGTCAGGCGGCGGCGGGCGGCCTGCTGGATCAGGAAAGCAAGATGCCGACGGTCGTGCCGCTGCATGAAGTGGGCATCGAGTTCGGCAACTACGCGCACAAGTCGGCCAAGTTCGATTTCTCCGGGCCGATCGCGGGCGACGATCGCTATCTGTACCGCATCACCGGCATCGCGCGTTCGGAAGACGGGCAAGTGCAATCGACGTACAACAAGCGCATCGCGATCGCGCCGTCGTTCACGTGGCGTCCGGACAACAAGACTTCGCTCACGCTGTACGGCCTCTATCAGCACGATCCGGACAGCACGTCCTACGGCAGCGTGCCGCCGCAAGGCACGGTGCTCTACAACCCGAACGGCAAGCTGCCGAGCGACTTCTACGACGGCGATCACAACTTCGAGAGCTTCAATCGCGTGCAGGAAGCGATCGGCTACAAGTTCGACCGCAAGCTCAACAACGCGTGGTCGTTCCGCTCGAACGGACGTCTGCTGCATCTCGCGCAGGACTACAAGAGCGTCTATGCGAGCGCGCTCGAAGACGACTTGCGCACGCTCGATCGCGGCACGGCTGCGTCGAAGGACAACCTGAACACGATTCAGCTCGACAATCAGCTCGAAGGCAACGTCTCGACCGGCCCGATCGACCATACGCTGCTGTTCGGCTTCGATTACCAGCACTATGCGAGCAACTTCGATGCGGGCTTCGGCACCGCGCCGTCGCTCGACATGTTCGCGCCGAACTACAACCAGGCGATCACGCCGCCGGACCGCTATCACCAGATCCTGAGCGGCACGCAATACGGCGTGTATGCGCAGGATCAGGCGCGCTGGGGCAACGTGATTCTCACGCTCGGCGGGCGCGAGGACTGGGCGAGCAGCGATTCGAACAACACGACGTACGGCGTCGTGTCGCATCAGTTCGATCGCGCGTTCACGGGTCGCGCGGGCCTCACGTATGTGTTCGATAACGGCATCGCGCCGTATGTCAGCTACACCGAATCGTTCACGCCGCAAGCGGGCACGGACATCAACGGTCAGCAGTTTTCGCCGGAGAAGGGACGTCAGTATGAAGTCGGCGTGAAGTTCCAGCCGAAGGGCTACAACGCGTTCTTCTCGGCCGCGCTGTTCGACCTGACGCGCAAGAATCTGCTGACGGTCAATGCGGACAACCCGAACTTCCAGTCGGCGGTCGGCGAAGCGCGCTCGCTCGGCGTCGAACTCGAAGCGAAGGCGAGCCTCACGGATTCGTTGAACGTCACGGCGAGCTACACGTATCTCAGCACGAAGTACACGAAGGACAACAGCGGTCTCGAAGGCAAGTTCCTGCCCGCGATTCCGCAGAATCAGGCTTCGTTGTGGGCGTATTACACGGTCAATCGCGGACCGCTCGCCGGTCTCTCGATGGGCGCGGGCGGACGCTACACCGGCACGACGTATAGCAGCGACAACAGCTTCAAGGTGTCGAGCTTCTTCCTCGTCGATGCCACGCTGAACTACGATCTCGGCCGCGCCATGCCGCAGTTCAAGGGCGTCGAGCTGTATGTGAACGCGCAGAACCTGTTCAACAAGGAATACGTCGCGTCGTGTTACTACGGCAGCTGGTGTGCGTTCGGTTACGGACGTCAGGTGTTCGCCGGCATGAACTATCACTGGTAAGCATGTTGCACCGCACTGCGTCTTTCGAACGGCGCAGTGCATCGAATCGTCGTGAGCGCCGCCCTGGCGCTTATCGCGAACGAAGCTATCCGTATCGGGATTTCTTCGTTCGCGTGTGAGGAAGCGGCTAGTACATTGATCGCTCGCCGCTCATCCACGATATCCCCGCATGATCCCGACGACTTCATTGCATCGCCTCTTCGCCATGCTCGCGTTGATGGCGGCATGTGCTTTACCGATGCATCGCGCGCACGCCGAAGGCAAGGTGAAGATCGTCGATCAATATGGCATCGGCTCGTTGCTGCTCAAGGTCGCGAAGGACCAGAAGCTCATCGAGAAGGCCGGCGCGCGCGCGGGCCTCGATATCGACGTGCAGTGGAACACGCTTTCCGGCGGCGCGGCCGTGAACGAAGCGCTGCTCTCGGGCGCGGCGGATATCGCGACTATCGGCATCGGGCCGTTGATGACGATCTGGGATCGCACGCGCGGGCATCAGGATTTTCGGGCCATTGCGGCGCAAAGCGCGGTGCCGGTGTATCTCGTGACGAACGATCCGCGCATTCGCAGCATCAGGGATATTGGCGAGAAGGATCGCATCGCGGTGGTGTCCGTCGCAGTGTCGCAGCAGGGACGTCTGCTGCAAATGGCGTCGGCCAGGGCGTTCGGCGATGCCGAGTATGCGCGGCTCGACCGTTTCGAAGTCAACATGCCGCACGCCGATGCGACGACCGCGATGTTATCGGGCAACTCGGTCGTCAATCTGCATTTCTCCAACGCGCCCTATCAGTATCAGGAACTCGAAGATCCGAAGATCCACAAGGTCACGAGTTCCACCGAAATCCTCGGCGGACCGTCGACGGGCAGTGTTGTCGTGACTTCCGACAAATGGCGCAAGGACAATCCGAAGACCTACGCCGCCGTGCGCGCGGCGCTCGACGATGCGGCGAAGCTCGTCGAGAATGACAAGGCTCAAGCGGCGGCCATCTATATTCGTCAGGACGGGTCGAAGCTCTCGCCTGCGTTCGTCGAGCGCATTCTCAGCGACAAGGAAGCGAGCTTCGCGACGACGCCGCAAAACACGCTCCAACTGGGCACATTCCTGCATAAGGTCGGCGTGATTCGTCACGAGCCGAAATCATGGCGCGACTATTTCTTCGCTGACGATTCGAGCGCGCAAGGCAGTTGACACGTCTTTCATTTATCCATTATCGAAAGGAATCCGAAATGAATGCAGTGGCCATCGGGAATGAAACGGAAGTGACTGTCAGCCCGCTGTCGGCGCATATCGGCGCGGAGATCGGCGGCGTCGACCTTACGCGTCCCTTGTCTTCCGCACAGGTCGAAGCAATTCGCGCCGCGTTGCTCAAATGGCGCGTGGTCTTCTTCCGCGAGCAGTTCCTGAGTCACGAACAACACATCGCGTTCTCGGCGCACTTCGGCGAGCTCACGGTGGGGCATCCGGTGTTCGGCCACGTCGACGGGCATCCGGAGATTTACTCGATTTCGAAGTTTCGCAAGGCCACGCGCTTCGAAGGGCAATCGGTGCTGCGTCCGTGGACGGGCTGGCATACGGATGTGACTGCCGCGGTGAATCCGCCGTTCGCATCGATCCTGCGCGGCGTCACGATTCCGCCCTATGGCGGCGATACGCAATGGACCAATCTCGTGATCGCATACGAGAAGCTGTCTGCGCCGCTGCGCGCGTTCGTCGATGGGCTGCGCGGCGTGCATCGTTTCGCGCCGCCGCAAGGCGCAAGCGGCACCGATGCGTTCACGAAGGCCGTGACGGATCACACGCTCGTCGCCGAGCATCCGTTGGTGCGCGTGCATCCCGAGACCGGCGAACGCGCGCTGTATGTCAGTCCGGGTTTTCTCAAGCACATCGCGGGGCTCGCGCCGCGCGAAAGTCAGGTGTTGCTCGAACTGCTATGGGAGCATGTGACGCGGCCGGAATTCACGGTGAGATTCAAGTGGGAGCCGGGCAGCATCGCGTTCTGGGACAACCGCACGACCGCGCATCTCGCGCCGACGGATATCTTCGATCTCGACTTCGATCGCCAGTTGTATCGCACGACGCTCGTCGGCGATGTGCCCGTGGGGCCGGACGGGCAGAAGTCGGTGGCGATCGAAGGCACGCCCGTTGGCGCGGCGGCTGCGGTCGCGTTGAACTGATCGGCGTTCAACCTGATTCGCTACGCGTCACGAAGATCAATATCAGAAGAAACGTGATGAAGAAGCGAAACGCGCTTTCGGTGCCGTTCCATTGCTGCGATTGCCACATGCCGAACCATTCGCCGCCGATCGACATGAAGCAGACTTGCCAGGTGAGATAGCCGAGCGTGAGGCCCGCGATCGCCCAGCGTTTGGCTCGCGCGAAGGCCGCGCTCTCCTGGCGCAGTGCGCGGGCCATCGCGATTACGCCTGTCCAGCAAAGAAGCGCGGTGAGCGTTTCGAGAAAAATGATCGCGTCATAGCCGAGATGCTGAAGCACCGGCGACGTGATCGCGCGATACATGTTCGCGTTGCCGGGAAACGTCGTGTCCATTCGCATGACGTGCTCGACGAACTGCAGGTTGCTGCCGTAGTCCGTCAGATTGCCAAAGCTGACGAGCGACGCGAGCAGGGCCATCGAAGCCACGACGAGAAGTTTCGCGAGGCGTTCGGCAATCTTCATCTTCATTCTCCAGCAGCGTTGGGAACGTGATTGTGCAAGAGAAGAATGAGATGAGCTTGATTTCTCGCTGCAACTAACTGTCTCGTTGCGCCAGCGCCTTTCTGCACGAAACGATCGTCGGATGAATGTACGACGCCGACCCGTATAATCGCGGCCTCGCACACGTTTGCGCGTCCATTGCGGCACGCGCGACGACTCGTTTATCAACATCCCGAACCCCTGTCTCAGACAGGCCGAAGCAAGAAAGGAACGCCCAAGCGTGGAAAGTCTCTTCCAATCCGTGAATGCATTGTTTGCCTGCATTGCGCCCGTCTCGGATTTCTTGTGGGATTTCCCCACGAATTTCAAGGCTTATTCACAAATCCCCGTGCTCGGGCAGTTTTCGTTCGCGATCCTTTTGCTTGTCGGCGTGGGCATTCACTTCACGATCCGCACGCGCTTCATCCAGACGATGAACGTCGGCAAGATCGTTCGCATGATGCTGCGCAGGCAGTCGTCGAAAACCGGCGTCAGCGCGCTTGCGTCGTTCATGCTCGGGCTCGCGATGCGTGCCGGGCCCGGCAATATCGTCGGCATTACGGGCGCGATTTCCGTCGGCGGACCGGGCGCGTTGTTCTGGATGTGGGTGGCCGCGTTCTTCGGCATGGCGACCGCGTTCATGGAATCGACGCTCGCGCAGCTCTTCAAGGAGAAAAAGCACGACGAGTTCGTCGGCGGCTTGCCGTTCTATGGGCGGCGCATTCTCGGCGACAAGCGCTTCGTCGGCACGTTGCTGTCGCTCGTATTCATCGTCTATGCGCTTTTCAATGTGCCGCCGCAAACGTTCAACGTGTTCACCGCGATCGGCACCATCGCCGATACGGTGACCGGCACGCATCTCGGGCGTCAGTCGACGGTGTATTACGTCATCGCGGCGGTGCTCATCGCAGCGTGCTCGTTCATCATCATGGGCGGCATTCGCCGCGTGACCGCTTATACCGATGTGCTCGTGCCGATCAAGGCGACGCTCTTCTGTCTGATGTCGCTCGTCATCATCGTCATCAATCTGCCGCTGATTCCCTACTTCTTTCATGAGGTGATCGTCGGTGCATTCGCGCCGCATGCGCTCTTCGGCGGCGCGATCGGCACGGCGCTCGCTCAAGGCGTCAAGCGCGGGCTGATGTCGAACGAAGCGGGGCAGGGCACCATCACGATGGCCGCGGCGATCGCCGATAACGATCACCCTTGCGAACAGGGCTTCGTGCAGAGCCTCGGCGTGTTCTTCGACACGATGGTCATCTGCACGATGACCGGCTTCATCGTCGTGATGGCGCACGTATGGACCGGCACGGTGGACGGTCAGGCGTGGGAGTCGGTCAGGGCATCGAAGATCACGGTCTATCTCGCATCGGTCGAAACGCTCGTGCCGGTTTCGGTCGCGCATGTCGTCAAGATCGTGATGTGCGTGTGCTACGGCCTCTTTGCGTTCACGACGTTGCTCGGCATGATTTCGTTCGCCGAAATCTCGGCCAACTTCATTTCACGAAGCAGAGGTTTCATCATCGGCATTCGCGTCGTCGGCTCGCTCGTGTTCGTGCCGTTCGGCGCGCTCACCGTGCTTGCGGGACTCGAATTGCCTAACCTGTGGGCGCTTTCCGATCTGATGAACATCGTGATGGTGCTGCTCAACGTGCCGATTCTGCTGATCGGGCAACGTCTCGTGTACAAGGCGCTCGCGCACTACCGCTCGACGCGCGGCGGACCGTTCGTGTCGGAGGACATCGGCGTGCGAACCGAGTATTGGTCCGCGAAGCGCGGTGTCGTCAGGCAAACGGAAGAACTTCGCGAGCGCGTCGAAAGTTAAGAGCCGAAGAAGTCCACCGCGCCGGTGCCGAGGTTGTACATCGCGCCGGCTATCTTGATGGCGTGCTGCTTCTCCATGTCGCTCAGCACGGCGCTTTCCTGGCGAATCTGCGCGATGGTCGACTCGACGTTCTTGCGCGCCACCATGTCGACGAACGTGTAATTGGTCGCCGTGCGCTCGCCGTCGTACTTCGTGGCTTCCACGGCGGGTTTGATGCGCGCGAGCAACGCCGTGAGATGACCTAGTTCGGCATTGGCGATCGCGCCTTTGATCGCGCCGCAAGACGTATGTCCCATCACCAGCACGACTTTCGCGCCCATCAGCTTGCACGCGAATTCCATGCTGCCGAGAATGTCGTCGTTTTCGATGTTCCCCGCGACGCGGCAGTTGAAGATATCGCCGATGCCCAGATCCATGATTACCTCGGCGGGCGCGCGCGAATCGATGCAACTGAGCAGCACGGCCGCGGGATATTGTCCCTTTGCGCTCGTCTTTTGTTCGGCAAGGTAGTTGCGCGCCTTGCGTTCGCCTCTGCGGAAACGCTCGTTGCCGCGCTTCATCGCATCGAGAATCTGCTCGGGCGACATCGCGTCGCGCTGCGCGTGCGTCAACGCGTCGGCGTGAGCGGATGTCATGAGGAGCGGCGGAACCGCGAGCCCGGCGATAGTTGCAGACGCAACTGATTTGAGAAAGCTCCGGCGGCACGCGGGCGTGCATTGCAGCGGATGCTTCAGATCTTCGCGCATGACCTTGCTCCTCGACCTGACGGGAATCGGCCTTCTTCAACGCTCTTTGCGACATGAAGTGTTGGACGAAAAATCGTCGAATGCAATGCACGCTTGTTCTGATGACAATGTCAGGTCGATGACGTAACGATCTGCCGCGCGATATCGAGAAAGTTGGCGGTCTTGGCGGCTGTCGCATCGATGCGCGATGCAAGCGCCAGACGAATCGTGATCGCGCTGCCGAGCGCATCGGTGTAGGCGACGCCATCGACCTGAATCTGGCACACCGACGCCGGCACCAGCGACACGCCGAATTCCGCCGCGACCAGATTGACGACCGATGATAGCTGCGGCGCCTGCTGGCCGGCGACCGGCTCGAATCCCGCTTCACGGCACGCACCGATGATGACGTCGTGCAATGTCGGACTTGCCTCGCGCGGAAGCATCACGAAAGGATCCTCCGCCAGCGTCGCCAACGGCACCTTGCGCTTTTTCGCGAGCTTGTGCGTGGCGGGCAGCACGATTTTCATCGGCTCGATCGCGATGTGATTGATCTGCACGCCCGCGGGCGACTGGCTGCCGAGACGGACGAACGCGACATCGACGCGGCCGGCGTCGAGATGCGCGAGCAGTTGCGCGGTATTGCCTTCGGTCAGCGTCAGCATGACGTTCGGATAAGCCTGCCGATACGACCGTATGAGCTTCGACACGACCGGATTGAACGCCGCCGATCCCGTGAAGCCGATATTGAGCTGCCCGATCTCGCCGCGCCCCGCGCTCTGCGCTTTCTCGACGGCGAGACGCGCGTCGTCGACGAGACGCTTCGCGTCGGCGGCGAACGCCTCGCCGGCTTCCGTCAGCACGACGCCGTGCCCCGTGCGGCGAAAGAGCCGCACGCCGAGTTCGTCTTCGAGCGCGTGAATCTGCTGACTGAGCGGCGGCTGTCCGATGCCGAGCCGCTCGGCAGCGCGCGTCACATTGCGTTCCTCGGCGACGGCCAGAAAGTAGCGGAGATGTCGCAATTCCATGCGATATATGAAAAAGCTATTTCAGAAAGACGAGATAGATATTGGACAGTATATCAATCGCGCGACAAAATACCGCTATCGCGCAGTGCGCGGGCTAGAACTATCCCCGAATACGTTGCCGGTTGCTCGTCAAAGCGAATCGGCAGGGCGGGTCGCGCCCGTGTCGATCGTCGACGGCGCGCGAATCGTCAATCAGTTTGGGAAGGGGTCTAATGTGGCTGAAGCATTAAAAAAACCAAGGCCGGAATACCGGAACATCGGGATCGGTCAGATCGCGAAGTATCGCTTGCCGCTGGCGGGCAAG